>JBKBSO010000037.1:0-1012 GCA_046291695.1 Bacteroidia bacterium
TCTGCTCATCCGCAAGTTAGCAAGTAATTTTTTGGTTTGACAGGAGATGGCAGTGCTGAGGCTGAATTTTAAAGAAAAAAGCCATGAGATTATTGACCTTTTTCGACGAATTCAGCAGTGAAGAGGCCTGCAAGTTGCATTTTAAAGACCTCAGAGATAAACAAGGCGTTGTATGCAGTAAATGTGAGAGCCAAAAACACTATTGGCTGCAGAACATGTGGATGTATCAATGCGCCAAATGCAACTATCGCACGAGCTTGAAAAAAGGCACTATGATGGAAAACTCAAAGTTAAAATTCAAGACCTGGTATGCCATTATGATGCTCATGACAGCTACCAAAAAGGGGTTCTCTGCATCAGAAGTGCAGCGACAGTTGGGTAAAAAGCGATATGAACCCATCTGGCGAGCGATGCACAAACTTAGATCAGCGATGGGTCAGCGTGATGATCGCTATGCTTTACAAGATATGATTGAAATTGATGATGCGTTTTTTGAAACCGAAACATCGGAACGAGCAAAGAAAACGCTCAAAAGAGGAAGGGGCAGTAAAAAGCAGACCAAAGCAGTGGTTGCCGCTGAATCAACCCCCTTAGAAAACCCTGAAACTGGCGAACAATCCTCAAGCTGTCGGTTTTTTAAAATGAAGGTTTGTGACTCATTCTCAGCAAAGCATAATGATGACCTTATAACGGCTATCATTGGCGAAAACGCAGTAATTACAACTGACAAAAGCACATCTTACGTAAATATCAGCAAATATGTGGACGTACATTTAACAGAAAAGTCGTCCAAAGAAACTACGAAAACCGCTCTTAAATGGGCTCACATTGCCATTAGCAATGCAAAAAGAGCATTTTTAGGTATTTACCATAAAATCAAGGCGAAGTTCCTACAAGCCTATATGGATGAGTTTATTTACAAGCTCAATCGAAGATATTTTGGCGAAAATCTCTTCCAGAGGCTTGCAATAGCACTTTCAAGCTCTAACTTGCAATCTTGCGGATGAGCAGA
>JBKBSO010000038.1:0-666 GCA_046291695.1 Bacteroidia bacterium
ACAAAAGAATTTGGAACAAAAACCAAAGCAGAAGCCTTTGGAAGAATTGTATCACATACGGCTTACCACGCAGGTCAGTTGGCAATCATCAATAAATACGGAAAATGAAAACACCTATATTTATAGTGATATTCTCAATAATTTGTGTCAAAAATATACTTGCACAAAATATCACAATAGCAGGATTTTTTCCAACCATTGACCACAGCGGAGAATTAAGTAATCGTTTTTCATATAACAGTTATTTGTTTGGAGCCATAAAACCCTATTCCTCAACAAAAGGCTCTGCTCGTGCATTGTATCTCTATGCTGAGAATGGTTTAAGTTATAAAATTACAGACAAACTTTCTTTTACCAATTCCTATGTTTATGAAAGGCAACAACCTTTTGAAACGAATGCTCGAAACGAACACCGTCTTTTTCAACAACTTACTTTAAAGTTACCAATTAACAAATTTTCACTGAAACAACGACTCAGATTTGACGAAAGATTTATTCAAAACAATCAAACCAATTCATTCGATTTTTCACATAGACTCAGGTACTTATTAGGCGGAAGTTTTGAGTTTAATGATCATTGGTATTTGATGACTTATTCGGAATTCTTTTTCAATACTACAAAAGGAGCAAAATTTCAGTTTAACGAAAATTGGACGGCTTTACAAA
>JBKBSO010000039.1:0-624 GCA_046291695.1 Bacteroidia bacterium
TTTTGGCGAAAATCTCTTCCAGAGGCTTGCAATAGCACTTTCAAGCTCTAACTTGCAATCTTGCGGATGAGCAGATTTTAAAATTTTCAGCCGAGTGGAAACAAACTTTTTAGGACTAACTCCATATTTATTTTTAAAACATGTGCTAAAGTAGGCTGCACTCGCAAAGCCCGAAAGCCGGGCAATTTGGCTGATGTTCAAATCTGCTTCTTCCAGCATTTGGTGCGCCCTACCTAATTTGTAATTCAACAAATAGTGGGCCGACGAAAGACCGCTGTATTGCTTCACTTTTTTATCGAAAGTTGACCTACTCATGTGCAGGCCAGCGGCAATTTCTTCGATGCCCTGAAAATTATCAAAGTTTTGGTCTAAGTAGGTATTTAACGCACGAAGAAAATTAGCCTTTGGCCCTATTCTTGAAAACATCGTAGGGACATTTTGGCTATTTGAGACAGAAACCCTCAGCTGATTCCTGACTTTCATCACCAATTCCTCTATCAAAAAAGGATTAAAAACATAATCTACAGCGCCACTTTTAAGCCCCAGCAATTTTTCATCCAGCAACGGATCGGCAGTACTGATGATGATGGGAATTGCTGAAGTACTAGCATCGGTCTGCACCCT
>JBKBSO010000040.1:0-618 GCA_046291695.1 Bacteroidia bacterium
GCTGCGCAAGCAGCTGGCAGCGGAGGAGGGCGTGAAGGTGTCCGTCAACGACATGGTGGTGCGCGCAGTGGCGCTGGCGCTGCGGGACGTGCCGGCCGCCAACGCCAAGTGGAACGCGGGCATGCAGCGAGCGGAGGTGAGCGAGACGGTGGACGTGGCGGTGGCGGTGGCCACCGACGGCGGCCTCATCACGCCCATCCTGCC
Source organism: Bacteroidia bacterium (assembly GCA_046291695.1). Lineage (GTDB taxonomy): Bacteria > Bacteroidota > Bacteroidia > UBA7662 > UBA7662 > PNNG01. The sequence continues at coordinate 205 of JBKBSO010000040.1, forward strand.
ACGCACGGACGGCAAGGGCCTGCAGTCCATCACCAACGAGGTGCGGGACCTGGCGTCGCGCGCGCGCAGCGGGAAGCTGAAGCCGCAGGAGTACCAGGGAGGCTCCTTCACCATCAGCAACCTGGGCATGTTTGGCATCGACGAGTTCACCGCCGTCATCAACCCGCCGCAGGCCTGCATCTTGGCCGTGGCGCGCGGCGAGCGGCGCGTGCTGCCCTCCGCCGCCGTGGTGGACGTGGACGCGGAGGAGGCGCCGGGCGCGGTGGGCGTGGCGCCTCTGCCCACCGCGCCGCGCGTGGCGACCGTCATGCGCGCCACGCTGTCCGCGGACCGTCGCGTGGTGGACGAGGCGGTGGCGGGGCAGTTCTTGCAGGTGCTGCGCCACTACCTGGAGAACCCGCGCCTGATGCTGCT
>JBKBSO010000041.1:0-609 GCA_046291695.1 Bacteroidia bacterium
ATTTCAGGGGTATATTTTAATTTTGTCATCGGGATAGTCTCTCAGAATATTGACTCTCCGACAAACCCGGTACGGTTCATGCCTCAGAAGAGTTTTATTTGTCGATTTCTAAAACAGTCTATCGAGAACTTTTATGGCTTAATTTAGAAGTTATTAACTTCAATGCTGTAAGAGAGGAATTAAGTTATATCAATTTTGAAAATGGTAAGGTGGATGACCTAGAACTTGGAGGTGATTATTTCGAGTTTTCAAAAATTGGGGCTATTTTTGAGAAGATTTTATCTTATGCGCAAGATCGTGAGAATGCTGATGCTTATGCTCTACTCGGGGCCTACTATCGTTATTTAGCAAATCAGATAGCCCCTTATGGTCGACATGGCTCAAATTTTGGAAGTCGTTGGGACAATAATAAACAAAAATATATCAATTCTGATGAGACTAAGAAAAATAAAGAAAAGTATGAAGAATACATAAAGCAAGCGGAACACTTTGAATCTTATATTAAAAATTCACCTATGAATCTTCATGAAATTAATTTGGATGCAGACAAGGAAACAGTTTACAACCAGATTCTGTACTTGTGTAATCGAGGTGATACGAGTGCTATTG
>JBKBSO010000042.1:0-566 GCA_046291695.1 Bacteroidia bacterium
AAATAGATTAAAATATTTTTTCATTCAAATTTTTATAATAGTTTAATGTTAACGGAATTTAAAGACTCCGAGAAAGACAAATCAATAATACACTTGAAAAACGCCCTATTTCAGGGTGGAGTAACTTTGGGAAGATTATATGTAGGTACCTTGATTTTCATAATCTGGCGCGAAAGTAAGATTTTAAACTTATAAAACAAACTTAAAAGACAATTAAAAATATCTATGATGACTAAAGACTTGAACGCCAGCAGCTAACAGCACCTACACGCAAGTGGCGGTTCAGTGGTAAAAATCCCTGCCTGCGTATAGCTGAGAAACGTTATGCCTCACCCTAAAAGACAACACCGACCGACATAAACCAACTGAAAAGCGAAAGACAAAAGCCAACGCTTCGCAAATGCTTTAGCATTCACGAACACCTTAAAAATTAAATTATAAGTGAGTAAAATTAAAAGAGCTGTTTCCCTTCCCACCAGCCGACACTAAACAGCACAATTTAATTTTGCCTCCCGATGGCTATCGGGACACCCAAGCCCACCCACCACCCAAGACAAATAGTTGAC
>JBKBSO010000043.1:0-570 GCA_046291695.1 Bacteroidia bacterium
AAAGAATTTGGAACAAAAACCAAAGCAGAAGCCTTTGGAAGAATTGTATCACATACGGCTTACCACGCAGGTCAGTTAGCAATTATTAATAAATACGGAACCATTTAGAATTTAAATACAATGAAATCAAATAAGTTTTTTCTATCATTTGCAACACTAGTGATGTTGCTTTTTACCGCTTGTAACAGCGAAGCACAAAACACCAAACAAACTTCTACTGCAACATCTGACGCGAAAATTGAAGTCATTCAGTTTCACTCTGAACATCGTTGTATGACCTGCAACAAGATAGAAGCATTGGCTAAAGAAACGCTGAAAAGTTATACTAACATTCCGTTCTCATTAGTGAATGTGGACGACAAAAAAAATGAAAAGAAAGCCGAAAAGTTTGAAGCTACAGGAACTGCCCTTTTTCTATACAACCCAAAAACAGGCAAGAAAAAAGACTTGACCGATTTTGCTTTTATGAATGCAGGTAACAAAGAAAAATTCATAGAAGGATTGAAGAAGGAGATTAGTCGATTTGAAGATTGATTGATTTGAAGATGATATGATTTGAAGATGATATAA
>JBKBSO010000044.1:0-568 GCA_046291695.1 Bacteroidia bacterium
GTTTCAACTATATCAGAACTTCAACAACAAATTAAGGAAATCGGTGAGAGACCAGTTATAGAAACAGATTACTCTGAACAATCTGAAGAAGAAGCAAAAGAACTTAAAATCAATGAAATAAAATCGAATCTCCGTAAAATTAAAAAGTTGATAACAGACAGCGGAGTTCCCTCCTATGAATATGGTAGATTTTTGTTTCTAAACGAGAAAGGATACACTGAGAAATATAATAGTTTTACTGGTAAGACCTTTGATACTTCAATTGAAAAGGATATTGTAGTTGAAAATTCTGAAGAAAGTTTTGTATTGAACACAGACAACAAACGTAATATTGCTATTACCAAGCTTATAGACAAAACTCAATCTTTATTAAACGAATTTGTAAATGAGTACGGACCACTTGACGAAGACGACTTGTTTGAATACAAATTTTCTGATGCAGATTTTTGGGGAAGCTATTTAGATATTAACGTAACATAGAATGGCAGCCACTAATCGAGTAGACGGCCCCATCAGCTGTCGCTGATGGGGTGCGCCTCTCACACCACTGTACGTACGGGTCACGTAT
>JBKBSO010000045.1:0-563 GCA_046291695.1 Bacteroidia bacterium
GCTGTGCTGTTGCCCAATGCATCAGTCTTGTTATCCGCTGCGGCGGTCGCTGCATCCAATTGGCCTTTGTTCACCGCTTGGTCTGCTGTGGTCGCATCTGCAACATTGCTGATGTTGGTGTTCGCAGCATCAATGCCCGCTGTGGTGATGCTTGGTCCACCTGTGATGGTTAAGCCACTGTTGTTTAATTTGCTGTTACCTGCGGTCACGCTATCTAGGTCAAGGTCACGGCTTAGGCTGTATTGAATGGTGTTGCCACTCTTCGCAACTTGTAAGTTCGTTTCGCCTGCTGCTGTGCCGATATCGACCGTATCTCCCGCTTTGATCGCACCTGCATTGGCACCATTGCTGGCTAAGTTCCAACCTTTGTCTAATTCACTGATCGCAGCACCTACGTTGTTCACGTCTGTGCCATTCACGGTATAGGTCGGTGCTGTCACTGCACCTGTCGTACTGTCATAGGTTGCACCACCACCTAAGTTGTTGGCTGTGCTGTTGCCCAATGCATCAGTCTTGTTATCCGCTGCGGCGGTCGCTGCATCCAATTGGCCTTTGTTCACCGC
>JBKBSO010000046.1:0-551 GCA_046291695.1 Bacteroidia bacterium
TATACGTCCCAGTGCATATCGGATGGCTTCCGCGAGCGGCGTCTTGCCCGAGATCTTTGGCAATTGGTCTCTCAGCCAAGCCTCCAGGTCGTCGAAGATCGGCATGGCTTTGTGTTGCCGCAGCGCGACCCGCTCTCCGGGCGGCTTGTAGCGCGCCTCTTTTTCGACCGCATACAGACTGGCGATCCGCTCGATGGCCCCCCTGGCGATGGCGGAGCCGTCGCGTTCGAATATGTCGACGAACTTCCGGCGGACATGGACCATGCAGGCCTGTTCGGTCGCCAGATCGTTGCCGAAGATGCCGTTGAACCCGGTGTAGCCGTCGGCATGCACCACGCCCTTGTATCCCTGAAGGTGGGACACGGGGTGCTTTCCTTTTCGATCGGTGCTGAACAGATACCATGCGCATGGGGGCGCCTGTCCGCACCACGGTCTTTCGTCGCGCACGTAGCTCCACATCCGGGCAGTCTGGGCCTTGCCGGCTTTTCAACCACGCTGCATCCGGATCGGGGTGTCATCTGCGAACAGCGCCGGCCCGGCGCGCACCATCT
>JBKBSO010000004.1:0-66318 GCA_046291695.1 Bacteroidia bacterium
AGAAATAAACGATTAACTTTAAACTAAAATTAACCGAAGGTTGAAAGAAAAGTGACAACCTACATCAGGCAAGGACATATCCTAAATCATCCATCATAAATCATAAATCATTACTTTTTCCTCTTTTCGCCCCTAATCCGTACTTTCAGGCAAAAATTGTAAGCCATGCGAAACCTGATCTTTTTCTTTTTAAGCTGCTTGCTGTTGAAACCTGCTCTGGCTCAGGAAATGAACGAAGAATTTGCCCTCGATGATGGCAGCAGCATAAGTCGGTATTACTTCCCTGAAAAGCATCAACTGGGCCATCGCTACGTAGATGTATGGACCCCAACAGGCAGAATTCCGGGTGAACCTCTGGCTGTACTTTATGTGCAAGACGGACAGAATCTCTTTCGCGAAGAAGATGCTTTTGGCGGTCAGCCCTGGCAATTGCATCGCACCGTGCAGCGTCTCATTGATGCCGGCACCATTGTGCCTACCATGATTGTGGGTATCTGGCACAGCAATAACCGCTACAGCGAATATCTTCCGGAACCGGCTTTCGATGCCTTAGCCGACAGCCTGCAACAAATCCTTTTGAGCGAAAACAAAGGAAATCCCACCGGCGCCACCTACCTACAGTGGCTGGTTGAAGAACTGAAACCCTTTATTGAGCGCCAATACAGTACTTATCTCGATCAGCGCTACAACTTTATCATGGGATCGAGCATGGGAGGCCTCATCAGCAGCTATGCGCTGGCCAGCTATCCTGAGCATTTCTTCGGTGCTGCTTGCCTGAGCACACATTGGCCATTGAGCTTGGTGAGCAACCGTCAAGATCTCTCTGAAGGTTACCGAAATTGGCTGGCCGAAGCCCTTAAATCGCACGAGCGCCACCTCTTGTACATGGATTATGGCACCGAAACACTCGACGCCTGGTATGAACCCCATCAGGAAGCTTTTAACTTGGCTCTTCGCCAAATAAGCTATTGGCAAAACGAATCGAACTTCGTGTCAAAGAAATTCGAAGGTGCCGAGCACAACGAAGTTGCTTGGCGTGAACGTGCCGATGCCCCCCTCTCCTTTTTACTTCGTCCATGAAAAACCGCCATTTCCTTTATCTGCTGACCTGCTTGATCGTGGGTTGCAATACGCCAGCTCAAAAAGAAGTTGTGCGCAACCTTGAAGCCTGGCAAGACGACATTATCTATTTTGCCATGACCGACCGCTTTGCCGATGGCGACAGCAGCAACAATGATTTGGGATTTGGAGAATACGATATCCAGCGGGAACACAGCTACCATGGTGGGGATCTTGTAGGAATTGAACAACATATTCCGTACCTCAAAGAACTGGGAATTACCGCTTTGTGGCTAACCCCTCCGGTAAAAAATGTAGTATGGTCGCGCGATAGCAGTATTGGCGGCTATCATGGATACTGGGCCAGTCATTTTGCCCAAGTTGATCCGCATTTAGGCGATTTACAAACCTATCAAAACTTAGCCCGGAAACTCAAGGCGCAAAACATTCGGCTTATTCAAGATGTGGTTACCAACCATACCGGCGATTATTTCACCTATACGGGGCCTTACCATCCCGAAAACCCACAGAAAAACTTCAGCCGAAGAGGGGCTCCTGAACAACCTCCTTTTGACTTAAACGATGCCCGTAAGTTGGCGCACCGCCAGGCAGCGATTTACCATTTTACACCATCCATAGAAAATTACCAAGACAGTTTACAACGATTGCACTGGCAAATGAGCGATTTGGACGATCTGAACACCAGTAATCCGGTGGTCATAGACGATTTAAAATCCTCATTTCGCTTCTGGATAGACAGTGTAGGCATCGATGGCATTCGCTTTGATACTCCCCTTTACGTCGACCATCCTTTTTGGAATCAATTTTTGCATGACAGCAATAGCCTTTCGCCTGGCCTTTATCCGCATGCTTTGAGCAAAGGCCAAAGTAGCTTTTACACCTTTGGTGAAACCTGGGTACACTCCGCTCCTTTCAGCAACAAAGGCGAGCAACAAGCTGCCCAATATTTGGGAACTCCCGATCATCCCGAAATGGATGGCATCCTTCACTTCCCTATGTTACAAAGCATACAGCGGGTATTTGGAGGCGGTTTCACTACGAGCGAGATCGCTTACCGGCTGGCCCAATCCGATAGCTTTTTCCCACTGCCTTGGCAAAAGCTGCACTTCATCGATAATCACGATATGCCGCGATTTAAAGCCTTGTATGGTGATGCTGCCAGCAAACAAGCACTGGCTTTTATCCTCACCATACCCGGCATACCGGTAATATATTATGGTACTGAGCAAGGTCTTAAAAATGGTCGGGAAAATCTTTTCGATAAACATAATAGCCTAAGCAAAGATTTCAAATTTGTACAAGCGCTTATCCATATTCGCAAATCAAGCAAGGCCTTTAGTCGGGGTAAGCTCGAGGTATTGGCCGATGACAGCGAACAAAATGGCTTGTTGTTTTACCGTTTAAACCATCGAAACGAAACAAAATACGTCTTATTTAACTGCTCTGACGAGCCTATTTATCGTGCCCGTGTCGATTTTGACGGCTATGAGGGCGATGCGCACATGCTCATGAAATTTGGTGAGGTACAATTGGGGTCTTCCTTTTCGGGCCGATTAGAATACCTCTCCTTAGGTCCAAAATCCTTTGCCATTTTTGAAGCAGCGCCTGGCACGGGTACTTTCCAACAATTTGGGAACAACTTGCAGATCACCCCACTTCCGTCTACCCTTTGGCAGCAAGATAGTTTAATCATTAAAGGAAGCTACCGCAAAGCCGATAGCATCGTTGCCCTGGTGAATGGCCTACAACGCTTGGTTTTTCCTGCCATTTTGAATGAAGGGAAGTTTAGTTTACCCTTGAATTTACTAAACTTCCCTTATGGGAAGCAGCAAATTCAAATTTTAGCCTTTCAAAAAGGACGCTTAACCGACGCGGAGCGCTTAAGCATTCAAACCGACTTGCCCCTACTCCTATTGGCCAGGCAAAACGATCCGAAAGCTGATGATTGGGGACCTAACCAAAAATACCGCTATCCGATTGCGTTTGGCAGTAATCGTTATGGCGATTTGGCAGCATTAACAGTCAGCCGGCAAGGGCACAGTATTCAGCTCGACATCAGCATGCACAGCCCATTTTCTACCAGCTGGAACCCGCCCAACGGCTTTGATCACCTTTATCTCAAACTACTTATAGGGATAAATGGCAAGGGCCTCGGGTATTATGCACCGATGAATTACACACTACAATCGGGAGTATTTGCTTGGGCACTTGGTTTGGGAGGCTGGCAAAGCAGCCTGGCTCAGGTGCAGGAAGATGGCAGCCTCAAACAGGTTACTGCGACACCCACACTCAAAATCACCTCCGATCGAAGCCTGCGATTGACACTTGCTCCGGACTTACTGGCCTTTCCCGACAGCATTGGCTCTATAAACATTGAACTACTTAGTTGGGATGTAGAAGGAGAAGGCCAGTTACGCCCATTGAGCAAAAACGCTGCTGACTACACCTTTGGCGGAGGAAATGAACATAGCCCGAAGTACATGGATAGAATTACTATCCAAACAAACTTTAACCCTAATAATTAAGATAAGCTACCCAGCTGAGACGAAAAGTTGGTCGTGTCACCGACTGCCCATTGAATTGGTCGCGCCAATAGGATGCATGCAAGGATAATTCTACCGGAACATCAAAAGCATTCCAATACCGATACGATAGCTGGGCAACAGGTCGCCACAGTATGGTGCTACCCACTTCATATGTGGCAATTTCAGCGCCATTGGGATAGTGTGCAAACTTATCGAGCATCAGTTGATACTCCATTCCTAATCCTACACCAAATCCACGATCGGCTATAGATTCAGGGCTGGCTAGCATCCCCCGACTATATTGTAAAACTAGGGGTACGCTGATGTAAAGGGGCACCCCGTAGGGGCCAAATTCCCCGTAGTAACTGTCATAACCCTCTTCGAAATTTGTACCTGCGATATACGCACCCAACATGGGTACCGTATGAATCGCCAGAGAGCTTTCGTTGTTAAAAGAAGCTAACCGCAGGTATAAGGGTAAGCTTAAACCAATCAGAAACGCATTTTTAGATTCCCGATTAAAAGAATCGGTGAAAAGCGGCAGGGTGTTCGGTTGGGGGTGCAATACCTTGGCGGGCGCCGTGGTGCTGAAACCCGTAGAAATCCCAAATCCGCGAACTATAACTTGCGCTTGCACATCATCAATAAGCAGTAGCAAGGCAATGGACAGTAGTAGTGTAATGCTTCTCATAAAAAAACCCCAGATCTTTGGTGATCCGGGGTTAAATTTAAGTGATATATGTTAAATCTTCTTTAATACCAGCTTACGTTGGCTAAAATCATCTGCAGCATTCAAGAAGGCAGCAAAATCAAGCCAACTTGTTGCAGGCATATAGTTTTGCAGGTAGTTGCGCTTAATTTCAATTTTCAGGATATTTCCTTCTACGCTCGCCTTCGATTCGAAAATACCTGTGGCATTATTTACATTAACGTGCAGGTTTTGTAACCCTTCTACCTGATAACCGGCCGGTATTTCAATCCTGTACTCCCAATCAATTTCCATAGGGTAATCGTACATGATGTCGTATTTCCGCTCTTTGGTTGTATCCACTTTACTATACTTACCAATGAGTTTGCCTGCTTCGAGGACCAGGTTATTACCAGCACGGGTAACTACATCTTCAATTTCGTAATCCTGCTTAAACTCTAGATTAGGAGTTTTTGGCAATCGACCATCCGAAACCAGCTCAAAGCTGTTGAATTCTTTAAAGCTGTAGTTGCGCTTCAACCGGTTTTCAAGAATTTCCTGCTTTTTGCGAGCATTTTCTTCCCGGTCAAATTCATCTACCTTGGCTTTTTGACCCGCTTTTCGCTTGTCTGAAACCTTCTCAGTCTTCACCCCTTCATACCGCTCGAGATGCTTTTTCTCGGCCTTTGCCAAATCTTCGTTCAACAAGGCATAACCAAAGCCGATGTATTTGGCCTGGCCTGAATAGGTGTTCATGGTAGTAAGCCTAAGGCTATAGTCCTCCTGAATTTTCACATCTGCCTTGTATACAATTTTGTTTTCGTTAGCCGGACTGGCAGGCATTTCTACAAATTTGTATTTGTAATTTGGATGGTATTTCGATGGATTATTCAGTTTCGTATCAAATTCATAAATCTGCCCTTTTTGACCGTCGAGGCGCCAAAAGCCGTCGTCGGGCATGCGGTGCATTCCAATGGGGTAATAGTATTTGGTTTGTTTGGGGGTTTTTACCCGCACTACCCAATACAGTTCATAGTTGGAAATCAAATTCTCCCAACTGCTGCGGTCTTTACCCGGCACCACAACAATTTCAGCCGGCATTTTCAACTGACGCAATACCTCAGAAAGCAGCACCGCGGATAATTCATCATCCAAACGACTTGATGCACCTTGATAATCACCAAAAAAGTAGTCATACCTGATTTTAAAATAGAGGGCATCGGCAACTTTTATTGGATCCGTCTCTTTTTTGAGATAGCGAATCGCCCACATGCGATAATTGTTAATTTCACTTTTGTAACCCGACATAATGTAAGTGGTTCCTCCAACCTTAGCAGAACGTCCATTGACTAAGAACGCTCGTTTGAAACCTATTGCTCGCTGAACTTCGTCGGGACCTACCTTAGACTTTACGGAGCCCATATCACCAATAAAGGTCTCATTGTATTGATTCTTTTTGGCATAACAAACTTGCACACGTAATTGAGGAACAACCTTGTGCGTAAAAATATAGCCTGCCACACCCTCATCGTCCATCATTTTGGCCGTTAAGGCATAGGTTTGAATACGCGCATTGCTGGCATCTGATACTGCCCTGAGCTTAGGTGCACCGTTGGTACTTACTGCATTGATGTAGTAACCGCGCTTTAAAGTAATTTGAATGCTTTTTTCTAAAACCGGGTATTCCGCCTTAAAGGGAATCTCAAGCAAGTAACTGCATGATGGCAGCCACATCAAGCCAAAATCACCTTTTGATACCACCACATAATCAATGATGTCGCCGACCTCCAAACCGCTGAGCGCAATTTTTTTGGAATCGTATTTACGCTGTTCATAGGAAGAAAACATGCTTTTCCGGCTGCTACTTTCCTCGTCTATACCTACGGCTTCACTCATATCTACCAATTTGGTGCTTCCGTCAGCCTTAATGATTTGAATACCTGTTCTACCGCTTTCAGAGTCATTAAATACAAATGTCCCAAAATCTTCTACCGCCGATTTGTCGAGCAATAAAAATTGCTTTCTGACTTTACCCTCAAATCTGCTGCTATTTTCAATGCCATAGGTGAATTCAATGCGTTCACCCAGAATAATCGCCGAGCGGTCTTTCCACTCCTCCGGTATCTCTTTTTTCTTAAAAATCGGATCCGACATATCGAAATCCTTTTCCAGAGCACTTGTTTTTTGTTGGGCCTTACGCCTTTCTGATGCGCTCTGGGCCATGGCCGAAACTGAGCACATGGTGATTAGCCCAATGGCCAATAGCTTTTTTACATTCATAGCTTACTTAGATTTATACAAGTTGGTTACTGCTTTTTTAAAATGATACGGTCTTCATAAAAGGCTTTCATAAATCCGATATCCTTATTCCACGCATCAAAATCTTGTTTTTTGATGATAAAATCCTCGATCCCGATATTGCGCACTACGTGAAGCTGGCGGCCTTCTGTTTTGATATCGGCCTGAAAAAAATATTTACCGCGCTTAACATCCACTTTTTCAGGGAGATAAGACACCTCGTAACCTTCTGGAATATGGTATACTACCGTATCTGTTAAAAAGCTCTTCCGGTCAAGGGTAAGATCCCCCACCCTTTCTTCCGGCAGTTGAAAGCGCTTAAGATTCTGGTGAATCATGGTGGGCAAATACAGTTCATCATCCAGTACAAGGGCTAAGTTTTGGTACATCACATTGGCTTCCAACTGAATAGGACTCTTCCAATCCTTAGGCAATTCAAATTGAATGTTTTTCATGCCTTTATACGATTGTCCAGAACCTAAATAATTCTGCAAAAACTCTTCGCGATCTTTTTGGGCTACACTATTGTAGTAATAGCGAAACTCCGTACGGTGAGCCCCTTTCAGGTGTGATTTTTGCACCCCCATAAGCTCAGCAGATTCGAGATTGAGTCGTAAATCGAATCGGTTTGAACGTGTGTTTACCGTAAGCGGCAATTCAGGCACCTTGGTCATAATGAAGGGCTCAGCGCCTTTACCTTCAATCATGATTTCTTGGCCTTGATTTTGATCAGAAATTTCATCTATGGGCATAAACCTGCTGGTGCCATCTAAGATTAACCATTCATCTTCCCATTTTACTGCAGCAATCATGTGGTTACTGCTGGCAATTGTAGGTACTTGCTTCGAAAGTGGCTTTTCATTCCTTGTGCCAATCCAAACCAAACGCGCATCAAAGCCAGCCAAACCGAGCATTTCTTTGAGCAGATTTGCGGTGCCTTTACAGTCGCCATACTTTTTTTCTACCACATTCTGACATGCATCGGGCACAAAACCTGCCAAACCATTTAAAAAAGCCAAATAACGAATATTGTCTTGCACCCAATAATACACCGCCTCAATCTTCTCCTTACCTTCTTTGCCTGCGGTAATATCGTCAACGAGCTTTTGAATGGCTTTGGGGTTGTTTTCCGTAAGATCAGCCATCTGCTTGTTCCATTTGTACACATCCGAAGGGTCCTTAAAAATGCGAACCTTACCCCGTTTCGGGTGATTCATCTCTTCCGGGATAATCACTACATAGGGTTGATAATGCATCCCACCAGCCAACATACCCTCGCGTTTATGACCATCTACATTTTTTACAGAATAGCTATATACTATGTTTTTACCTTCGTTACGTTGCTGTACCTTGATGTCGTGTCCATCGAAATTCATGTGCTCAAAACGAATTTTAAGCCAACTGGGCACCACTACTTCTACAACCGATTGCTCAGCAGGAAAATCGCCCGAAAAATAAAACAAGCTACCATGGGCAACACTGTTGACCTTGTATGCCAATCGCGAACGAAAAATTTCACCCGGCAAGGTAACCGGTTCTATAAAGGTGAGCATCTTATAATTCGCATGAAAAACCCCGTCCTGCTCAATCATTTCCACCTCAGGCTGGCGTTTTACAACTTGTAACTTTTTGCCGTCAATGCGCCAAAAATTCGCTTTTTCAAGCTCCATAAAATCATTTGTGACCAACCTGAAAAAATGGTATCGCTGGTTAGAGACCGAAATCCTGTCTGTTTCCTCTACATGTCGCCAAATGAAGGGTTCTTTAGACCCTTTTGGGGCTTCTTCGTAATAGATGGTCTTTTTGGTGCTAAGCTCTACATAATTGGCCTTGGGGAATTTCTTCTTTACCCGTTTGTAGTCATCCGGATTGAGAATTTTTAGTTGATTTTGCGCAAGCACATTGGCGGAAACGAGCAACAATAAAAAGAAGCCCGCAGTTAAAACTTTAATTCTCATCTGATCCATTATTCTTTAGTAATTAAAATACCTGGCATACGAAACAAAGACACCACTCCGGCTACTTGTTATACCATTAATTTGCTCAGTAGGGCCAAAAGTAGCCATAATGCTTATCGAACGCATAAAATTAGAGCTCGACCAGCTATTGTAACTTAAACGAACTACCGGTTGTAATATAAACAGCGCTCCATGGTCGTTTGGGTTTTCATTCGTCCGTTCCAAATTCAAAAAGTAATGTGGATTTACACCCACCCCAAAAGCAACCCCATGTTCTTTTGCAGTTTCCTGGCTTGCAAAGGCACCATATTTAAGTTGCACCGTTATCGGACTGTTAAAAGTAAACAGATTAGCACGATTCATATTAAGTGCTATACCCCGTCCAAATCCGGGGGCTGCAGACAAGCTTAAACCTAAATCATCATCAAAATTGGTAAGTGTAAAATCCAAATCAGACCCGAATTCATACGAAATGAGCCAAGTAGAGGGGTCGTTCACATAAGGCACTGTAGTGCCATAACCTCCGCGCAAGGCAAAGGAATACCAAAGTTGAGCAGAAGCTTGATGGGCCGAAAAACCTAGGGCAAGTAAGGTGAAAAGTAGTAATTTTTTCATAAGATTAATGATAAAGCATGTATGGTTTAGTAATTTCTAAAAATGGGAAAAGAAAACTCCAAGAGTTGCATCCTGAAAGGAGAACCGGCGACCACTCGCTTTGGACCGGCAGAATATGCGATGTTAATCGTTTTTAAGGCATTAGACTTCGACCAAAACCGGTAAGAAAACCGCATACTAAAAAGCAAACCATCCATGCCGCCGCCCTCGAAACTGCTGCTTTCAGCCTCCCAATATCGGTAGTGGGGATTTCCCATATAAAAATAGTTCAACCCTACCCCTAGCCCAAATCCATGTTCCATGATAGTTTTAGTAGTACTAAAATTACCATAATTAAACTGAAAGTAGAGCGGTGCATTGATCAGGTATGCGGTTACACCGTCATCCACAATGTTGTCAATGTAGTCAATCGACAAAGGCAAATACAGCCCAATGGAAGGAGCAGCATACAAACCCACCGAAGCATTCGAATTAATCTCATAGACCCTAAAATCGAGTATCGGCCCTATACTTAAGCTTGGCGCCAAGGCCGACTCAACCATACGCTGCGAATTGCCGGATAGTGTATAACTATAAGGTGCTGTATTTTGAAATCCAAAACGCGCAGCAGCAGTTTTCCAGTAAAACGATTGAGCAGAAAGTTCCACTTGAAAAAAAAAAGCTATAAACAGCAGTAGCGCATAAGGCTTAATAGACATGATATTTTTTTATTGCTCGACTTAAATATTTAATAATTAAATGCAGCAAAAGATAATCCAATCATCTGCCTTCGGAAATCCTGGCCCCTTACCTGCTCTGTACCTCCAACTGAATAGCTCAAATTGATGGTTCTTAATTTATTGTTACTGCTCCAATAGCGATAAGACAGCCGCGCACTCAGCAAGAAGCCTGAAAGCCCCGCTCCTTCAAAATTCATATCGTTACTCTCAGTACTTCGGTACCATGCATTCCCCATTAAAAAGTAATTTACCCCCACTCCAATCCCTACACCGCGCTCCATGGCAGTTTCTGTCGTGCTAAAATTGCCATAATTAAACTGAAGGTAAGCCGGTACATTCACCATATAAGTAACCCCAATACTCTCAAGTATGTTAAAAACATAATCAACAGATAAAGGCAGATAAAAGCCAAAAGTAGGTTCTGCTAAAATCCCTACGGAAGCATCCTGATTAAATTCATATGCCCGATAATCCAATACAGGTCCAAGCGTTATACTCGGTGCGTGATAGGCCCCTACACGCACGAGTGAACCATCACTGCGTTCATAAGCAAAGGGTGAGGTCTGCTGATACCCCAACCTGATTGCCGCTGAATTCCAATAAAACGACTGCGCGAATACGCCTTGGCCAAAACTCAATACGGACACAATCATCAGAAAGATTCGTTCTACCACCAAACACTGCATTTTAGATTCTCAAAAATAATAGCTCATTTTTATATACAAAGTAAATCTCAACAAAAAATAAAAAAACCATTTAAAACAGCGAGTGCCCCATAATTCCAGGCCCGCCCATCGGTAAAACCAGCTAGCAATGCTACACATAAAAAAATCGCTATATTTAACTTCATAAACCTCTTGCTATGAAACAATTATTACTTTTATGCTTGGCACTTAGCCTTACCTTGGGAACCAGTGCACAATGGGGCGCTGGTGGACCCGACCTGTTTGGATACACTTGGAAAGACTCCAATGAACCCGGCGGACCAAGCTATGCTTGGTTCGACATTACCACGATTGGCACACAAGTCACCGGACTTAGCGACGATAATGTTGTTGGTCCTTTTGGATGGATAGATGGTTTTCAGTTTTATTGGTATTACCCAAGCCAGGTTTGGATAGGCTCTAATGGATACCTAACCTTTAACGGATTTAATATCGCTTCGCCCTTCCCTACCATCCCTAATACAGCAGCACCTAACGATTTTATAGCGCCCCTGCTTTCTGACTTGAATTTCGACGGTGCCGGAAACCCAGGGCAATGCTACTACTACTCCAATGCCGACAGCATCGTGGTGAGCTTCATTAATGTACCCTACTGGCAAAATTCCATACCCGCCTATACCGGCTCAAATACTTTCCAAATCATTTTAAACCGCGCCGACAAAAGCATCACCTACAATTACCAGTCATTAAGCGGACTTACCATGAATAACGATATCACCATTGGTATCGAAAATATTACGGGACAATTAGGGCTTCAGCATAGCAAAAACATGTATCCCTCCGGCAATTACACTGTTAAATTCGAATATCCACCCAACGTCACCTATCAGGCCGTAGATGGTGGCGTTAACTGGAATATGGCCGAAGGCAACGGAGGGGTGTTTGTAAAACAAGGAGAGCCCACTATGCTGGTAACCAACATCAAAAATTTTGGAAACCAGAATTTACCTATCATCAACGTAAGTAGCTCGGTTAGTAGGCCCGGCACGACTACGCTTAGCAATACAGCAAGCGTAGCCAATCTTGCCGCCGGTTTCGACACGCTCATCAACCTTAATAATCCATTGACCCCGGTAATAAGTGGCATTTATGACATGAATACCACCATTTCGGGCATAACCGGCGATTTGGTACCGGCGAACAACAGCCTTCGCACCAAAATCATTGCAGTTGATACTACACAGGTATCCATGATACTTGATTATTCTGACGGATTGCCCGATGGTGGTGGCCTGAGTTGGTCAGGTGGTTCGGGAGGCATTGGCTATTATTTCAAACCTCCTTTTTCTCCTTGCCGGATTGATGCATATCGCATGTACATTACAGCCGACGCAACCAATCAGGGCTGTCATTTAAAAATATATGCCGACGATGGCCCTGGTGGTACCCCCGGGACCTTGCTTGATTCTACCTTCGCCGGTTCGGGCAGCTTTGGGCTAAACAGTTACAGCACCCTTCCCCTAAGCAGTCCGGTTACCATTACCACTGGCGGATTTTACCTGCTTTGGGAGATGCCCGGTGGATCATCCATCACCCTAGCCCGCGACCTCACCCCTCCCATTTCTTATCGGGCGTACGAAGTATTGGGGGGTAGCTGGGCCAGTTATCGTAGCCGGTTTACCGAGGATTTTTTACTCAGCGTTGAAACCAGCCGTCCCCAACTACAAGACATGTCCACCGTGAGTATCATGAATATAAACGCCAATGACGTTTTCACCAGCCCTGTTGCCCCCCAAGTACGGATAGCCAACGGAGGTGACCTTCCCAATCAGGCCATGACTGTAAGGTATCAGTTTGGATCCGGAACCATTGTCGCTGAAAATATTTTTGCCAATGTGCTTAATCCGGGCGACTCACTTAGCTACACCTTTAATACGGGCCTAAGCGCGAGCACCACCACCACCGCCGATTTGTGCGTATGGGTACAAATGCAAGGCGACATGAACGCAAGCAACGACACCATTTGCATTCCCATCACCTACGAAGTAAATACCACCCAGGTGACCGAAAACCTCTTGCAAGCCCTGAAACTTTATCCGAATCCGGCAAACGATCATTTGTTTTTGCAGCTTCCCGAAGGACTTTACCAGCTGCAATTAAGCATACAAGACATCAGGGGCCGAAGTATATTACAACAAAGCTTCAACCCTGAAGGCAACCGGATTTTGGAAATACCCATCAACCAACTTCAGGCGGGAACCTATATGCTCCGACTTTATTCCAACGAGGATATACGTCAGTTCAAATTTATCAAGCATTAAACGCCAGTAAAGAACCACCACACCGCTGTAAAAAGATTAAATAAATATTCAGGCTCTCCTCTTGCGTCGAACAAAACTGCGCGTATCTTTGCACCACATTTCACGCCCAGGTGGTGAAATTGGTAGACACGCTACTTTGAGGGGGTAGTGGGAGTATTCCTGTGCTGGTTCGAGTCCAGTCCTGGGCACGTCGAAAAGGTTGCATGCAAATGCGGCCTTTTTTTTTACTCCATCTCAAAACACCATCAAGCCCTTAGCCACGAGCACACAATGCCTGTTGCCACTGCGGCATTCAACGACTCGGCACCACCAAAAGCGGGGATGGATATATGCCAGCCTGCAGCCTTACGTAAGCCTTCCGACAAGCCGAATGATTCACTGCCAATAAGCACAATGCCTCCTTCACCAAACTTATGCTTACGGATGTCTGCCCCTCCGAGTACTGTCGCATAAATGCGTTCCCTACCTTCTTGTAAAACCAGGTCTTCCAAATGGGTATATACTACCGCCATTCTGAAAACAGAGCCCATAGAGGACTGTACACATTTGGCATTCCAATGCGAAACCGTATCGGGTGAACAATATAGTCCGGCCAAACCAAACCAATCGGCAATACGAATGATGGTTCCCAAATTTCCTGGATCTTTAATGCCTTCAAGGCCCAATACATAGGATTTACCTCCGGGAAAATCATTTATTTCCATTTTTTTTTGACGAAAAACAGCAAGCACCGAAGAGGCTGTACTCAGCTGCGACATTCTGTCCATATCAGCTGGCTTCACCCTTTTTGCATGCTTAAAAAACTCAGATTCAATCAGTTGATCCCTAGCGTCGTCTCGTAAAACCAAAAATTCAGGCTCCCAACCTAAAGCCAAAGCTTCGGTCACCGTTTTTTCACCTTCGGCGACAAAAAGCCCTGTTTCCTGTTGATGTTTTTTGAGTTTTAAGGAAGCGATTATCTTTACCTCCGCCTTGCTTAACATTTTGTCTGCATTTAAGCCATACCTATTGATGCCGCTTGCCTTATTGCTTCTGGCGAGCAGTGCCTGCAATGTAACCAAACGGCTGTACGAAGATGAGGTTTTAATTACTAAGAACAAGATAAGTGGTATAGATAAATCGCATCGCGACGAAATGCAGCCCTTGCTTCGTCCTCGCCCCAATCGTAAATTTTTGGGGATTTTTAGAGCTAAGGCATGGTTCAATGTAAGCGCCACCAGAGGTCAACAAAGCAGACTACAGCATGCGCTAAATAGCAGTTTTGGAGAGCCACCTGCCTTACTTGATTCGGCGAGTTTGCGCGAAGGTCAAGCAAATCTTCAGGCCTATTTGCTCGACAAAGGCTATTTCTATGGCAAAGTGAGCGCCACGGTTCAACGATCGAGCCGGAATCCAAAAAAGGCACAAATTATCTATCAAATTGAACCAGGCCCACGTTACCAGCTAAACAACATCCATTACGAACTCACACATTCCCAAATCGATGAATTCGTTTTTTTTCATATGTATGAAAGTCGTGAATTCGGCCTTCGGCCGGGTATCCCATTTGATGCGGACCAACTCAGCCGAACCCGTGCACGCATTTCCACCTATCTGCGCGAAATGGGTTTTTTCTATTTTAACCGCGAACTCATCTATTTCGAAATTGATTCTACACTTGGCAACCACCGGGTTGATGTAAACATCCGCATCAAACGGCCCAAAGAACCCTTTTATTTCGAGCAATTTTCCTTCGATAGCATCATTGTCAATGTAGATTTTCAGGCTTTCCAACAACAAGCTGACACCCTTTTGCGCGATACCATTGAACGAAGCCAATATTATTTTATTGATCGGGTACCACCAAGCATCCGCAAAGATATCTTGGTGCAAAACATGCTATTTCGCAAAGACCTTATCTTTTCAGAATCGGCCATGCGACTCACTCAAAGCCGCATTGCCGACCTCAAGGTATTTGGGTACAACAACATTCGGCTTATTCCCAATGATTCAACACGTAAGCTAAATGTATTGGTTAACCTTACACCCTCAAAAAAACGTCAGCTCAAGCTCGATAGTGAGGTAAGTACCAATAGCATTTCGTTGTTTGGTATAGCCGGAAGCATAACTGAAGTGCGAAGAAATGTACTTGGCGGGGGCGAATTACTTGAATTCAGGCTCAACGCAGGGGTAGAATCGCAACAAAACGTTACAGCCACCGACGTACTCTCACGCACCACCTTCAATACCTTGGAATACGGTATTGGCACTTCACTCACCATCCCCCGCTTCTTATTCCCCTTCCGCCATTGGAATGAACGGTTTTATACTGCTCCCCGCACCCGTTTTGGCATAAGCTACAATCGGCAAATCAGACTCGATTTTACCCGTGAAATCCTCCAAGCCAATCTTGGCTATTTATGGATGAATCGGGCTCGGGAGCGATTTGAATTTTTCCCGGCTGAAGTCTCTCTGGCCAGAACAGCCCGGGTAAGCCAAAATTTAAGTAACTTGATTACCGAACTCAACGACCCATTCCTTCAGTTTAGCTTTACCAACTACATCAACCTGGCTTCTCGTATGGCCTATTCGGTAGATAATTTAAGCCGAAGAGGGACCTTTATGCGCGTAAACCTCGAATTTGCCGGAAACAGTCTACATGCCCTCTATAATCTGCTCGATATACAAACCGACACGGTTCCGCGACGTCTATTAAACCTACCCTATTTCCAATACACCCGGGCCGATGTTGAATACAGGAAATACTGGAAACAGTCGGATGTAACCACGCTCGCCAGCCGGATTTTTGTTGGAGTAGGTTTGCCTTTGCAAAACTCCATCATCATGCCGCTCGAAAAACGCTATTTCGCCGGAGGAACCAACAGCATCCGGGCTTGGCTGGCACGCTCCTTGGGGCCGGGTGCATATGGCAGTTATGGATTGCGTCGTCTCGACCAATTTGGTGAAATCAGACTCGAAGGCAATCTTGAGGAACGCTTCCCCATTTTCGGCAATTTCCAAGGCGCCGTATTTTTAGATGCTGGCAATATCTGGACCATGAAAGATACAACGGCAATCAAAAAAGACCTGGCCAACTTTAGCTTCAATCGCTTTTATCGCGAAATTGCCATAGGTACCGGTTTTGGATTGCGGTATGACTTTAGTTTTTTCATCATTCGTGTCGATATAGGCATCAAAATGCGTGATCCCGCCTTTGTAGAAGACCAACGCTGGGTTATCCAACACCTCTTCGACCGCCAATGGAAGCGTGAAACCTGGCGAAGCGAACTCTCTAACGATCCGCCTAGCTCCGGCCGTTACCGTTTCCCAAGCCTGGTAGTAGGGATTAATTATCCTTTCTGAGTATTTTGAAGAAGGGTTTTGTATTTCTAAGTATTCGCTTATCTTTGCAGTTCTAAAATTCGCACGAACATGTTTGCCATTGTTGACATTCAGGGACAGCAATTTAAGGTTTCAAAGGACCAGCACGTTTATGTGCATCGTTTAGCAGCAGAAGAAGGTAGCACAATTACCTTCGACAAAGTGCTTTTGGTAAACGATGACAAAGGCGTTAAAGTTGGTGCACCTTATGTGTCCGGTACCACAGTTTCAGCCAAAGTCGTTTCTCATTTGAAAGGCGACAAAGTGCTGGTATTCAAGAAAAAGCGCCGTAAAGGTTATCAGAAGATGAATGGTCATCGTCAGTCCTTTACAAAAATCAACATCGAATCAATCGGTTAAAAAAAGACAGGAGAAATAACGCATGGCCCACAAGAAAGGCGTCGGTAGTTCGAAGAACGGACGCGAATCAGAAAGTAAACGACTGGGTGTTAAAATATACGGTGGTCAGTTCGCACAAAGCGGCAACATCATCGTTCGCCAGCGTGGCACCAAACACCATCCAGGTCAGAATGTAGGCATCGGCAAAGACCATACCTTATTCGCCCTGGTTGATGGCAAGGTAGAATTCCGTAAAGGACAGTCAGACCGCTCATTTGTTTCTGTTATTCCTTCGAATAACGAAGCAGACGTTGCCAACTAAAAAAAATCAAATTCAAAAAGCCCGGAAATTCCGGGCTTTTTTGTTTTTACTTATTTCCATGGCCTTTACTCTTCCCTCGAAATCAAGTAATGGGCAAAAGTCTTAAGCTGTTCTACGGCGGCATCATTGGCCTGTTCAATGCCCTCAATCGCATGAAAGGCTTTATCCAGTAAGCTTTGCATTTCCTGTTCTGCCATTTGGCGCACTCCCAAGCTGGCGTAAAGGTGGGTCACCTCCAGCACCTTGGCTTCTGAGGCAGGGGCTTGATACCAACTTTCAATGGCAATACGGCCATTTTCATCCGCTACTTCCATGGCTTTAATCCTAAGATAGGTGTTCTTATTCGCTAAAATATCGCCTCCGGGCTTTTTGCCAAACTTTTTAGAATCTCCAAAAACATCCAATAAATCGTCTTGCACCTGAAAAGCAAGTCCGGTATAGAGCCCAAAATCATAAGCCAACTGCTGGTCTTTTGAAGATGCTCCAGAAACGATTGCTCCCATTTGCATGGCCGCACCTAACAGTACAGAGGTTTTAAGCTTAATCATACGCATGTACTCTTCCAACGTAATTAAGTCACGCGCCTGAAAGTCCATATCATACTGCTGTCCTTCACATACTTCCATCGCCACTTTATTCAAACATTGGAGTAAAGCGGGGACATGTTCGGATGATGATTTGGCTAGCTGTTCATACGCCAACACCATTAGGGCATCACCCGAAAGGATGGCGACATCCGTATTGTACTTCTCGTGAACTGTAGGCTTTCCCCTTCTAAGTGGAGCCTTGTCCATAATATCGTCGTGTAATAAACTAAAATTATGAAAGAGCTCTACAGCTAAGCCCGCCGGCAAGGCCAATTCAGCTGGTTTCCCGAAGAGTTCCGCCGACAACAAGCACAATACCGGCCGGAGGCGTTTACCTCCCAATGCCAAAAAATAGCTGATGGGTTCATACAATTGGGCCGGATGTTTTGGCAAAGGCAAATTCACCAATTCCTGATGCACAATATGCTGTAATCGTGCTATTCGATGCTTTATTTCTTCTGTTGCCTTCATTAAGTATTCGTTGGAACTACATATTCAAAATCAACCTGTCTATTGCGAATATCCGCTTTTTTTAGGATTACCGATACTTTTTGACCCAATCGAATTCGCCTTCCGCTTCGGTTAGCAACCACACAAAACTCGTCTTCATCAAAAAAGTATTTATCGTCCTGCATGCTGGTGTACCTTACCAAACCTTCACAGTGGTTGTAATCAATCACCACATAAAAGCCAAAATCAGTAATGCTTCCTACAATCCCTTCAAAGGTCTCGCCCTCACGATGCTGAATCATTTCTATTTGCTTGTATTTGGTAGATGCCCGCTCGGCCTGTGTCGCTGCCCTTTCCCTTTCACTGCAATGCATACATTCTTTTTCAAGCTTTTCCTGCTGCTCAGGCGACGCCTCCTGCATGTACAAATCAAGTAATCGGTGAACAAGCACATCCGGATATCGTCTAATGGGGGAGGTAAAATGGCTGTAGTGCTGAAAGGCCAACCCATAATGCCCAATATTTTTTGTAGTGTAAATGGCCTTCGCCATGGTCCTAATGGCCATCGACTCAATGATGTCGGCTTCATCCTTACCCTCCAAATCTTCCACCAGTTTGTTGAATGAAGCACTGATATCTTTCCTGCTTCCAACATTGATTTCATAACCAAAACGCTCCACAAAGCGGGCAAAGCTCTTAAGACGATCCATATCAGGGGCATCGTGTACGCGATACACAAAGGAAGATCGGTATTTCCCACCCGCCAAAGCCGACACATAGGCCGAAACCCGCTTGTTGGCCAGCAACATAAAATCCTCAATGAGCATATGGGCATCTTTCCGCTCTTTCACAAATACGGAAAGAGGCTTCCCATTTTCATCGAGCTTAAACTTGAGTTCCTCCGATTCAAACCTGATTGATCCTCGTCTGAACCTTTCATCGCGCAATTGATGAGCAATGCCATTCAACAGGTTAATCTCATCACGAAAAGGCCCCTCGCCTTGCTCCAGAATCTCTTGTACCTGATCGTAGGTAAACCGATGGTCTGAATGAATAATGGTGCGACCAAACCACTCCGACTTGATTTCCCCGGCAAGCGTCATTTCAAAAACGGCGGAATAGGTAAGCTTATCCTCTTTAGGACGCAAAGAACAAACCATATTGCTCAAATTCTCAGGCAACATGGGTACCACGCGGTCGACCAAATACACCGAGGTCGCCCGTCTAAAGGCTTCGCGGTCAAGCGGACTGCCAGGCGTTACGTAATGCGAAACATCTGCAATATGTACTCCTATTTCATAATTGCCATTTTCGAGACGTTGAACCGACAAGGCATCGTCAAAATCTTTTGCATCATCCGGATCAATCGTAAAGGTGGTTATCTCGCGCATATCCCGTCGCTTTCCAATCTCAGCATCACTGATGCTAATGCTAAAACTTTCTGCTTGCTGAATCACCTCTGGCGGAAAGTGTAGCGGAAAGCCAAATTCCGCAATAATCGAGAGCATTTCGGTATCATGCTCTCCGGGGGAACCCAGTATTTCTGTAATTTCCCCCAAGGGATTATCGCGGTTCGCGGGCCAATCGATAAATCTCACAATCACCTTTTGGCCAGACTTGGCTCCCATAAGCTTATCTCGGGGAACCACAATATCGATACCCATTTCTTTGCTGTCGGGCGATACAAAAGCAAAGCGATCAGTGAGTTGTAATATACCTACAAAGTATTCACGGTGGCGCTTTACAATAGATACCACTTCAGCTTCACGCTTCCCACCACCTCTCGATTTTTTTACACGAACCTGCACCGTATCGTTTGGCAATGCATTTTTCAATTTAGATTCAGGTATAAAAACATCATCCTCCCCTGCCTCAGTAATTAAAAAACCGAAACCTCGGGCAGTAATCGAAACTTGTCCTTCGAGCAAAGCTTCTTTGCGTTGCAAACGAAAAGACCCCTGACGAACCTCTTCGAGTATGTCTTGCCCGTGCAACTTCTCAATTACTTGGAGCACCATAGCTCGCTCTAACTCATCGGTAAGCCTAAGTTTGGCAGCAATTTCCTTGTAGTTATATGACTTTTCGCTTTTAGACGACCGATAAATCCGCAACACTTCGTCGGAAAGGTTGTGAAGTTGTTTTTTGAGCGTATTCTTTTTTGATTTTGCCATAATTAAGTTGTTAAAACAGGTATCGCTGCAATGAGCTTCCTGCTATACTCACTTTCGGGCTGCAAATATAGTTTGTCAGCCTCCTGAATTTCCTCGCATTTCCCTGCCCGCAAAACCATAACCCGATCGGCGATATGCTTCACTACAGACAAGTCGTGTGATATAAAGATATAGGTTAGGCCTAGTTTTTCTTGTAAACTTTTAAGCAAGTTCAAAACCTGGGCCTGCACCGATACATCCAATGCCGAAACCGACTCATCGCATATGATAAATGATGGTTCAAGTGCCAAACAACGAGCAATAACAATCCGCTGTCTTTGTCCGCCACTAAACTCATGTGGATATCGAGCAGATGCAGCAGCTGTCAAACCGACCTCCTCAAGCAATTCGTGTACCCGTTTACGTACTTCTATAGAGGAATGACGTAACTGATGCACGCGTATGGGTTCTGCAATGGCGTCAAATACCGTCATTCGTGGATTTAAACTGCCGTAAGGATCCTGAAAAATCACCTGAACCGATCTTCGAAAAACCCGTTTTTCTTCGTTACTAAAATGAGCATACGATTTTCCTTGATAGCACAATTCTCCTGAACTAGGGGCAATCAAACCAGCCACCAATTTACCAATGGTACTTTTTCCAGAACCTGATTCGCCCACCAAGCCTAAGGTTTCATGGGGAAAAACCTCAAAACTGACACCATCAACCGCCCTAACCACTTCCTTTGCCTTAAAAAGCCCCCTCGACTGCACATAGTTCAAGTGCAAATTGGTTACCTGCAATAAGGCTTCCTGCTTATAGAGCCACTCATGTCGCTTAACGCGCTGCGATAAAGGTTCAGGCTTTACTTCAACGGTCTTTTCGTCATTAAAATCTGCTACCGTAAGTAATCGATTTACCCGTATTTCCATTACAGGCCTACAGGCCAACAATGCCCGTGTATAGGCCGATTTAGGTGTTTGGAATACCACAGTAGTAGGACCGTACTCCATTTGCTGCCCGCGATAAAGCACCAACACCTGATCGGCCAATTGGGCAACCACCCCTAAATCATGCGTAATAAAAATTACCCCGAGCTGTCGTTTGCGACTTAACTGCCGCAATAACTCCAAAATGGTAGCTTGCACGGTTACGTCTAGTGCCGTTGTGGGTTCATCGGCTATGAGCAATGCAGGGTCGCAGGCGAGCGCCATGGCAATCATCACCCGTTGCCGTTGTCCACCACTCAATTCATGTGGATATGAACGCATGATTTGCGCTGGTCGGGGAAGTAGCACCTCTTCGAACAAACCCAAAACCTTCTGCTGTACAGCCGTCTCATCTAGCTCGGGTTGGTGCAGGCGTATGCCTTCGGCCACCTGTTCGCCGCAACGCATTACCGGATTCAATGCCGACATGGGCTCCTGAAAAATCATGGACATCCCCCTGCCTCTTAGTCTTCGGTGCGTAGCTCGATCGATATGAGCCAAATCATAAATCTGCTCATCGAACTGAAAACGCATGCTGCTTTCTGAACTGATTTTACTAAAATCGGGAGGCAACAAGCCCATAATGGCCAACGAGCTCACCGACTTTCCTGAACCCGATTCTCCAACAATGCCGAGCACTTCTCCTCGCTCGAGCTTAAAGCTGATTTGATGGGTTACATCATGATAAGCACCCGATTCAAAAAACGCTATAGAAAGCCGTTCAACTTCCAATAAAGGCGTATGCGCGGGGGCTGAATTCATTGTACTACAAAATAAGGGCTTTTATAGGTTTCCGCATGCTTTCAGCCATCATTTTTAAGTGATATTTGTGCATCGTCGATGGGCGGCTGCCCCTGAAATACCTGCATCAACCGCACTACGGTTACTACATCCCGCTCACAATAGCGCACAATACGCTCCAAATCACGCGCTTTATAGTACACGTCTGCAACCTCACTCCCGTCAATATCATCCTTGGGACTCGGAATATTAAATAACCAAGCCAGCAGTTTTAAGGAGGTAAAGTGTTTGTAGTCACCAAATTTCCAATACTGCAAGGTATCGAGGTGACGAACCTCCCATGGTTTTAGCCCTGCTATATCAACAATAGCCGGTAAGCGAATGCCATGAACGAGCATCCGACGGCATAGATATGGCAAATCAAATTCCCGAATGTTGTGACCACATAACACCCGATTAGCACGCCCCCATTGCTCCAACACTTCAGCGAAATCGAGCAAGAGCTGCTTTTCGTCGGTATGGCAGTAAGACTTCAACCTGAGCTCAACCCCTTGTGTTCCCTGATGAATAAATCCTGCTGAAATGCAAACAATCTTACCAAATTCAGCATAAATACCTGCACGTTGGTACAAAATTTCTGGAGTCTCCTCCTCCTTCCGGGCCAAAAAACCAGCCTTATGGTCCCAAAAATCTCGGGCCGTATCTGACAATTCCGCATAAGTAGACAGTTGAGGTACTGTTTCGATGTCAAAAAACAACACATCTGCTAAATTCAAAGAAGCCTGATTCATCATAATTCGAAGTTTTGAGGGTTATTTCCAATTTTAAATACTAATTCCGTGATAATAAGTTTGCCATCCAAAGCTTTAGCGTAATTTTGCACGAAAATTGACAACAATTGCGTTAAACGAGATATGAACGACGACAGCAAATCAAAATCGAAGCGACTAGCCCTGATCATTGTAATCATTTTACTGATCGTCTTAAATGGGGTCTTCATTTATGTATGGAATACCAACCGGGTATTAAAGGAAGAATCGCAACGCCTCCTCCTCCAAAAAGAAGTTGAATACCAAAAGGCCCTGGGTGAGCTTAATTTATTCAAAGGAAAAAATGCGCAACTCGACAGCCTAGTTGAAGCCGCAGGCCAGGAATTGGCACTTAAAAGTTCGCAATTAGACAGCTTATTGCAAATAAATAAGCTATCGGCCCAGCAAATCGAGCGCTTCAAACGAGAGAACGGCAAGTTGAATTATTACAAGCAGATTTATCTAGAGAAAATAGACTCACTCATTAAAGCCAATGAGAACCTCGAAATTGAAAATAAAAGCTTGAAAGCCGAAATCAAAGTAGAGCAAAGAAGAACGGAGCGTTTAACTGACGAAAACGTGAAGCTCACCAATAAAGTAGCACTTGGCGCAGTACTCAAACTTAACAGTTTTGCAATTGAAGGTATTCGAATGCGTTCAGGAGGAAAAGAAGCCGGCACCACAAGAGCACGAAGTGTAGAGAAGTTAAAAGCCTGCTTTACTTTAGGTGAAAACCGGGTTGCCAATAGAGGCAATAAAAACATTTACCTTCGGGTGATTGGCCCCGAAGGTGCATCCCTATGGATTGAAGATGCTGGATCGGGCAAATTCATAGCAGAAGGTCAGGAAACACTTTACACGGCCATGGCCACGGTTGACTACCAACAAGAAGAACTCCCCATTTGCATTTATTGGACCAAGGGCTCACCCTTTATGGAAGGCACCTATAAAGCCGAAGTCTATGCAGATGGACTTCTTATCGGGGAGACCACCTTTAGCCTACGCTAAACACGATAAAAGATCAGGAAAAACCAGCCTTAACAAGCTGGTTTTTTTTTATTCAATGCATAAAATACCTACCATTGCGCGCTGCTTTAACCCAGCTGCATTCCCCCTTCCAATCTGTTGACGTAAACAGCAATGGAGGCGCAACCTTCAAACTTTTGCCGGTGATGAAGTAGTTTCACATAGCACAACACTTAAAAAGGCGCCTCCCGGCGCCTTTTTGTCTGAAAACTAAACTAAACCTATGAAAACTACCTCGTTGAATTCAACGAACGTTTCGAATCAAAGATAAAGAGATTTTCCAAATATGAAAAAAAACCTTCCAATAAATGGAAAGATCGCCTTTTCAATTATTCTGCCAAAATCCAGGAGTCTGGATTGATTTTTTTCTGAATTTCTATCAAAAAGGGAGTAGCCTCATCGCGACTACCATATTTAAACACGCCAATCCTCACCAAGCCTGATCCAGGAATCGCCATTTTGACCGCTTCATAGCCAAGAGATTTAACATGATTAAACATGGCTTCGGCGTTTTTTACTGAGGCAAATGCCCCTACTACAACAATATGCTGAACTTTACTGGATTGCTTTTCTTTTTGCCTCGCTTCGTATTGCTCCAAGCGTAAAGCCTCCAAGCTATCAGCTTCGTTTTCCATTCTTTCTCGCTCAATGGCAAGCAAGGCCAGCTCCTCTTCTGAAGGCGCTTCTACCACAGGAATGTCTGTTGGTTTTTCATCCAACACCGATGTGTCAAATGGATTTAAACTCGCCCAATCGCGTTTAAAAAACTGCCCATCTTGTGCCAGAAAATTAATAATTACCAGATTTACCCCAAGAATGAGCAACACAATAGCCGCAACTTTCAAATACCAATTGGTCTTGTCTTTTGGTTTAGTTCGCTTGTCATTATCCATAACCTTTTTCCATTTTGCCGTTGGTAAGGGTTCAATTTGTAAAACTGATAATCCATAATGCTGAAAAAATCCTAGTTGGCTTCCAGTAGATGGCAAAAACAAATATTCGTCGCTTCGCTTAATGAAATTACCTAAGCCAGGCCATTCAAAACTTTGCCCCTTTTTCAACTGCTCATCAAGCCAAACAGTTGTGGTTTCTGAGAGCGCTACAACCGGCAATTGCTTTTCTTCATCAAGCCCGGCAACACGAAAGTGCCACTGTCGTCTAGGTGGTTTGATGCTGTGATTCGAAACCAAAAGTTCAGCACTTTCCATCGTTTCGATGAAATATCCAAGCGCTCCAACCCTAATTCCTTTGGGGGACTGCAACAAACCATAGGAGATATTTCTAAATCCTTCCATGCGGCTAAATTACGCTTAAAAACGAATGTTCAAGCCCCCTAGCAAGTTAAATCCGTACGTTGGATAGTTATACCATCTGAAATACCGTGCTGAAGTCACGTTGTTTACATTGAGGAAAAAACCAAAACTTTTGTTGTAGTCATACTTCACGCCGAGGTTCAAGTCAAAAACACCATTCAAACGCTCCACGCTAGCGGGCTGTATTTCCGATAGGTAAGATACTCCGTTAAACATAATGGCTTCGGCTGTGAAACGGAGTTTGTTTTGGAGACTATAATGGCCTCCCAATCGTATGGCTACGGTTGGCTGCATAAAAGCAGCTTCCAGGTTCGATAAACCATACCGGCGCAAATCAGCTTTAAAAAAGCCCTCATACTTGTCGCCAAATTTACGATTGACCTCAACGCGCAAATTAAGCAAATTGGTGCTGCTGTCGTAAACGGGTTGTAAACGGCTAAAGTCTGTGGTGTCATTCAAAAAAAACATGGCCTGCTCCATACGCTGATAGCTCAACATCACATTGTATGATGTCATCTCATCAATGCTCCCTTTAAGCCCTCCAAAAAGCTGAAAACGATTGTTCAGGTTCCGGATATCGGGATTAAGGCCAATAAATGGATTGATACGCATTATGTCGTCATAACTTACCCGCTCCGTATTTCCGGTAATACCGCCGTAAGCAAGCATATACACGTCATTCAATAAGTAGGTGAAGTCGATATGCGGATAAAATCTAAAGTTTGATATGCCCGCGCTGGCCTCCGTAGCTAAATTTAATCCTGCGTTGAGTATAAAATCTGGCTTCTGTATATTAAATCGGGGCTGAAAGTAAATGAGGGTTCGATTGATGGCTTGGGCGTTAGGCAGGTTAAAATTGGTATAGTCTACTGCAAAGTCAAAGTTCATCTTTGAGGCTTCATTGCGAACCAGAAGCCCCCCATCTATGCGCAAATTATTCTCTTGTTGCTGAAAACGATCGGCAAGGGTGTAAAACGAAAACTTTGTGTGAAAGTCTACCTGATCAGCCTCAACCATATGTGTTTTAACCCCTAAACTCCCTCCAAAGCGGTTAAACACCTGACGTACCGAATCTCTAGGAATTTCTACCGGCTGATGAAAACCGTAAAAATGACGGACCTGTCGGTCGTAATCAAAATTACTGTGAATCAAAAGCTTGTTCATGTAACGTTTGCCGTGAACACCCAAATGGTTGTCACTCATGGCGGCGTGATCGAAGCGGGAGGTGTCTACCCTCAAATTTCCAGACGATGAGAAATGTCGAGCTGATAATCCGTATTCAAATTTTGGATCACGTTTATTGGTCAAACGTAAATCGGCCAATGGCGTGTTGTAATTCCCCCCCCCGATCCGCAGGTGACCGCCTCCCAAACTTGATGGGGGTTCGGGCAAAGCGCGTAAGGGCGTAAGCGGCGCCAGCTCTACGGCTGTGGGCGCCATGCGATTGATTCCAGTATAGCTGAGTTCCCTTCGCTCTGTCTCAACTGTAGGTAATTGAGGCACCGGGCTAATTTTTAGGGCGTCGGCCAAGATGGCCTCATAGGCCCGAACTACCTTAATCGGATCGGCTGTAAATCCGCCCTGACCTCTTTCCTGGCCATGGGTAGCCACCACCAACAATGTAAATAATGTCGAAAATGCTACAATAACCTTATTCATGACCTTGCTCTCCTTTCTCTGGCTGTATTTCATCGCCCTCCTCTGATTTTTCCTCGGCCCCATCCTTTTCGTTTTCTGTGCCTGCCCCATCGTCTTCCCCATCTAGTTCATCTTCGCCCTGGCCTCCCCCTCCATCATCAGGTGGAGATTGTTTGGGCTGTGGACTGCGCTTGGCTACTTGTCTTGCACGAAGTTCTTCTAAGCGCTGTCGTGCTTGTGCAGTAATTTCATCGGCGGCACGATTTTCAATAATACTCTGTAAGGTGGCTATGGCCTGAAAATCTTCATCAAGGGCTACATAGGTTTCCGCTAACAGCAAAAAGGCACGTCCAATCCAATAGTCGTAATACGGGATTTTATCTACCAATTCAAAAATGGTATTCTGGCAGGGCACAAATTCCTGCCGTTTAAATTGAATTTCGGCAATAAAATACTTGGCAGCAGCACCTGTTTCGCTTTTAGTTTGCTCGTACAAACTTGTAAAGGCTACAAAAGCATCCGAAAGTTGGTTGTTTTGAAGTAACAATCTTGCTAAAACTAAACGGGCATCAAAACGCAAACTTTCTCCGGTATGCTCAAAGTCGAGCAACTTATTGGCATATACCCCAGCTTGCTCCCACTGCTCAACGGCAAAATACGAACGCATCAAGCCTTGGTAAGCATCCAGTACATTCCAACGCGAATCACTATTGCTTTCGAGTTTGAGGTAATAACTAATCGCCTCGGCATAATCCTTTCTTCCAAAATAATGCTTTGCTAAACGGGCATAGGTTCGTTCGCTATACAAATTGCGCGCCTGATCGGCCACAAAACGCAGGTCTTGCAGCATCAATTCCGTTCTGTCTTCGCGACCATAGCAATCGGCTCGCAAAAAGCGGGCGTTCACAGCAAAAAAACCGTCGGGAAACTTATTGATGTACTTAGTAAGTTCCGCAATGGCCTTTCCACATTCATTTTGATTATACACCAACTCTGCAGCCTGAAAGGTAATGGAGTCGGCCTCCGACAAAGTAACAGAAGCCGATGGCACAGTAGCGGCAAACTGCAAAAAGGTTTCTACCTCATTGCGCTGAATGTAAATATTTTTTATCCCTGCCAAGGCATCTCGTGATTCCTGCGTTTTTGGATAATCCGTTATTACCCGCTTGTACGCCAACAATGCCTGGTCAAACTGCTCCTGATTGTAATAAACCAGTCCTTTTACCAACAAGGCATTCTTCAACAATAAACTATTCGGACGCTTCCGCTCCAGCGTATCGATCATTCCTAAGGCTTTGGCATATTCCAGGTTAATGAAATAATTGTTGGCCAATTCCAAGATGGCATTGTCGAGGTACAAAGAGGTGGGATATTGGCTAATTAACGCCTGAAGTGACGCTACTTTCTTCTCGCGCTGATTGAGCAAGCCCAACAGAATGGCCTGCTGAAAATTTGCATAATCGCCTCCCGAAAGCTTGCGGTCTACCACCAGCTGATAGTAATTCACGGCGTCCTGATAAGCATTCAAGGCAAAATGCGCATCACCTAAACGCAGTAAAACATCTCCATAAATATTCTGTATAAACTGATGGTATTGGATATCCTTATCGCCATTGAGTATGCCCTGATAAGCCTTTTCAAAATGACTCACTGCCAATAGATACTCCTGCTGCTTAAAATAGCAATACCCCAAGCCATAGTGTGCTGCTACGATGGAGTTCTCAGGCTCCAAACCTGAGGTAACCGGATAGGCTTGCACAAATTTCTGAAATTCGGTGGTTGCCGCTCGTAAATTATTGAGCCTATACAAAGATTCTGCCTTCCAAAAATGACTTTGTGCTGCAATGGTCTTGTCGATGGGCTGACTTAAAGATTTATCAAAAAACTTGACCGCTTCGTGGAAAATACCCTGATTAAACAACTCAA
The DNA here is from genome assembly GCA_046291695.1 of Bacteroidia bacterium. Taxonomy (GTDB): domain Bacteria; phylum Bacteroidota; class Bacteroidia; order UBA7662; family UBA7662; genus PNNG01. Next base: position 28,520 of record JBKBSO010000004.1, read on the forward strand.
CACCTCGAAAATAGGCCACTTTTTGGTAAGAGCGATTGATGGTTAAGTTCCGGCCACTGATGCCCTCAATCACCTCTACTGCCTCCCTGAAATTCTTGGTAGATAAAAGCAAATTCCCCAAATGCTCTCGTGCTTCATCGGCATATTTTGAGCGAGGATAACTGGTCACAAAATCCTTGAGCCAACTTAACGACTGCGGGTGAATATTGAGCTCGTAGCCTAATTTGGCATGATTAAATGCCGCCGTTTCCTGAATTTCTAAATCGTAACTCAACCTCGACGCAGCATAAAAACTCGATAAAGCCTGCTCCTTCTGGCCCAAACGCAAGTAGCAATCACCTAAAATAAAGGTAGCACTCTGCCCAACACTGTCAGTTCGCGAGGCTGTTTTTGATAAATTCCTAACCGCTTCTTTGTATTCTTTGGCGATGTAGGCAGCATAACCTAGCTGGTAATAGTCTTCACTCACCAATTGCCCCCCTTGCTCCTGATACCGCTTGAGATACGGTATAGCTTTTACAAATTCAGACTTGCGAAAATAGGCCTGTGCAATGAGGTAATTGATGTTGGCCAACTGCTTTATTTCCTTATTGGCACTGAGCGGTAAGGCATAGGCAAGCATTTCGTCGTAACGATTAAGCTCAAAAAGCAATTTTGAAATGTAGTACGGAATAATACGTGCATAATTGGCCGATTCCTTTAGCTTATAGAAATACTGCAAAGCTTCTTCACCATCACCTGCTTCGTAAGCGATAAGGCCTAAATAATAATTGGCCGGATAATGGTATTCATTTTTTAATCCACTAATCTGCTCCAGCTCCCTTTTGGCTTCTTTATGTTGATTCTTGGTGAAGTAGCTGTAACCCAAATAATAATGGGCAGCCGCAGCTTGTTGTAAACTAAGTAAACTCGCATCTAAAGAGGCCAGTACAGGAATCACTTCTCTGTACTTCTTAGAAATAAAATAAAACTGCCCTAAGAAAAATTTTGCCTCACTTACTTCAAGCGCTTCCGGATAATTTTCAATAAATGCCAACAACTGCAAATCCGCATCCTTCTGACGTAGTTGGGCTGTACTGATGGCTTTATAAAAGCGTGCCTCTCTGTAAATACGCTGCTCTTCTTCCAGTTCAGAAGGTGGAAAAATCCGTTCAATTACTTTTTCAAATTGCTTCTTCGCAGCCACATAACGCTCCTGCTCATACAAACGAACCGCGGCAGCCAAATCAGCCTCCGGTTGGTTGTATTTTTGCGTACGTTGAGCATAAAGGCTCAAACTGCTTAATAAAATGATGCTGATGGCCAGAAGTATTTTGTGCATGCGCATGGGGTTTACAATCGCACTCCTAATAACGAAAATAGAAGTCTTTATTGCTTTGTTGCTATAGCTAAACAAAACTACTCATCGCAATGCCAACTGCACAGCTTCGCCGCCTTCATTAAAGCCAGAAGTTTTAAACACTGTGGATAAACACCGCCTGTTTTGTCTGTAATAATGAACAGTTGGCCTTAAAAACTCAAGGTTACCCCTACACTTGGCAAAATGGGCAACTGATTTACCCGGGTAAAGTTTACGCGATCAAAGTAAAAAATGTTCTCGCGATTGTACACATTACTCAAGCTAAAGTTGAAATCAAGCTCCGTACGATCGCTCAAAGGCATATTGTGGCGTAACGACAAATCCAAACGATGATACGTTGGCAATCTACCCTGGTTAAAGTCGGCATACAAAATCCCTAAACTTCCATTCTGCCCGAGATAATCAGTGTTTACACCGCCACTGAAATCAATATTGGGATAAAACCCTTGGGTTTGGGTAAAAGGAAAACCTGATCCAAAATTCCAACGGCCGCTAAACTCCCAATTGAGATTTTTGCCAAAAGTATAGGTCGATACCACATTAACGTTGTGGCGACGATCGAAACTTGGGTTATAGGTCCTTATGCCATCAAATCGATCCACATAGGTCCAAGAATATGTCGTCCACAAATAAAAACGTTTGCGGTCATACTTTAATCGAAAATCAAAACCATAAGCCTGGCCACGCTCAATGATGTAGTCTTTCTTTAAAAAATCTGGGCGATCATCAAAAGCCGGTATATCTTCAAAAATCTTATCACGATTGAGATTGGTAAGCTGATTAAAGTCTTTTAAATAGGCCTCTACATTAAATTCAAAGTGTTTAGCAATATCAAACTCTACACCACCTATCAAATGACGCGCTTTTTGCAGCTTAGACGTAACCGGCTGCCCATCGAAAGTACGTGGCAAATTATCAGGACCCGATAAAAAGCCAAAGAACAAATTCACCACATCCCGATCCGACACAGCACTGATCAGGTTTTGCGAATACAATCCACCTGCAAACTTTAAACGGAATTTTTTGCTCAAGTTATACTTAGCCCCTAACCGCGGCTCAAGCGATAACTCACCTAAGGAAGAATAAAAATGCGCCCGAAAGCCCGGCTCCAATACCAGTTTATCCGTTAAATATTTGTATTTAATGAACCCTGCTAATTCCGTTGTATTGGCTTCCTGACTTATGATCAGGCGGTTAGGATTGGTAAAGTTAAAGTTCGTGCCAAATCCGATGATATCTACCCCATAAACTATTTCATCTTTCTCTAAAAACTGAGTAATGGTAAGGTTACCATTGAACCCCGAAATGCTGCTTACGCGCGGGCTCCCATCTCCTTCAACCTGGGTGGCTTCATAATCAGAATAGGCCAGCGTACCGCTGATCAAACTCGTACTTCCATCAGGAATTAACACAAAATTAGCTCCTAAACCAACCGAATTCCACCCAATGTCGGCAATCTGCCTGAAATTAACCCGGTCGTTAAAATTAAAACCGAACAAGCTCAACTTGCTACCATTGTTTGCTTTAAAGGTTGCTTTGCCATAGATATCATTAAAACTAAAGGGCAAACCATTACTGTCGGCGTAGCTGTAAATGATAGGCGAAGTGCGATTTAGGTAGGATGATTTGCCTGCCAGCACAAAGGTGGGGGCAAGGTTATTCGGGTTTTTCGGCTTCGCTAAAGGCCCTTCAAGTACAACGCGACCTAAAAAGGGGCTTGCCCCTACTTTACCGGTTAACCGTTTTTGATTTCCATCACGGGTAGAAATATCCATTACCGCCGAAATCCGACCTCCATGGTCAGCATTATACCCCCCGGTGTACACATCAGCATTTTTGATGATGTCGGTTTCGAAAACAGAAAATAGCCCAATAGAATGAAATGGATTGTAAATAATCATGCCATCAAGCATTACTTTATTTTGTACAGGCGATCCTCCACGGATGTACAATTGTCCTCCTTGATCACCGGTAAATATCACGCCCGGCAATACTTGAAGGTATTGAGCGATATCTGCATCTCCCCCAACACTTACAATTTGCGTGATTTGTTTGGCTGTTACTGTTTCTACCGAAACTTTCACCGAAGTGAGCTGCTCCTGTTTTTCGGCACTCACTTCAATTTCACTGAGGCGAATGGAAGACTTATTTAAGAATAACTTCTGATTAAGAATGGCCCCTGGCTTTAAGGTAATTTCCACCTGGGCCGTATCATACCCGAGGTAAGTACTCATCAAGGTATAAGTTCCAGCAGGAACCTTACTGATAGTGAAAAAACCATTCACGTCAGTACTTGCCCCATAGGTGGTACCCTTTAAAAATACATTGGTAAACAAGATGGGTTCACCACTCGACTTATCGTACACAAATCCACGTACTGTTGCCGTACTCTCTTGGGCATGTAATTCAGAAAAACTCGCAGCTAAATACAAAAAGAGGATTACCCCTAAAAACTTCTTCATCTAAATAAATCGAACGCCGAATTTAGCACATCGCTTAGCAAATGACAACGCTTTGTTTGGAAAGCTTGTTAAAATCCGTTAATTAATCGTTTTGTGACAATTTATCGACAATCACAAAACATCCAAGCTGCCTTTTCCTTCCCGAATCACCTCCGGTTCGTCGCCGGTACAATCAATAACCGTTGAGGGTTCATTGTCACCAAATCCACCATCTACCAATAAATCTACCTGATCCTGATACTTCTCGTAAATCAAGTCGGGGTCGGTGGTATATTCAATGATCTCATCATCATCATGAATAGAGGACGACACAATGGGATGCCCTAGTGCTTCTACTATGGCTAGTGCAATGGCGTTGTTTGGCACCCGAATCCCGATGGTCTTTTTGCGACTATGAAATATTTTAGGAACCTGATTATTGGCCTTCAGAATAAAGGTGTATGGCCCGGGCAAGGCCCTTTTCATCATCCGGAAGACTTCGTTGCTTATTTGCAGGGTATAATCAGATAAATTGCTGAGGTCTCTACAAATGATCGCATAATTTGCTCCGCCGTCTAACTTTTTAAGCCGATTAATCTTTTCAATGGCTTTGCTGTTGTACATATCTGCGCCAAATGCATACACCGTATCGGTGGGGTAAATAATTACCCCTCCTTTGCGCAAGTAATCAACCACTTGTTCAAGTTGGCGCGCATTTACATTTTCCTCGTACAACCGAATTCGCATGGTTAAAAATACAAAAAGCAGCGCTTATGCGCTGCTTTTTCATTTATAAAGTATTTACGTTCACTTTAAAACCGACTCTACCAGGTCAGCTGCTTCTTTTAATTCAACAGCGGCAAGAATCTTGAGGCCTGAAGCATCCAGAATTTCTTTAGCTTCTGTAGCGTTGGTGCCTTGCAATCGTACGATAATAGGCACTTGAATATCACCAATCTGATTATAGGCTTCAACAATACCGTTTGCAACACGGTCGCAACGTACAATACCTCCGAAAATGTTCACGAGAATCGCTTTCACATTAGGATCCTTCAAGATGATGTTAAAGGCATTGGCTACACGCTCTGCATTGGCGGTACCTCCTACATCCAAAAAATTGGCAGGTTCACCACCAGAAAGCTTGATGATATCCATGGTAGCCATGGCCAAGCCTGCACCATTCACCATACAACCCACATTTCCGTCGAGTTTAACGTAATTCAGGTTAAATTCACCGGCCTCTACTTCGGTAGGGTCTTCTTCAAGCGTATCGCGCATAGCTGCGATATCTGTATGTCGGTAAAGCGCATTTTCATCAATATTCACTTTGGCATCTACCGCAATAATTTTATCATCAGAGGTTTTAAGTACCGGATTGATTTCAAACATATCGGCATCGGTAGCATGGTAAGCCTTCACCAAAGCACTTACAAATTTCACCATTTCTTTGAAAGCATTACCCGATAGCCCGAGGTTAAAGGCTATTTTACGTGCCTGAAATCCCTGCAAGCCTACTCGAGGATCAATTTCTTCCTTAAAAATAAGGTGAGGTGTTTTTTCAGCAACCTCTTCAATATCCATCCCGCCCTCAGTAGAATACATCACAATCGTACGCGCTTTGGCACGGTCGAGCAATACCGACATATAAAACTCTTTGGTTTCAGTTGGACCAGGATAGTAAACATCTTGTGCAACCAACACCTTATGTACTTTCTTGCCCTCAGCACCGGTTTGCGGTGTTACCAGCTGCATGCCAATGATCGCGCTGGCCCTTTCACGCACTTCATCGAGTGACTTGGCTAGCTTTACGCCGCCTCCTTTACCCCGACCACCTGCATGAATCTGAGCCTTTACCACCCACCAGCCGGTGCCGGTTTCTTCCTGAAGTTTTTTTGCCGCCGCTACTGCCTCGTCTGGCGTATGGGCCACAATGCCCTCTTGTATGCCTACACCGAAGCGCTTTAGCAATTCTTTACCCTGATATTCGTGAATGTTCATGTGATATTTGTATTAAACTCGCCAAAAATAGGGCGAAATGCCGTGAAAGCAAAGCTATTTCCTGTGCTTTTATCCCTCCCTGCACCTCAGCTGCTTCCACTACTCATCGAATTAATATAAAGCTGGTAGATTTTATACTTAGCTCTCCATACATGGGCAAATAGCGAATAATGCAAACATATTTACCGGAAGCTGCCGGCTCTCCATGCAATCGACCATCCCATCCTGGTTCAAGCTGCGTACTGCGATAAACCAGTTCACCCCAGCGATTATAAATAACAATCTCCACCAATTCAGCATTGTACAGGTAGGGCAAGTAAAAATCATTCAATAAATCACCATTTGGTGTAAATGCAGTAGGCATTAATACCACAGCACTGTCGAATGCAGTTACCTGCACTTCTGCCGAGTCGGCACAACCCGATAAACTGTCGCGCACTACCAGCTTGATGGCATAACGACCCCGACGCTCAAAAATGTACGACCAAATACTGTCGTTGTGCATGAGCTCTTCATCGAGGAACCAACGAAATTGGTGTCCGCCACTCCCTAATCGCTCAAAATCTACTGCTAAAGGAGTAACACCCCGATTTAGGCTTGCGAATATGTCAACATCAACACCTCCCTGATGCACGTACAGGGTATCAAGCCAAAGGGTATCGGGCTGACAGGGGTAATCGGGCAAAACGACCAGGTTGTAGAAGCCCGTTTCACTCACCGTAAGAACCGAATCAGTTGCCGCCAACCTTATGCCATCTTTATACCATAGAAAAGCCCTTGCCCTCCCCGACCACCAAAGCCTTGATTGTTCGCCCGGGCAAATGTGCAATTGGCCATGTTGCAATGCGGGTGGAGTTTCAGGTGGATAAAGCATAAAATAGCTCGTGTCAAAACTACAAACAGACGTTTGGTACCAAACCGCATATCGGCCTGTTTGTTGCAAGTAAAAACTATCTAAACCGCTAAAGTCGATTATACTACCATCAGGCAACTGCATCAACAATTGTCCCCTCCCCAAGCCACTTAAATTACGGAATAGCACCGAACCCGTGCCACAAATGACCGTATCCGATAAGCGGTAATCTACCAACACATTAGGTTCAACAAATATTTGAATAGCGTTAGAAGTGTCGGGGTCGCCACATACCGTATACGCTACTGCATAATAGGTACCCGAGCCACTTACCACCAACTGATCTGAGGTGGCCAACGGTATGGCGCCCATCTGGTTGAACCATTGTCGCCGCATCCCCGCCAGCATATCAGAACGAAGCACCAAAGTATCCCCTACGCATATCGAATCACGTGTGGGAGGCAATAAAACAATCTCCGCCTGATCGGGAGCCAATTCCAAATACACCGAATCGCTACGATTTACACAACCATCTTCCAGTAAGTTTAGCCTGTACCAACCTTCGTTGGCAAGTGTAAAACCCGGAATAATAATCGTGTCTTGTTGGTATTGCGTGCCATCAGGAAAAGTCCACACCGGTGTAGCATTATGATTATAGTAGGCAACCAGCCGAACCGTATCTCCATCACAAATCACCGAATCGGCCTGCAATTCATAATAAGGATCGCCGGCATAATCTCCGAAATAAGCAAAACGCATCCCTTGGCTGGGGTTACCATGCCTTACACCAAGCGTAAAGCCCACAGGTGCACTTATGCGAATGGGCATGCCTGGGCCGATGATATTGTGATGCAATTCAAAAATAGCCCACAAAAACTGGCCATTAGTGCCCGGCAAGGGATTAAACATCACACCAGGAATCAACTGCGCCGGGGGGCCTCCATTGATTCGAATTGAATCTTGATAGCCTGCCTCTATGATAAAATTAAAAATTAACGGAAAATTACCAACCCGAACAAATTCATAAACCGAGTCCATTTCGCAACTTAAACCCGGCATCATGGCCATGCCAATATTACAACCTATGCCACTATACTGAACAGCATAAATCGGTTTGTTTGCACGTATGCTTTGTACGGCAACACCAGCCAATACCGAACGGTATTCACCCGCATCTAACACCAGGGTAGGTAATGAGCTTCCTGCAAATTCAATGCGTGTTTGGTCATGCACCGCCATCACCGTCACCACATCCGATCCCAACATATTACTTCGAATCAGTGGATAAACCGATTTCAAACTCCAGACTGGTAGAATTTGATCGCCGGTTAAATCACCGCAGCCCCCAACCCGTACTTGCTCATCTTTTATGGTAACTGCAATACGCTTGCTTGCACTGAGCTTTACCCCATTGGGCTTGTTCCCCCTTCGCCAATCAATAGAACGTATTGAATAAGTCTGCCCTGCGTTTAATTGCACGGTTACCGGGCTCGCCGCAGCAATTCCAAACAAATCTACCGGCGATTCAATGGTAACCGAGGTGCCATTTTCCAAAGCCACAAAATCAATGCTCGCATAAGGCATAAAATTCAGGCTGCTGTCGCTATCGAGCCGATCCTGAAAGGCCACATAAAACATCCGTCCGGCTGCATGAGACCCTTTTAAACCAAAGAACTCCTGATTACAATGACAGCCACTGCTCCCTACTTCATAATAGGCCTGAACACGACTACTGGCGCGGATGCGGACGCCTTTATTGACTGCACTATTCACTTGGCTATTCACCAAATCGGGGGCCAAATGTGTTACATCCAGTACCGAACGACTACCAGGAAGCAGTAGAAGTGTTTGAGGAAGCACCATTGGGTTGGCAGGTACGTCAAGGGTAATTTGAACCGTATCCGACCCCGGGTTGGCAAAATGAAAATTAAAAGGGTAGTTTGAAAGGTTCCCCACTTGCTGCACATGGGGAACGGCAAACCAAAACAAGGTATCGGATTGTGCCTTTAACCCCATCGAAAAAAAGCATAATAAAACTATCAGTACTCCTGACCTATTCATTTTCGATAAGCTCGTTTAATTGCATGATAATCAAGTCTAAAACGAGCTAACAATATAAATACAAAAAGCCACCTTAGTGGTGGCTTTTTGTCAATTTGGTGTAAAAATTCAGTTTAACCTCCGAAATCGTCGAAGCTGATATGCTCTTCAGGTATGCCCCAATCGTCGCACATTTTAATTACCGCAGCGTTCATCATGGGAGGCCCGCAGAAATAGAACTCAATTTCCTCTGGATCAGCATGCTTCGACAAATAATTGTCGATAAAGGCTTGGTGTACAAAACCAAGGAAACCATCTCCTTCGCGATCTTCCATACCTTGCGATACTTTCCAATTGTCTTCGGGCAGCGGCTCCGAAAGCACCACATGGAAGCGGAAATTCGGAAATTCCTTTTCAATGGCGCGGAACTCATCAATATAGAAAAGTTCACGTTTCGAACGACCACCATACCAAAATGATACCTTGCGGTTGGTACGGAGCGTATGGAACAGGTGGAAGATATGCGAACGCAAAGGCGCCATACCCGCACCACCACCAATGTAAACCATTTCGTTTTCGGTCGGGCGAATAAAGAATTCACCATAAGGCCCGGAAATCGTTACCTTATCGCCCGGCTTGCGGGAGAACACAAAAGAAGAGCATATACCAGGATTCACCTGCATCCAGTTATTGCTCCCACGATCCCAGGGTGGGGTGGCAATACGGATGTTCAACATGATGATATTTCCTTCTGCAGGGTGATTAGCCATAGAATAGGCCCTGAACACCGGCTCAGGATTTTTCATCTTCAGGCTCCAAAGGTTAAACTTGTCCCAATCTTCCTTGAATTTATCTTGACCAGCCGGATCTTCAGGATGTGGTGCAATGTCGAAAGTTTTGAAATCGACTTCACAGGCAGGGACATCTACCTGTATGTAACCGCCTGATTCAAAATCCAGGTGCTCACCGTCAGGAAGCCTTACCACAAACTCTTTAATAAAAGTGGCAACATTGTAGTTCGAAACCACTTCGCACTCCCACTTTTTAATGCCGAAGACCTCTTCAGGCACTTCAACATGCATATCATTTTTTACCTTTACCTGGCAGGCAAGGCGCCAATGATCGGCTTGTTCCTTGCGCGAGAGATGTCCTTTTTCTGTAGGCAGCACTTCTCCACCCCCTTCGGTAACCTGGCACTTACACATGGCACAAGTACCACCTCCGCCACAAGCTGAAGGTAAAAACAACTTGCGCTCACTCAGCGTAGTCAACAAATTGCTTCCCGGCTTGGTAATGATGGGATTTTCGGTATCCCCATTCACAATGATTTTGATATCACCTGATGGCACCAATTTCTTCTGGGCAAACATGAGTACAAATACCAGCGAAAGAATAACGAACAGGAATGCCCCAACGCTTAACCCGATAATGATTAATGTATTCAGAATCAACATAGTCGTAAATTAAATATTAATACCCAGGAAGCTCATAAACGCGATACCCATCAATCCGGTAATGATAAAAGTAATCCCCAGGCCTCTGAGTGGCTTAGGCACATCAGAATACCTGATTTTCATACGAATAGCAGCAATGGCTACGATGGCGATAAACCAACCAACCCCTGATCCTAAACCAAAAGAAGTCGCTTCGGCTAAGGTGTAGTCGCGCTCTTGCATAAAAAGTGAACCTCCCAAAATAGAGCAGTTAACCGCAATCAAGGGAAGGAATATGCCCAATGACCCATAGAGTGCGGGCGATACTTTTTCGATGATCATTTCTACCAACTGTACCATAGAGGCAATGGTGGCAATGAACATGATAAAGGCCAAAAAGCTCAAGTCCACTGTGGCCAGTGATGCATGCAGCCACGACAATCCACCTTCTTTGAGTACCCCATTCAGTAAGAACCAGTTAATGGGTACGGTAATCCCCAATACGAAAATTACCGCGGCGCCCAAACCAATGGCTGTTTTTACATTTTTAGATACCGCCAAATAGGAACACATTCCCAGGAAGTATGCAAATATCATGTTGTCGACAAAAATCGACCTAACGAAAATGCTAATCAAATCTCCAGCTAAATACAACATGCTTAGGCCTCCTCAAAGTTTTTGTTAATGGAACGCTCAATCCAGATGATGATGGCAATTACAAACAGCGCCCCTGCCGGAATCAACATCACCCCATTATTTACATAGCCCATGGCGTAAACGGCATCGGGAATTACTTGGAAACCGAACAGTTTTCCAGATCCAAACAACTCGCGTGCAAAAGCCACGCCTAAAATCACCCAGCCATAACCAGCAGCATTGCCCAAGGCATCGAGCACCGAAGGCCCTGGCTTATTGCCCATGGCAAAGGCTTCCAATCGACCCATGATGATACAGTTGGTAATGATTAAGCCTACAAATACCGACAACTGTTTGCTCACGTCATACATATAGGCTTTCAAAATCTGGTCAACTAAAATTACCAGGGTAGAAATAACCGTTAACTGTACAATAATGCGGATTCGTGAAGGAATCAGGTTCCGCAAAAGCGAAATGATTACATTGGCGAATAGCAATACAAAAAGCACAGAAATGGCCATTACAGCCGTGGGCTTTAATTGCGTGGTTACCGCAAGCGCCGAACATATGCCCAATACCTGAATGGTGATGGGATTATTATCGCTTAATGGATCCACCATCAGCTGGCGGTCTTTCTTCGACAATAGCGGCTTCGATGCTTTTACTTTGGTTTCTACGGCGCTCATATTAAGAATTTTTTGACTTTTGAAGATACGCTAAATAAAACTTAAGGTCTTCGTACAGCATATTGGATACACCATCCGAAGTGATCGTTCCTCCAGAAATGGCATCAACTTTGTGCATTTCGCCATCCCGCTTAGGCTCTTTGGTTACCCTTACCGAAACAAATTCACCGCTCTGGTCAAAAATTTGCTTATTCACAAACTGTTGTTGAAAATCACGTGTGTTGATTTCGGCACCCAAACCAGGGGTTTCACCTTTGTGGTCGAAAATGACAGACCGAATGGTATTACCATCTTCATCGAGAGCCAGATACCCCCAAATTGGTCCCCACAGACCTACACCAGCCATCTGCAAAATATATGTCCTACTGCCGTTCTCTTCATACACATACAAGGGGTACTTCAGTTTGTGGTCAGCATTTTTGGCTTTTACACGCTTATCCATCGCTAAATTGATATCAAATGCTTTGATGCCTTCCACCAGATTTCCATCTTCGTCTACCACCAACGATTGAATATACTCGTCGAACTTGAGATAATCTTCAGCTCCTGTTTTACCAACTACGGTCAGGATGTTTTGCTGCTTTTCTTTCTTCATATTGGCCGCTTGCAATGGTTTTAGCAAGGTGGCCGCACTGGCGAGCAATACCGCAGCGGCTACAGTGAGCGCTACCGCAAAGCCAATTACATATTTGTTTGAATTACGCACGGGCTAATCTCCTCTTTATATTTGATTGAACAACAAAATAGTCGATAAGTGGCGCCATCACATTACCAAACAAAATGGCCAACATGATGCCCTCTGGATAAGCCGGATTAAATACGCGAATCATAACCGCCATCAGCCCGATTAAAAAGCCGTACCACCACTTACCTACTTCAGTTTGTGCAGCAGTTACAGGATCGGTAGCCATAAATACAGCTCCAAATAACAGTCCACCCATGATGTAATGGTAATAAAAAGGCACCTGCATGAACTCGTTTAGCGCTAAGCCATTAAAGATCAGCCCCATTACACCAGCACCAAGCATCACAGACAACATAATTTTCCAGCTGCCTATGCCTGTGAGAATCAGAAATGCTGCTCCCAACAGTATCGCAATTTTGCTGGTCTCCCCGATAGAACCCGGGATAAAGCCCATAATCATGTCGAAAGTGCTAAAATCGGGACTACCCGCTATAGAGTTTGCCAAAGCCGTTGCGCCACTGTAGGCATCGGCCTTTTCCGCAATCCATACTGTATCTCCCGACATAAAGGTGGGATAGGCAAAAAACAAAAATACACGTGCAGTAAGCGCCACATTGAGAATGTTCATGCCCGTACCTCCAAATACTTCCTTGGCAAATACCACTGCAAAAGCTGTAGCCACAGCTACCATCCATAATGGAATAGTGGGTGGCATAATCAAAGGAATCAACATCCCGGTCACCAAAAAGCCTTCGTTCACCGAATGTCCTTTTTTAGCTGCAATAGGGAATTCAATACCCAAGCCTACAATGTACGACACGGCCACAATGGGAATCACCTTAATGGCTCCATAGATGAGCTTATCGAGAAAACCTTCGCCATAGCCTAAAAACTCACCATTACTAATAAAGTGTTGGTGCCCCGTGTTGTACATACCAAACAATAAAGCAGGTACCATGGCCAAAATCACAAAAAACATGGTGCGCTTCAAATCAACACCCGCCTTAATATGCGTCCCCTCTTTTGTCACCGTATCTGGTGCAAATAAAAGGGTTGCAAAACCATCAAAGTATGTATGATACTTCTCCAGCTTACCGCCTTTTTCAAAGTGCGGACGTATTTCTAATACTTTGTCCTTCAGAAACTTCATATTCCGTTTATTATTAGCTTTCTTCCTGATACATTAAATCGAGCCCCTCACGTACAATCTTCTGTACCGGTAGTTTAGAGGTGCACACAAATTCGCAAAGTGCAAAGTCTTCTTCTGAAATTTCATAAATACCCAACTCTTCCATCTCTTCAATGTCTTTGTACATAATCGATTTCAACAAGAAGGTAGGCAGAATATCCATAGGGAGTACCTTTTCATATTGCCCAGTTACCACAAACGCACGCTCTTCGCCATGCATATTGGTATTGGCCTTGTACACCCGATTTTTCAACCAACCTGAGAAGAATGACTTGGAAATATCCGGACGTGGATAGCTCGGCAACAACCATCCCATAAATTCCAAATCGTCACCTTCTTCAATAGAGGTTAATTGGTAATGATAAAAACCCAGGTAACCCTCTTCCTTGATTTGTGTACCTGTAAGTAAATTACCGCTCACCAATCGCGATTTTACACTTTTTAAATTGCCCTTGGTAAATACACTGGCTTGTGCCCCTAATATGGTTTTGTAATATTGTGGGTGTTCAAATTCTGCCCCTGTGGTAGCAATGATGCGTCTTGCGTCGAATTTCCCTGTCAGAAACAGTCGCCCAACGATAACCACATCGGCAGGATGAATGTACCAAATACGCTCCCCCTTGTTTAATGGATTGATGTGGTGGATCTGAATCCCCACATTTCCGGCAGGGTGAGGTCCTTCAACCTTATTGAGGGTTACATTTTTCGCCTTTAATAATACTTCCGAATTGGTTTTGGTGGCATGTACGTTCAAATGTAGGTCGGCACCAGTTAACTTTTTGAGGGCATCGATACCCGCCTGAAAAGCCTGCTCTTCACCAGCAACCAAAAGGTCAATTTGCGGCGCTAAGGGGGCGCTATCAAATCCGGAAATAAAGATGGCTTTTGGTTTTTCCTCCGGATTGGCCAATACATCGTAAGGACGTTGGCGCAAAAATGCCCAGGCTCCAGAGGCCAATAATTTGGATTTCACTTCCTCGCTGCTGATGGCATTCGGATCGGCCGAACCGAAATCCTCGTACTTCATCTGACTGTCGGCCAAAATGATGATTTCTTCGAGTACCCGTTTATCACCACGTTTTACTTCTGCTACTTCACCACTCACGGGAGCAGTAATTTGTAACTCGGGATGATCTTTGTCGTACATCAAAGGAGTACCTGCCTTGACTTCAGTACCGGCATCCACCAATACTTTAAATCTCTTGTGACGAAACTCCTTTGGCTTGATGGCGAACGTTTTGGGCATCTCCGCATCAACTACCTTCGGCTGTGCTTCGCCTACCAGTTTGATATCGTAGCCCTTTTTGAGCTTGATAGATTTTGACATACTGCTTCCTAGCAAATTTTAAAACGCCTTTTTATGAGTAATAACCCAGAAAATCTGTTTTGATTTTCGAACAGCAAAAATATAAAAATGTTTGAGTGATTGTCAGCAAAAGTTTGAAAATAGCAGTCAGCTATTCACTGAAAACAAGTTATTTTGCAGGAATATGATTACGATACAAGGGTTGAACTTTGGTTTTGGCGGCAGGGAACTCTACAGCGAGGTAAGTTTTGACATTCAACCGGGCGAAAGAATAGGCTTAATTGGAAGAAATGGCACTGGTAAATCTTCGTTATTACGTCTGCTTCATGGCGAATACGAGGCTGGTAATGCCGTAAATCGCATGCGCGGGATGCGCACTGCCTTTTTCAACCAAGATTTGCTTTCGTTTAAAAGCGAGGCCTCCATTGTAGAAGTTGCCGTGCAAGCCTTTGCCCCGCTCCTCGCCTTGCGCATCGAATACGAAAGCATCACCTCCGAACTGGCCGAAAAGCATGACCATGACACCTTGGCCCGGCATGCCGATTTGCTCGAGCAGCTTGAGCTAGCCAATGCCTTTCAACTCGAAGTACGTGTGGAAAAAACCTTGAGGGGATTAGGCTTCAGCGCAACGGATATGCAAAAGTCGTTCTCCAAATTCAGCGGCGGCTGGCGTATGCGCGTGATGCTGGCCAAATGCCTGCTCGAAGCCCCTGAATTGTTAATGCTCGATGAGCCCACCAACCACCTCGACTTGCCTGCCATCCAATGGTTGGAGGGCTACCTGCGTAACTATGAAGGAACCGTACTGGTAGTTTCGCACGACCGTCGCTTCCTAAACCAGGTTTGTAACCGTATTCTCGAAGTCGAAAACCAAAAAGTTACTGCTTACAAAGGCAATTACGACGCTTACGAAAACCAGAAAGCACAACGACTGGAGCTCGAGATGCAGCAATACAAAAACCAGCAAAAGCAATTGGCACAGGAAATGCGCTTTATCGAGCGGTTCAGGTACAAGGCCAGCAAAGCCAAAGCCGTCCAAGCCCGCATCAAGCTGCTCGACAAACGTGATCTGGTCCAATTATCCGAAAGCGACAACCGGCGCATGAATCTCAACCTTCGCCTTGCCGTTCAACCGGGCAAAATTATCTGCGAATTAAAAAATATCCACAAAGCTTATCCCGGTATCGAAATCCTGAATCAGTCAACAGCCTTGGTAGAACGCGGCGATAAAATCGCCCTTATCGGCCCCAATGGCAAAGGAAAATCAACGCTGTTGCGCATCTTATACGGAAGTGAAAACTTTGAAGGGGAACGCATACCCGGCCACAACGTAAAAATGGCCTTTTATGCCCAACATCAGCTCGAAGCCCTTGAGCTTCAAAACAACCTGCTCGAAGAAGCCCGACGTATGGCCAACGACCGTACCGACCAAGAACTGCGCAATACCTTGGGCTCTTTCCTCTTTTCGGATGATGATGTAGATAAAAAAGTAAAAGTGCTTTCAGGAGGCGAAAAAGCCCGACTGGCCATGGCCGGCATTATGCTCTCCGAAGCCAACTTCCTGCTGCTCGACGAACCTACGAATCACCTCGATATGGAAGCCGTAGATATGCTGATCGAAGCCCTTGAAGCCTATACAGGCAGTTTCATAGCCGTTTCGCACGACCGCTACTTCCTCGAAGAAGTGGCCAACAAAATTTGGTATATCCAAGATGGCCACATCAAAGTTTATCCGGGCAACTATCGGGCTTTTACCCAACAGTATGGCGAAGACTTTTTCTTTTTACCCGAAACTAAAACCACCCCCGTTCAAGCAGTCCTTACCAACACCAACAAAAACGATTACGAACAACAAAAAGCCAAGCGTAAAGCACTCAATAAACTGCAACAGCAACTCGAAAAAACAGCATCTGAAATAAGCAAACATGAAATAGCCCTCAAAGCCTGCCATGAAAAAATTGCTCGTGAAGAAATTTTTACTGACTTTGAGGCGTTGCAAGCATGTCAAAACGAAGTGAAACAGCATCAAGCTTCCCTCGAAAAACTTAACTTGCAATGGGAACAGCTTTTTATCGAAATAGAACTAACAGAAGTGAACGGATGAAAAAATGGATACTATCACTCGTACTGTTTACGAGCATACAGGCCGCTGCCTACGATTGGGATCATGTAACCTTCGAAGACATTACCTATGTGAATCATATTAAAACAGTGCAACTACTGTTGCCGGGCAAACCATTCTCGGTACCCATCATCGACATGAACCAACCCAATTTTGGCCTGATGCTAAATTTCGATGATTTAAACGGAGGGTTTGAAAATTATACCTATACCATCATCCATTGTAATGCCGACTGGACCCCCACAAACCTCTTTCAAAACCAATACCTAGAGGGTTTCTTCGAAGACCAAATCACCGAACAGCGACAGTCGTTTAATACCCTCACCAAGTATACACACTATATGTTGCCCATTCCGAACCAAAATATGAAAATGAAACTCTCGGGGAATTATGTGGTGCATGTGTATAAAAACTTCGACAAATCTGAGCCCATTCTTACCCGAAGGTTTTTTGTACTCCAATCTACCATGGCGGTAATACCTTATCTCCGGCGCCCCAGCAGGCCCGATGCCATCCAAACATCCCATGAACTCGATTTCGACATCAATATAGGCCGTCAAACCATATTCAACCCCTTCGAAGAAATCAAGGTGGTTATCCGTCAAAATGCCCGTTGGGACAATCAAGTTGCTGGATTACTTCCCTTATTTGTAAGAAACGACATCCTTACCTACGACTATGCCGACCGGAACATCATCAAAGCCGGAAACGAATTTAGAAAGGTAGATTTACGAAACATTCGCTTTAGAGGCGAACGGGTTGCCGATATTGAAATTGATGGAGATAAGATTTATGCCTGGGTAATGGGCGACGAAAGTCGTGGACATATGCGCTATTTATCCTATGAAGATTTGAACGGGAAGTTTTTAGTACAAGGCTATGAAGGTCGAAATTCCAACACCGATGCTGATTACATTTACACCACTTTTACCCTCTACCACCAAGGCCCGTTGGCGGGTGGAAATGTATATATTTTAGGTCAGCTGGTAGATTGGGCGGTGAATGAGAATACGCGTATGACCTACAATTACGAAATAGGGGCCTATCAAATTACACTTTTACTGAAACAGGGTTTTTACGATTATAAATATGTGTATAAGCGCGATGGGGCGCAGTTGGTAGATTATACCTGGTTCGAAGGCAGCCATGAAGACACCGAAAACGATTACGAGATATTTGTTTACCACCGTCCTCCAACCAGCATGCAGTTCGACCGCTTAGTGGGTTATTCAGTAATCAACAGCATGAACCGCTTTGGGCGTTAGGGAGTGTGAAAAATCAAAAAGGGTGCACCGGGTGCGGCTTGGGTAGAGGTTCTTGTGCAGCGGCCTTAAACCATATGTCAAACTTCATTCAAACGGAGAAACTATTTTAAGTGTGTACTGACCTGGTATCACCCTCTTGAGGGATTTACTTTGCTCAGCTGTAAACCCTTGCAGCTATTCTACCGTATCGGCGCCGGGCCCCAGACGTTTGCTCATGTACACACTGATCATTTGCCGAAGCTCTTTGAGTTCGGCCACTTTATCGTTTTTCTTTTCCTCTTCAAAAGAGCTAATCAGGTTGTTAAATACGCGAATCATGATTTCAAAATCGGAACAAGCCATATAAAATCGTTCATCCACTGGCATTTTGATGAGTTGCAGAAACTGATCGATTTCTTTGCGGCCAAACACCATGCCTTTATTAAAGGCGTTGATGTAAAACAAGGGTTTGCGCTGTTCAATCGGTAACTTTTCCGCTGCCTCTGTATCATCAAGATAGGCTAAAACAAAATGCTGGGGCAAGTTTACTCCGTAAATGGGTATGTTCAGCCGTTGGGCAATGATCATATACAAAATGCAAAGGCTGATGGGATTCCCTTTGCGCGATTCCAGCACCTTATTCAAAAAGCTGTTCTGGGGATCGTTGTACTGTTCGGTATTGCCCGAAAAACCATGAATTCTAAAAAAGATGTGATTCAAAATACGCACCTTTTCGAGGGCTGTCAGGTAATAATTCATCTCCATCCAAGCGTCAATCCGAATCGATTCGATATGATTTCGAATCCTGGATTCGCTTAAGTCAGGAAACTGGTAACGTGCAATAATGATCATGCCCTGCAACAAGTCGTGCCGGCTACTTTCGAGCCAATGATGTAGGGCATCACGTGTAATGCCAAACTGAATTTTGTGGATGATATTCTCCACCCGCTCTTGCAGCTGCAGGTCTTCGAGATGCTCCCATGCATGCTCTAGTCTGGGGATGATAGGACTGCCATAAGCCAATAGTTGCTCAGTGACATGCGCAACCACCTCAGCATCGCTATCATCCAGCAAGGTGATGAGCGCATTCAGTGTGGCGTCATTAAGCTGTTCCTCTTTCATACTTATTAAAGGTGAAACAACTCAATTTCGTTCAGAGGATATCGACAACTTATCCCCGTTTTTTTGTCCTGGGTGGTTTTTTAGCTGCTTTGGTTACCGGCGTAGCTTCAATAATCTGCAAACATTCGTCTAAACTCAAGGCTTGGGCATCGGTTCCCTTGGGGATTTTGTAATTTTTTTTGTCTCTACTGATGTAAGGCCCATACATCCCATTTAAGACTTGTATGCCTGCTTCTTTAAAATCATGAATCAAACGGTTAGCGTCTTTGGTTCTTTTGTCGCGTATGAGTTCAATGGCTTCTTCGGCGGTAATACTCATGGGGTCTTGTTCCTTTTTGAGCGAAACGAACTTACCATCATGCTTAACATAAGGGCCGAATTTACCCACTGCTACTAGCATAGGCTTCTCTTCAAAATCGCCCAATTCACGCGGTAATTTAAACAGTTCGAGGGCATCCTCCAGGCTTAGCTGTTCAAGGTGCATACCCTGACGCAAATTGGCATAAACCGGTTTGGCTTCAGGCTCATTGGGATCGGTTTTAACGGCAATGGGGCCAAACCGCCCCATGCGCACGGAGATATCAAAGCCACTGAGCGGATCTTTACCTAACATCCGCTCACCGGTAATGCGCTCACTGTTTTCGATGGTATCTTCCACATTGGCATGAAAAGGCTTATAAAATCCTTCGATCATCTGCTGCCAGTTTTTCATGCCTTCAGCAATATGATCGAACTCCTCTTCTACATTCGCAGTAAATTGATAGTCCATTACCTTAGGGAAATGCTCTAGGAGGAAATCGCTCACCAACATACCAATGTCGGTTGGCACCATTTTACCTTTGTCGGCACCTGTTTTTTCGGTTTTAACGGTTCTTACCAGTTTGTCGGCATGCAGGCTTAAAATCACGTAATCACGTTCTACGCCCTCGAGGTTAGAGCGTTCCACGTAGCCACGTTTTTGAATGGTACTAATGGTAGGTGCGTAGGTCGATGGCCGGCCTATTCCCAACTCCTCTAGCTTTTTTACCAGGCTGGCCTCGGTATAACGCGAAGCTGGCCTGCTGAATCGTTGGGTAGCTGTGATTTCTTGTGCGTGAATGGCTTCACCTTCCTTTACCAGAGGCAACTGGCTTCCTTGCTCTGCATCTTGGTCCTCTTCCTCATCGTCAGATTCAAGATAAACTTTCAGGAATCCATCAAAGCGGATAACTTCTCCTTCAGCTTGAAAAGCCTTGTCCATGCCAGCCGGCTGTATCTTCAGTATGGTTTTTTCGATTTGTGCATCTGCCATTTGGGAAGCAATGGCACGCTTCCAAATGAGGTCGTACAATGCTTTTACATCGCGGTCGCCCTCTATGGTATGCTGTTCAAAATAAGTTGGGCGGATGGCCTCGTGGGCTTCTTGAGCTGAGGCTGTTTTGGTTTTATACTTACGCAACTGATGATATTGCTGGCCATATGCGCGTTTAATTTCATTTTCTGATGCCTCTAGTGCGGTATCTGAAAGGTTTACGCTATCGGTACGCATATAGGTTATTTTACCCGATTCATAGAGTTCCTGGGCAAGGCGCATGGTTCGGGTTACCGAAAAGCGTAGCTTGCGTGAAGCTTCTTGCTGTAAGGTAGAGGTAGTAAAAGGAGGTGCAGGTGACTTTTTGACAGGTCGTTGCTCAATACCTGTAACCATGTAGTCCTTGCCTTTGAGCATTTCGAGAAACTCCTGTGCTGCCGTTTCTGTTTCAAAACGCTGTGGCCATTCGGCTTTGAAACCCTTCCCGTTTCCATCGGCCTTGAACATCAAAGCGCTTACTTTGAAAGCGGCTACTGATTCGTGACCCGAAATTTCACGCTCGCGTTCCACCACCAACCGTACGGCCACTGATTGCACGCGACCGGCCGAAAGTGAGGGCTTCACCTTTTTCCAGAGTACTGGGGAAATTTCGAAGCCCACCAAGCGGTCGAGTACACGGCGTGCCTGCTGGGCATTCACCAAATTGTAATCAATACCTCTGGGATTTTCAATGGCACGTAAAATGGCCGGTTTGGTAATCTCGTGGAATACAATGCGCTTTATTTTCTCATCCTTGAGCTTAAGTACCTCTTTCAAGTGCCAGCTGATGGCCTCTCCTTCCCGGTCTTCATCCGAAGCCAACCAAACCAGATCTGCGGCATCAGCCAACTTTTTCAGTTCGCTCACCACCGTTTTTTTATCGGTCGACACTTCGTAAACCGGCTGAAACTGCTGCTCAACCAAAACCCCTTTGTTCCCCTTTTTCAGGTCTCTTATATGTCCAAAGCTCGATTTCACTAAGAAATCTTTGCCCAAATACCCTTCAATTGTCTTCGCCTTTGCCGGCGACTCCACGATTACCAAATTCTTCGCCATCTTCCTTCAACCATTAAATTTTCGACCGCAAATTAACGCATAACTTCACTGAATGCTTGCAAATTTCTAAAAACATAAAAAGTTGCGCGATTTACAACAATCCCAAAAACCGTCTGAATTACTTAGCTTTGCCGTTTTAAATTCAATACATGGCGGCTCAAACCATCAGTAAACTCAGCATCATCATCCCGGCTTACAATGAAGGGAGATATATCCACAACATCCTGAACAAAGTAAAAGAGGTTCAACTCATTCAAAATATTCAGAAAGAAATCATTTTGGTGAACGACTGCTCGAAAGATGATACCGAAGAAGCCATCCTCGAATTCAAAAATGCGCATCCTGAACTCAATATGCTCTATTTTAAGCACGAAGTAAATAAAGGAAAAGGAGCTGCCCTGCACACCGGAATCGCTCAGGCCACGGGCGAAGTGCTGATCATCCAAGATGCCGACCTCGAGTACGACCCCAACGAATACAATCTGCTGCTCAAGCCCATTTATGAAGATGTTGCCGATGTGGTGTATGGCTCACGTTTTATCGGAGGTAACCCACACCGCATTCTGTTTTTCTGGCATACCATTGGCAATAAATTTCTCACCTTCCTGAGTAATATGTTCACCAACCTGAACCTCACCGATATGGAAACCTGCTATAAAATGTTTCGTACATCCATTATTCAGGGGGTGAAATTACACGAAAACCGCTTTGGCTTTGAACCCGAAGTTACGTCCCGCATATCGCGCATTCCCAACATTCGCATCTATGAAGTAGGCATTTCCTATTATGGCCGCACTTATGCCGAAGGCAAAAAAATCAATTGGAAAGATGGATTCCGGGCCATTTACTGCATCCTCAAATACAACCTATTTAAATGAAAGCTTCGCAGCTAAAGCCCGTACTTTTGCTGCTGCTTCCCGCCCTGGCCTTCCTCTGCTGGCTGGGAATGCAACACGACATTATGGAGGTGGACGCCGCACAATACGCCTCCATTGCCCGCGAAATGCGGCACAATAACCAATGGCTCCAAGTTTACGAGCATGGTGAAACCTACCAGTCGCGAGGCTATCCCGATAAACCACCCCTGCTTTTTTGGCTTGGCGCAGCCGGCATGAGCCTATTTGGAGAAAACAACTTTGGCTATCGCTTTTTTGCTGTCATCAGCAGCCTATTGGCCATGTGGGGAATTGGGCGTTGGGCCGCACTCTTATTTGGCGAACACGCCCGTTGGCCGGCACGCACCTTCTACAGCTTCAACATAGGCATGCTGTTGATGAACAGCGATCTCAGAACCGATACACTCCTCATCAATCTGATTACCCTTTCGGCATGGCAACTGGAGCTTTTTATGCGCAAAGAAGACCTCCGTTATTGGTTAAGTGGGTTGAGCCTCCTGGCATTGGCCATGCTTGCGAAAGGACCAGTAGCCTTGGTGGCCTTGCTGCTGGCCTTCGGAACCGATGCCTTACTACGCCGCGATTTTAAACGACTGTTAAAACCCGCCTGGTTGGCCGCACCCATTGTGATTTTGGCGTGGCTCATGCCTATGTTGTATGGCTTATATCAACAATGGGGATGGGAAAAAGGCATCAAATATTACTTTTGGACACAAAGTTTTGGCAGGATTACCGGAGAAAATGTTTGGCAA
The DNA here is from genome assembly GCA_046291695.1 of Bacteroidia bacterium. GTDB lineage: Bacteria > Bacteroidota > Bacteroidia > UBA7662 > UBA7662 > PNNG01. Next base: position 51,669 of record JBKBSO010000004.1, read on the forward strand.
AACGACCTCCCTTTTAGCTTTTTGAGCGAAACGCTTTTGTGGACGTTTTTACCCTGGAGCCTGCTGTTGCCCGCCCTTTTGTACTTGATGATTAAAAACCGGAAAGCCTATGCCATTCCTGGTGGCTGGGTGGGACCAGCTGGATTTATGCTAATGCTGCTGGCCATGTCGACCAGCAAGTATAAATTGCCGCATTACATCTATGTGGTATGGCCTTTTTTAGCCCTCTCGCTTTGCCCCTTCATTGAAAATTTCAACAAACCCATTTGGCGTAAGCTATTTTTTGTGAGTGGCATCCTCTTGGTGCTCACCTTATCCGTTGCATTGAGCTGGGTTCGGGGCTGGGAGACGGTGACTGTTATCTTCATCCTGTTCACAGCGGCTATTGGCCTGTTGTTCCTCTACCTAAGTACAGCCAAGGCATATCCCTGGTGGGTACAAATGGCAACCACCTTCCTTGTGAGTGGTTTTTTACTTCATTTGTATTTGTATCCATGGCTACTCAGTTTTCAGGCAAGCAGTATGGCCGGAAAAAAAATATATGCACAGGGCTGGCAAAACAACACCTGGGTTTTTGATACCCGTAACGAAAGCATACATGCCCTTCATTTCTATAGCAGAGCGGTGCTGCCGCAAGCAGCACAGGTAGAGCAACTGCCCGCTAAGGTGATGGTGTACACCCATGTAAATGGCTACCAAACACTTAAAGAAGCCGACCGTGCCCCACAAATAATCGATTCGGTGCTTTATTACCCGGTAAGCATACTTAAATCAAGCTTTCTGAATCCAGTTCAACGACATTCCGTTGTTGAAAAACGCTACATACTACAATTGAGCCGCTAACTTTGCAGTCGCATGCCCTTCGATAAAAAACTGTCCAACCCTATTTTCGATGTCATCAGACAGCTGGCCACCGCCACCAGAACCGAATGTTATGTGGTAGGCGGCTATGTACGCGACCTCATGCTCGGTCGTTCCAATAAAGACATCGACATTTTGGTGATCGGCGGGGGCATCGACTTTGCCAAGCAGCTCAGTATGCGACTTAAAGGACGACCTAAGGTATCCGTCTTTAAAAATTATGGCACAGCCATGATCCGCACCCCTGAGCTCGAACTAGAGTTTGTGGGGGCACGCAAAGAATCCTACCAAAAAGATTCCCGTAAACCCATCGTGGAAGATGGCACCTTGGAGGATGACCTCGCCCGGCGCGATTTCACCATCAATGCTATGGCTATCCAAATTTATCCGGAGTACGGTATGCTCATCGACCGCTTCCACGGACTGGCCGATATAGAAGCACAACGTTTGGTTACACCCCTTGAGCCCAACATCACCTTCAGCGACGACCCCCTACGCATGATGCGGGCCATTCGCTTTGCCACCCAATTGCAGTTCCAGATCGATCCATTTACGCTCAAAGCCATCAAGGCCAATGCGGCTCGGCTCGAAATCGTTTCAATGGAACGTATAGTGGACGAACTTAACAAAATCATCAAAGCCCCGAAGCCCAGCATAGGTTTCAGGCTGCTATTTGACACCGGCATTTTACAGCTTATTTTTCCCGAAATGGCAGCCTTGCAAGGTGTAAAAACGCAAAACGGTCTTTCGCACAAAGATAATTTTTACCATACCATCAAGGTGCTCGACAATATTTCGACCTTTACCGACGATTTGTGGTTGCGCTGGGCCGCCATACTGCATGATATTGCCAAACCGCCAACCCAACGCTTTGAGCCCGAAATTGGATGGACCTTTCACGGGCATGAAGAAATGGGCGCACGCATGGTGCCTAAAATTTTCCGTCGTTTAAAATTGCCATTGCATGAAGAAATGCGACTGGTTCAAAAGCTTGTGAGACTGCACCTGCGCCCTATCGCCCTAACCAAAACTACCGTCACCGATTCAGCCGTAAGACGTTTAATCTTTGAAGTTGGAGAAGACATCGATGCCTTAATGAAGTTGTGTAGGGCCGACATCACCAGCAAAAATGAAAGTAAAGTAAAGCGCTATTTACAAAACTTTACTATTTTAGAGCAGAAGCTCGAGCAGGTTGCCGAAGCTGACAGGATGCGCCTGTGGCAACCTCCCATTTCGGGTGAAGAAATCATGAACCAGTTCGGTATCAGCTCCGGACGGGAAGTTGGCATCATCAAAAATGCCATCAAAGACGCTATACTCGCAGGTGATATTGAAAACACCTACGAAGAAGCATTTACATTAATGCTGCAAAAAGGTAAGGAGATGGGGCTGACACAACCCCAATAGTTTATAATTTTGGCGCAAAATCAAACACACATGGCGATATACCGCTTTCACATCGAAATTGAGGATTACGAAGGGATCAGTAGGGAAGTTGAAGTTAAATCGAGTCAGACCTTCGAGGACCTGCATTATGCAATTCTTCGTGCTTTTGGTTTCGATTTGAAACATCCGGCATCATTTTTTTACAGCGACGACTTGTGGCATATGGAAGATGAAATTGCCTTCAAAGACATGCAGTACAGCGTTATCAGCAATGCCATGCCGATGAATAAAACCAAAATAAGCGAATACATCGACGATCCGCACCAGCGATTCCTCTATGTATATCAGTCGGATGAAGGCTGGGCATTTTTGGTTGAACTGGTCAATATCGATACCGGCAATGGCGATGGCAATCCTTATCCACGCACCGTTAAGTCAGTGGGAGAAGCCCCCAAACAGTACCCGGTAAAAACCGTGGTTAAGCCCAAAGTAGAAGAGTCCAAAACCTCTCCTGCCGATTTGCTACAGGCATTGGAAGATGATACTGAAGAAGCCGCCGACGATTTGGTGGTTTTCGAATCGCTCGAAGCCGGCAACAAACGGAAAGAGGCAGATATCGACCTCGACCTGAGTATTGACGACGAGGAAGAAAGCCTCGATGAAGAAGAAGAAGATGAACTCGACGATGAGGATATGGACGATGATGACGATGACGATTTTGGCGGAGGCGGTGGCCGAGGCAAAGGTCGCCGAGGCGATTACGACGACGACTATTAACAATAAAGCCGGTTTCGACCGGCTTTTTTAGCAAATACCCCAATGCAAGCACCCCTTTTGGTCATCTTAGCCGGTCCAACTGCAAGCGGCAAAACCCGCTTGGCCATTGAATTGGCACAAGCGCTCAGCACCGAAATCATTTCGTTTGATTCGCGGCAGTTTTATCGGGAGATGCACATTGGCACCGCTGCACCTACAGCTGAGGAGCTCTTGGCAGCACCCCATCATTTTATTGCCGACCGCTCGTTTCATGAACATTTGAGTGCAGGTGCCTTCGAGAATGAGGCAAATCGACTAATTGAGCAATTGTTTATAAAATACCCTGTTTTAATTGCCGTGGGGGGTTCAGGCCTGTTCGCCCAAGCCATGGTACAGGGTTTCGACGATATGAGCGTCAAAAACGAGGAAAGTCGGGGCCATTGGAAAGCCATTTTTGAGGCTGAAGGGCTGACCCCACTGCAGACGTCTTTGCGCGAACGCGACCCGAAGTATGCTACAGAGGTAGACATGCAAAATCACCAGCGCATCATCCGGGCATTGGAAGTAATTGACACCACCGGCAAGCCCTTTTCGGCTTTTCGTAAAAAACAACCCAAGCAACGCCCCTACCGCTGCGTGTGGATTGGCACTGAAGTCGATCGTGGCTTGCTGCACGAACGAATCAACCAACGGGTGCTAAATATGTTGGAGCAAGGTCTGGAAGCCGAAGCGCGCGCCCTCTATCCTTTTAAACAGCACGAAAGCTTGCAAACGGTGGGCTACCGCGAGCTGTTTGATTATTTCGATGGGCTGCACGATCGCGATGAGGCCATACGCCTCATTCAGCGCAATACCCGTCATTTTGCACGCCGGCAAATGACCTGGTTTCGAAAAAATGAGGAAATGCACTGGCTGGCTCCCGAAAAAACTGAGGAAATACTGCAGTTGGTTCGTAGTTTTAGGGCATAGCGCTATGGAACTGTATTATCAGCCCGAATTGCCCGAAAGCGGTCAGTTCACAATCGATGCCGAAGAAGCCCAGCACATGCTCAAAACCCGACGCCATAGGGCCGGTGATGCGGTGCAGCTCACCAACGGAAAAGGGCTGCTGCTGACTGCCCGTTTGATGCAAGCCGACACCAAGCATTGCACCGCCCAAGTGGTCAACAGCGAAAAGTACGCCCTGCTCCAGCCTGCCATCCATTTGGCTGTATCGCCTCTCAAACAAGAAGCACGTTTTGAATGGGTGATCGAAAAAGCCGTTGAAATGGGAGTTCATAGCATAATCCCTTTGCTGTGCGAACGCACCGAAAAAGTATTTTTGAAGCAGGCACGGCTCGAACGGCTCATGGTAGCAGCGCTCAAACAATCGCTCAAATTTTACCTACCCCGGCTGTATACCCCCATGAAGCTTTCAGATTGGTTACTGCAAGCCCCCGGGCAACGGCTTTTTGCGCACTGCCATCCAGGCGAAAAACAAATCATTGGCCCACAACAAGCCGCTGCCGAAATGAGTTTATTTATTGGCCCTGAAGGCGATTTCACCGAAGAGGAAGTGCTATTGGCACAAAATGCCGGCGCCATAGCCCTCAGCTTGGGAGAAAGTCGGCTCCGGACCGAAACCGCTGCTCTGGTAGCAATGAGCCAAGCCCATCACGCCTATCTATTGAAATGATGAAAAAGTTTGCTTTATATACTTGCCTAATTTTTGCAACCATAGGATTTGCGACAGCTTCGGCAGATGCTCAATCCTATCCATATAAAATTGCAAAACTGAAATACCGCGGCGGCGGCGACTGGTACGCCAATCCCACTGCCCTCCCCAACCTCATTCGGTTTGCCAACAAAGAAATTGGCACCAACATCGACCCCCAAGATGCCGTGGTGGATGTGGCCAGTCCCGAGTTGTTTCGCTATCCTTTTGTATATATGACAGGGCATGGCAATGTGGTTTTTAGTCGCGAAGACGCCGAAAACCTGCGTAATTACCTGTTAGGAGGTGGCTTTTTGCACATCGACGACAATTACGGACTCGATGCTTTTATCCGTACCGAAATCAAAAAGGTGTTTCCGGAGCTCGAGTGGGTAGAGCTGCCCTATGGCCACCCGATTTATCAGCAGAAGTTCAAGTTTAGTAATGGCTTACCTAAAATTCACGAACATGATGGTAAACCAGCTCAGGGTTTCGGACTGATCCACAACGGCAGACTGGTGGTGTATTATTCGTACGAAAGCGATTTGGGCAACGGCTGGGAAGACCGCGAAGTGCACAACAATCCCGAAGAAGTACGCCTCAAAGCCCTGCAAATGGGGGCCAATTTGCTGCAATACGTTTTTACGCGCTGATTGTCGGTTCGGGCACAGCAGTTGTCGTCTTATGCCCGGGCGCATGCCTTAGTTTTGCCGCTTATGCAAAAGCTGCTCAACCAGCTTCTAAAAGCCCACTTTATTACCCGTGAAGGGAGCACGCTGCCTGAACTTTGGCGACAGGCGGAGCTTAACGAACAACTTTATTGGGCACAACTGTTCTCCTCAGCTACACTCCAATTGTTCGATGGCGCGCTGATGTGTGCTTTGCCGCAACATGATATTTTAGCCTACAACCGGGTCATAGGCTTATCGCAGCTACCCGACCTGGCCAACCGACAACTGCAAATTATTGCAAAACGATACCAGGAATTGGGCAGCAAACGGTTTATGGTACAACTTGCCGACAGCCCCGCATTAAGTTTGCTACGACCGATTTTGGAAACACACGACCTTAAGCAGCATAATTTATGGCATAAGTTGGGTTGTGACCTATCAAAATTGGAGATAGAAGCACCCATAATTAAAAACCTGGAAGTCAAAAGAATAAATAGAGATGAAGCATCTCTGTTTGGAGCTTTGGTCGCCCAAATTTTCGATTGGCCGTCAGACATTGCACAGTTGTACGCCCAAACTATAGAAGCCCCTGGTTACTTGCATTGGATGGCGTTTATCAAGCAGCAACCAGTTGGTTTAGCGAGCATGTATTGTGGTCCAATGGCGGCCTCCTTGAGCATTGGTGGCACCCTAGCCGGCTTCGAAGGTCGCGGTATTCAAAAGGCACTCATCAAAACCCGCCTTATAGAAGCAAAGGCGCTGGGATATCAGCATGTTTTCACCGAAACTGGAGCAGATACATCAGAAAAACCCAATTGGTCGTACCGCAACTTGCTCCGATGCGGTTTCGAAAAATTGTATGATCGAATTAACTTTGTTCGAGAAACAGCTGAAGGATGAGCTTGGGCCTGAAGAAGCTTATGACATGCATCAAAGCGGAAGGTGAAACAAGTACCTTTCGTCGTATTCGAGCTCAGCTTCTTTAAGTAGCGTTTTGTATTCATCCAGAAATAGCCACGATCTGTGGTGTTCTTTCTGATTTTCGATGTAGCGTTTCACATTGGGAACATGCTTTTTAGAATAACTAAAAGCCCCATACCCTCCTTGCCATTGGAAGCGGGTTCTAACAAGTTGCTCCTCGTTGATCCAATTAGTACTTCCTGTTTTAATCATTTTCATTAAATCTGAGATGCTTTGATTAGGCCGCCAGCCGAGGAGGATGTGTAAATAATCGGGCATTCCGTTAATGGCCAACATCTGATGTCCTTGATTTCTAATAATGCCTGTGATGTACTGATGTAATTTTACTTCCCAGGATGGATGGATAAGTGCTTCTCGATACTTTACAGCAAATACAAGTTGCACATGCAACTGGGTGTATGTGTTTGACATGGCTTAAAGATTTAAACAGCTGAATTTAAGCCTCCTTAAGAAAGGCTGATAACATTCGTCGGATAATTAAAAACTTTTGCGGAATTCGAGATGATTTTCCCAAAAAAGGAAAGGGATCGAGTAGTGTTTGGGGACTACAGAAGCCTGCTTGGGTTGCGCCCCTACAGGGCGCCTTGATAAAATTAGCCTCCATCCGCCAGCTGTATTGCTATCAAAGCAACACAGCTGGCGGGCGACCCAGCTTTTGCGCCTACAGGGCATCAGGTCAAACTAGGCCTATAATTAGCCGACCACCAGTCCTGTAGGGACTGAATCTGTGTACATGCTCATACTGAAGGAAGTAAGGGCTCTCTTAAGACTTCCCCGCCAAAGCGGCGGCGCGCACCAAGGCCGGACCTGCATATACAAAGCCGGTATACAACTGTACCAAGCTGGCACCCGATTTAAAGCGCGCTGCTGCATCCTCGGCTTGCATGATGCCGCCTACCCCAATGATGGGAAATTGGCCGCCTGCACGCTGCTGTAAGGACTGCATCAGGGCATTCGCCCGTTCCTGCAAGGGTGCACCACTCAATCCACCTGCACCTATGGCATCCACCCTGCCTGCATCGGTATGCAAACCTTCCCGCGAAATGGTGGTATTCGAAGCCACCAGGCCACTAATACCAGTTTGCAACACGATGTCGACAATATCATCGAGCTGGCCTTCGGTAAGGTCTGGTGCAATTTTCAAAAATACCGGCTTGGGAGCCTTTTGAAGCTTGTTTTCGGCTTGTATGGCATGTAACAAAGCCATGAGCGGTTCTTTATCTTGCAAGGCCCGCAAATTGGGTGTGTTAGGCGAGCTTACGTTGATGGCAAAATAATCAACATAATCAAACAGCTTCCGGAAGCAAATCAGATAGTCGCTTACGGCTTCCTCGTTGGGCGTAAGCTTGTTTTTGCCAATATTACCTCCAATCACCAGTCCTTTGGGCCGATTTTTCAGCATTTCCACCGCATAATCAACCCCTTTGTTGTTAAAGCCCAGTCGGTTAATCAGCGCTTTATCGGCAGGCAAGCGAAATAATCGTGGCTTGTCGTTCCCGGGTTGAGCTTTGGGAGTGACCGTACCAATTTCCATGTGCCCAAAACCCAAGGTGGCAAAAACCTGCATGAAGCGGGCATCTTTGTCGAAGCCGGCTGCCAAACCTACCCGATTTCGAAAGCGAATGCCAGCCAATTCTAGCGGATCGTTTACGGGTGGCCAGATTTTTTGAAGTAACCATCGGCTCGGACCAAAGGCACAGAGCACCGAAAGCAGGTGCATGGTGGCGTAATGCGCCCGCTCGGGCAACATTAAAAAAAGGATCGAACGTATTAAACTAAACATGCACTGGGCGTTTTATTCGTAGCATTTCACGTTTTCCGGGCGGTCCAGGTAGCTTTTCGGCCAACAATCCTTGCGCCATAAAGTGCCTGCGGACGTGGCCTCTAATGCAATAAGTTACCAGCAAACCGCCGGGTGCCAGACAGGCCGCCACCCGATCGATTGCCGCATCATCCCACATATCGGCTTGCGATGTGGGCGAAAAGGCATCGTAAAAAATCAAGTCGAAACTTAGTGCTGCTGCCGACCATTGTTCGATCTTTTGCTGCTGAACTTGCAAGCGAAAACCACCATGCTCCCAAGGCTCACCTGCAAGCAAAGCGGGATAGGCCTCCTGATAGGCAGTAAGCAATTCTGCTCCAACATAATCGGCATAATTCAATTGCATTAGCTGCTCATGATGAACCGGATAAGGCTCTAGTGCTAAATAATCAATTGGCATTGGATGTTGCGCAGAGTATCGAGCAGCAATGAGGGCATTGAGTCCTGTACCCAACCCCACTTCCAGCAATCGTAAAGGGCGACCAGCCTCCAGCTGCAGGGCTTCGAGCCCAGCGACAGCAAACACATGCATCGACTCAGTATATGCACCAAAAATGCTGTGGTAATGCTCCCCGCTTAACTCGTTTCGGAGTGTGTGGGAGCCATCACGACTGGCAACAATACTGGTCTGAGCAAAATTGATTGGCACGGCGCAAAGTTAACCAAAATACCAAGGGAAGAATGAAGTTAGAAGCGTGAAGTTAGAAATCCGACCTAGGTCGGTCCCCATCAGAAATCTCAAATCAGCAATCACCCATCGGAAATCAAAAAGCGCTATTTTTGTTCATGCCCACCAACGCACCTTTGGCCGAACGCATGCGGCCCAAAAAGCTCGACGATTATATTGGCCAGCAGCACCTGGTAGGCGAAAATGGCATTGTACGCAAGCTCATCGCCCAGCAGCGCCTGCCTTCCCTCCTGTTTTGGGGTCCTCCTGGCGTGGGCAAAACCACCCTGGCCCAACTCATTGCAGGTGCCATGAAAAGGCCCTTTCATATTTTAAGCGCCGTACAATCAGGCGTAAAAGATGTACGCGACGTGATCAACAGCGGCGGCGGCATGTTTGCCCCGGTTTTATTCATCGACGAGATTCACCGCTTTTCGAAAAGTCAGCAAGATGCCCTCTTGGCGGCGGTTGAAAAAGGCAAAATCACCCTCATAGGCGCTACCACTGAAAACCCCAGCTTTGAGGTCAATGCCGCCTTATTGAGCCGTTGTCAGGTATATTTGCTCGAAGCCCTGAGCCGCGATGAACTGCTGCTGATGGTCGATCAAGCCATACAGCAAGACGAAATACTCAAGCACCGAAGCATTGAGCTGCACGAATCGCAGGCCTTGTTGCACCTGAGCGGCGGTGATGGACGTAAACTGCTCAACCTGCTCGAACTACTGGTAGAAAGCACGCCCGAAAGTGCCCCGGTGGTCATTACCGATGCGCTGGTGCTGGAGGTAGCACAGCAGCACATGGCCCGCTACGACAAATCGGGCGAGCAGCATTACGACATCATTTCGGCCTTCATCAAATCGATCCGTGGCAGCGACCCCAACGCGGCCCTCTACTACCTTGCCCGGATGATTGTTGGCGGCGAAGACCCCTCCTTTATTGCCCGCCGCTTGTTGATTTTGGCCAGCGAAGACATTGGCAACGCCAATCCTACCGCCATGATTTTGGCCAAAAGCTGCATGGAAGCCGTGCGCATGATTGGCTACCCCGAAGCCCGCATCATTTTATCGCAAACCACCGTTTACTTGGCCAGCTCACCTAAAAGCAACGCCAGCTATGTGGCCATCGACAAAGCCATTGATCTGGTGAAAAAAACCGGCGATCTGCCCGTTCCCCTGCACTTGCGCAATGCTCCCACCAAACTCATGAAAGAAATTGGCTACGGCAAAGGCTACCAATACAGTCACGATGGCCCCGGGAATTTTATTGCCCAAGAATTTTTACCCGAAGAAATCAGTGGCACCCGTTTGTACGAACCCGGCCACAACGCCCGGGAAGCCGAAATGCGCAGCCAACTCAAACGCTGGTGGCAAGAGCGGTATGGATATTAACCGCAAATAAAACGCCTCGCAAGGAAATAGCTGGCGACCTTCCGAAAAGCTGGTAAAAGACACAGCATTCATCCATTAGCGGCACGTTCATGAGCCACACAAAAGTGCTACGCCCTCCTCACTATTGGTGGTAAATCAAACAAGACGATAGTAATGGCAAGACATTATACAGGTTTACATTGAATGACATTTGGGCTCTTTTTCTTGACAATGAGTAGTATGGACGAAAAATCATTACTCTGTTGGCGAAATCAGCACATTGAAAATTTTAAAATTTGCACAACAAATTTCCTTAAATTTGCACAACGAATTTCCTTAAATATGCACAACGAATTCCCTTAAATATGCACAACGAATTTCCTTAAATATGCACAACGCAATAAAAAATAAGCCCCAATCACCTAATAATCAACCTCATGACATACACTCCTAGGATTATTGAAAAAGAGCTAATTGCAAATTTAGCAGCATCTGGTGCTGTGCTAATCAAAGGCCCTAAATCGTGCGGAAAAACAGAAACAGCCAAGCGTTTTGCCCAGAGTATCTTAGAAATGGATAGGGACCCACAAGTTTCAATGCTCATGGCAACCGACCCCAACCTACTCTTGAAAGGAAAAACCCCCAGGCTTATTGACGAATGGCAGGAACAGGCTACGATTTGGAATTATGTTCGCCACGAAGTTGACAAACGCAAAGAGAAAGGGCAATTTATATTAACTGGTTCAGCCAATCCAAATGATGAGATAAAGCTCCATAGTGGCTCAGGACGATTTACTGTGGTACATATGGATACAATGACTTGGGAAGAACTTGGCTACTCAACCGGAATTGTAAAAATGGCTGATTTACTTACTGGATCTATATCGGATTTTTATCAAGAAGGCATTTCTCTAAATTTTATCCTCGATAGCATGCTTATTGGTGGTTGGCCAAACTTGTTGAATGAACCTGTGAACAATGCGATCAAGTTGAATTTGGGGTATGTTGATCTGTTGTGCGAAGTAGATATGGCCCGAATAACTGGGGTAAAGCGAGACCCACAAAAAGTGAGGAATTTACTCAAATCGTTGGCCAGAAATACCGCAACACTAGTAGACAATAATACCCTGGAAAAGGATACAAAAGCATATGAAAACAGCGAGATATCGAGAAACACCATCACTGACTATCTGAGCGCTTTATCACAATTAATGATTTTATACGAACAACCAGCATTTAATCCACATATTAGATCTTCGGCATCACTTCGGAAGGCAGCAAAACGTCATTTGGTCGACCCCTCATTGGCTGTTGCTGTACTAGGACTCAACCGTGAAGCATTGATTAACGATCTAAATTTCACGGGTTTTTTGTTCGAAACTTTGGCCATCCATGAATTAAAAGTTTATGCCAAGGCAAACGATGCAATGCTTTTCCATTATCAAGATTCGTATGGTTTGGAAATTGATGCCATTGCCCAAAAACGTAATGGTGACTATGCCGCATTCGAAATCAAATTAGGTGTAGGGCATATTGAAGAAGCCGCAGCCCAATTGAAAAAATTTGAAGCAACTATTGATACTTCAAAAATGAATCCACCAAAGTCGCTTAATATCATCACAGGAACAGGCGCAAGCTATAAACGTAAAGATGGCATTCACGTAATCTCCCTCGCCGCTTTGGGACATTGACGTCGAATTTTTGTCGAAATTAGACGATGTAACCGCCCTTTCCCCTGCACTTGCGCAATGCTCCCGCCAAACTCATGAAAGAAATTGGCTACGGCAAAGGCTACCAATACAGCCACGATGGCCCCGGGAATTTTATTGCCCAAGAATTTTTACCCGAAGAAATCAGTGGCACCCGTTTGTACGAACCCGGCCACAACGCCCGGGAAGCCGAAATGCGCAGCCAACTCAAACGCTGGTGGCAAGAGCGGTATGGTTACTGAATGCGAAGCCGAATTTATACTAAGGTTTGATGTAGCGTCTGAAAAGCTACCTAACAAAAACCTACTGCTGCATTTTTCATGCATAATTACACCAAACAACTCCTCATGGCACGCCAAAGCATTTCAATTTCGGAACCAAATGACGAATGGCTAAAAAGCCGAGTCGATTCTAAAGAGTATGCTAGTAAACGTGAATTGGTAAACGATTTAATATGCCAGGCACGCAAGCAGCAAGAGCACTTGGCAAGGATCAGGTTAAAACTTGAACAAGCTGAACAAAGCGGCTTCACGACAGACTCGAAAGAGGACATACGAATAATAGCCCAGTCATTAACCAATGGCTTATGCCCTGCTACCTCTCCTAAAACAACAAAAAAAAATCTGACACAGATAAGCCACGGCCGCCGGCAAAGATGCGGATGAACAGAATTCCCTATCTTCGCACAGCAAAAAACAACTGCTTTGACTTCCGACATTCAACGAAAAGACATGCTGGCCGTGAGCATCAACCAAACGGCCTTATACATCATCGCCTATTGGCTGGTGGTGCTGGCCCAAAGGTGCAGCGAATACTTTTTTGCCTCGCTCGAATCGCTCAACCCCGTCTTTTACTTTTATGGCATCAGCACCTCACAAAGCGGCTGGTCGGCTGGTGCGGTTATTTCAACCTATTTGTTCGGACCGCTATTGCTGGCGTTTGTAGGTTTTTACCTCGTACAACGCTGGAAAATATTGTGGATCAAAGGCCGCATGTCGATTGCCTTTAGCCTTTGGCTGAGCATTCATGCCCTGAGCCGACTACTCACCGGTGGCATTTCGGGCTTTGTAACCAAATCGGGCTTGTCGCATGTGTTCACCTATACCGGAATTCCGGTCTTCATGGAAATTTTGCTGGCCGGTGCCTTGTACGGACTTTTCATCATACTGGCTCGCAAATATGCCCTGGCTGTTTTGTTGGCCTCGCACAACCAACGTCTAATCGACGAAGCCCCCTACCGCCGCTGGCAGGTGCGCTACTTTTTGTTCATCCCCTGGTTGGCCGGTGCCGGCATTGTAAGCGTATTTAACTTGGCATTTTTGTCGTTTGACGATATCGTGAGCCAGTTTTTAATTGGCTTTGTGCTCATGACCACCCATTTGCATTTGTTAACTGACAAGCCCGAGTACAATGTGCCCATTCCGGAGCCCTTTCAGCCGCAAACTTCACGGGCGCTGCTCATCATAGCGGCAGTGCTGAGCTTGCTGGTAGTGGTTTTTGCCCATTAAATAGGCCAGTGTGATTAAAGTAACAAAGCAAGCCGGTAGCCAGGCCTAACTTTGTAGCCATAAATCATAAAACAAATGCAAACCATCAAAGAATTACTGCAAAATCCACAAGCTACCATCCTCGATGTACGTAGCCCCATGGAATACCAAAGTGGCCACATCGAAGGCGCGGTAAATATCCCGGTCGATGAGATTGCCCATCGTACCGATGAGCTCAAAGCCCTTACCCCTCCGTTTATTTTGTATTGTCGCAGTGGCGCCCGCAGCAGTATGGCCGCCCAATATATGATGCAAGCCGGTTTCAGCGAGGTGTACAATGCCGGTGGCCTGGCCGATATACGTATCCTGACCATGTAATTCATGGACTTTTTACTCAAATACAAAAAATCAATTGCCGGCATTTTACTTGGCACCTTGGCAGGTTATGCTTACTGGCATTTCTACGGCTGTGTGAACGGTTGCACCATCACCGGTTCGGCCCTCAATAGCAGCCTGTATTTTGGCTTTATGGGTTATTTGGTAGCAGGAATGTTCAAATCGCCTCCAAAACAAGAGGCCGATAACAACAAAAAGCCTCAGGAATGAGGCTTTTTTGTTTGTGTGAAATAACTACCATAATGGCATGCTAAACATCACCAAGGAGGAAATTAAACGACTTTTTAAGTTGATTCCATAAAAAATTTCGGGCTTGTCAGGCAGGTTTTGATACAACCTGCTGTAAGCCGTGCTGATAAGCTGTTCAAACTTTACCGCTTACCCAATCGGCCTTCGATGATCCCCAAAATGGTTCAAATCTAAAAGGTATTGCGTTGGGAATAATTGAAGTGATTTATAGGCATTAAAAATGCCTATATGGGGGCATCCTATCAATCGCTCATTCTCTTTTATTGGCTGATGGTATTACCGATTATTTTACAGTGACATCCCACAAAGTAGACAGCACTCAAGAAGTGATCCAATGGTATATAGCGGCGAAGAATGTATAACCTGGAGGCCTAAAGGGAGGGCTATTGAGTAATGAGTTCTTTAAAAGGGCTGGTTTTTAGGATTTTCCTATCCCAAAAGCACCCATGCATCCGCCGAATCAAGGAACGTCTAAATCAAAGCATTTAGCGAACAGTGTAGAGGCGTTAGTGAAATAAAGCACTTCCCTTTCCGACTAACCAAATAGAGGCTTAGTCCACAACTTTTGTGCTTTGTGAGATCTTGGTAAGGGGGGCATTCAATCA
>JBKBSO010000004.1:66415-204980 GCA_046291695.1 Bacteroidia bacterium
TCAAACCCGCAGCCGCTAGGCGCGTCTGCCCGGGTTTTTTATTTTTCAGCTCGCTTGCACGTTTGGGCGTGCAGACTCGACATTTAGTTTCAGGAAGCAGATTGCCGCCTCATAAGGTCGGCGGCCATCTTGGTAAGGGGGGCATTCAATCAAACCCGCAGCCGCTAGGCGCGTCTGCCCGGGTTTTTTATTTTTCAGCTCGCTTGCACGTTTGGGCGTGCAGACTCGCAGAAAAATAAAAAACCCGGCTCACCATTCGGTGGCCGGGTTTGCTTGTCGGGGTGGCAAGATTCGAACTTGCGACCTCCTGCTCCCAAAGCAGGCGCGATAACCGGGCTACGCTACACCCCGATCGGTTACCAAAATTGGTGCGGTGAGACCGGGATTCGAACCCGGGGTACGGTTACCCGTACGACAGTTTAGCAAACTGTTGGTTTCAGCCACTCACCCATCTCACCTCGACTTTCGCCGTTGGGACTGCAAATATAGAAGTTTCCTTTTCGGTTTGTTCATTGGATTAAAAAAACCAAAAAATATTTTTTCCTCTATGCCATCTGCGCTTGCGATCCCGTTTGGATTCGAACCAAAGACCTACTGCTTAGAAGGCAGTTGCTCTATCCAGCTGAGCTACGGGACCTGTTAACGGGCGCAAAGATAAGGAAGCTATCGTGCTTTTTAATGTGTTTGATGGTAAAAGCTTAGCCTTTTACGAATTTCGCCTTGAACTGCTGCCTGTTTGCCCGTGAAGTAAAATAAACCAAATAAATCGCAGGGGGCAAGTTTTGCACCGAAATGGGTTCTCCCGCCTCATACCAACCCGATTTAAGAACGCTTCCTTGCATATCCACCAGCTTAAAGGCGTAAGTCCCTGGTTCCAAGTCGGTGTAAACAAAATCGGTTGTGGGATTGGGATAAAGCTTAAGCTTCAACGGTGCAGGAATGAACACACTGCTTGGTTGTCCTGTAAAAATCAGGTTTCCTGTGCTATCAAATGGATCAGCCCATTTGGGATTCACGTAAATATCCACGCCGGTGAGGGTCTGTAGAAAAATGGCCAATTGCTGCTTTTGCAGTGATGTTAATTGCAGATTTCCACCCGGTCCGGTCAAGCGGTTATCTAGATGGGTATTCTCAGGACGGCTAGGAATTAGGTTGTAGTGCTCAATAACCGCATCGATTGTTGCCAAAGCACCGTTATGCATAAATGGCCCATTGGGTTGCCCGGCAGGATTTATCAAATCGCGTAAGCTGGGAGCACGGGTATTTGTTAAGTCAATACCGCTCAAGCCGACTGCTTTATTAATAATTCCGTTGTTTAAGCTATTGGGATCAATTTCAAATTCCGGTGCATGATGGCAGGCGTTACAATTGGCACCAATGGGTTGTTGGTTTAAAAAGATACGTTTGCCAGCATTTTCATCAGGACTGAAGTTGTGAAAATCCGGAAAGTCGTTCAGCAAGGGGAGTCTGCCTATGTCGTATTTACTATCGAAGCTTTGCATGCTCCGTACAAACTGCGCCAGGGCGCGACTGATGCGTTGCTCGGTGATGTTGCTATCGCCAAATACCCAGGGAAACAAAATTTGATACCGTTGGAGGGTGGCCATGCGGCGCAGCAACGAATCCAAATCGGGTTGTCCATTAGTTCCGCTAAAGCCCATTTCTAGTGGGTCATGCAGGGGTTCAGTGGTTTGTGCTTCGAGGTTTTGGGCACGTTTATTCCAAAAAAAGCGCTCTAAACGGCTAAAACGGGCGTTAACCAGTCGCATAGAATGTCGTTCTGTTAGTCCGCCATCAAAGCCACGACTGCGTATGGCGGTATCTCCAAAAGCAAAAGCTTGCAAATGGCAACTGGCGCAGGCGGTTGTAGCATTCAAGGAAAGCTGTTTATCGTAAAACAGGACCCTACCTAGGGTAGCCCCCCTATCTCCAATGGGATTGTTCGTTGGCGTATTGTCGCGAAAGATATAGATGGGAATGCCCTGGTTGGCATAATTGTGCAAAAGGCCTAAATCAATGCCGGATGCCAGCATGAGCAAGCAAGCGGCAACAAAAGCAATCTTTAATAGGCGGCGGTTTGTCATAGGGTTAGCGGCTGATGGATTTGCAAAATAAGAAAGCTAAATGAAAAACCGGTTTATACGCTGAAAACGGCTTGGCTGTTAAAAATACCCAACGCAACAAAATGGGCTTTGAGAAACCATCAAATTCAGTGAAATTGCGGCTTAGAACATGATAGCACTCAACCAAATTCGCAAAGCCTATCAAATGGGCAGTCAACGACTCGAAGTACTTCGGGGTATTGATTTACACATAGCCGAGGGAGAACTGGTAAGCATCATGGGGGCTTCGGGTTCGGGCAAATCAACCCTCTTAAACATCATAGGTATTTTAGATGCCTATGATAGTGGCGATTACCACCTTGCCGGACACCACATCAAAAACCTTAGCGAAAGCAAGGCCGCCCGGCTTCGCAACCAGCTTATTGGCTTTGTATTCCAAAGTTTCAATTTGGTGAATTACAAAAACGCCATGGAAAATGTAGCCTTACCCCTTTACTACAAAGGCATTTCGCGTAAAAAGCGCAATACCTTGGCGCTTGAATACCTTGAGCGGGTAGGCTTGAAAGATTGGGCTACCCACCTGCCCAACGAATTGAGTGGCGGACAAAAACAGCGGGTGGCCATTGCACGGGCGCTTATTACACAACCGGCTTTGATTTTGGCCGACGAACCCACCGGTGCCCTCGACAGCACTACCTCGGAGCAGGTAATGGGCTTGCTCGAAGACATTAACCGGCAGGGCATTACCGTGGTAATTGTGACCCACGAAAACGATATAGCTGCCCGCACCAAACGCATTATCCGCATCAAAGACGGACTTATTTTAGCCGAAACCGAACATGTTTGACCTCGAACTTTGGCGCGAAATACTCGAAACCGTAGGCAAAAACAAACTGCGGACCTTTTTGACTGCCTTCAGTGTAGCCTGGGGTATTTTTATCCTCATTATATTGTTGGGTACTGGCAGGGGCTTACAAAACGGGGTGCATCATGCCTTTAGCCGCGATGCTGTAAATGCCATTTGGGTGAGTGGCGGCAATACCACCATGGCACATGGCGGCTTGCAACCCGGCCGACGTATTAATTTACAACTCGACGACAGTACACTGCTAACCCGTTTGGATGGGGCCGAAAATTTTAGTCCACGCCAAAACATGTGGAACATTACCCAATTCACCTATCGAAATACCTTCGGTACGGATATGAGTGTGCGCGGCGTTGGTCCCGATATGGTAGTGGCCGAAAACATCAGCATACTCGAAGGCCGTTTTGTTAATGAACGCGATGTAACGGAATACCGTAAAACCGCCTGCATCGGAGTGCCCATGAAAGACGAATTATTTAAGGGCATCGATCCCATTGGGGAATGGTTCGAAATCAATGGCGTTAGCTTTCAGGTAGTAGGCGTGTTCACCGACCAGCAGGAAAGCGATATGCGTAGGGCTTATGTCCCATACACCACAGCATCGCGGGCCTTTGGTTATGCGAATCGGGTGGAACAGTTTGTATTTACCATCGACCAAAATAACGAAGCCAGTTCGCTGGCCCTGGAACGTGAAATCAGGGAGCGTTTTGGCGGCAAGCACCGATTTAATCCGGATGATAAGCGGGCCCTTTGGGTGCGCGATTCGTACCGTGAGTACAGCAAGGTGATGAACCTGATTAACGGCATCAATGCTTTTGTTTGGCTCATTGGTATCGGCACCATCTTGGCTGGCGTGGTAGGTGTAAGTAACATCATGATGATCACGGTAAAGGAGCGTACTCGTGAAATCGGCATCCGCAAGGCATTGGGTGCAACCCCTTGGCATGTGGTAAGTATGATATTACTCGAAAGTGTGCTCATTACCACCGTAGCCGGTTATATCGGTATGACTGCGGGCATTTTCCTACTCGAAGGGGTAAGTGCTCAACTACCGGCTGCTGATTTTTTCAGAAATCCCGAAGTCGATTTGCGTACGGCCCTGCTGTGCACCGGCGTATTGGTAGCCGCCGGCACCATAGCTGGCTTTTTTCCGGCGCGTAAAGCTGCTGCCATTCCACCCATTGAAGCCCTGCGCGATGAATAATCTATTCGATACCGATCGTTGGGAAGAGATTTGGCAGGTACTCATGCGCAATAAGCTGCGTACCTTCCTTACCGCTTTTGGAGTGTTTTGGGGGATATTTATGCTGGTGCTCATGCTGGGTTCGGGTAACGGGCTGCAAAATGGGGTAACAGCTTCGTTTGCTGGTACTGCTACCAACAGTGCCTTCATGTGGACACGCAATACTTCACTGCCCTACGACGGGCTGCCGCGGGGTCGGTTTTACAGTTTCCGCAATGCCGATGTAGAAGCTGCTCGGCAACAAATTCCCGAGCTGGAGTACTTGGCAGCCCGCTGTCAACTCGGTGGCTGGCGCGGTGGCAACAATGTGGTAAGGGGTGCCGTTACAGCTGCTTTTTCAGTATATGGCGATTACCCCCTAATCCAAAAGATAGCCCCGGTTGATATTACGGAAGGCCGCTTTATCAACGAATTCGACATACAAGAAAAGCGTAAAGTATGCGTAATTGGTCCGCGCGCAGTGGAAACCTTGTTCGAAAAAAATGAAACGCCCATAGGCGAATACATCCAAATCAGCGGGGTATATTTTCAGGTGGTTGGCTTGTTTGAGCCCATCAGCAGCAACAACCGCGATGAGGCGCTCAACACCATCTACCTCCCCTTCACCACTTTTCAGCAGGTATTTAATTGGGGCGACCGCATTGGTTGGCTCACGCTTACCAGTAAGCCAGGCCACACTGCCCGCGAAGTGCAAGAAAAATTGGGCGTGCTCATAAAACAAAGGCACCGCATTCATCCCGACGATAAAACGGCCGTAGGCGGTTGGAATTTGCAGGATGAATTCAACAAATTTCAGGGCCTGTTCACCGGCATTCGGGCCCTGGTGTGGATAGTAGGTATAGGCACCCTACTGGCCGGCGTCATCGGGGTAAGCAATATCATGCTCATTGTGGTACGTGAGCGAACCAAAGAAATTGGGGTGCGCCGGGCCATTGGCGCGGCTCCTTCGAGCATCATCAGCCAAATCATGCTCGAAGCCCTTATACTCACCCTGGTTTCGGGCTATTTAGGCCTGGTAGCCGGCGTAGGCCTGCTCGAAGCCATTGCCGGTCTCTTGCCCGATAGTCCCGACAGCATGTTCCGCAGTCCGGGCATCGACCTGAACATTGGCCTGGCCGCCTTAGGCGTATTGGTGGTGTGCGGCTTATTGGCCGGACTTATTCCTGCACGAAGGGCCATGAGCATAAGCACTGTAGACGCATTAAGAACTGAAATTTGATTAAACCCGCATATGAAAAAGCTATTCCGTTTATTGCTTGTATTGGTTTTATTGGGCCTGTTTGGCTACACCATGTATTTCCTTTATGCCAAATCGGCCAGCAAGCCGGTGGTGTACGAAACTACTGAACCCTTTTACACCGACATCCTGAAAAAAACCGTAGCCACCGGAGCTGTAAAACCCCGGCGCGAAATTGAAATCAAGCCCCAGGTAAGTGGTTTGATAGAAAAGCTGTATGTGCAACCCGGCGATAAGGTTAAAAAAGGCGATTTGATTGCCCGCATTCGCATCATCCCCAACATGGTGGCCTTGAACAATGCCGAAAACCGGGTGAATCAATCTAAAATCAATTTGAATAATGCGCAAATTGACTTCGAGCGCAATGAGCAGCTGTACAAAGAAAAAGTAATTGCCTATGCCGAATTTCAGCAGTTTAAGCTGGCTTGGGAAACCGCACGGCAGGAAGTAAAAGCCGCTGAAGAAAACCTGCAAATTACCCGCGAAGGGGTGCTCAGCAATTCAAGCACTGCCTCCCTCACCCTGGTTAAAAGTACTGCCGATGGCATGGTGCTCGAAGTGCCGGTAGAAGAAGGCTTTTCGGTAATCGAAGTGAATAACTTTAACCCAGGCACCACCATTGCGGTAGTAGCCGATTTAGGCGAGATGATTTTTGAAGGCAAGGTAGATGAAAGTGAAGTAGGCAAAATCAGTGAAGGCATGGAGCTCATCCTCACGATTGGCGCTTTAGATCAGGTGAAATTTAAGGCACTACTTGAATTTATTGCACCTAAAGGCGTTAATGAAAATGGTGCCATTCAATTTACCATCAAAGCCGCTGTAGAACAGCAGGAGAATATGTTCATTCGTGCCGGATACAGTGCCAATGCCGACATTGTATTACAGCGGGTAGAAAATGTGCTGGCCTTGCCCGAAGCCCATGTGCGTTTCGATGAACAACAAAACCCTTATGTGGAGGTTGAAACTTCACCCCAGCAGTTCGAAAAACGCAGCATTACTACCGGTTTAAGCGATGGGGTGAATATTGAAGTTAAAAGCGGTTTAGGCGAAGCTGAAAAAGTTAAGAAATAGCACAGCAGAATCGGCATAAAAGTCCGCATAAACGAAAGCAGCCGCTGAAATTCATCAGTCGGCTGCTTTTTCTTTCAGCACTTGTGCTAAAAGCAACTAGGTTTGGTTTGGTTGATTATTGATGCAGCTTAAGAAGTTGGTCCATTATCTACTACGGCCTCTATTACATTTTGAATCGCCACAGGAACGTTTGAAAGCAAGTTCAGGCCGGTAGAAGCTTCGATCGCATCCACCGAAGTGCGATAAATCCCCCAGCTTGAGTTGACATTTTGGGCATTCGGCATATCTACAGCAATCACACGGGTGCTAGTGGTCACCCGGTTAACATCATTACTTCCAATGGGCAAAACGACGATCACCTTCCAGTTCCGACTAGGAACCGTAATGGCGCCATTAGCTATGGTGTTGGTTACACCACCTTGGCTACCGCTACCCCCTTGTCCATAGCCTCCTGAAATTATGTAAAGTTCATTTCCCTGGTTGATCAATTGACGACAGTAGGCCTCGAGATTGGCCCATGTTTGACGATTCAAATTGGGCGCCTGCGGAATAATATTACTCATCAAAAAAGTAGCTGCATTATCGCTGCTGTTCAAATTGCGATCAGCCGAAGGGGTAATATGTCCCCGATCAAAGCCGGTATTGGTATAATGGGAGGAAGTTGCTCTGAAAAAGCCGCTGGGTAGGCTATTGTCAACAGTGAAACAATCGCAACGTGAAGCCGTACCCAACCAGGCCGGGCTCAAGTGCCAACTTACCCAGCGTGCCGAACCTCTGCTATTTTGATAGGCCAAGGCATATTGTGCCTTCACCATCAAATAATTGTTCGTGTTGGATGTACTTGTGGTAGCGCCACTCGGATTGCCCAAGGTCAGGTGATTATCTTTAGTGGCTGTAGTATTGTTGGTGAACACACGAATATCATCGATATTGAGTCTACCTCCACCCAATTTTCGGATTTCGAATCTCACACTTCCGCCTATGCTCATGCCAAAGCTGGCGCTGCTGAGCGTAGTGCTCGTTGTTGTAACGGTATTGCCTAGCTTCAACCAACTGCTACCACCATTAGTTGAAGCCCAAAGTTCCCAACTGGAATTGGCATCTGTGCCAAACTTGGCATGCAAAATGGTTACCTGACTTGCTCCCTGCGTCAAATTAAAATTCATCCTTAGCCTTCCGGAATTCTGGATACGAACCGAACGTGTTCCATTTTTCCGGTCAGATGTAAGGCTGCCGATGAGTGCGTCGCTCATCCACCAACTTCCGGTAGAGAGGGTTACATTGGCTGCAGCATATGATGTTTTACTCCCCTGTTCAAAGCTTTCGGGCCAGCCATTGTAAACGCTGGCAGAAGCCGTGTTGTTTTCTCCAAAATCAAGGTAAGCTTCATCGACCGGTAGTTCCGGTACAATTTCTTTTTGTTCGAGTGCAGTACAGGCTCCAATATAAGAAGCGGCCAATACGATTAATAAACCATGTGCAAGTTTTTTCATAGCAGGATATTCACCCTGCAATACTAGCACCTTCACCAGGGTCTAAAATAAAATCATTATGAACTTTTCAACAAAATCTGATGAAGTTCGTTGCCCTTGCTTAGGAGCGGCCTGCGCCATTGCTGCGCTCAGCTCGTTTTCCGAAATGGCGGATATTGTAAGTAAACGTCAGCATAAAAAACTGCTGTAAGACCACCGTTTGGCGGTCTTCTACATAAGTTTCTGTTACATTTCGCAAAACGCTGTTGTTCTGTCCCAACAAATCAAATACCGACAAACGGAGCTCCGCCCTGCGGTTTTTTAGGAAACGATAGCCAACTCCGGCGTTTAATAAGGTAAATTGCTGATTAAATCCATCCTCCAAACCAGCAAAGGCACTGTGCATCACATCCGTGCTGATGACCAGCATGGGCTTGGGCATCCAATTAAACCTGATGCCGGCATTGTGGATGTAATAATCGTTGTTCAATTGCGGCTGTATGCTGTTAAATACCAAATTGTAATTAAGACTGTAATTGAGGGTAAAATCGAGCTCTTTACTGATATTACTACCTAGCGTAATACCACTGTTTATGTTGTGGGTGAGGGCCTCATTCACCACACCATTGATTAGGCTAGGCGTATTGTTGAGGATATAGCCCGCATTGAGGTTAACATTGCTTTTTAGTCTAGCCACAGGAAATCCCCAACTTGCAAAAGTGCGTAAGTTATAGGCGCCCGCAACATTCACAGGACGGATAAGTTGCGCCCCTCTCACCAGTTCCAAACCGGGTCCGAGTACCGTATCGCGTAAGGCAATGAGGGTGCTATTGGCAATCTCGTCGCTTAGCAAACTCATGGCCGCAAACACAAAAAAGGAAGTGCCCTTTTTGGCGTTTGACGACCTAAAGCGCGCCCCTAAGCGATGCGTGTAGCTCTGAACCAAATCGGGATTGCCGCCCCTTAACTGCAAGGTATTGGTATTGTCGATTACGTTTTGTAATTGGCTAAGCGAAGGCAATTGGGTGTTGGTTCTGTAAAAAACTCGGAGGTTGGCAGAACGACTGAAGTTGTAACGAAACATGGCCGAAGGCAGCCAGTTGTAAAAATTACGCCCTATTTCAAGTTCTTGTGGAAAAAGCTGAGCACTAAGCATGTTGGAGATCTGATAATTCGTACCAATCATCCAGTCAAATCGCTCTTCCGAGTAGCGATAACGTGTGCCCCAAGACTGGCTAAAAATCTGATTATCGAAACGATTTGAAATACTGCTGTCGATCAGATCGTACCCCCCGTTCAAAGGATTAAAATTGTTCGCTTGCTGATCTGAAAGGCTAATTTGCCATTGGGGTGCGTAGCTAAATTCGAACATGCCTTTTTTGCCGGCAGCCTCAGTAAAAACCAAATCAGCACGATACCGCTGGGCATATGATGCACTTTGGAGTTCCTGGTCAATCAGCACCGAATCGGGATTCATGCCAAACTGCCGATTAAAAGAAAGTAAATCGCGGAGGCCGTTTTGTGAGTTCACATCCGAATTGAGGTTCAGTGAAATGGTTCTCCCCTTTTTGGCAAAACGGTGGCGAAACTGCAAATCCCCATGGATGTTCCAGTTGCGGTCGTTACGATCTTGTTCATTCAGCATGCTGTTGATCGGGTTATTCAGCCTGTCTGAGGTTAACCCATCCAACAGGGTCCATTGGTTCCGACCCTGCCAACTTACCCGTGGGCTAAATATGATGCTGTTGTTGCTGTCGATATTGTATTCGAGCCGCATGCTGAACCGGTTATTTAAACTCACTATTTGGCTTTGGTTGCCTTCGTTGTAGCGTTGACCGATGCCGTCATCCAGAAAAAATTGTCGATTCAGTAAATTCTCTTGTTGGTTATCGCTGCGGTTGATGAAATAACTTGCACTCATTTTACCCTTGGCGCCCCATTGATCGCTGTAGTTGATACCCACTGCTTGGGTTGCGCTGATGCCAGCTTGCTGACCGGTTAAAAAGTTAGCACTTTCATCGGACCGCCCCCGCCAGTTTCCACCGGTGCGTCCTCCGCCTCCCCTGCCGGTAAGGCCACCTAAATCTTGTGAGCTAAAGTTCTGCTGGTTGATGTTGTTGCCCATGCCCACCAGGGCCACACGTTTACGCCCGCTAAAAAAGTTAACATTTCCTCCACCCATATAGCGGCTTCCGGTGCCAAAACCGGCATAGACTTTACCAAAACGGCTATTATCTAAACCTGATTTAGTAATGATATTCAAGGTTTTTTCAGTGTTGCCGTCATTGAAGCCAGTAAAACGGGCCTGTTCGCTCTGCTGGTCAATGAGTTGAATTTTTTCAATGACTTCTGCTGGTAAATTCCGTAAGGCCATCATGGCATCGTCGCCAAAAAACTCTTGGCCATCGAGCAAAACCCTGCGCACCTGTTCTCCTTGCGCTTGTAACTGACCATTTTCTATGGTAATGCCCGGCATTTTCCGTACCAGCTGTTCGGCATCGGCATCCGGATTTACCTGATAGGCATTGGCGTTTATTTCGGTGGTATCGCCTTTTTCGACCACCCTTTGTTGCACCCCTTCGATGGTAACTTCACCCAAGTTTTTCACATCCTCCTGCAAACTCAGCCTTCCCAAATCAGCAGCAGCTGTCTCGCGACTCAAACGGATTTGTTCAATACGTGTTACATAACCCACAAAACTCAGGCGCACCACATAGGGGCCAGGGCGGCTTGCCACCAACTCGAATTTGCCTTCCAAATCGGTTATACTTCCTAGCATACGCGTTGAATCCCAACTGGGATGAGCCACCACATTAACGCCAGGCAAAGGCAACTTGCTTTTGGCATCGATCACAGATCCTTGAATAACAAACTGAGCTTGAGCAGAAAAGGCAAAAAAACTTAGGGTGATTAAAAGGTAATATTTTGTCATAAAATCAGCAGTGCTGTGCTTGGACTTGGGAAGCGAGCACAAGTTTAATGCATTTAGCAGATTTTGCCTGATTTCTTTGAAGTCTAGAATTTAGATAAAACAAACGAAAAACCAAAGACCAACGTCCGTTAAAAAGCTGAGGATATGGCAATATTTCGAAACCAATTGGCCCCGCACATCGTTTATTTGCCGAACTTTGCAGCGCATTTTAACCAGCGGATATGAAACGTACGCACATTATACTTATCGTATTGATAGCAGTTGCCATTGGAGTAATCATCAGTACGGTTGGCGACAGCAGCTCTTACGAAAATTTCAGCACGGCAGCCGCCAATCCCGACCGTGAATACCATGTGGTAGGCACCCTGGCGCGGATCGACCAAATGGAATATAATCCTGAGCAAGATGCCAATTTATTTAAGTTTTACCTCGAAGACAACAATGGCGAAGTAAATCAAGTAGTGTTTTACGGCACCAAGCCACAAGATTTTGAACGCTCCGAACAGGTAGTTATCGTGGGTCAGATGACCGGAGAGGCCTTTACTGCGCATAAAATCCTTACCAAATGTCCTTCAAAATATACTGAGGATGAGATAGAGATTGAGGAATACAACGCGGTAAAGACAAACAACACGGAGGGATAAGATGATATCGTATAACGGAGAGAATTTGTGGGCCGGGCAGCTCGGCCATGCAGCGGTATTGTTGTCGTTTGTGGCCTCGGTC
This sequence comes from Bacteroidia bacterium, assembly GCA_046291695.1. Classification (GTDB taxonomy): domain Bacteria; phylum Bacteroidota; class Bacteroidia; order UBA7662; family UBA7662; genus PNNG01. The sequence goes on from JBKBSO010000004.1 coordinate 78,025, forward strand.
ATTGCTTTAATCAGTTATAGTTTTGCCACTATTGGAAAAAAGGATGAGATAAACAGCTGGCGAAAAATGGGCCGTACAGCCTTTTGGCTACACGGTTTAGGTGTTTTAGGCATCATTGTGATGTTGTTTTTTATCATTTACAACCATTTATACGAATACCATTATGCCTGGTCGCATGCCTCACGCGAACTTCCCGTAAAGTACATTATTTCGGCCTTTTGGGAAGGACAGGAAGGCAGCTTTTTGCTATGGACCTTCTGGCATCTTGTTATTGGCTTGGTACTCATGTACTCGGCAAGGCATTGGGAATCGCCGGTAATGGCTGTGGTTACGTTGGCACAAGTAGCCCTTAGCTCCATGCTGTTGGGCACCTACATTCTAGGCTACAAAGTAGGCAGCAGTCCGTTTATCCTGCTCCGCGAGGCCATGGAAGCACCCATTTTTGCCAATCCCGATTACCTGCAATTCATTACTGATGGCAATGGTCTGAATCCCTTACTCCAAAACCCTTGGATGGTAATACACCCCCCGGTATTGTTTTTAGGTTTTGCGAGCACCATCGTTCCCTTCGCCTTTGCCATAGCCGGCTTGATTCGGGCTGATTATAAAAACTGGTTGATCCCGGCTTTACCCTGGACGCTTTTTGCGGTAATGATTTTAGGAACCGGCATCATGATGGGTGCGGCTTGGGCCTATGAATCCTTGAATTTCGGTGGTTATTGGGCCTGGGACCCGGTTGAAAATGCCTCCCTCATCCCCTGGCTCACCCTCATTGGTGCATTCCATGTGATGCACGCTTACAAAAAAACCGGCAATTCACTGCCCACCACCTTCATCCTTGTAATCATCAGCTTTGTGCTCATCTTATACGCCACCTTCCTTACCCGCTCGGGCATTTTGGGTGAAAGTTCGGTGCATTCATTTACCGATTTGGGGATGTCGGGGCAGCTCCTCATCTTCCTCTTTGCCTTTGTGTTTTTGGGGTTTGGCTTGATGTATCATCGCTGGCGCGATTTACCCCGCAGCGCAAAAGACGAGCATACTTACTCGCGCGAATTCTGGCTATTTATTGGTACGTTAATTCTGTTTTTGAGTGCTTTTCAGGTATTTGCCAGCACCTCTATTCCGGTATTTAACAAGTTATTCGGCACCAATGCCGCTCCTCCTGCCGACCCCATTGCACACTACAACCGCTGGCAATTGCCCATGGCCGTACTCATTTTGATGCTTACGGTAATTGCGCAGTACATGAAATACAAAAAAAGCGACCCCAAGGTATTTGGCCGTTCGCTGCTGTTCAGTGGGCTGATTGCTGCGGTATTGACCGCTGCCACGGTAATTCCACTACAAATTTTGGCATGGCCCTATGTTTTGCTGGCTTTCGCCTGTTGGTTCTCGCTCACCGGCAATGGTGATATCCTCCGTCGACAGTTTAAAAAACTAAAAAGTGCAGGTGCTTCGGTGGCGCATATCGGCTTTGCCCTGATGATGCTGGGCGTGCTCATTTCGTCGGCCAACAAAGAAGTGGTATCGATTAACCAATCCGGTTTAAGCTATGGCGAAAACTTCAACCCACAGCAGAACCACGAGAACGTGCTTTTATGGAAAAACGAGCCCCTAGTAATGAACGACTACCGCGTTACCTATTTGGGCGACTCGATAGCAGCACCTAACCACTATTACAAGGTGCATTATGAGCGGTTAAATAAACAGGGCGAAGCAGCCTACAGCTTTACCCTTTATCCAAACGCACAAATCAATCCCAAGATGGGCCTGATTGCCAATCCGGATACCAAGCACTACCTCTGGCACGATTTGTACACGCACGTAACCCAGGTAATCGACAAAGACGCCTACAAAGACCGCCCAAAATGGCAAAGTGCGCAAAAGCTGAGCATGCGTGGCAAAGGTGATACGGTGATGTTATCGGAAAACCTGATCATATTGGAAGGCATGAGCCTTAATTTACCCGACCATGTAGCCGATAAGGTTGCTGGAGCCGAAGTAGCTGTAGCGGCCCGTATTTTGGTACGCTCTATCAAGGGCGATCATGTGCTGGAACCGGTATATGCCATTCAAAACGGGGCTGAATTCCGCTATGACGCTTCGAGCGAAGCGGCCGGGCTCAAAGTGAGCTTGAACAAAATTGACCCCATTGCCGAAACCATCGAATTTATGGTGGCAGAAGCAACGCCAGGACCCAAAGAATACATCATCATGAAGGCCATCAAATTCCCCTTCATCAATGTGTTGTGGCTGGGCACCATCATCCTGGTTATTGGGTTCAGCATGGCCATTATGGATCGTTATTTTGAAGCCAAACGCCTCGAGGCGCGTGAAAAAATCAGTTAATATCAGTTTATTTGGCACCGGCAACCTGGCCTGGAAGTTGGGTGAAGCCTTGGTCCATGCCGGTTACACGATACAAGCGGTCTGGGGCCGCAATCGGAGTAACCGCGACGCCCTGGCTAGACTCTTGGAAGCTGATTCGATAGCGAAAATAGAAGAGATGCCGGTAACCCGCCTACGTTTTTTGGCGGTGAGCGACGGTGCCATTGCCGATTTGGCTACACGACTCCTACCCGAGCAAAACAGCCTGTTGGTACATGCTGCCGGTTCGGGCTCGCTCAGTTGGCTGGAGCCGCACCCGGGCAGGGGCATTTTCTGGCCGCTTCAAAGCATCCACAAAGAAAGAACATACGACTGGAAGCAAATACCCCTACTCGTTGATGCGGCCAAAGCCGACGATCGGCAATTGTTGCTGGAAATGGGCAGCTCCCTTTCGGAAAAATGCTTTGTGGCCGATGAAAAGCAACGACAACTGTACCACCTGGCCGCTGTATGTACTGCCAATTTCAGCAATCTGCTTTATGGAGAAACCTTTGATTTGTTGCGATCAGAGGGGCTAGATCACCGCCTGCTCCTTCCCATTTTACAATCCCAGCTCCATGCCTTTGGCAGTGAACAATCGCCACATAAACGTCAAACCGGGCCGGCTGCACGTGGCGATCTTGCCACGCTCGAACACCAACTCCAATTGCTCGATAATCAAGCTGAGCTCGCTGCCATTTACCGACTCTTGAGCGAAATCATACGATTGAAACAGGCTTAAGCCGCTCATGGCATTGTTCTTGACTAATTAATGCCTGAACCATAGGCTGCCATACTGGCACATTTCTTATTTTGCAGTTTTTATGAACGATTTATTTCCTTCCGACAATTTTTTCGGCCTGCAAGGCTACGATGACGATAGCGAATTTATACCCATTATGACCGTTGGGGATGAAGGTGAAGATGACAAAGGCGACAATTTTCCTGAAGAACTGCCAATATTGCCGTTGCGCAATACGGTTTTATTCCCGGGTGTCGTTATTCCCATCACGGTAGGCCGAGACAAATCCATTAAGCTCATTCGAGATGCCAATGCTGCCAACAAAACCATCGGTGTGGTATCGCAAAAAGACGTTTCGGTAGAAGACCCCGGCTTTGGCGACCTGCATCAATTGGGTGCGGTGGCCCGCATCCTCAAGATGTTACGCATGCCCGATGGCAACACAACCGTCATTATACAAGGTCGGCAGCGATTCCGGCTTGAGCAGCTCACCGCCACAGAGCCCTACCTCAAAGCAAGAGTTACGCACAGCAAAGACATTAAGCCACGTAAAAACGATAAAGAATTCGATGCCCTTATCGGCTCGATGAAAGACATGGCCCAACAAATCATCCAGATGTCGCCCAACATCCCGAGTGAAGCCGCCATTGCCCTTAAAAACATCGACAGCCCGGCATTTCTGGTGAATTTTATCGCCAGCAACCTCAATACCGAAGTGGCTGAAAAGCAACGTCTGCTCGAAATCGAAAACCTCAAAGATCGCGCTACGGAAGTGCTCACACTCATGAGCAAGGAGTTTCAGATGCTTGAACTGAAAAACCAGATTCAGAGTAAGGTAAAAGTCGACTTAGACAAGCAACAGCGCGAGTATTTTCTTCACCAGCAACTTAAGACCATACAAGAAGAATTAGGCGGAGCCACCCCCGATTTGGAAGTTCAGAACTTGCGCGAGCGCGGGAAAAGCAAAAAGTGGAGCAAGCAAGTGCAGGAACACTTCAACAAAGAGCTCGACAAATTGCAGCGGATGAATCCTGCGGCGGCCGACTACAGTGTGGTGCTCAATTATGTAGAGCTCATGCTTGACCTTCCTTGGGACAAATTCAGCAAGGATCGCTTCGACCTAAAGCGGGCCAAAAAAATCTTGGATGCCGACCATTACGGACTCGAAAAAGTAAAAGACCGCATCCTTGAATACCTGGCCGTACTTAAGCTCAAAGCCAATATGAAAGCCCCCATATTGTTGTTGGTTGGCCCTCCGGGTGTAGGTAAAACCTCACTGGGCAAAAGCATTGCCCGTGCAGTAGGTCGCGAATATGTACGCATGAGCTTAGGCGGGGTACATGACGAAGCCACCATCCGTGGGCACCGTAAAACCTACATTGGCGCTATGCCCGGCCGTATCATACAGAGCATCAAAAAAGCAGGTAGCAGCAATCCAGTAATGGTACTCGACGAAATCGACAAGGTAGGCAGCGATTATAGAGGCGACGTGAGCTCGGCCTTGCTCGAAGTGCTTGATCCTGAACAAAACAGCAGTTTTTTCGACCACTACCTGGAGCTCGATTACGACCTGAGCAAGGTTCTTTTCATAGCAACAGCCAATAACCTGCAGCCCATACAACCCGCCTTGCTCGACCGCATGGAAGTCATTGAAATTAATGGCTACACCATCGAAGAGAAAATTGAAATAGCCAAAAAATACCTCATTCCCAAACAATTGGAAGAGCACGGACTCGAAAAAGCCGATTTCAAGTTGTCATCGAGCATGATTCGGAATGTCATTGAGTGCTACACCCGCGAATCGGGAGTACGTACGCTCGACAAACGCATTGCTTCGCTGGTGCGTGGCTATGCCAAGCTCAAGGCACTCGAAGAAGCTTACCATGTGGAAGTAGATGCAGCAGCCGTTCGCAAAATATTGGGTCCTCGTATATTTGAGCAAGACCAACACGAAGGCAATGAAACGGCCGGTGTAGTTACCGGTTTGGCCTGGACGGCGGTTGGGGGAGATATTCTATTTATAGAAACCAGCATCAGTAGAGGCAAAGGACGCCTCACCATAACCGGGAACCTGGGGGATGTGATGAAAGAATCGGCCTCGCTGGCCATGTCGTACGTACGCACCCATGCTGAAGATTTAGGCATCGACTACCGTTTGTTCGATTACACGGATGTGTACATACATGTGCCTGAAGGAGCCACGCCCAAAGACGGCCCTTCAGCTGGTATTACTATGCTTAGCAGCATCATTTCTGCCTTTACCCAACGAAAGTTGCGGAATAAATTAGCGATGACCGGAGAAATCACCCTTCGGGGCAAGGTATTACCGGTAGGTGGCATCAAGGAAAAAATTCTGGCTGCCAAGCGTGCCGGAATCACCGACATCATCATGAGTGAGCAGAACCGTAAAGATGTAGAAGACATCAAACCCGAATACATCAACGACTTGAGCTTCCACTATGTGAAGCGGATGGAAGAAGTGGTGGATATTGCCTTGCTCAAAAGCAAGATCAAAGGGGCCAAAGATTTTTCGGCCTATATAGAAGATGGAAAAAAACAAGCTGCACTAAAATCTTGACCACACTACAGGGCATAGTTACCAAATCTACCGGCAGTTGGTACACGGTAAAGGCAGCTGACGGGCAGTTGTTCGACTGTCGTATTCGCGGCAAATTACGACTCATGGGCAGCAAGAGCACCAATCCGGTAGCGGTAGGAGATTCGGTTAGCTTTGTAAACGACGCACGCGACGGGGCCGTAATTACCGAAAGGCTGGAGCGACGCAACTACATCATCCGAAAAGCCACCAATTTAAGTCGGCAAACCCACGTGCTCGCCGCCAATCTCGACCAGGCCTTGCTGGTGGTCACGCTTTTTCAGCCACGTATTTCGTTGGGTTTTATCGACCGTTTTTTACTTACTGCTGAGGCATACGACATTCCTTGCACGGTGGTTTTCAACAAAACCGACCTTTGGGGCGCTGAAGCGGAAGCAGTTTTTCAGGATATTTGCGACATCTACAAGCCCAGCGGTTACCGCATTAGCCAATGTTCGGCCCAAAGCGGCAAGGGGTTGGAAGAACTGGCCCAATGGCTACAAGGTAAAACCAGTCTGGTAAGCGGTTTTTCGGGAGTAGGAAAAAGCAGCTTGCTCAATGCCCTTTACCCCGGCTTAAGCCTCAAAACTGGCGAAATCAGCGATTATTCGCAAAAAGGAAAGCATACCACTACCTTTGCAGAGTTGTTTGAACCAAATCCCGGCACCCGTATTATCGACAGCCCGGGCATCAAGGAGCTTGGCATCATCGATATTGAAGGATATGAATTGGCGCATCATTTTCCGGAAATGAGGCCTTTTATTAACCAATGCAAATTCAACACCTGTACCCATACGCATGAGCCCGGTTGTGCGGTTCGAACAGCGGTTGAATTGGGCGCCATTGCTCCGGAGCGATACAAGAGTTATTTAAGCATATTATCCAATGAAGACCAGTACAATTAAGGCCCCTACACAAAAAATACTTTACGTTTTGCTCATCGGGAGCCTGCTGTTTATGGCATCCTGCGCCAACGAATCAAACGAAAGCGAAGGCAGTTTGCCCGATTCCGAACTTGCAGCATTGCCGGTTGACAGCATTGGCGAGTTACTCGAAGAAGCCGATCTACAATTGGATACACTCACTGGCAACTGGCTGAACAGCCGGTTAGTAGATGAAATCATCAAAACAGGAAGTCCTTTTTACAGCCAACTAAAAATGCTGCCGATAGCCGAAATCATCATCGACGAAGAAACGGCCCATATCAAGCTGATTTTCGGCTATAACGAAGCCTGCTCCGGTAAATTTACCCGCAGTGGTAATAACCTCAGCCTCGAAAAATGTAACGATGATCCCGGCATGGCTTTTCAATTCGAATACGATTCCTTCAAAAAAGAATTGCTGCTGCAAGCCGATGAGCTTACCTACAAGTTCAGCCGGATGAGTACAAGCCCCAAGGCCGATGGTTTGGTGCTTCAACAATTGGTTGCCCGGCAACAGTTGGCCGGTAACTGGCAATCGGCGCGGGCACAAAAGCCCTTTGGAGGCAAGCTCAGCTTCGACGAAAAAGGCTTTGTGCGTGGCATCAGCAGCTACAACAAATACAAATTTGTACTCGGCTACGACAGCTATCCTGCCTTTATGGATGTGGTTTGGTTGTATCGTTCGGCCAACGCCTTCGACCCCTGGTACTGGCAGCTCGATGGCGATAGTCTTAGGTTTTTCACTTATATGGAAGAAGCGCCCGATATGTTCGAAGAACAAGCCGTGTATTATCGCTTGCCATGAGGTTGGTTATTCAGCGGGTAAGCGAAGCCCGGGTGGAGATTGATGGTCAAAGCGTTGGCACCATTGGAAAAGGACTATTGGTGTTGTGCGGATTTGAGGCAGCCGATGGTGAACAGGACCTCGACTGGATGGCTTCTAAACTCGTGAATATGCGCATTTTTACAGACGAAGCAGGCCTCATGAACCTGTCGGTGATGGATGTAAATGGCGATATTTTAATAGTAAGTCAGTTTACTTTACATGCCAGCACCAAAAAGGGTAACCGGCCTGGCTTTGTACGTGCCGCCCGCCCAAAACAAGCCATACCCCTTTACGAAAACTTTAAGAAAAAACTCAGTAGCTTGCTTCAAAAACCGGTTGAAAGTGGGCAATTCGGGGCCGATATGCAAGTGCATTTATGCAACGATGGGCCGGTAACCATCCTGATAGATTCGCAACAAAGGGAATAAGATATGTAAGATGATTTGAACATATCCCTTGGAGTCAAATCGTACTCCAAATCTCAAACAACGCGAATCGGGATCCCGAGAGACTAGGGGAATTCGGGGGGCAATTAGCGAGATTGCCAGCCAGCGACAAATTCCAAATACACAGGTCATTAAATCAACGAAGCAACCATTGCGTTTTCTCCGCACTGCCCTTCTTTAATGTGGCGAGTTGAAAATCTCCATATTGGTCTCAAAACCTAGGCCACAGGCTGATTGCCCCTGTTTCTTGTGGGAGGGTTTCCTTAGCTAAAATATATTCATTATTAATTCATTGCAAACGAATGGGGTACAGCGGGCACAGCGTTTTTGTTGCCTATGATGGGTAATTTCTAAACCTCCCAGCCCCTTTGAACGGCTTTTTTAGCTAGTCGCTTTTGCTTTGCAGTGCGCTTGACGGCGCTAAGGTGACCGCTACCATCAGGGGATTTTGATGAAGCCACGAATTTGTTAATTAACGACACAGGACTTTGAACTTTGAAGCCCCGGCCTTACGGGATTTCGCTGCACTCAACTTGAATTCGAATCGCGAATGCTTAACTTTAGGGCGTGAAATCGCCAGGGCTTATTCTTTTCGGCCTGCTCTTTTGGGCAGCAACACAGGCACAGTCGGATACCATCCCCTATCCTACCTACAAGGAATATACCTTGTCCATCCGCATAGAAGACAATAACGTAAGTTGCGACAGTACCGACACCATTCGCACCACCATTTACTGCTGGACCTATGAGCATAACCGTTGGTTTGCCCGGGTCTATAAGTATTACGATTACGAATTCAGTATGCTCGAAGCCAAATACCTGGCGCACATGGCCATTGGCCCTGATAAACACTGGCTTCCCATCTACCTCGGCAACTTTTACGAATACCGAAAAAATGGCAAGCCGGTGAGCATCATTGCCTTTGATGAAGGTGTGCGCAAAGGACCATCGCGTTACTACAACCGGCAGGGCATATTGCGTCAAGCCGGCGAATACGATAAAGAAATACGGGTTGGATTGTGGCGTTATTACAACCGCAAAGGCGAGTTGAAATACGAGGTAGAATACCAACGGCCCGCCAATCGAACGCAACCCACCCTCTCCGATATGCCAAAACCCAATCGCGAATAATGAATCCCTTATACGACCACCTCAAGCCGCTTGAACAGCTCCAAGCCGATACCCAACCAAAGTGGGGCATTATGACCGCCCAGCATATGGTAGAGCATTTATCGGCCACCATGCGCATTTCTAATGGAAAACTTTACCTTGACCTGCGTATTCCGGAAGAAAAAATCCCGGCACGCATGACCTTTTTGTACAGCAACGAGCCCTTTGCCAAAAATGTGAGGGTGATGGATGGCCCGGCTGTTTTACGCCCCTTGGTCACCAACAATTTGGCTGAATCCCTAACCTTGCTCAAAAAAATGATTGATGTTTTCGATCAGCACTATGTTGCCCAACCCGACGATTGTCCGATTCATCCGCTTTTCGGCCCCTTGAATCGCGATCAATGGATTCATTTCCATAAGCGGCACATGACCCACCACTTCACCCAATTTGGATTGCTATGAACAGGCTGCTGGGATGCCTGCTTATATTGCTTGTGGGTTGTGGCTCACCAACAGTTGATGAGTCTCATCTACCGCAAGCAGCTGTGTATGTAACTTATGCCGCCCTGCTACCTTGTGACCATTGTGCCGCCATACAAGTGCAGTTGGAGCTGGAACAATCTGAAGCCGCTGAGGCGGTTTTTCACTGGACCGAAAAACGACTACAAACAGCAGAAGGCGATGTAGAAAACCGAATAGAAGGGCGTTACAGCCGCATCACCACCAACTTTAGTGAGCAGGTCTATCACTTGAGGGGCAGCAATAATTTTGAAGTCTATTTGGCCCTTACCGAAAGCAGCGATTTGCTATTAACCGACGACGAAGGCAATCCCATTCGACCTGATTCGCCCATTTATTTTTTGATAGAAGATGCAAAATGAAAGCCTCAGCCTGCAACAGGCCCAACAAGCGGTTGACCATTGGATCAATACCATAGGCGTACGCTACTTTAACGAACTCACCAATACTGCCATTTTAATGGAAGAAGTGGGCGAGTTGGCCCGCATCATGGCACGAAAATATGGGGAACAATCGTTTAAAGCAGGAGAAGACGGCCGGGAGTTGGCCGATGAAATGGCCGATGTGCTTTGGGTACTTATTTGTTTGGCCAACCAAACCGGGGTCGATTTAACCGAAGCCTTTCGCAATAATCTGGATAAAAAAACACAGCGCGACATTAACCGCCATCAGCAAAACCAAAAGCTAAAATAAGGCTACCGTTGCTCGGATGCTAGCATCTGGTTATTTTAAGGTTTCACCACCACTACGCGGCTGGTATAAACCCCATACTGACCATAAACCCGCAAGCTATAAACGCCACTTTCGAAGCCCCGTAGGTCTATCCCCGCTTTAAGCGAGCCAGCATGCTCAAACACCCTTCGGCCCATTTCGTCAAACAATTGTACCCCTTCCATTTTATCGAGTTGATTGAGGGCGATGAACAAAAAATCGCTACTTGGATTGGGGTAAACTACCATTTGACCAGCGGGCACGGGTACGCTAATCGGAGGTATGGGGGGAGAAGGTACGTAGCGGTATTGCACCAAGGTGGGTTGAAAGGTACCAAACAAGCTGTTTCCCCGGATTTTAAGTACAGGAACCCTTTCGTTTTTGGCTAGCCAATAGTATTCCACTTCGGTGCGTAAGGGCAAGGGCAGGTTAATGCCTTGAAAACTGATACTGTCGACGATGCGCAGGGTACTTTTCACCCGCAAACAGGTGTAATTGCCTTCAGGCGTGCGTACCGTACCCCATCCATCTACCTCGGTAAGGCGGCCACCCCTACTGGCAAAAGCGCCCAAGGTTGGGATGTTTAGGGTATATGAAAAGGTACTGCTGTCTTTTCGGCCATAGGTCAGGGGAAAGAAAAAAACCTCATCAGGATCGGTATAAATCACGGGTATGGGAAATCCCTCAACGGTTACACCTCGGCCTACGATGGCAAGTCGGTTATTGCTTACGTTGTAAAAATCATAGATGTTGCGAAATGCGGTTACCAGTAAATCAATTTCATCGACTACCTTAATGCCATAAGTAGCACTCAGGGCCAGAAAAAAATAGGGCGTATTGAGCGCCGACTGGTGGTTAATCAATTCGTCGGTTTGTGGCTGTAAATCGCTGAAATCCCAGATAAAATCGGGTCCGCTTGCCTGTATCCTATTGGCCAAACCTGCGATAGCGGCATTCATTACCCGCATGGTATCGCCGGCGCGAGCCATATCGGGGGCTAAAATGCTGATTTGAGCCTGGCTAGTGCCGAAGTTCAAACAAAACAGGAGAAAAAGGGTGGTTTTTTTCATCTTCAATAACATACAAATAAAAGCTAAGTTAATGTAAAAACTGATGTCTGCATCTACTCTTGGAGGCCAAAAAAATGCTGTATCTTCGAGCCATGCAGGCAGAGATCATCACCATTGGCGACGAAATCCTTATTGGGCAAATAGTAGACACCAATTCGGCCTGGCTGGGGCAGCAATTAAGCACCATTGGCGTGCAGGTGGCGCAAATCAGCTCGGTAAGCGATCAGGCGCCGGCCATTATACAGGCGCTCGAACTCGCCCAAGGCAGGGCACAGCTTATTTTAATCACCGGGGGCTTAGGCCCCACCAAAGACGATATCACCAAACATACCTTGGTCGATTATTTTGGAAGCAAACTGGTAACCCGAGTAGAAGTACTCAAAAAGCTACGTGCCTGGTTCGAGCAGCGCGGCCGTCAAATGAATGAGCTCAACGCCCGGCAGGCCGATTTACCCGACAATTGTGAGTTACTCGACAACGAACTGGGCACTGCACAAGGTATGCTATGGCGCCACAAAGGATGTGTGGTGGTGAGCATGCCCGGAGTGCCATACGAAATGAAACATATCGTAAGCGAAAGGCTGTTGCCCTGGTTGCGACGCGAATATGAGCTACCCGTATTGGTTCACCGCACCATCATGACCTGCGGACTTGTAGAATCGCGTATTGCGGAGCTCATACATACGATTGAAGACAGTTTGCCAGCACACATCAAATTGGCCTATTTACCACGCCCCGGCATCGTGCGATTGCGATTGAGTGCGCACGGACCACATCGCGCCAGTTTAGAACAAGAAGTTGCCGAATATGAGCACCGCATCACCCAACTGTTGGGATATCATGTTTATGGTTTCGATGACGAATTGCTAGAGGCTGCCATTGGCCGACGCCTGGCCACTCGTTCAGAACGCTTGGCTACTGCCGAGAGCTGTACCGGAGGCCGGATAGCCGCGCAAATAACTGCCATCGCTGGGGCCAGCGTCTATTTTGAAGGCTCGGTGGTTAGCTACAGCAACGCCGCTAAACAGGCCTTATTGGGCGTAAAGTCTGAAACTTTGGAAGCACAAGGAGCTGTGAGCGAAGCCGTGGTGCAGGAAATGGCAGCAGGACTTTTCCAACAATTTAGGTGCAATTATGCCATAGCAGTAAGCGGCATTGCCGGCCCCACAGGAGGTACCGATAGCAAACCGGTGGGTACCGTATGTATGGCCATTTTTGGACCAAAGCAGCAAATTGTGCGGACCTACAACTTTGGGCACGAACGCAGTTTAAATATTGAACGGGCCAGTATGATGGCATTGTACCAACTTTGGAAAATGCTGGCAACAAATTGACCTTTCAGAGGTAAAACGCTACCTTTGCACTCAAATCTGAAATAGCTTAAAACGCAAAATATGGCACAAGTCGAACTGCTGATGCCCAAAATGGGTGAAAGTATCATGGAAGCCACCATCCTGAAATGGCTCAAAAAGCCCGGTGATAGCATTGCTCTGGATGAGGCTGTACTCGAAATTGCCACCGATAAGGTGGATTCCGAAGTACCTTCACCTGTAGCTGGCGTACTCGGCGAGTTGCGTTTCCAAGAAGGCGACGTAGTGCCTGTAGGTGGCGTTTTAGCGGTTATCGAAACCGAAGCTGGAGCAGTTGTGAATCCATCTCCTGCTGTTGCAGCCCCTTCACCGGCGGCAGAAAGTGCTGCCGCACCGGTAGTTGCGGCCATGCCTGCGGATACCGCCAGTTTGAGTGCTGCCATGACCACCAAGACGGATGCTCCGGCAGGAGGTCGCTTTTATTCGCCCCTGGTGTTGAACATCGCCGGACAAGAAGGCATTTCGATGCAAGAACTGGAAGCATTGCCTGGAAGCGGAAGCGAAGGCAGGGTAACCAAAAAAGACATGCTGCAATATGTAGCTGATAAAAAAGCCGGTAAAGCCCCGGCAGTAGCCCCGGCAGCAGTTGTGAGCCAGGCGCCCGCACTCACTCCAGCTGCAGCTCCAGCCGCACCGGCTATTTCTGCCGCTTCGGCCAGTGGCAATGTGGAAATCGTAGAAATGGATCGCATGCGCAGGATGATTGCCGAAAACATGATTGCCTCAAAGCGAATTTCCGCCCATGTAACTTCCTTCGTTGAGGCCGACATGACCAATGTGGTCATCTGGCGCGATAAAGTGAAAAAAGAGTTTGAAAAGCGCTATGGCGAAAAACTCACCTTCACCCCCATCTTTATTGAAGCCGCAGTACGAGCCATTCAGGATTTTCCTATGATTAACGTGTCTGTAGATGGCAACAATCTGATTGTAAAAAAAGACATCAACATTGGAATGGCCGCAGCCCTGCCCAGCGGCAATTTGATTGTGCCGGTTATTCACAATGCCGACCAATACAACCTGGCCGGACTCGCGAAGCGGGTTAACGACTTGGCCAACCGGGCACGCATCAACAAGCTTAAGCCCGATGAAATCCAAGGCGGTACTTATACCATTTCAAATGTAGGAAGCTTTGGTAATGTAATGGGTACACCCATCATTCCCCAGCCCCAAGTGGCCATCATGGCCGTTGGCGCCATTCGCAAAAAGCCGGCCGTCATCGAAACGGAGAGCGGCGATTTGATTGGCATCCGTAGCATGATGTTCTTGTCGCACTCCTACGACCACCGCGTGGTTGACGGTGCTTTGGGCGGCATGTTCGTGCGCCGTATGGCCGATTACCTGGAGCAGTGGGACGTGAACCGGGCGATTTAGGGTTGATGATTTCTGATTTAGGATTTTTGATTTCTGATTTGGGATTGATTGTTTAAATCTATCGTTTACTCAAAAGTACTCGATTAGATCGGTCACTTCAGTGCCCTTTAGCGCATTCCAAAGCAAAAGCGATTCGCCATCCAAAAAACAGGTATATCAACCAGCCTTCATTGATGTTGCCCCTTGATTGTGAGCAGCACGATTATTTGTGCATAATCAACGGCAAAAAATAACAGTTTTGGTTGCGCCAAAAGTCACTGTAGCCTGCCGGGGCGCAAAAAAGCAACATTGAATCAGAAGTCGAAAAGATGTAAATTGCCGCATGATTCGTTTGTGTATCCTGCTCGTTGTATTGACTTTTTCGGTCCATGGGCAATCTGGTGAGCAGCTAGGCAATTGGAAGCTGCAGCAAGCCGGTCACAACGCCTTCATCCCCGCACCGGTGCCTGGCAATGTGTATGACGCCCTGCTGCTCAACAACCAAATACCAGATCCTTATTTGGGCAGCAACGAAGATTGTGTACAGTGGGTAGCAGAAAAAAGCTGGATTTACCACACAGCGTTTGAACTGAGTGCCGAACAACTGGCCAAGGGTCCGCTACTCCGTTTTGAGGGCATCGATACCTATGCTGATATTTACCTCAACGGCCAATGGCTGGGATTCAGCAACAATGCCTTTTTGGATTACCAATTTCCACTTGATTCACTGGCCCGCCTCGGCACCAACTTATTGGCCATCCATCTCTTGCCCATTCAAGCCACAAACGACACGTTGGCTGCCATGTATCCCCATCCCCTGCCCGAAGCGCATCGGGTATTTGTGCGCAAACCAGCCTTTCATTTTGGTTGGGATTGGGGACCTGTACTAAAAGCCGGTGGCCTAACCGGAAAGGTAAGTCTCGATTTTGAGCAACGACCAAAAATCAAGCATTGGCAGTATCATTTGCTCGAATTGACTCCACAGCAAGCCCAAATCGAGCTGCATTTTTCGCTGCAAACGGCAGAGGATGGCTGGCTCCAACTAGAGCTGCAAGGTGAAAATTTCTACTTTAACGACAGCTTACCTATACAAGCAGGCGATACTTATAAAAAAATTCGCATTAGCATTCCAAACCCTAAACTGTGGTGGGCCAATGGCAGTGGCCAAGCCCATTTGTACCAGCTCCATTATCAACTTCTGGCCAAGGGTCAACGGCAGCAACAGGGCAGCGAGGCCATTGGTATCCGTACCTTAGACCTCATCCGTGAAGCGGATGATTACGGCCGATCGTTTTATTTTGAGCTGAATGGCAAGCCCATTTTTATAAAAGGCGCCAATTATATTCCTGTGTCGCACCTACAAAACAGGCCTGAGTGGCAAAACGACAGTGTGCTGCTGGAACGGGCTGCTGCAGCTGGCATCAATATGTTGAGGGTTTGGGGCGGCGGCATCTACCCTAGTGACGCTTTTTATCAGCTGGCCAACCGCTTGGGCATTATGATTTGGCAAGATTATATGTTCGCCTGTGCCATGTACCCCGGCGACAGCCTCTTTTTGGCGGGTGCCATGGAAGAAGCCAGGTACCAAACCAAAAGATTACGCAATCATCCCAGCTTGGCGCTGTGGTGCGGCAATAATGAAAACTGGGAAGGATGGGGAAACTGGGGCTGGCAGCGCGATTTGGGCTATACGGCCGCTGATAGTGCAGGCGTCCTGCAGGCCTACAACCGCTTGTTCAGGCAATTGCTGCCCGAAATGCTGCAGCAGCTCGATCCGCAACGTTCCTACACCCACTCCTCGCCCCTGAATGGCTGGGGCCGTATGACCGCCTACCGCGAAGGAGATGTGCATTACTGGGGTGTTTGGTGGGGCATGGCCCCCATTACGCAATATCGCAAACGGGTGGGGCGCTTTGTGTCGGAATATGGCATGCAGGCTTTGCCCGAATTCCGCAGCTTGCAACAAATGAGCGGCATGCAAGCGCCTTCTTTGGAACAAGCCGAAATCAAGATCCACCAAAAGCACCCCCGTGGCTTCGAAAGCATTCACAGCTATCTTGAAGCTGATTTCCCTTTGGCTGTTGAACTGCAACTCTATGCCTATGCCAGTCAGCTGATGCAGGCCTACGCCCTCGAAACCGCCATAACTGCCCATCGCATGGCCATGCCCCGCTGTATGGGCAGCATGTTTTGGCAATGGAACGATGTGTGGCCGGCCATTTCCTGGAGTGTGGTTGACTATTTCGGACATGGAAAAGCTGCCTATTATGGACTGAAGCAGTGGTATGCCCCGCAGTTGCTGTCGGTTGAACGCGACAGCATTGCCGGAAAAGGGGGCCTGGTACAGTTGAAGGCCCTGCACGAAGGGCATGATAGCCTGCAAGCCAGGCTGGTTATCGAATGGTGGTCGACTTACCGAAAGCGACCACTACGCAGCCGGCAACTCCAGCTAACGCTGGCGCCCAACAAGCCTTCGCTTGTTTACCAGCTCAGCAAGTCAGAAACGCGACGTTTGCGCAACAACAAACGTTTCTTGGTTTTACAGCTCCAACAAGACACGAGCGTGCTGGCCGAAAGCTGGTGGTCGGCCCATCCCCCCAAAGATCAGCGCTGGCGTAATCCTAAGATTGAGTTGGAACCCAGCGATAAAGGCTTGCTGCTGAGTAGTCGTTTTCCTGCAAAAAGTGTATTTTTAAGCCTGCCTCCAGGAGCTGTGCATAATTATATTGACCTACTTCCGCGTAAAAAACAACCCATTTCGCTTGAAAACCCCTTATCCCATTTTCCGCCGGCTGTTATCAGCTTTTACGATTTGCTGCGTCCTTAGCCTTCATGCACAGGCGCAGCGCCCGCTGCATAATTACATCAACCCCTTTATCGGCACTGGAGGTCATGGCCACACTTTTCCCGGGGCTACTACCCCATTTGGCATGGTGCAGTTGTCGCCCGATACCCGTATCGATGGCAGTTGGGACGGATGCAGCGGCTACCACTACAGCGATTCGGTGATTTACGGCTTTTCGCATACCCACTTGAGCGGAACCGGTGTAAGTGACTATGGCGATATGCATTTTATGCCCGTACAACGCGCACGCGCCTTTGTGCCCGAACAATATCGCGCAAAATTCAACCACGAAAATGAAAAGGTCAGTGCCGGCTATTACCGGGTTACGCTCGACAATCAGATTCGGGTAGAACTATCGGCTACCGCCCGGGCCGGTATGCAGCGCATCAGTTATCCCGACGCCCGGCAATACCTGAGCATCGACCTCAGCCACCGCGATGAGCTGATTTCGCATCAAATAAAAGTAATCGACAAACAAACCCTTGCATTAAGCAGGGTGAGCAAAGCCTGGGCGGAGGAGCAACACTGCTACGCTTGGGTCGAATTTTCGGCTCCTTTTGAGCAAGTAACTGCCCTGGGGGGAAAGCAAATCAGCCTGCAATTCAGCCTTCCGCCCGGAGCCCCGCTGCTTATCCGCACCGGCCTTTCGTTTACCGGACTTGAAGGTGCACGTGCTAACCTGCAAGCCGAACTCAACCATTGGGATTTTGATTTGGTAAAACATCAAGCCGAAGATATGTGGGAGCATGAGCTCCGTAAAATGCAAGTGTACGATGCCGATGAGCATAAATTGATAAACTTTTATACCGCCATGTATCACCTGATGATACATCCAAATTTGGCCACCGATGTGGATGGTCGCTACCGGGGAGGCGATTTACTAGTACATCAGGCTACTGAACATCAGCAGTATACCGTTTTTTCGCTTTGGGATACCTTCAGGGCAGCCCACCCGCTCTTAACCCTTATCGACAGCAAACGTACCCGCGATTTTGTGCGCAGTATGCTCGATTTTTACCAACAAAGCGGTCGTTTGCCTGTATGGGAACTGGCTGCCAACGAAACCGATTGCATGATTGGTTACCACAGCGTAAGCGTTATAGCCGATGCTGCTGCAAAAGGCATCACCAATTTCGACATGCTCCTGGCGCTAAAGGCCATGCGCCACAGTGCCGAACGCGATGAACTCGGTTTGGCAGCCCTCAAAAATCGTTGGCAAATTAGCGCCGATGATGAGCACGAGAGCGTATCGAAGCAGCTCGAATATGCTTATGACGATTGGTGCATTGCGCAAATGGCACAGCTCCTGGGAGATACCGCCACCGAAAAGGAATACCGAACCCGGGCCTCCTACTGGCAGAACCTATTTGATACCCAAAGTGGTTTTATGCGCCCCAAGAAAAACGGTGGCTGGCTTCAACCCTTCGATCCGTACGAAGTTAATAACCATTATACCGAAGGCAATGCCTGGCAATACGCCTTTTTTGTGCCCCACCAATTACACCAGCTCATAGCACTGCATGGGGGTGCGGCGGCCTTTGAGGCCCGGCTCGATGCGCTTTTTTCAGCCAGTAACCAAACCACCGGAAGGCAACAGGCCGATATTACCGGCCTGATCGGCCAATACGCCCACGGAAATGAACCAAGTCACCACATGGCTTTTTTGTACCAGTACGTGGAGCGCCCCGACAAAACCCAGCTACTCGTTGATTCTATTCTTCGGAACTTTTATACCAACCAGCCCGATGGTCTTATTGGCAACGAAGATTGTGGTCAGATGAGCGCTTGGTACCTCATGGCCAGCATCGGGCTGTATCAACTGGCCCCGGGAAGCCCCTGGTTCAACCAGTTCGCTCCGCATGTCGATTCGGTGATTATACAGCTCGAAAACGGCAAAAACATCAGGATCAGCAGGCATGCCGAAGGTCCCGACCATCGCTATCCAGAAGCCTTATGGTTTAACGGGCAAAAAGAAGACGTGCTCCTTATGCGGTCGTATGACGAACTGATGGCAGGCCCCGAAATGCGCTTTGTAAATACTAACCAAGCCGACGCTTGTATGCCTGTTGCCATTATGATGGGGTCGTTAGAAACACCGGAAGCCGATTTTTTTGTCAACCCCCTGATTGAAGCCTCCAGCCAAGTATTCCGCGATCAGTTGGAGATCCGATTGCTACATCCACATCCACAGGCCAAGCTCTATTACAGCACCGATGGTCGGGCCCCTGAAATTGGCCGGAATTTATACACCGGCCCTTTCAGCATCCACAGTAGTACCACCGTAGCCGTGATCGCTCAATTGCCCGAAAAAGGACTTCAAAGCGCCACCATCGAAGGGCGGTTTTACAAGCTACCCGCCAATTGGCAGATCAGTTTAGGCAGCAAAACCCACCCCCAATACAGCGCCAATGGGGCAGAAAGTTTGATTGACGGCATACGAGGCAGCGAAAATTGGCGCCAAGGCGATTGGTTGGGATTTTGGGGTGAAGATATGGTCGCCACACTCGATCTGGGCAATCTTCAACCCATAAGCAGCATTCGACTTGGTTTTTTGCAAGACAGTCGTGCATGGATTCTTTTTCCCAAACAGCTCGAGATTTATGGATCGGTTGATGGCCAGCGTTACCACAAGATTGAGGTGCTGCGACACAAAATCCACCCCATGGATGAGCAGGTACAGCTACTGGAACTGGCTTGCCATTTAGCCAAACAGCCTGAATACCGCTACTTGCGGTTAGTAGCCAAAAACTACGGCAGGCTCCCCACCAAACACCTGAGCGCGGGAGAAGCGGCTTATGTGTTTGTGGATGAAATACGGGTTGTGGGAAGTGGGAAGAGTGAAGAGTGAACTGAGAAAACGAAGTAGAAGTAGAAATTGGGTATGAGCGGTGTACGATAGCTGAAATTCGGCACTGTATGGTGCTTTCGATATTTGTTTATCTGAAAATAGGTATCAATGCCGTTTAGTTAACCGTTCAATGAGCCGATTGAAAAATAATTGGCGGTAATGGTTCTTTCTGTGTAATCTGCGGTAAAAGACCATGATCTCCATGGTTTTATACCAATTTTGCCCTCAGGTCTTGGACCCCACCCGGAGCGTCGAGGAATGCGCTGATTTACGCTGACCCATGCTGCGTAATTCTGCGGGTTCTGCGGGAAAGCTTTCATCCACTCAGGATTATTGCTGACTTTTTGCCTCATATGGTAATACGTTCGGAATCCGAGACTGGTAAAAGACAGCATTTTCCTTCGTGTGCTTCGTACAAACCCTTTGTGCCCTTTGTGGTTCATTGGCCGCATGGCCCCGGAAGAAGTAAGATTCAAGCTTTTTTTGCCTCCCATTTTTCGCCCATAACGCTTTTATGCCTATCATTGCAGTCGAAAAAAAAGAACGAGTTAAACGACTATACATGAGAGAAATTCAAATGCGCGAAGCCCTGCGGGAAGCCATGCAGGAAGAAATGCGTAGAGACGATCGCGTGTTCTTGATGGGCGAAGAAGTTGCTGAATACAACGGTGCCTACAAAGTTAGCCAGGGCATGCTCGATGAATTTGGTGCTCGACGCATCATTGACACCCCGATTGCCGAGCTGGGTTTTGCTGGTATAGGGGTGGGTGCAGCCATGAACGGCCTCCGACCCATCATCGAATTCATGACCTTCAACTTTTCGCTGGTGGCCATCGACCAGGTGGTGAATGCTGCTGCAAAAATGTTGAGCATGTCGGGTGGCCAGTTTGGGGTGCCCATTGTGTTCCGTGGCCCATCGGGTTCGGCAGGCACGCTGGCAGCACAGCACTCGCAAGTGTTCGAAAGCTGGTATGCCCAAGTACCCGGATTAAAGGTAGTGTCACCATCCAATCCCTACGATGCCAAAGGCCTATTGAAGTCGGCCATCCGCGATAACGACCCGGTGATTTTTATGGAGTCGGAGCAAATGTATGGCGACAAAGGCGAAGTGCCCGAAGGCGAATACCTCATTCCCATTGGGGTAGCCGACATCAAGCGTACGGGAAGCGACATCACCTTGGTGTCGTACAATAAGATGATGAAAGTAACCCTGGCAGCAGCCGAAGAATTGGCCAAAGAAGGCATTTCCGCCGAAGTCATCGACCTGCGTTCCATTCGTCCGCTCGACCATGCTACCATTATTAAGAGCGTACAAAAAACCAACCGTTTGGTAGTGATCGACGAAAGCTGGCCTTTTGCTTCGGTTTCGTCGGAAATTGCCTATCGCGTTCAAAAAGACGCCTTCGATTACCTCGACTCTCCTGTATTGCGTGTAAATGGTTCCGATGTGCCCATGCCTTATGCCCTGCCTTTGGTGCAGGCTTATTTGCCTTCGGTAGAGAAGATTGTAAAAGCGGCTAAAGAAGCCATGTATTTGCGGAAGTAAAACGCCCGCTAGCTAAATTCAGAAACCGGCCTCGCGCCGGTTTTTTTTTTGGCCAATATGCTCAGCTTGCCAACCTTTGCAGTCCTGCCATCGGCGAGTAGGCATGCGGCACATGGCCTGAGCGTCTGAACCCAATTAACCCTAAAAACATCAAAAAAAATCAACGAAATATATAGTAAATTAAAAATCAGCTTATTACAAAAATTTGAAATAAAAATTGCTAAAAACCGCGCAATCATTGTCAAAAACCACATATGCAGGCCAAAAAACCTGCTCAAGGCTGTAATTTGGAGCATTCAAAACACAGCTAAAAAACTTAAAGATTTGGTAACCTTAATAATTTGGGCGCGCTGTTGGGATTGGTCAACTTTGACGGGCAAAATGGAAACTAAAACTTATCAATATGAAATTTAGAACAACACGATTCACGTGGGCTTTTAATCTGCCGCAAAAATTCTTTGGCTTGGCCTTGGGCTTGCTGCTTATGAGTAGCGGGGTTTGGGGGCAGACAGCTTTTACCGCTTACATTGATGATATTGGCGCTACCACTTGCCCTGCATCTAACACTAATTTTGGTGACAATTTGTTCACCAACCTACCAGCCGGAGTTTCATTCTCAGGTTTTACTAGGAGTGTGGTTGGTTGTGGATCGGCTAGTTCACATTACAGGTCGACAAACTATACATCTACCTCTAAAGCAAATGCCATATCAGAAAATAGGTTTGTTTCATGGACACTCACTGCTAATGCTAGTGTCACATTTACGCTGAGTGAAACTGCAATCCGACATGAAAGGTCAGGAGCAGGTGCAGAGAACGGTGCAATCTATTACAGCATTAACGGCGCCGCATTCACTCAAGTTGGAGGCGACTTTACCATTACAGAAGCTAACGGAAGAAACGTTTTAACATTTAGCTCGCCGGTAACTATCCCAGCGAGTGGAAACATAGAGTTTAGATTTTATGCTTGGCGTACAGCTACATCTGGAGCTGGTAACGTGAGGATAAAAGGTGGGTCAGACTACGCAACAGGATCTGGTGTAATAGGCACTTTTACTGCAACTGCAAACCCTGCTACAAATATTACGTCAAACTTTTCCACTTTCGCTTATGCTTTAAATAATGGTCCTTCGACTGAACAATCTTATACTGTTAGTGGCAGCAATCTTACTAACGATATAGTTTTGAGCGTCCCGTCAAATTTTGAACACTCGCTAAATGCTGCTGGGCCTTATCAAACTTCAAACATCAACCTAGCACCTTCTTCTGGTTCAGTTGCTTCAACAACCGTCTATGTGAGATTAGTCACTGGACTTGGCGCAGGAAGCTATAATGACAACATTTCAGTGACATCTGATGATCCTTCTTCCCCCGCCTCAATCGCGGTTACAGGTGAAGTGCTTTCCGAAACTTTACCCTACTTCGAAAGCTTTGGGACAACAGCAGGTGTTTTTCCCCTTGGTTGGACCACCTCTGGCCCAGGAGCAACCAACTGGGTAGTCAACGGAACTTCAGCCTCTCCTAGTGGAGGAAACAATATTGGCGATGCAGGTGCAAACATCACCAATCAAGAGGCCATCATTACAGTTAATAGAGCTATTTCAACAGTAGGTGCGGATGAGGTTTTCATAAGCTTCTTAGCTCGAAGGACTGCAGCTTATTCTGGAAGTATGCTGTTTGATTATAGTATTAATGGTACAGATTGGTTTAATGTGCCCTTTGCCGATGTTGCCAACGATGGCAATTGGGGTTCAGTAGGTTTCAGCTTACCATCGGCTGCAGCAGGTGTTGCCAACCTTCGTTTGAGGTTCAGAACTACACGAACCAATTCGTCGGGCAATTACCGTATTGATGACTTCCGGGTACTGGCTCCTGCACGTTTTGTATATCAAAGCGGTCCGCTCCACCAGACCACTTCGTGGGAAGATGCCGATACTGACAATCCTGCAGATTTTACATCCGACAATCAGTTATTTGTAATTGAAGGCAGCACGACAGTTTCTACCACCGATGCTTGGACCGTAAGCGGTTCAAACTCACGCATCATTTTGGGTGATGCCACCAATTCAGCCACCCTCACCATTACCGACGACAATGCCATTACAGGAACCATTCAGGTTAGAAACAATGCAGTGCTCAACTTAAACAACACTACTTTACCCACCCTTTCGGGTTTGGAAGATGCCAGTACTGTAGTATATGGCATGAATGCTGCTGCTACCATTCAGTCGGTAGCTTATGGTAATCTCACTGTCACTGGAAGCGGCATAAAGACCTTCCCCAATAGCACGATCGCAGTAAACGGCAATTTAACCTGGACCGATGTCACTTTAGGTTTTGGTGGATCAAACGCCCGCATTGATTATGCTGGAAATATAACCTTGAGCGGTACTGTTGACTATGATGGTGGTATTCGTCCGGAATTCAGGGTTACTGCCAATAGCGCTGCTCAAAGCATAACAACCAATGGCCAAACCTTAGAGGCTTTCAATTTTTACGCCCAAAACAAAACAGGTGGTAGCCTGAATATTACTAGTGGCAGTGCCATACAAGCTTTAAACAATATGCGTTTAAACTTCCCAGCTGGTGTAAGCTTCAATGATGGCGGGAACACACTGGTATTCGGCGATGATTTTCGGATTGAAGGTGATGTAGCAAGTTATACCCTCAATGGAACCTTTAAACTGCTGGCTTCATCAGGCACCAACGATTTTGAGAATATTCAAGTAGCCCTCAACAACCTCGAAATTGAAACCACAGGCACTTCTGACCCTCAATTTGCCGATGGTAGCAATACCAACGATATTACCATCAATGGCAATTTGGTATTGAACATTGCTGGAAACAACCTGGTGATGAACGGTGTTACCTTGCGTGTAGGTGGCAACATTACCGACAACAGCGCAGCCGATAAGATTGACGCAGGTACTTCTACCCTTGTGTTGAATGGCACTGCTGCACAGGCCATCAGCATCAATTCAGCCATGAACAACCTCACCATCGACAAAAGCGCAGGTACAGCCACCATCAACAGCGATTTGGCCTTGAACAACTTGCTTACACTAACCGTTGGCGTACTGGATGCAAACGGTCATCTGATCCTCAAATCGACCAGCGCTACCCAAACCGCGCAAGTTATTGGTGGCAACAACAGCAACCTTATTGGCGATGTAATAGCAGAACGTTTCCTTCCTTGGAGTTCGGCCAACAACAACGGCTTCCGTTTTGTAAGCCATCCATTGCGCGCTAATCCGGTATTCAATACCGTTAGCAACTTGCCAACTGCCAACAATACCCTGATCGGTTACGATGAAGCGGGCAATGCTTATGTGGGCATCAACAACCGTGGCAACAGCTGGCCGCAAGGCGTAGGCTACGGTGTTTGGGCCAATGCAGTAAACACTTTGGAATTCATTGGTGCCCTGCAACTCAGCGATTTGAACAACATCAGCATGAGCAATACCAACAACCGTTGGAATTATGCGGGTAATCCTTTCCCTTCGGTACTCGATTGGGAAGAAGTAACGCTTAACGACATGCAAGATGCCGTATGGGTATGGGTAAAAGACGATGTAGCTGAAGGTGGTGGCGTTTGGGCTGCTTATGTCGACGGTGTTTCAACCGATGGTGGCAGCCAGTACATTGCACCGATGCAAGGATTCATGGTACGTGCCTTGGCAAGTGGCAGTCCGAGCATCAGCTTCCCTGCTACAGCACGGGTGAGCGGTCAAAGTCCGGCTTATCAACGTGTTTCAACCACTGCCGACCTGCTGCGTGTAAATCTTCGCAAAGCAGCTAACGGCAGCGAAATGCAAACCATCATCCGTTTCCGTCCACAGGCGAGCAACAGCTTCGATGCCAGTTTTGATGCGGAATTTGTGAGCGACTTTATGAATGCCACACCAGATTTGTACACTACAGACGCACAAGGCGTGAAGTACAGCATCAACAGCTTGGAGCCCTTGGGTGCACAGCCAGTTTTAGTGCCTTTGCAGGTAGAAACCTTTGGTGCAGGTGAATTCAGCTTTGCATTCAACAGCAGTGCCATGATTTCAGGCGCCAGCATTCAGCTCGAAGACACCAAGTTGGGAAGCTTCTCCACCATCAACGACGGCGATGTGGTTAGCTTCACAGCCGCCGCCACCGATGCAGTTGACCGCTTCCGTCTGCACTTCAATGGCATGGCTACCTCAGTACACGACAGTCAGCTTGACCAATTGAATATGTACGCACATGAAGGCATCTTATACATCCGCGGCATAGAGCAAGCCGAGCAGTTGCGCATCATGGACATGACTGGTCGTAAAGTATTTGAAGCCCATCAGTTGCAGATTCAGGCAGAGGGTGTGCGTCCGAACCTGAGCAAGGGCACTTACCTGGTACAGCTGGTTAGCCCGTCGGGTGTAAAAACAGTAAAAGTTATTTTTTAAGTAATTCAAGGGAGGCAGCGACATGAAAGCCATCAAACGCATCATCATTATCAGTGTATTCATTGGTGGATTCAGCGGTATTAGTTTGGCTCAAGGGCCGCCGCCTCCCCCACCCAATCCTGCAGCCGTCCCAATCGATGGGGGCTTAAGCTTGCTGCTCGCGGCAGGCGCAGGCTTGGGTACGCGCAAAGCTTTACAAACGAAAAAAGAAACCGAAAAGAAACCGAAATCATGAAACATACCCTTGTATTAAAAGCCGCATTGCTCTTTACCCTATGCCTCATCGTCAGTCAGGTTGCCTTGGCGCAGCCTCCCCCACCTGTTAACCCATCGGCCGTCCCCATCGACGGTGGCCTCAGTCTGCTGCTCGCCGCAGGTGCCGGTTTGGGTGCCAAAAAAATGTGGGGAATTCGAAAAGTCTCAAAAGATTAAAACAACTGTACTAAGCAGGAAAAGTCCGAACCAAGAGGTCCGGACTTTTTTTGTGCTCAAAAATTAAAATTGTGAATTCAAAAAAATGAGATATATTTAGAGCCATAAACTAAAACCTCTGTAAACTAATTATGGCCAAAACATCGAAATAGCCCGGCCAGCAGTTTTCTCACAACAATTTTCCTAAAACCATTGTATGACACAAGTTCAACGCTTTTGCAGCTTGAGGGCTGTTAAAAAGTGCGTGCTGATAAGCGCGCTATTATTCTTCAGTATGAGTAGTTTTGCTCAGCTTACGGGTACTAAATCCATTCCCGGCGACTACGCCAGTATTGCCGCAGCCATCACCGATTTAAACACCCAAGGTGTTGGCGGAGGTGGAGTTATCTTCAACGTAGCCGCAGGCCATACTGAAAGCAGCACGGCAGACATCCTGCTAACCGCAACCGGTACAGCTTCAAACACCATCACCTTTCAGAAAGATGGAGCTGGCAATAATCCCAAAATCACCCGCACCGACGCAGGAAGCTTGGCTACCTCTACCCTGGGCGGACAAGGGGATGCCGTGATCATTATCGAAGGAAGTGACTACGTGACCTTT
Organism: Bacteroidia bacterium; assembly: GCA_046291695.1. Taxonomy (GTDB): domain Bacteria; phylum Bacteroidota; class Bacteroidia; order UBA7662; family UBA7662; genus PNNG01. Next base: position 104,761 of record JBKBSO010000004.1, read on the forward strand.
AACGGCATTGATGTAGCAGCAGATGATGAAGGCATTGAATACGGTTATTATCTACGCAAAGCAGGTGTAGACAATGGTTGTAAGCATGTAAGCATCTTGAATGCCGCCATCACCATGACCAAAGGCACCAGCCAGTATGTTGCTGGTATTTATAGTTCAAACAACGATGCCAGCTCCTTGGTTAGCAGTGCGACAGGGATAACTGTTACCAGTGAAGACGGACGTTCTGAAAATATCACCATCAATGGCAACACCATTTCGAATGTGTTTGCTGCCATTGTATTACGCGGCTTCAACCACTCAACCGCACCAAATAATTTCTACGACCAAAACTTCACCATCGGAGCAAGCGGGGCTGGCAATACCATTCAAAATTACGGAGGTAATGCATCTATAACGACTTACGGCGTTTATGCCATCTATCACAATGACCTGACTATCAGCCACAACAACATTAACAATACAGCTGGTGGTGGTAGCGGATTTATGGCGATTGGCTATGGGATATTTATTTCCAATGCCAACAATGCCAGCACAACCATCACGCACAATCAGTTAACCTTGACTTCAGCTGGCACGACACAATTAATGCATGCCATTAACTGTGGTGCCGGAGCAAGCGGTAGTGGCAATACCACCACCATCAGCAACAATACCGTTCAAAACTGTTCTTACACTACAGCAACCTCTGCTGCCTTTACAGGGATTGTCAACTCCACCACAGGTGTTGAAAACGTGACCATGGAGAACAACATCGTCCGGAACAATACGCTTTCAGGTACTGGCGCTTTTACAGGCATTGATGCCGGAGGCGGTACTTCACCAGGCACAATTGTTCAAATGAACAACAACCAGGTTGACAATAACACCAAGACCGGAGCCAGCGGATCGATGTTCTGCATTAGAGCAGGTGCACTTACGGTTACAGCCAACAACAACACCATTCATACCAATGGCTTTGACAATAGCTCAGGTACAGGATCAGCAATCATTTATGGTTATTATAATTTTGGAAGCCCGACTTCGGAAACCATCACCAACAACACCATTTATAACTTATTCGTAGATGGCGCCAATACAGGTGCCTCATCTATAATCAGTGGCATACATACGAATACTACGGCTTCAGCCACCAAAGAAATACGTCAAAACACCATTTACGATCTTTCGGCTCAAAGTGGCGTGGTTCAGGGAATTCTGCACACCCTCGGCACCACTGTAAACATACATCGCAACAGAATTTATGGCTTAAGCAATGCCTCAACCGTTACTACTTCGGCTAGGGTAATGGGTATCAGCCACACTTCAGGCTCCGCGAATATTTACAACAACGCTATTTCGGAATTAAGTTGCGATGCATGTGCCGGAGATGATGCTATTCGCGGCATTAGTACCACTAGCTTAACTTCCTCAGCGAATACTAACTTGTATTTCAATACGGTTTACTTGAATACTGCAAGCGGTGGTGCGAACTTTGGTAGCAGTGCCTTGTTTCATTCTTATAGCTTAACAGCTACCACGGCCACGCTCGACATTCGTAACAACATCTTTGTTAACAACGCTGTTCAGAATGGCACAGGTAAAACGGTTGCTTTTAGAAGAAGCGCTTCAACCAACCTGAATAACTTCAGTACCAACAGCAACAACAACGCCTTTTATGCTGGAACTCCAGGCGCAAACAATGTGATATTCAGAGAAGGCACTACCGATCACGAAACCATTGCTGACTACAAAACCAGGGTATCCCCTGCTGAATCAGTATCATTCACAGAAAACGTAAATTTTGCCAATACCAGCAGTTCGCCTTACAACTTAAGTCTGAACACAGCAACACCTACCCAGTGCGAAAGTGGCGGACAGCAAATCAGCTCTCCAGCCATCACCATCGACTTTGCTGGCACCATTAGGGCTTTGGAAACGGGTTATGCAGGTACAGGCACACAACCCGATGTTGGAGCATATGAAGGCGAATACACAGGTTTAGATTTAACCCCACCAGTAATCAGCTATACTCCATTAAGCAACTCTGCCTCTACTTCGGCACGCACCCTTACGGCCGAAATTACAGATGCCAGTGGCATTCCTACAGCTGGTTCAGGATTACCTGTATTGTATTGGAGCATCAACAATGCAGCAGGACCATTTACTTCAGCTACTGGTACACATACAACAGGCAATAACTATGAATTTAGCTTTGGTGCCGGTGTTGGATTAGCCGATGTGGTTCACTACTACATTGTGGCTCAAGATGAAGCTGGTACTCCAAATGTATCAGCAAATCCTTCGGCGGGTGCAGCTGGGTTTTCTACTAGCCCACCTGCTGCCTCTACCCCACCAACCACACCGAACGCTTACACCATTGTAGGGGCATTTAGTGGCACCTACGCAGTTGGACCAGGAGAAACCTATACCACCCTTACTGGAGATGATGCAGAAGGCTTTTTTAAGGCCTTAAACGAAGGTGCCGCAACCGGTAATATCATTGTTGAAATTACCGACGACATTACAGAAGCCGGTACCATTGCCTTAAACCAAATTGCTGATGATGGCAACGGCTATACCCTAACCATCAGACCCAACGCGGCCAGCATGCGTACCATTTCGGGTAATTTCGCAGGTGGCTTAATTCGTTTGAATGGTGCTGATCGGGTAACCATTGATGGCTCAAGCTCGGGTGGAACGGATCGTAACCTAACGATCCGAAACGACTCAAGCATAACCAATAGCGCAGCTATTCAAATCATCAGCTTAGGAAATGGTGAAGGCGCGACGCACAACACCATTAAAAATTGTATTTTAAATGCTGGCAATATTGGGACAACCACTTCACTTAACACTTTTGCCATATTTATTGGCGGAGCGGCAATTTCTAATGGTGGTACAGGAGCAGACAATAACAACAACACCATTGAAAACAACATCATTTCAAAGGCACGATTTGGTGTTTATGCCAGAGGAGCGAGTTTAGCCAATTCCAACGAGAATCTTAAAATCATTGGCAACGAAATTGGTTCTAGCGATCCGACTGAATATGTCACCTTTAGAGGTATTGACATTACCAACGCCAATGAGGCAGAAATCAGCGGGAACAATATTTTCAACCTGAAGCAATCGCTGGCAGTCACAAATGCGGGTATAGACTTAGGTGCAGGGGTTCGTAACAGTACCATTTCTAAAAACATCATTACAGGTATCCACAGTGAATCAACCAGCGGATATGGTGCCTTCGGAATTAATGTTAGCTCGGCAACCAATGTGGATGCAAATACAATTTCGAACAACGCAATTAGCGACATAAGAACAGTAAACTACTCAACAGGTAGTACATCCTTTAACGCCTTCGGCATTCGATTGGTAGGTGGCACCAATACTTCGTTGTATTACAACTCTGTTCACCTAACTGGCAATGTCACCATCGTTTCGGGAATCCCAACACAACCCAATTCTGCGGCTTTAGTTGTTACATCGACCAGCGTTACCGGCTTGAACATGGTGAACAATTCGTTCAGCAATCAACAGTCATTTGTGTCGGGCAGTCCAAAAACCTATTCTGTTTGGTTTCCTACAAGCTATGCTGGCTTTGGCACCGTGAATAACAATATTTATCACGGATCAACCAACGCACCAGGTACATATTATGTCGGCAGAGTAGGCACTACCGATTACGCTGATTTGGCCGATTGGCAGGGCTTTACCACCCAAGACGCTAACTCCTTAGGCTCTAATCCAGCCTTCAACGGCGAAACTAATCTCAAGCCTCAAACAGGCTCTGCCGCGATTGGCGCTGGTGTAGCCATTGCCGGAATAACAACGGACATTGAAAATATCGTTAGAAATGCCACCACTCCTACCATTGGTGCGTATGAGCAAGCCGTTGATGTATCAGGACCAAATTTCAGCTTTACAACATTAGCAAATACCAGCTCTACAGCTGCCAGAACGCTTACTGTTGAAATTACCGACCCCTCTGGTGTACCAACGGCTGGAGCTGGCTTGCCTGTTTTGTACTGGAGTATCAACAATATTGCTGGTCCATTCACCGCAGCTACAGCCACCCATTTGTCCGGCAACGATTATGAATTCACCTTTGGTGCAGGCGTTTCGGCAAACGATGTTGTACACTACTACATTGTGGCGCAAGACTTGGTGGGCACACCGAATGTAGGTGCATCTCCCGAAGCAGGGGCAGCTGGATTCAGCAGCAATCCCCCAGCTGCGAGCACTCCACCTTCAACCCCTCACAACTATCGCATTGCTCAAGCAATCAGCGGGATCATTGCTGTTGGCACCGGAGAAACCTATACCTCGCTTTCAGCCAACTCAGCAGAAGGACTATTTAAGGCAATCAATGATAATGTAGTAGCAGGAAATCTCATTGTAGAAATTACCTCCAACTTAACTGAAACAGGTGAGGAAGCTTTGAATCAATGGGTAGAAGAAGGCGCAGGGAATTACACCTTGACCATCCGCCCATCTGATGCCAACACCAAAGTGATTGAAGGATCGTTTGCTGGAGGCTTAATTCGTTTGAGTGGCGCTGACCGGGTTACCATTGACGGTCGCTTCAGTGGCACTGGTCAACATCTTACTTTCCGCAACAACAGCACAGCTGCCAATACAGCAGCCATACAGTTAGCTAGCTTAGGTACCAATGAAGGCGCCACTGACAATACCATACGCAATTGTATCATAGAAGCTGGAAGCATTACCGTAACCAGCACCTTCGGCATTTTTGCTGGGGGCAGTTTGATAGGAACGGCGGGTACAGGTGCCGATAATGACAACCTCACTATTCGCGACAACATTATTCGCAAAGCTTATTATGGCATTTATGCTGCTGGGGTAGCTTCTACGGGTGTGATGGACGATTTGACTATCGAAAACAATACCATTGGAAGCAGCGTATCAACCGATGTAATTGCTAACCGAGGTATTCGTATATCAAACGCAACCGACGCACTTGTTTCGGGGAATACGATTTTTGGATTCAGAACGGCATCCGTCGCGATTCAGATCACAGGCATTGAATTCGCTGCCAACGTAACCAATTCAAAGATTTCTAGGAATGAAATTTATGACATTGTTTATACGGCAACTTCATTTAGGGCAGGTCAAGGCATTGCTGTATTTACAGTTGCTGATGCCAATGTTGAAATTTCTAACAACGTTATTTATGGATTGGGAGGTCATGGATCTGCAACGGCACTAAATAATAGCTGGGGAATTATGATTATGTCTGGCGGCGGCATCAACGTGCACTACAACAGCATCAATCAAACGGCTACCTTTAACTCAGCCACCAACATTCACGGTGGTATTTACGTAGCCAGTGGTACTACCACTTTGAACATCAGCAACAACCTGGTAGCAAGTCAAGCTGCATCTGGCACATTCTACAATATTTATTCGCTGGCTGCCACTACTGCTTACAGTTCACTTGATCGCAATTTGTACTTTATTCCGGGTTCAACGCCTGCTAGCACCACCCGTCATACTGGCTTTTTAACTTCGGCCCATACTACATTGGCCAACTGGCAAACGGCTACTTCGCTTGAAGCCAACAGCTTAAGTGCAGATCCATTGTTCACCAGTGCCACCAATTTGCATCCAACTTCAGGCTCCCCTGCTATTGGTGCGGGTCAAGTGGTTTCGGGCATTACTGTTGACTTTTTAGGCAATACACGCAGTGGTACATCGCCCAGCATTGGAGCCTATGAAACGGCACTCATAAACAGCTGGAACGGCACCGGTCTCTGGACCGACGCAGCCAACTGGAGCTTAGGTGTTCCTGCTGCTGGCGATAATGGTGTGGTAGCTAGTGGAACACTCGAAATTCCGGCTGGCACTACCATTAACAACATCACCATCAATTCAGGTGCTGTGGTAAACATTCCGAGTGCCACTTCCCTCACGGTGAATGGTGCGCTTAGCAACAACGGCACACTTAATGTCTTGGCTGGCGGTCACCTGATTCAAGGCGCATCGTCGACCATCGGCGGCACAGGTACTTTCAATGCTACCCGCAACAGCGGCAACAGCAGCAATCTGGTGTACAATATGTGGAGCTCGCCCAACAGCACTTCAACCCTCGGCGACTTGGGTGGTACCGACTGGTATTTGTTCGATGGCGCTGCTCAAGCATGGAGCAACACAGGTCTTAACGGAAGCACCACCATGGCAGCTGGCACCGGATATTCAGCTACTGGCGCAGGAAGTGTAACCTTTAATGGAACTTTCAATAACGGTGCGGTTAGTCCTGCGGTTAGCACCAGCGGACAAGGCTGGAACCTCGTAGGCAACCCCTACCCTTCTACGGTTGATGGCGCTGATTTCTTCACAGCTAACAGCAATATCGAAGGCACCCTTTGGTTCTGGAGTCAGCCTACCGCAGCAACCGTTGGAAACAGCGGCGGTGACTATGCTACTTGGACTACCTTAGGTGGTACAGCTGGTTCGGCTGGTGGAGCCACTCCTGATGGCAACATCGGCTTGGGTCAGGGATTCTTCGTGAAAGCCAACAGCGGTACTGAAGTCAGCTTTGCCAACAGCATGCGTACTGCCAATACTGGTTCTAACTTCCGCACGGTACAAGCCGAACGCGCTTGGTTTAACCTGACAAACACCAATGGTTTGTTCAACCAGATTTTGGTTGGTTTCTCTGCGGCAGCCAGCGACCAGCGTGATGCCATGGACGCCCTCAAATTCAAGGGTAACAGCCAAATTGCACTCTATAGCCTATTGGGTAGTGAGGAGCTGGCCATTCAGGCCTTGGCCGAGCGTACACAAGCCGTGCATACCATAGCTTTGGGCTTTGATGTGGCCACAGCAGGCGCCTACAGCTTTAGCCTCGATCGTTTGGAAGATATGCCAAGCAATGTAGACGTAATGCTTGAAGACAAGCTTACCAACACCATGCATAATTTGCGTGCAGGTGCTTATGGCTTTGCAGCCACACAAGCTGGTAGCTTCACCAACCGCTTCGAAGTACATTTTGGTGTGGGATTGGCTACCTCAGTTGCTGACAAGCAATTAGAAAATGTGCATATCTACAGTGCTGGAAACACCTTATTCATTCGTGGCCACGAAAATATGGCTACCGATCGTTTTGAGTTGCGCGATGCCAGCGGACGCTTGGTAAGTGAAATTATTCGTCCACAAGCCGATCAAATTGCAGAAATGCGCTTCCCGCTTGCCGAAGGCGTTTACCTTGCACGATTGATCAATAGCCAAGGCGTAAAAACTGTTAAAGTATATTTGAGTAAATAATTGTATATTGCCTCCTGTAAGATTGACCTAAAGTGCTAACTTACAGGAGGCTTCAAAAAAAGCATATGAAAAAGCAAATCATATTAACCGCCGCATTTCTGCTTTTAGCAGGTTGTTTTACAACTTTGCTGGCCCAGTCACCTCCTCCACCTCCTCCACCCGCTGCCGTTCCCATCGACGGAGGCCTCGGTCTGTTGCTGGCAGTTGGTGCCGGCTTGGGCGCTAAGAAAGCGTTGGAAACACGAAAAAAGTCAAACTTGGCAGACTAAGCTCACGAGTTTCCAAAGATCTTGGCCATTTTTAGCTTCGCTACGCGGGGTTAGAAATGGCCTTTTTTTGTGGGTGAGGATTGGAAGAGTCAGCGAATGAACCGCAATACGTTGGGGTTTTATTGGCTATACTTCATGCTTCGCACTTCATTGGAAACTCTCTCCCAACCCCTCTCCAAAAGAGCGTGGAGTCAGTTTTCGGACCGCTTGGTACTGGATATGATACTGATGCGTTTGGTAGGCTCAATGTTGGGTTAAGCCTCTGTGCGACAGCCTACTTCCCCTTCAACTTCAACCTCACACCTCTAACTTCCTACAGTTTGTAGGCCACCCCCGCCCCATTCAGTTCAAAACGGGTACTACCCTTCAAACTCACAAAATCCCCTACCCATTGGCCGATGATAGCCGCCAGCAACACATCGCTCAACCAATGCTTATTTTGGTACAAACGCCCGGCAGCTGAAGCCGCTCCCAAACCGTAAAATAGCACCGGGACCCAAGGATGCTCTGCGCCATAGGCCTGCCGCATAACCGCAGCCGTGGCAAAGGCGGTAGTCACATGCCCTGAAGGAAAACTGTTATTGCGATAATTCCCGAAAGGTCCCTCAAATATAAAGGGATTAGCAGGGCTATCCCCTGGCCTGTGCCTTTGAAACATATATTTTGGAAGTTGCACCAATATACGTGCTCCAATGCCAGCCTTGGCGAGGTTCAATCCGGTTAATTGACCGTGTTCATTCCCACGCAGACGTGCCTCGAGCCAAAGTACACCCGATAAGGGTATCAAGAGCATGCCATTCCCCAGGGGATCGGTATAGCCTGCCCAAGCGTGGGGAGGCTCCTTAAGCATAAGCGCTGTTTTCACATCAGCATCGAGCCACATGGCGAGGCCTATCCCGCCCAAGACAAAGGCTGTATTTCTGCGTTGGCGACGATCAAAATGCCAAGGCGCCAGCAGTAATTCCCGCCCATCGGTGAGGTAAGAAACCAAATAGTCGCGAGAAACAGGATGTAAATGCAAGGGGCGTTTTTCAACCTCAGGGGCCAGCTCGGCAGGCAGCTCTGTTTGGGCCCATGCCAAAGCTGAAAACAAGCAGGTCAACAGGCCAAGTAAGCCCTTCCGAAGTCCTGTGCTAGGGCTACACATCAGCCAGGCATTTTTTTCGCCTCATTCCAAAACGCATCCATTTCTTGGAGGGTCATTTCCTGCAGCTTTAATCCTTTTTCGGCTGCTTTGCTTTCGAGATAGGTAAAGCGCTTGATGAACTTCTGGTTGGTTTTTTCGAGTGCATTTTCGGGATTCACTTCCAAAAAACGTGCATAATTAATCATGCTAAACAACAAATCGCCAAACTCCGCCTCTACCTCCGTTTCATTTCCAACATCTATTTCGGCCTTCAACTCTGCCAGTTCTTCCTGCAGCTTTTCCCATACTTGCTCCCGATTGTCCCAGTCGAACCCCACCCCACGTGCCTTCTCTTGAATGCGTGTAGCTTTCACCATGGCAGGTAAAGATACAGGTACACCTTCGAGCACCGACTTTTTTCCTTCCTTGAGCTTCAATTTCTCCCAGTTCTGCTTCACTTCTTCTTCGCCACTCACCTCAACATCGCCGTAAATATGCGGGTGCCGACTCACCAGCTTTTCGCAAATACTGTGTAAAACCTCGGTAATGTCGAAAGCCTTTTGCTCCGATGCAATTTTAGCATAAAAAACCAGGTGCAGCATAACATCACCCAACTCCTTTTTCACTTCCTGCAAATCCTGCTTGAGAATGGCATCGGCCAATTCGTACATTTCCTCGATGGTCAATGGCCGCAAGCTTTCCATGGTTTGCTTTCGGTCCCAGGGACATTGCTCCCGTAATTCATCCATTATGGTCAATAACCGGCCAAAAGCCTCGAGTCGCGGATCGGTTTGTTGCATGCTACGAATATCAGCAAAAAATGGCAGTTGACCCGACCATTCGGCTTGGAAGGTGTGCTCTTTTTACCATCACCGCAGGTCGGTCTTTCCGAAATACCGCTTTTTTCACGATATTGGAGCAAATCAATCGCCTTTAGTTTTGTCTGTAGCCCATTCTGATACATTTATCGCTTACCGCCGTCATTTACACCAGCAACCCGAATTGTCGGGTGAAGAAGAAAACACCGCTGCATTAATTCAACAATGGCTGGTTCCATTTTCTCCCACGCAAATCGTCAGAAATATAGCCGGATCGGGTTTATGTGCGATTTACGATTCAGGCGAAGCCGGACCCTGTTTGCTCTTCCGCGCCGAGCTTGATGCCCTGCCTATTACCGAAAAAAACACCTTCGATTATCGTTCAAAAAATCATGAGAAAGCACATTTGTGCGGGCACGACGGCCACATGAGCATACTGCTTGCGCTCGCTGCCAAGTTGCATGCACGGCCTTTGAGCCAAGGCAAGGTGGTGTTGCTTTTTCAACCTGAAGAAGAAAACGGGCAAGGTGCTGCAAAAATGTTAAACGACGAGCGTGTGCTGGAGCTGCAACCCGATTTTGTTTTTGCCTTGCACAATCTGCCCGGTTATCCATTGCACCAACTGGTGGTACGGGATGGCAACTTTGCCGCAGCTTCCGAAGGTCTTTTATTTAGGTTCGAAGGCACTACTGCCCATGCCGGCCAACCCGAAACGGGTAATAGCCCGGCCAATGTACTGGCACAGTTGATGCAAGGCCTGCCTAAAATACCTGAGGCAAACCCACAGAAATTCGGTCTAATTACTGTAGTTCAGGTGGAGCTTGGCGAACGAAATTTCGGTATTAGTCCGGGTAAAGGCTCCCTTGCTTGCACTGTACGGGCCTTTGAGCAGGAACATTTTGAAGAGCTTAGAGAAGAAGCCGAAACCCTAGCCAAACAATTGGCCGATTTACACCAACTGGAGGTAAATATCAGCCGACACGAGGGCTTTGCTGCGGTTCAAAACGCCCATGCGGCTGTGGAATGGGTGCGAAAAGCCGCAGATACACTCAAACTTTCGGTGCACGAAAGCCAACAGCCGTTCCGCTGGAGCGAAGATTTCGGACTATTTACCCAACAATGGTCTGGAGCGCTTTTTGGCTTGGGAGCAGGTGAACAAAGGGCTTCCTTGCACGATCCCAAATACGATTTCCCCGACGAGCTTATCGAAAGCGGAAGCAGCATTTTCGACCAAATCATTCGGGAGGTCTTGACATGAACATGGCACCATTTAGTACATCTTGCATTGAGATTAGCGCACAGGCCATCAAAAGCAATCACGATTATCTGCGCAAAACCATGGGCAAGGAGGTACTCCTTTCAGCAGTAGTTAAGGGAAATGCTTATGGTCATGGCATCAGTACCTACATCCCATTGGCCGAAAAAGCAGGCTATCGCCACTTTAGCGTTTTTTCAGATGAAGAAGCTTGGGAGGTAAAAGCCGTTTGCCGACCAGATACCGAACTACTCATCATGGGCCAAATTAGCGAGCAAGGACTCGCCTGGTGCATTCAGGAGGACATAGGCTTTTTTGTGTTCGATTTTGAAAGGCTCCGGGCAAGCATTCAGCTGGCCGAAGCAATCGGTAAAGCAGCACGCATACATATCGAACTTGAAACCGGCATGAACCGCACCGGATTCAGGCCCGACCAACTGCCTGAGCTCATGAGCCTGCTTCGTACGCACCGCAAGCTACTGGCCTTCGAAGGACTCTGTACCCATTTTGCCGGTGCCGAAAGCGTAACCAATTACCTCCGCATCAAAGAACAAATCACTTTGTTTCACGAAGGACGTCGCAGCTTTGCCCGCGCTAAAATACACTTCAAACAACTCCATACCGCTTGTTCTGCCGCGGCCCTGATGTTCCCAGAAACCAGAATGGATATGGTGCGTATTGGCATACTTCAATATGGCTATTGGCCTAGCCCGGAAGTTAAATTACGCATTTTGGGGCCACAAACCCCTGGAAAACCCCGACTCGATCCGCTCAAACGTTGCATCCGCTGGACCAGTCGCGTAATGAGCCTTCAACGTGTTCAAGCCGGTGAGTTTGTAGGCTATGGCACCCACTTCCTCGCCCAACGGAATATGCTGTTGGCAACTGTTCCGGTGGGCTACAGCCAAGGCTACGCGCGCTCACTTAGTAATCAAGGGCGCGTGATTGTAAGAAGTCAGGAAGTAGCGGTGATTGGCGTGGTAAATATGAGCCTGATGATTGTAGATGTGAGTGGAATTAAAAACGTGCAAGCCGGCGACGAGGTGGTACTCATTGGTCGTAATGGCCGAAAAGCTGTAACAGTGGCCTCTTTTGGCGAAATGAGCAACCAGCTGAATTACGAGCTACTTACCCGTATGCCCCGCAATATTCCACGCAAGGCGGTACTCTAAAGCCAGGGTACAGAAAGCAAGAGATTGGGATCAGGACAGCGTTTTTGCCATATTTCTTTATCAGAAGGTGAACAAACCCCAGGGAAATCACCTTGGTAATCGCCCATGTCCAAAATAAGTTGAAAGTGCAGGTGGGGTGGCCAGTGAACATTTTCGTGCCATTCGCCCAGCCAGCCCAACAAGGCCCCGGCTTCAAACCGGTCTCCTACTGTTTTGCCTGCTAAGCTGGCTGTACTCAAGTGGCCATATAAAGTATAAAACACACCCCCGGCTCTTTCGTGTTCCAGAATGAGCGTTGGGCCATAATCGCCCGATCGGGCATTATTGGCAAAACTGTGTAATCGGCCGGCCACAGGAGCATAAACCGGGTTTTGGGCTGCCATCCAAAAATCGACACCCAGATGCAAAGAACGCGCTTCCTGTCCGTCGAAAACTTCGCTTTTACGGTAGATGGTCCTGTTTTCACCATAACCTCCGGCCAGCCAATCGCATTTTTGCTGCTTCATTTCGTTCTCTACATAGGCACAAAATGCAGCCTGATTATTCAAATCGATTTTGGCCAAGGCCAGGTTCGAATCATCGAGTTGCAGCTGTCCGGGAGGCTGTTGCCAGAGGGCATCAACAAAAAGCGGATATGCTGCAGGTAATGCAAAAGGCATTGAACTAAAATTCATCGCTAAAAATAAATAAAAGCGAGGACCTCATTGTACGCTATTTCTGAATCAATATCATTTAGTTAATGAATCATTGAGTTGATTGAAAGATACTGGGTTGAAACAACTCTTTCTGTGTAATCAAGCGCATTGCGAAGCAAAAGCGGTAAGTAATCCATAAAATCGTGTATTGCACAGCACTTTTGATTTTCTTGCTTTCTTGTTTGTTGCACAGACTATCCGCGTTATCTGCGTAACCCCGACACTACGGTCGGGATCTAAGAATCTGTGTTGAAAACCTCGGCCATCCGGGGGTAAAAACCGTCATCTCTTTGGGTTAGACCTTTATTGCTTAACTAAACAACATTGATTTCTGAACTAAAAATTCCCCACTGCAATTGTATCTTTGCAATCAAAGATCCGCCATGTTACCAGTACTTCTCCTCACCCTCGCTTTAATGTTGTTAGGTTTCGCCGGCTTAGGCATTCGTATGCTGGTGCTTAAACAAGGTGAGTTCAGGGGTACCTGCTCAAGTCATAATCCGCTCCTGGCCGAAAAGGGCGTCGATTGTGCCACCTGCCCCAGCCGGTACAAAGGCGAATGCGCCTCTTCGCACAAATAAACTTTGTGGCTTAACTCAATTCACGCGGTAAACAGATTAGGCGACCATTTTACCGCAAAGCCGCTGAGGGCTACATGATGGTAAAACGACTACATCAGGTGACTTTCAACTGTGTACGACAAACTTGCTTTGCTTGCCAAGAATGGCTACCGACAGCACCTAGGCAACGGAGCCTTTTGGCCTGCGCTGCTCAGGCAGCTCAACCCAAGCACGCAGCGCAAAAGTCTTCGGCTCATTCATGCAAAGTTGCTGCTGTTTCGAAAAAAGCTATTGCTTAATCAAGGTTTCGAGTCCCGACGAAATGTATTGCTGCAGCTCCCCATTTTCGTCGCTATAGAGCAATACCGCTTCCAAATCCGAATTTTCAATCAAGGCGCGTGCATCTTCAAAGCCCATGACCATAAAAGCTGTGGCATATGCATCGGCTGTCATGCAATTGGCTGCCACAACAGTGGCGCTCAACAAATTACTGCGGGCCGGATAGCCGGTGGCCGGATGAATAGTATGGCTGAACTTCTGGCCGTCTTTTTCGTAAAAATTCCGGTAATTTCCCGAAGTAGCCATGCTTCGATCATCGAGCGGCAGGCTCATTTGTAGGCTACGCTGTGTACCGCTGGGATCTTCAATGGGTTTTTCAATTCCTGCAATCCAGCTAAAGCCCGGGGCCTTTTTGCCGGCTGCACGCAATTCTCCGCCAATTTCTACAATATAATTTGCTACACCTTGCGATTCGAGGTATTGGGCTACACAATCTACACCATAACCTTTGGCAATGGCGCTAAAATCAAGCTGCATGGCTGCAGTGGGTTTCCATAAACGATCTCCTTCGAGCTTGAGTTTATCGAGCCCCACCAACATCAAGCGCGAATCGATCAAAGCCGAATCTACCTGTTCGCGCATTTTTTCGAAACCAAAACCCCAGGCATTTACCAAAGGTCCAACGGTGGGGTCAAAGGCCCCATTCGTATGGGCCCAAATTTCAAGCGAACGGCTGAAATTAATCCATAAGGGCTCATCCACTTGGCCTCCGCTCTCCGATTGATTAAACAAAGAAATGGTGGAGGTAGGGATATAGGTAGATAGCGAAGCGTTAACCGATTGCAAAACACTGTCGATGCCAACAGCCAATTGGGCTTGCTTTTCGCCCGCATAAACAATATGGTAAGTGGTACCCATGGTAGGACCTTCGATGCGGTGTAATTTTTCTTTTTCGGAACAAGCTGCCAACAGCAGCAGCAGGATCAACGTGTAGAAATTTTTCATAGCGCAAAATTACAGCATGGCTCCACAATAATCGTTATTTTTATGCCTGATGGAATTACTAGAGAATTTTCAACACTGGCTCAATCAACCCTTATTCAAAACAAGTATTGGGACCATCACCTTGTGGTGGATCATCAGTTTTTTATGCATCATTTTTGCCAGTTTCCTGCTTTCCGTTTTTTTACGTCGGCTTTTACGCAGCAGGGTTTACCCCCATTATCAAATTGATAAAGGCACCCGCGCTGCCTACTCGCGCATTCTCCATTACATCATCATGATCGCAGGCTTTATCACCGCCTTTAATGTGATGGGCATCAACCTCACTGTACTCTTTGCCGGAGGTGCAGCCTTATTGGTGGGCATTGGTTTTGGTGTTCAAAACATCGCCAATAACTTCATTTCAGGGGTGATCATTTTGTTTGAGCGCCCCATCAAAGTGGGCGATTACATTGAAGTAGACGGTATTCTGGGGACTGTTCAAAGCATTTCGGGTCGCAGTTCTAAAATCTTGACGAACGACCAGGTAGTGATTATTGTACCTAATTCGAGCTTTCTTGAAAAGAATGTAATCAACAGAAGCTATACCGAAACCACCAGAATCGCTGTACCCATAGGGGTAAAATACGGCAGCGACTTAAACCTGGTTAAAAAAGTATTGCTGCAAGTGGCCGCTGATAACCAACATGTGAATAAATCGCCCGAGCCTTATGTTTTTTGTGAGGAATTTGGAGACAGCAGTATCGATATGACCTTAACGGTTTGGATTAAAGACCAACAAATACACCGTAAAATTCGGTCGGAACTTAATTACGCCATCGACAAAGCTTTCAAGGAAAACGGCATCGAAATTCCATTCCCACAACGCGATTTGCACCTGAAAAGCAGCGATATCGGTCGGATTCAGGGAGATAATACGCCTAATTGAGTCGGGGATCTTCGGGATAGTTGGCCATCAACCTAAACTCGCTACCCATACTTTGGAGGAGTTCACGCCACATATCACTGTCAGCTTCCTGCATAATCAAATCGCTGCTGGCCGCTGATAAAATCCAGGCTTTCTCTTGAAATTCGGCTTCGAGTTGCTCGGCCGACCAGCCCGAATAACCCACGAAAAAGCGAATTTCGTCCTTGGTCAACACGCGATTTTCGATAAGTTCACGCACAACTTCAAAATCGCCGCCCCAGTTTAAACCCGGCAAAACCGCTTTACTACCAGGGATGTTGTGATGTGCCAGATGGATATAATGCAGGGTATTTTGTTCTACTGGGCCGCCCAAATATAAAGGAGCATCAAAATCAGGGAATGATTCCAAAACGTCATTAATAATCAGGTTGGTTTTCCGGTTGAGTACAAAACCAATGCTACCGTCGGCATCGTGCTCGGTAAGCAATACCACCGTACGTTTAAAATTCGGGTCGGGCAAAAAGGGCTCCGACAAGAGTAATCTGCCTTTTTCGAGTGTCACCTTTTCCATAATCGAAGCTATTGAAAGAAGCTGCATGGATACCCACAAAATTTCGCAAGCTTCTGTGGATAAACTAACGAAAGAATGGGGGCTGTGGTTCGAAGCAATGCAAAAAAGACCGTATTTTTACACTATTCAAACAATTTGGCCATGTCTACTACCCAAAAAGCCCTTCGCGATATCCGCAAAGATTATACGCAGCAAAGTCTAAGCGAGCACGATGTTGCCCTCCACCCTTTCAAGCAATTTGAAGCCTGGTTTGATGCTGCCGTACAATCACAGGTGTTGGAACCCAATGCCATGCACCTCACCACCATCAAAGCCGATGGACGACCTGCTGGTCGAATGGTGTTGCTACGGGGCTTGGATGAAAAAGGTTTTGTTTTTTTTACCAATTACAACAGCAGCAAAGGACAACAGCTTGATGCGAAACCGGTGGCAGCCCTTACTTTCTTTTGGGCCGAGTTGGAGCGTCAGGTGCGCATCGAAGGCCGGGTAACTAGGGTTTCCTCTGCCGAAAACGACGATTATTTCTTCAGTCGCCCTCGTGGCAACCGTCTGGGTGCATGGGCCAGTCCTCAAAGCGAAGTCATTCCCAACCGCGAAGAGCTCGACAGGCTTACTGCCTTGATGGAAGCCAAATATCCGGGAGATATGCCCATTCCACGTCCCGAACATTGGGGGGGGTATCGGGTTATCCCCGATCAGATTGAATTTTGGCAAGGAAGGGCCTCCCGTTTGCACGATCGTGTTCGATACCGGCTCACTGAACAAGGCTGGGTAATTGAGCGGCTTGCCCCTTGAGTCGCTTATTTCGTTTTAAGCAGTTCACGCTCGACGATAGCGGAGCTGCTATGAAACTAGGCACCGATGCTGTTTTACTTGGCGCGCTGGCCACGCAACAAGCACCCAAACAGATCCTCGACATTGGTACCGGTTCGGGCATCATTGCACTCCAGCTTGCCCAGCGATTTACTGAAGCAAAAATCACAGGGGTCGATATTGAAAGCGGAGCAGTGGCACAAGCTACTGCCAATTTTAAAGCCAGTTCGTGGGCAGGCCGTTTAACTGCCCTCGAAGCAGACATTTGCCATTGGCACAGTCCGCTGCACTATGATTTAATTTGCTGCAACCCGCCTTTTTATGCAACCGGCTTTCCGATTACGCATGATGCACGAAAAATGGCACGACAGCAGCATGGTTTAAGTATTGGGGAATTGGCTAAGGCATGTGCTTCCTGGCTCACACCGCTTGGCTCGGCCTGGATGATCATGCCATCAGATAGCCAACAAAACCTGCTATCGAGTTTTGCATCGGCGCAACTATACCCCATACAAGTCATCCATATTCAACCTAAAGCAGATAAAGCCACAAACCGCATCATCGCCGCCTTTGGCAGAGAAAAACCACAAACCTGCAAAAACATCCACATTTGTATTCGAAATGCAGATGGCCATTACAGCGAAGCATATCTACAAATCGTACAAGATTTTTACTTATTCGCTTAACCTGCTACGGCTTGTTTATGCTTCTTGCACTTCTTCTTCCGTTGCTGCTGTCGACTCCTTGAATTTGGCCTGAATCCTCCACAAACGATAGCTGAGGTAGATTAAAAACAAGCTCAATAGTATGGTATAAAACCCCACCATAAAATTAACAGCCGTTGATTTCAGGGGATTAAAGAAAATAAGCAAGCTAAATACAATGCTTAAAACTCCATTCGCTAGCATGAGCGCTCTGCCGGTTCCCTTTGCCCGTATGCCCATCAACACAATGGCTGCCCCCATAAAAAATGCCCAAATTCCAATGATAACCACAAAGTATTGCGCCGCTACCACCGTATCCACAAGGCAATACCAGGTAATAAGCAAATCAATCAACCCTATGAGCACAAAACTGAACCAGGTTGACCACTTTTTAAAGAGATAAAAACCCAACCCAATAAACAACGTGCCAAGAGCAAGTGACAAAAAGCCAAGGTAAAGCATGAGGGTTTCCAGGGGCATATTGGGGGCTGTTGCAGCAATTACTCCAAAAACCAATAAAAGCATGGCCCTAATGGCCAAGGCCCACCAATATTTACTAAAAAAACTCAACATAACCCTCCTTATCGATTTTTAAATATACGTCAAAAAAATGCAATTTATTAAACCTGCTGAATAAGGTTTTGTGGTTGCAACTTAAAAATCTAAATTCGAAGCAAACTTGTTGAATAAAATGTATCGAATCGCCATTATTGACGATCATCACATTCTACTTGACGGCCTTAAATGGGTGATTAGTCAGTATGAATTTGTGAAGGAAGTTACCGCATGGACCAGTGCCGAAAGTTTTGTTGAGGCATTGAACCACGGCTTAGCCGTTGAAGCTGTAGTCACCGATCTCCAAATGCCCGAGTTTAATGGGCATGATTTAATCGACTACCTAAATACCCATTATCCGAAGGTCAAAATCCTGGTTATGACCATGTTCGACAGTCCGTATGTGATGCGCAAAGTCATGCAAACCAAGGCCACTGGCTTTTTCATCAAGCAAGGAGATCAGTCGGAGCTGGAAAAAGCGCTGAAGGCGGTACTGGAAGGCGGAGAATACTGGCCAACTGAAATGGCGGCTTTGCAGGCCGAAAATCAAACGGAATACGGTTCCCTTACCCGTCGCGAAGCCGAAATATTGCGGCTCATTGCCGCAGAGCATAACACCAAACGAATAGCAGAGTCCCTATTTATCAGTGAAGACACCGTGCTTACGCATCGTAAAAACATCATGAGTAAGCTGGATGTACACAGCACTGCTGGCTTGGTGGCCTTTGCCCTTAAAAACAACCTGACCTAAGATGAGCAAGGCGCCATTCGTTTTGTTTTTTTTGCTGCTGTTTTCCCAATTAACTGCCGCAAAAAACGATACGCTTTTTATTGAGCAATCCTTCAAACGAAGTGCTTTGCCCGTAAGTGCCGCCGTATTCTCAGACGTGAGTTTCGAAACCAAGGCAGATATGATCAGCCGGATATTCGAAACCAAAGGAATAGAATTGCAAAGTCAGCAAGTCAATTTTGGCTACATAAAATCCGCCTTTTGGTTTAGGCTCATTATCAAAAACAACAGTTTTACCGACAAACAATTAATTGTCAGTCTTGAAAACCCCAATATAGATTCCATCAGTTTTTTTGCCAATTACGGACCGGGCTACAACCACATTGGGAGTGCCGGTGACCATATTCCACGATCGGAATGGGTAATGGGCAGTAGACAACCTGCAGTGGGCATCATGCTGGAACCTGAAGAATCGGTAAGCTTGTTAATCAAAGCCCGGAATTCTTATTCGGGCAATATGATCTTGCCATTACGCGTGTGGGATGCGAATCATTTTCATAATTTCCAACAAGGCTATCAGCTCAGTTGGGGCTTTTATCTGGGCTTCCTATTGATCAATATGGCGCTGGCCTTTTCGGCGACCATTTTATTAAGAGCCCGAATTTTTGTGTGGTACGGTGTATTTCTACTGGCTTCACTGGTTTATACGGCCACCTCCTTTGGCTTTACTTATCAATATTTTACCGGTAGCATCCCGGCAAGCAATGATTATATACGAACTGCTTTTTTAATTTTAATCAGCAGTTCGATGCTCAAATTTTCTCAACATTTTCTAAAAACAAAGGAAATCAGCCCCAATACACATGTCATTCTCAACATTATCATCATCGTTCAATTGGGCCTATTGGCTTCCTCTTTTGTGTTTTCGACGGTATTACGTGCCAATTTTAACGTGCTTTTTCCTTGGTTTTTAATGTTAATTCTTACCGGATATGTACTCTTATTTATAGCTGCATTTGCTGCCCGAAAACCTTATCGATTACGCGCAAATGCATTTTTATTGGCATTTAGCTTCTCGCTCGCCGGAGGTATCGTACTCATCTTCACCGATTTAAACCTATTGCCTTACAACGGATTTACCATTCATGCCCCTTGGATAGGCAGCGCTTTTGAAATCGTCATTTTTACCGGCATCATGTTTTATGAGTTTAAGCTGGTAGGCGATCAGAAGGTGCGGCTCGAACAGCAAATTGCAGAAGAACAAACGCAACGTTTGAAAGAATTTTTCAGGGGCCAGGAAAAAGAACGGGAACGTATTTCACGAGAATTACACGATAATGTAGCTGGGACATTGGTAGGGGCTCGTTTTTTAATGCCCGCAGCCGAAAAACTAGCCGATTTCCTTCCTGAAAACGCGCTGCTTTCCTATGAGCGTGCGCTCCATACCCTCGACAGAAGCATCAAAGATGTACGCAATCTTTCGCACAACCTGCAACCCCCTACCCTCAGCGAACAATCTCTTAAATATGAATTGGAACGCTTGATTGCCGACTACAAAACCATGTCGCCAGGCACCAATTACCATTTCACTTACCGCCTCAAAGATGGATTGCTCAGCAACGATATGGCCATTGCCATTTATCGTGTATGCCAAGAGTGTTTGCTTAATATTTTTAAGCATGCCTACGCCAGTTCGGTGCACATTATGCTAGAAACCGACAACAACAACCTTAAAATGTACATTACCGACAATGGGATGGGCTTTGATACGCATAAAGTGGGTGCTGGCATTGGACTACAAAATATAAAATCGCGTTTGGCCTTTACCAAAAATCTGAAAACCAGAATTGATTCTGCAGCCGATCAAGGTACGCACATCAGCCTTTCATTCGATTTGTAGCGGTTAAATAAGCTGCTTCCAGCGCTCATAACCGGCCAACAACAGCACTACTGTGGCCAATAAAGGAATTCCGGTTTCTATCAGCTCATCAGGCCTGTTGTCGAGAAACAAATGAATGAGAAAAATATTGCTGATCACCGGTAACAACACCATCGCACCAAGAGTCCGCCAGCGCGGAATCAGCAAAAGCAAACCGGCTAACACCTCAAAGCCCCCCACCACGCGCGAAAATCCCGATTCGCAAAAAGCAGTCATTACCTGTTGGTATGCCCATGGAATGGTACTCTCCGGGCTAAAAACCTTACACGGACTTAAAAAATGTTTATTAATTCCTTTGTAAATAAAAAAAGCCCCTAAAAGAAGGGCAATTAACTGAAGCAGATAAGGAAAGTATTTGCGCATCATGATCTTATTGGTTGGCCAAAAATAGCACTTCTTTAGGCTCAATGTGCAAGGCCAATGTCATTTGATCGTAGGCCTATAACTTGGATTTTTCCGAATTAAAGTAAGACCAGTTGAAAAACAGCAAACCATAACTCTCTCCGGGATGCTTATTCACATGCTTGTGGTGCATTTGATGCGCTTTACGTAAAGCTTTTATGTAACGACTACCTGCTTTTAAGTTCCATTTCATGCGCCGATGTACCAACACATCATGTAAAACAAAATACACACCGCCATAAATAGAAATACCCAATCCTATCCAGAAGCGGTAATCAAATGCTGACAGGCTGCCAGTAATCAGCAATACGATTCCCAACCCGCCAAAAATTAGGGCGAAAACATCGTTGAGTTCGATGCGTGACTTCGGCCGATGGTGGCTTTCGTGAATGAACCAAAGCGGACCGTGCATTAAATATTTATGAATAAGTGTGGCCACCACTTCAATTCCTACAAACCCTACAAGTATCCAAATCAGCGACATCAGCATTAGTTCAATTCACTAACAATCCGAATCATCTCGTTAAAATCCTTAATGAGGCGCACATTGGGTGGCAATACCAGCTTATCGTCATGCAGCACCAACATACCCGACGCCAAAACACTCGTATTCGGGAAATCGCGATACAAATCGTCGAAATATTTTTGTGCACTTACATTAACCATGGGAGAAGTAAGGGTGGTAAGCATCACATCGGGCTTATAGGTTTTGTGCACCACTTTCAGGTCGATATAAGGCACATTGGCGCCAATATAGATTACCTGATGCCCTCGCGATCGAATAACGTAATTGGTAAAAAGCAAACCTAACTCATGAAATTCACCTTCGGGCAAATACAACATGTACCTTTTGGTGTAACTGTCGTATTTTACCGATTGCCCATCAATGGCCACAATGAGTTTTTGCCTGATGATATTGGTTATAAAATGTTCGTGTGCTGGATTGATACTCCCTGTTTGCCACATGATTCCAATGGAACGAAAGAAAGGAAAAATAATTTCCGTCATTCCCTTTTCGATACCCATTTGCAAAAAAATGGTACTCAACAATTTTTCGAATCCGGCCTCGTCCAAATCGAGCATGGTGAGCGTTAAAGCCTGCGTTTGATTTTCAAAATCTGATTTTTCGCTACCGAGCTTCAGCACCTGCTCCTTAAGAACTTGTTCATCGAAGCCGGCAATTTCAGATATTTTAAATCCATTTCGGTTCAGGAGCGCAACATTGAGCAACTTGCGCAGATCTTTGTCGTCGTAATACCGAATATTGGTTTCTGTGCGTTTCGGTTTTACCATATCGTAACGCTGTTCCCATATGCGTATGGTGTGCGCTTTTACACCTGTGAGCGCTTCAATTTCTTTGATAGAAAAGTAATTCACTTTTTCCCGTCTGATTAATTCCTGCTGCTGAGCCAACAGCTTGTTAGCACCATCTGTAGAACAGCTTTCTTCGGACTTTGTTTTAGACATTTTTGTCAATTTTGAAGCGAATACTTTTGAAAAAGCGGCCTGCTTACGCTTTGCTCTCCTCTAATATAAAATCTTCTGGGCAAAAGTGCATCGCTGCCCGCATAGCCTACCCCAACACGAGGTCCTGTAACGATATCGCTCACTTGAATTTCGGAATCTTGCAGCCAGATTTTTCCCTGTTGTAATCGACTGCCGTTATGCTCAAGGCTAATTCCCATGGACCGGCTCAACTTACCGGGACCGTTGCAGCACAAATCGGGATGCACTACGTTCGATCTTTGCTGCATCAGTTCAAGTCCGGCTATGGGCCTTAGGGCGCGAATCAATACGGCAGCCGGCTCTGCTTCTTGTCCGGTAACGATATTGAATAAATGATGGATACCATAGCACCTATACACATAAATGGCCGATGCTGCCTGGTACATAACGGCATTTCGTAGGGTCATTTTACCACCGAAAGCATGGGAAGCCCGATCTTCGGCTCCCCCATAGGCCTCTGTTTCGGTAATGATTCCGGCACAAACGCCTTCGGCAGACTGCACCCATAACTGCATACCCAACAGTTTACGAGCAACCTCGTCTACCTCAGCAGCTGCCAAAAATTGGTAATCGGCCTCCATCAAATAACCGCCATGGTTGAGCTTGCGCGGGCCACCAACAAAGCCTCTGTTCCTTTGATTACATATATTTCGCTTTCACAATAATGTAACCGACTGCCGGCTTTCAAAACCCGACCAATGGCTTCTACACGTTCACCCTGACCGGGATGGTAGTACATGATGTGCAGGTTAGAGGTAACTACATTTTTATCGAGGGGGCTGCAAGTATAGGCGGCAAAGCCAGCTACAATATCGGCGACCGTAGCAGTAACGCCACCATGTAAAAAACCCAATTGTTGTTTGGCAAAGCCGGCCAGAGGCATACTTCCTTTCACCAATCCTTCCTCAATTTCGGTAAGCTCAAAGCCGATATGATGCATAAAGTACTGGCCCTTTAATTTTTCATCAATACGCGCTCGATGTGCGTTTAAATCATACATGGCACAAAAATCAACATTCTTGTGGAAAGAGTAAACATAAATGCAACATCCTAATCTGTGTGATTTACATAAAATATACTAATATTGCAGGCGGCAGAACGTTAAAGCTACATGAAAACACTCAACATCCTGAAAATCGTACTCTTCCTGGTGATTATCGTACTTACTTATTTGTTGGTAGAAACCATTGCAGAGCCCATCCGATTCGAAAAAGAAAAAACCGTGCGTTATGCACAGGTTATTGAACGACTAAAAATGGTAAGAACAGCACAGCTGGCTTATCGTGAAATGCATGGCGAGTTTGCCGACGACTGGGATCGGCTCGTTGAAAACTCGAAGTATGGAGAATTACGGGTGATCAAGGTAATCGGTAATCCCGACGATTCGACTGACATTTTAGCTGGTATTCGTTATGACACCATTATGGTAAGCGTGGCAGATTCCTTTTTCAGGAATTACCCCATTGATTCCTTGCCTTACATTCCGTTTACCAACAAGAAGCAATTCAGCTTACAGGCAGGAAAAATCAATAAGGGCAACGTGCAAATCAACGTCTTTGAAGCGGAAGATACGGCTCCATTCGATCCTCGGAAAGTATTGCGTGTAGGTTCGATGACCGATGCTAACCTTTCTGGTAATTGGGAATAATTTGGAAAACATCAATGTGCATACCGTTGCGGCCAAATCGCAACAAGCCGCGGATCAAACATTGGCCATCGTTGTTCAGAACGATGGCTATTGTTTTTGTACGGCAGCAGGAAGTCCTTGGCAAATAGCCCGCATTTATGCTCGCAGTTTTGCTAACGATTGGGAAGGCTTAAGCCCTTCGGAGTTGTTCAACAAACTTCAGGACACGCATTCCGAACTAAAAGCAGATTACCGGCAAGTGCATTTAACGGTTCAGTCGACACGCTTTACGCCCGTGCCGGCTTCGGTTTATCGGGACGGTACGGGCACCGATTATTTTGAATTGGTTTTTGGGCGGATAGACAATGAACAGCTGCATCGCGACACGGTAGAACGGCTTGATTTGCAGCTTATTTCCGCTTTTCCGATAGGCTTAAGCGGGGCATCGGCTATCCATTTCAAACCATTGAAGCTTTACAGTCAGATGGCCGTGATGCTCAACCGTTTTGCCCGAATTGCAAAAAAAGCGGGGAGCGAGATGTACCTCGGCATTGAAAATAACCACCTCTTTATAAGTTTATTTAGAGACGGCCAGCCCGAAGCGCTCAACAGCTTCAGCATCTACAAGGCAGAAGACGCCCTATATTTCTGCAGCCTGCTATCCAATGACAAAAGCTGCCGCATTAGGTTGTATGGGAGTGGGCTTTTGTTAATGGAGACCAAGGATTTATTAGCCAAATATTACGAAAGTTGCAGCTTGCTCAGCAACGACGATTTGATTGCCTTTGATGCGCAGCTGGCCGCTTTACCTGCCCAGCAGCTGCAAGTGCTATTTGCCTGCCTATGCGCATCATAAGCGGCAAACACAAAGGCCGCAAACTACAGGCACCGACAAAGCTACCTGTAAGGCCCACTACCGACAGGGCTAAAGAAGCCCTTTTTAATTGGCTGGAGCATAGGTATGCTTTAGATGAGCTCGTTTGGCTCGATTTGTTTGCCGGCACGGGGAATATGAGTTTTGAAGCCGCCTCACGTGGATGCCTACAGTTAACCGCTGTAGATAAGCATCCTGCCTGCTGTAAATATATACGCGAAACAGCCCAACATCTCGAAATGCCCATTCAGGTCATTCAGGCCGACGTTTTTCAATGGGTAGAAAAGGGGAGTCTGCAAGCAGATATCATTTTTGCCGATCCTCCCTACGATCATCCTCAACTGCGACAATTGCCTGAAATGGCACAGCAATTTAACTTGCTTAACACCAACGGCATCCTCATTTTAGAACATCCATTGCACCTGAAATTCGAACAAGCTGCTGGCTTTATCGAAAGCAGGGCCTACGGTCAGTCGGTTTTTAGTATTTTTGAATTCAGCTAAACGTCATGAAGCGTATCGCACTTTTCCCCGGATCCTTTGATCCCATCACCAATGGACATGTGGACATCATTCGCAGGGCCATTCCCATTTTTGATGAGGTGGTGATTGGCATCGGGCACAACAGTGCCAAATCATACCTTTTTGAACTGGAACAGCGAAAAAAATGGATAGAAGCCGTTTTTAAAAAAGACCCTCAAATTCGGGTTGAGGTATATCAGGGCCTTACGGTTGACTTTTGTTTACAACTGGGTGCATCCTACATCATTCGTGGCTTGCGCTCTGCACCCGACTTTGAGTACGAAAAAAATATCGCTCAATTTAACAAGGCGCTTCACGGCATCGATACTTTGTTTTTTATCACCGAGCCTTCCCTTTCGCCCATCAGCTCTACCATTGTGCGCGACATCATTCGAAACCATGGCGATCCTTCGGCCTTTTTACCCAAGGAAATTCGAGTTAAAAAAGCAAGAAAATAAAGCCTTCAGATGGCTTTTAGTAAGTATTCGAGCCCGTTGGTTTTAATCACATGAAGCGTTTGGAGCTGCATGCCTAGCTTCCCTTTAGGAAATCCATTTCGGGCCATCCACTCCAAGTAGTACACAGGTATATCCTTGAGTTTATAATCTTTGTATTTGCCAAATGGCATCACGGACGAACCCAAACTGAGCAGCAAGGCAGCATCGGGTGCAGGTAAAGACGTATCAGACATGCCATGATGTTTTGAACCAATTATTCAATTATTCTGATCGTTAAACAGGCGCCATCATTCATTACCCACAACGGAGGTATACGGCATATTGACTTTGGTAAACTCCCATTTTAACCAAAACTGCGTGGGTTCCTCATCAAAACCAATTTCAAAACGTTCTTGAAGTTCAGTAAGCTTTTCGGGTATAACCTGGAGTTGCAGCACATCCTTCTCGGGTTTACGACTGGCTGTGCCTCCCCAGCTCACCCCCCAGGGATAATAACCGCTGTTCCAAATCACCTGCCAGCTATCCTCATTCGGAATGGTCCATAAAGTATAAAAACCAGCCTTGAGTGTATCGGATCCAAAAACCAAGTCAATCGGACTCTCAAAACTGGTGGGTTCGTTGGCCCCTGTGCGCCAAACTTCACCATAAGGCACCAAGCCACCGAAAATGGCTCTACCCTTGACTCCCGGGCTGCAGTACTTCACTTCAATACCACTCATACTTTCCACCACCGTTTCTTTGGGGCTGTGTTTGCGCGTTTCATGCTGTAAACGTCGGAACCAAATGACACTAGCCACCGTAAGCAGCACCAAAATAAGCACTGCAATTTTAAAGGTTTTACTCATCGCCTATTATTTATACGAATGTACGGTTTTTTGAGATGCTTGTTGAAAAAAGCCAGGTTTCAAAAGCGGGCTAAACCCACAGGCATGCTGATATAGAATCGGTAAGTTCAAAATAAACAACTGTTTGAAGCACATTCGACGGAAACAACATTTCGCAAACAAGAACCTTTAAGCTACTGAATTGTAATCTTTTGAAACCTTTGCATGAACGAACAGCACGCCAATGTTGGGCAACAAAGCAGGTATGACGTGTGCATTGCCGGACTTGGCGGGGCAGGCATGTTGCTCTTACATGCGATGCACAAGCATATGAGCCTTCGAAAGCTTCGGATTTTAGTCATAGAACCCGACTCAAAAATGGCCAACGACCGCACCTGGTGTTTTTGGGCAAAGCCCAACGAGCCCATCCTGAGCGATTTCCAGCAAATCGTCACAGGAAGCTGGCATGAAGCATTGGCTGGTGAAAGCAGCCTGAATATGCTCCCAAATCGCTATTTCCAAATCAGAAGCGCCGATCTGTACGCACTGGTAAAAAGCAATTTACAGGATTTTAGCCATCTGCATTGGCATCAAGCCAGCCTGTTGTCGGTAGATGCGCCCGATGATGAACAGCTCCTGCTCAATACCACTACTGAACAATTTAGTTGCAAATTACTTTTCGACAGCCGACCGGCTCTCAAAGCCAATACAGGTCTCAAGCAATCATTTTATGGGCATCGCATCCGAACAAAAAAAGCCATTGACAAGCCAACCCTCATGCAGCTCATGCATTACAGCGATAGTTGTGGTGATGATAGCCGCTTTTGGTATGTATTGCCCACCGACGCACATGAAGCCTTGGTAGAGCTCACCAGCTTTTCACACGCCATTATCGATAAGCATTCGGCAAGCAAAAACGTTTGCGAATATGCCGAAAAGCTTTTTGGCGAGCACACCGTTGTAGAAAGCGAATTCGGGGTTTTACCGATGAAATCTGTCGAGCGCATGGCGCCCAAATCGCCACTTCATCATGCCATTGGTGTTTCAGGAGGCGCTATCCGGGGAACCACCGGTTACGCCTTCAAAAAAATGCATGAGCACGCCCATGCGATTTGTAGGGCGCTTGTAGCGCGTAACCAACCGCCGGTCGTACAGCTTCATAGTCGGCACCAATTTTACGACCGCCTACTGCTCGATATTTTGGATCGCAGACCCCAAGAAGCCCGGAGTATTTTTGTAGGCTTATTCAAAAAAGGCAAAACTTCCGACATTCTAGATTTCATGGAAGGCAAATCGTCACTGGCTACTGAAATGCGGGTGATATGGGCCTTGCATTGGCCTCCCTTCTTAAAAGCTGTTTGGCGAAGCCTCCCAAAATCTGCCCTGCTTGTGCTCATATTGCTTCTACTCAGCTTAGCATTGAATTTTTTTAATACATCCTTCCTACAAAAGCTAACGCCCGTACTCCTTCTTGCCGGGATGGTTTTCCCCGGACTGCCCCATGGTGCAGTTGATCAGTTACTCAGCAGCAAGTTTCGCAATACCCTAGGCTTCATCACAACCTACGTCGGCATCATGGCCCTGGTTATCCTGCTGTGGTTGATAAGCCCTATGACTGGTCTGTGCCTGTTTTTGGCGTATTCGGCCTGGCATTTTGGCCAAACCGACTTTGCGCATTGGGGATTAAGCAGTGGAGTAAAAAGCCTGGGGTATGGGTTAGGCGTCCTAGGAATCCTGTTGCTGAGCCATATAGAAGAAAGTTTAACAATAATCAAGGCCTTGGGAATTGGGGCACAATGGGAGCAGCCATTACCCAGACTTGCCTTGAGCATGCTGCTGTTTTTAATCCCCCTTACCAAGCTAAAAAAAACCACATACCCCTCCTATTGGTTTGGTTTTATAGTACTTGTAGCAGGTAGTGCTTTACCTCTATTATTGGCTTTTGGTTTTTATTTTATTGGCATTCACAGCAGGCGTGGCTGGCAACATTTGGAAATTGGACTGAAAAAAACTACCCCTCAACTTTTACAAATTGCCCTTCCCTATCAGCTGGCCGCATGGATAATCTTCATCGCTTTGGCTGTAGGTAGCCTTTGGTTTGCCTGGTCGTTTGAAGGTTGGATTCCCACTTTCTTTGTGTTTTTAGCGGCCCTAAGTAGTCCGCATATTTTGCTCATGCATTTATTCTACCAAAAAAAACCACTCTTAGCTAAGGCCATGAACAAGCTTTGATTGACTACAACCCCGAAAACAACAACAGGACTAGTCGTTATAGGGCCAATTGCCTTTCTGCATAACCACCAGTAAACGGTACTCATGGGTTTGTTTTTAAACTTCTGAAGTTTCGCTTTCACATTGAGCTGCTGCCTTCACCCTAAAAAGCCTTAGTACCATTCACTTGGCAAAGAAGTGCATCAAGGAAGGAGCTTTTCTATAGTGCGAAGCAGCCGAGCCTTTTGGTCGCAGGTGCTTTTACAACTTGGCCCGTGGGTACAGAGATAAAGCTTGTCGTTTTTTTTCACGCGTGCGGATAACCTATATGCAGCCATTCATCGAACAAAACATGCTTATACAATTAGGTATTTTCCAGTAACTTTTTGCGACAAAACAACCACTATGCACGAAATAAATCAGAAATACACGATATTTGCTCTGCATTAAAACGCATGTAAACCAAATGAAAAAGACATTAACCCTCATGACTATGGCGCTGCTTATAGCGGCCACAGCCGTTGCCCAGCAAGATTTTAAGAAAATGGGCAAAAAATCAGGCATCAGCGAACGGATGACCAAGCGCATCCAAACGCGCCTCATGCCATTTCAAAAAGTTGCTCTACAGGCACGCGTTCAGCAATTCTTTCCTGACTCTGTGGTTTTTGAATCATTTAACCCAGGCACAAATTCTTTTGAAATAGACTACAGCGCCAAGATAAGCTGGAATCCCTTAGGATACCTGAATACGGGAACCCTTTATGCCTATTTTGCAGGAACTTCTATCCCGGCAGCTAACTTAAGCGCACAGTATACGGCTTCGGGCCGTTTGATGTCGTACCAGTTTTTTGAAATACTTCCAATGGGCGAAGGCTTTCGCATCGAACAAAATTTTGACGCGCAAAACCGACTAACTGCGCAGAAGGAATATGTACAAAATGGCACGAGCTGGGTTCTGGCTTATGGCGATTCTCTTGAATACATCAGCGCAGGTGGAAACCTTTCTGAAGTCATTTACCGTTATTACAACGACATGATGATGAGCTGGGTAAACGGCACACGGATGACCGAAATCAGCTTAAATGCCCAAAATGCACCAACCGCCCTTACCATGCAAGAGTGGGATAGCCAAATAAATGGCTGGGATCCTTTTTTAATGGTGGCCACTCAGCTCGAATGGGGCTTTGGTAACATAAACATCAGCGACATTTTGGTCGAAGAGGTCAGCGGAGAGGAGTTATCTACTTTGTTGCCCAGCAATTATAATGAATACCGCGGACAGCCAACCAATGCCCTCATTCGCGAAGGTATTGCCGGCCAGTTAGACTCTACATATCGCTACAGCAGCACCATGCAATCGGGCAGAGTAAGCAGCTTGCTAGAAGAATATTTTATTTCAGGCATGGGATGGTCACCTGATTATCGCAACACTTTCACCTACGATGCACAGGGCAGGCTTACTTCGGCTATTTCAGAATCACACAATGGCATGTCATGGGAGCCCATAAGCCGAGAACGGTTGAATTACAATGCACAAAACCACCTCAGCTTGCGCGCTTATGATGGTCATGATCCAATGAGCAACAACTGGCAGCTTTTTTGGGGTATGTCCCATACCTATAGTTATGCAACCGGAGGTTTAATGGTTCCTTATCAGGTGGTAGACTCTATGTATGATTATATGACCAATGCTTTTCAACCTGAGTCACGTCAAAACTATTTCTTCGGAGGTGCTCCCACTTCAAGCAGCAATCTGGCTGCAGCTGGTATAAAAGCCTATCCTAATCCATTTGCCCACCAGCTCACACTTGAAGTTAAAGCAGCAGGCAAGGTTGAAGTGGTAGACATGGCCGGACGTTTGGTAAAGCAACAACAGCTTCAGGAAGGTCATAACCTCATCAGCACCGATGCTTTGCCAAAAGGCATGTATGTGGTGCGCATTTACGACCAACAACGTAGCT
The DNA here is from genome assembly GCA_046291695.1 of Bacteroidia bacterium. GTDB lineage: Bacteria > Bacteroidota > Bacteroidia > UBA7662 > UBA7662 > PNNG01. Next base: position 135,806 of record JBKBSO010000004.1, read on the forward strand.
GGCACCAATTGATGCAAAAGCAATAATAACAAGCATACATCGATTAAAAAAAGCTGCCTTCGGGCAGCTTTTTTTATGCCTTGAGAGAAGCTATTCAGTGTTTTGCATAAAAGAATGTAAGAAAACCATTGTGGAACATTTGATTTATGTTAGTTTTATCGGCTAAACCCATTGAATATGAAAATGTCATTCATTAGATGCTGTATTTCTTCTATTTGCCTTTTCATAAGCAGCATAGCTATTGCGCAGCCAATCACCTACCCGTTTAACCCCAGCAGGGTTTATGCAGCTGAACCTGCCTTTTACCCCGATTCGGCCGTTTACACCTACCCGCCCAATTACAGTATAAAATCTACAGAATTGCGTTTCAGCTACACAAGCGATTCCTTACTTAGCTCCGTGGAAATGATTAGGGATCAATTTCCGATTACCGCACCTGAGCATGAAATTCAAAACTTCACCTACACCAGCCGAAACCAACTCTTGCGCCTGACAACCATTGACCTTCAACTTCAGCAACTTGTATTCGAAACCCAGTTTATAGAAAATGCGCAAGGCCACCTCATTGGGCATAAACGCACACAGAACAATGGACAGTGGTATTTACACGACTCCATTCTCTACCTCAATGCCTTTGGGCCAAATGAACAAATTGAATGGTATAGAGCCACACATGTTTCTGGATTCAGGCCTTACAAACGAATTAACCGGCTGATTCGGAATGCCGACTCTTCAATAATCGAATACGCCACAAACAACGCAGGTTATCCCCAATGGTTCCCCAGCAGCGAGCAATACCTTGGGCTACGCTGGGAGGTTATGCCTTCGCCACTTTTTCCACCCTTTCTCGAACGATTTGATGTCAATTGGTCGAGAAGTCGACTTCCAGTGGCTGACTACCAGCATTGGTATGTATTCCCCTCACACGGCACCTTTGTAAACTCACATCAAGACGGAACCATCATTCAAGACTCTGTGCGTTGGTTTTCGGTGGGCGTCCCGGGAAGGTTTGATACCATCAGTTGGCAAAAATTTGAAACCGGCCAATGGGTAAATGATGAAAGACGCATTTTTAGTTACGATAGCGCCAACAGAATTCACAGCATCACGTTACAAAAATTCCAATCAGGCCAATGGGAAGTCGATAGTAGAAAGACTTGGCCCCGAAATCAACATGGCTACCTATTGGCTATGATGAACGAGCATTATAATACCGCTACCCTTCATTGGGAAATAGCCCAATCGGCTTATTTCGAGTACACCTACGACAGTGTATCTACACATTTACCCAAAACCATTACCTTTTTCGTGGCTGATTCCGACGGTATTCGCACCGAGGCCGAGCATCGCGAGTTTTTTTGGTTACCTTCTACCCGTCAGGATCCCCCAATTGTTGTTGAAGATACTATTTACACCAACCGGGTATATCCAAACCCGTTTAGTGATGTATTTTACGTAGAAGTTGAAAAAACCGAAACCTTTATGCAGCTCTTTGATGCGTATGGTAAGCTCATTATGAGCCAGAAGCTGGAGCCAGGCATCAACGAAATTTCGGCCTACCACTTACAAGCTGCGGGATACATACTCAATGTAATCCAGGATGGAATGCGAAAGCAGTACAGGCTAATCAAATACAACTAGGGAAGGAAGAAGAGTGAAGGATGAAGTTGAAGGATGAAATCGAAGGAGAGGTAAAAGTTGGAAGTTTGATTTATACCCTCGTAGCGCAGCGGTATCAGCAAGTATCAAGCGTACCAATATACCCTATTATCATAAATTATTAATGCAAACCAAAAACCAAACGTTCCTCGCCGTTGGCAAGTAATACTGAGGCTAACCGTCAACCTATTTCAGGCAAGCACACACCTTGAACCTTGAACTTTGAACCTCTAAGCCTTGGCTTACTTCACAATCCGCAGCGCACCATTCAACTCATGCCCATCGGCGAGGCGTAAGCGGTACAAATAGGTGCCTGCCGATAAGGCTGTTGGCGACCAATCGTTGGTATAATTCAGGGTCTGGAATACCAATTGACCCCAGCGATTGAATAACTGAACTTCTGCATCTGGAAAAAACTGTATATCCCGAATAAAAAGCACATCGTTAAGGCCGTCGCCATTGGGTGTAATCACATTCGAGACTTCAGGCAACCGATCGGGTATGTTAAAGGTCAGATAATTGGAACGCGAATAGCGGCCATCGTCGGCCAAAGTACTCACATACACCTGATAATCGCCCCGTTTGAGCGGTAATTCCAATTGATGCGTGCTTTGCATCAAGGCATCCGACAAAGTGGTATCGCCATTTTCGTCTTGCAGCACCACACGGTAAATCGGATTAGGCCAAGCCTGTTCATGCGAAGTCCAACTCAGCACAGCAAATGTAGCATTCGCGTCATGTAGTTGCCCATCCGGATTTTCGAGCAAGATATTGGCTATGGAATCGCCTGGAGGACATTCGGGATTAAATTTCACACGCAAAATCACCCTAAAATCGGCTCGTTCAATTTCGGGATTGAGCTGGTTGTACAAAAACACCGTATCCGTAATATTCGAGAAACTTGCCACATCCGACCAAAGTGCGCTGCCAGCTGTGGTATTCCGTTGCAAGCGGTAGCCATTGAAAAACTGACTATCGAGCATAGCCGGGAAAGCCCAATGTAATTGCAAGTTCTGGTTATCGGGCAATACGCTTACATTGCGCATGGGCAAGGGGGTATTGTAAAAATAGCAACCGGAAACATCCACATAAACCGTATCGAAAGCCTCGAGGGCGGCACCGCAATCACCTAAAATCACATCCCCATCAATGCCTTGCCTTAATACCAGGTAATGTCGGCCATTTTTAAGGAAAGAATGACCGAGCTGCAACAGCAGTTCATTGGAGCGGTCGTTAACACATTGGGTAGTCACCCCCATGATTTGGATCAAAAAGCCATCCGGGTCGTACAATCGAAATTCACTTCCTCTTGGATCTACGGTGGAGCAGCGAAATTGCCCTATTGTTTGCAGGCGGAGGGTATCGTCATAGCAACGCGCGGGTACAGCCGGCCAACGCCCGGTGGTATCGAGTCCTAAAAAGCCCGAGAGCGATGTGCCATCGGTGTAAATCGATACGTTTCGGATTGAATGTCGGTCGTTTTGAGCACCAGTGCCAGAAGTAAAACCCACATAACCGGTAAAGGCAGCCGGCGCAAACACATTGCCCAGCATGAGGTTACCATTTACAAAAACATCGATATAACCGCTATCGTAATGGATTTCAACCGCATTGTAGCTGTTTGACCGGATGAAATTGAGCGAACCGCCAACATTGTTCAACTTTACCAAGGTCGGAAAACATTCATCGTAACCCGGCCCGCTGTAAATCTGTATTTCAGGATTAGGCCCACAACCATTGTCGTAAGTATCAAACACCACTTTTAAGCCGTTGGCAGTGGCCGGAATGCCAATACCTCCTCCTCCAACAAAACCCGCGGGAGGCACATCTAAAAAGCAAAAAGCGATGCCATCAGCGGCATTACCATCCCAAATGCGAAATTCAAATGAGGCGATCCAGCGCTGGCATACCGCCAAATCGAGCGCTTGACTGTAAAAAATACCCCCACTGCTGTTGTTGATGTTGTGCGTAAGAATGAGTTCATTGCTAAAAGTATCTACATCACCATTGGTATCGCCAATGCCTGCGGCCCCGGTCAGGGCCCAACCTGTAGTATTCATAAGCGGCTGCCCCTGTAGCTCTGCAAAAATGAAATTCTGAGCCTGCACATTACAGACGAAACACTGAACTAATAAATACAGAAAAAAGGAACGAACTGCCATTTAGAATGGCAATTTAATCATAATTATTTCTGTATAAACAGATTATACCCTTGCTGTTCAAAAAAATCGACTAGATTTACCTTTGCTCGAACCAGTATGAACAAAATCACTTCTATGGCCATGTTGCTGCTCAGCCTGGCCTTTAGTTCCCTTGCTCAAACCTGTCCTACAGGTATGACACAAATTATCGTATCCATCACCCCTGACAATTACCCACAGGAGACCAGCTGGATGCTGCAAAATCAATTTGGAGATACCCTAAGAACAGGCCTGGCCAATAGCGATACCGTGTGCGTAGCCAATGGCAGTTGCCTTTTATTTACCATATTCGATTCCTATGGTGACGGCATTTGCTGTGCTTATGGACTGGGAATGTATCAACTATTCGTCAATGGCAGCATTCAGGCCAGCGGCGGACAATTTGGTTTTCAAGAAAGCAAATTCATCAATTGTGGCAGCGGGCAATCTTGTACATCACCCATAACCATAAGCACCGGCAGTCAACTCGCTCCCACAGCAAACAGCTGGTACCGCTTTAAACCCGATAGTTTGGGCACTTACATCATCTCTACCTGCAGTGCAAGCCCAAACCTCGATACCCGTATCTGGATTTATGACAATTGTAATGTACCCGTTTTGGCCAACGATAATATGGGAACCGTATTTTTCAACGATTCAAATACGATTTGTGGGCAGCGGGCGCGTATTCATGCCTATCTCGACACATCAATTCATTACCTCATCCGGATTGGTGGTGCCAACAACAGCTCTAGCATACCTTTTAGCATCAGCTACGATGGTCCTCTACTCGGTTGTTACGACTCCATGGCCTGTAATTACGACCCTTTGGCCACCGTGGCAGGACCCTGTCATTACTACCCGAGCAGCCTATGTCCACCTGGCCCCGACTTGCTGGTGGTGCAATCGGCATTCGAAAACTCCTTGCAGCGATCGGTAGTGAACAGTTCAAATTGTATGGTTGCAGAAGGCTGTTTAACCGGGCATGGGACGCGCACCGTAATCCGCTTTACCACCGACATCCGCAATATTGGACAAACGGATTATTACATCGGAAACCCAATTACCCAACCCGGACAGTTTAACACCAATAACTGCCACAATCACGCGCATTATGAGGGTTATGCCGAATACGTTTTATACCCCATGCCCCTCAATGGGAATCGCATTCCCATTGGCTTCAAAAACGGCTTTTGTGTTATGGACCTGAGTTGTCCGGCCGGTTTTTCGGCCAAATACGGCTGCAACAATATGGGCGTTACCGCTGGTTGCGGCGATATTTATTCGCATCAACTCGATTGTCAATGGATCGACATCACTGATGTGGTGCCGGGCGAATACCTACTGGCCATTAAGGTAAACTGGGACCAATCGCCCGATGCCCTAGGGCGTTACGAAACCAATTACCTGAACAACTGGGCGCAGGTTTGTATCGAAATTTATACCGACAGTGCCGGCCAGAAGCAGTTTACCTTACTCTCGAATTGCCAGCCTTATACAGATTGTGCCGGAACACTTTATGGAACAGCCGTACTCGATTGTGAAGGCGTGTGTGGAGGGTCAGCCATAGCTGGCGACATCAACGGCGACAGCATTCGCAACAGTCAGGATGTAACCAGTTTATTGTCTGGCATTTTGCAACAAAACCTGAGCTATAGCTTTTGTCGCGATATGAGCGGCGACAGTACCCTCAACATTTGGGATGCTGTGTTGTTGGGCAATTGTCTCCTTCACAGCGGAAGCGGCAGCAGTTGTGACTTCCCACGAGGTTTGTACAATCAAAACCAGGAAGTAAACATCCGAATTACCCAGTTCGACACCATTCAGGGTTACCTCGACCTATCGATATCGAACCCAAATAACCGTATCACAGCCTTCGAACTCAACATGAACGGCATTCGGCCTACGGTTGTTCTATCGCTGATTCCCGGGAGCCCCGCCATGCAAGTCCTGCATCATTCAGGTGGAAAAATCATGGGTATGGTGGTAAATCTCGAAACATCCATCAACCGATCCACCGCCTACCGGCCCTTTTTGAGGGTATTTTTCGACCGCGCCACCGATACCGCGGTGTACATTTCACAAAGTATCGTTATGATCAACGAGAACTACGAATCTGTTGTTTTTACTGCTGACAGCACCCGCTTTTCAGCTACACCAAACACCACTTCGATAGCAGCCCCAGGCAGCAAGCCCAACTTTTTGATCTATCCGAATCCCGGGCAGTCGAACTTTTGGATTCAGGGCATCCCACAAAATCAACCTATAAGCCTAAGGGTATATGATGCCTTAGGACGTGAGCAGCTCAAGTTAGAAGGGCTCAACATGCAAAGTGGCAAACTTGAATTCATGCTTCCTGCATTGCGTCCGGGTATGTACTTTGTGGTGTTAAGTGGAGAAGCCGGTACCGGCAGTCAGCGGTTAATCATACAATAGCCAATCATGCGTTTGATGCAACTGCTTTCCCGAGCAATAAAAAACCAAACCTGCTCTTCCTCAAAAAATAAAGTCCATCGCAAGCAAGTGGTATTTTTGGCGGGTTTGGTTTTTCTGGGTATTTGCGGTGGCCTCATAGCTCCCGGCATCAGTCTTGTACCTGTTTCTTCAACGGGAATCATTCCTGCTCCAGCCAAAGTAAAGTTCGAAAAAGGGAGTACCCTACTGGGCAATAAAGACATTAGTTTTAAAAATCTTCCCAGCCGGTCCTTAGGGGTATCCGCCCAAAACATCATTCAGCAATATGGAAGGGGGAGCGGGAAAGTCGAAATAAGTTACAACGCCAAATACAAAGAATCGGCCTACCTCCTCCACATCACACGGGCTAAGGTGTTGATTCAGGCGGGGAGTGAAAGTGGTGTCTATTATGCCTTAGAAAGTTTGGTACAAATGCTTCGCCAAAATAAAGGACGCTTGCCCCTTGTACGCATTCAAGACGAGCCCCGCTTTTTGTGGCGGGGTATGCACTTGGATGTAAGCCGGCACTTTTTTAGTGTTGAAGAAATAAAACGCTACCTCGACCTGATGGCCAAGTACAAAATGAATGTTTTTCATTGGCACCTTACTGATGATCAGGGTTGGCGCATTGAAATAGAAAAATACCCGAAACTCACCGAAGTAGGTGCTTACCGTGCACAAACAGTGGTAGGCAAGGCCGGAAGTGGCTTTTTTGATGGCAAGCCGTACGGAGGCTATTACACCCAAGCTCAAATCAAAGAAGTAGTAGCCTATGCTGCCGAACGTTACATCAAGGTGGTGCCCGAAATTGAAATGCCCGGACACGCCTTGGCCGCCCTGGCCGCTTACCCGCAATACGCCTGTAATCCCGGACCCTATGAAGTTGCCACCGATTGGGGCGTTTTCGAAGATGTTTATTGCGCGGGTAAAGACGCTACTTTCCACTTTCTTGCCGACATCCTCAACGAAGTGATGGCCCTATTTCCGGGCGAATACCTACACATAGGCGGTGACGAATGCCCCAAAACCCGCTGGAACAACTGTGTCCACTGCCAGGCCCGCATGCAGACCGAAGGACTACAGGACGCACATGAATTACAGAGCTATTTTATCCGACGCATCGAAAAACAGGTCAATGCGCAGGGCAAAAAAATTATTGGTTGGGACGAAATTCTGGAAGGAGGGCTGGCCCCCAATGCCTTGGTAATGAGCTGGCGGGGCACTGAAGGTGGCCTAGCCGCCGCCAAAGCCGGGCATTATGCCGTGATGTCGCCCGGTAGTCCTTGCTATTTCGACCATTACCAGGCCCAACCCACCGAAAACGAACCACTGGCCATATGCTGCTACAACCCACTGGAAGCCGTTTACGCCTATGAGCCCATTCCTGCGGAGCTTAGCCAGAAACAACAACGATACGTTTTGGGCGCTCAAGGCAATGTGTGGACCGAATACATGCCCCATTTCGATCAGGTAAGCTATATGGCCCTACCCCGCATGCTGGCCTTGGCCGAAGTGTTGTGGTCGCCCGTCGACAAGCGCGATTACGCCGATTTTCTCAGCCGCCTCCCCGAACAAGCCAAGTTCCTCGACGAAAAGGGCTATAAGTACGGCCGGCATGGGTGGTAGGTGCACAACTTGCTTTTATCTGTTTCACTACTCAGTGCAGAAAAATATTAAAAAAACAGTGCGATCAACTATTCCAATGCACAAAGCGTGCGCACATGAAATTAGAACCGCACAAAAACACACAAAATTTGTGCAATCAAGGAAACCAATGCACAACATCTGTACATTTAAAACACCCATGGTACAAAAACTTAGCGCCTTCCTGCTTTATTAAGCATGTAAAACAACATGAAAGTAGAAAAACAAATATTCTATTCAGATACATATTGCTCAGTTAGGTTATGAAACCTTTGAAGTCTTAGGGGATGAAATTAAGAACAAAGTGTCAAGCACTCATGCCAATGGATGCACCAACACTTGTAAGTCACCAACAAGACTTATACATTTGAGGAGCTAGCAAAGCCATCATCACCGTAAAGCCTTGTAATACTTCCCCATGAAACGACGAAAATTTTTGAGTGCTTCACTGCTATCGGCTGGTGGTTTGTTGCTGCAACCCTTTGAAAAACTGGGAGCTATGCCATTCCTGAATCAGCAAGCAGCAGGACCTTTGGTACTGAGCACTTGGCGGTTTGGGCTGCAGGCCAACGAAGCAGCCTGGCAAACGCTTGGACAAGGTGGCCGTGCGCTCGATGGCGTAGAGCAAGGCGTACGCGTGGTAGAATCCGATCCGGCCGAGCGTTCGGTAGGTTATGGCGGTAGACCCGACCGTGATGGACGCGTTACCCTCGACGCCTGCATCATGGATGAGCAGGCCAACATAGGTTCGGTAGCCTGCCTCGAACACATCAAACACCCCATTTCGGTAGCAAGGGCCGTAATGGAAAAAACACCTCATGTAATGCTGGTAGGTGCGGGTGCGCTCGATTTCGCCTTACAACAAGGCTTTAAAAAAGAAAGCCTGCTTACCCACGAATCGGAGATCGAATGGCGAGAATGGCGAAAAAGCAGCAAATATGAGCCCATTGTCAACATCGAAAACCACGACACCATAGGCATGATAGCCCTTGATGCGTCGGGCAACTTAAGTGGTGCTTGTACCACCAGCGGTATGGCGTTTAAAATGCATGGTCGGGTGGGCGACTCGCCCATTATAGGTGCCGGTTTGTACGTAGACAATGAGGTAGGTGCCGCTACAGCCACAGGGCATGGTGAAGAAGTTATACGGGTAGTAGGCTCCCATTTGGTAGTCATGCTAATGCGACAAGGCAAAAAGCCGCAAGCGGCCTGCAAAGAAGCCGTTGAACTGATTTTAGAAAAATTCAAAAAGCGTAAAGCCGACCTTAAATCGGCACAAATCGGCTTTATTGCCATCAATAAAATGGGTGAATACGGGGCCTATGCGCTCAAACCAGGCTTCAACTTCGCGGTTTACAATGATAAAGGCAACCGGCTCGAGGATGCCCATGCACTCCAATCATGGTAAAGCCCTTGCTCGAAATCGCTTGTTTTAAAGCGGAAGATGTGCTGCCCGCCGTTACTGCAGGGGCCGATCGTATTGAATATTGTGCTGATTATCGGCTAGGAGGCCTCACCCCTGCCCTGCCAGGATTCGAGGCCATACGAAACGCCACCAATATCCCCATTTATGTGATGATCCGCTGCCGGGGTGGAAATTTCGTGTATTCCAATGCCGAGCTTCGGCAAATGGCCCAACAGCTGCAGGAGTTCAAAAGTGCGGGAGCCGATGGTTTTGTCTTCGGCGCTTTGCTTCCACACCACCGGGTCGATCTTTTTGCCATCGAAAAGCTGGCCCATGCAGCAGGCCCATTACCCTGGACTTTCCACCGGGCTTTCGACCTGATTGATGATGCCATTACAACACTCGATTTGCTTCCTGACTTTGGATGCCGGCAGGTGCTAAGCTCAGGAGGTGCCCAAACGGCCATACTAGGCCAGTCGAAACTTTACGACTTGGCCGCGCATGCGGCTCATCGGCTCCGAATATTGGCAGGAGGTGGCATCAGAAGCCATAATTTGAATGCATTACTTGGCAACAATTGCCCCTTCGATATTCACAGTGCAGCTCTAAATCTGCAAGGCGTAATCGCCCTTGACGAAATTGCACAACTTGCAGCACGCATCAAAAAAAGCCATACCGGTGCGCAATCCTAAGGTTTGTGCCCTTATATTTGTATCGGTCATGATGTCGACCTGGAACCGCCTGCAATGGGTTGCAAGCTGATGACGTCTGCTTAACACTTCAGGTGAAAGGTTTACTATGAGCAGTCAGCAAGCAGATAATAAAGCAAGAGGCGCTTTTTTTGCCCAGTTTCCAATCTTCATTTTCAGCTTCCGTTGGTTGCTCTTGGCCGTATTGGTTGGCAGCTTAGCGGGCACGGCCTCGGCCATCTTTTTGGTCTCACTCGATGCCTTAACTGATTACCGCGAGGCCAACACCAATATCATTTATGCCTTACCCCTTGCTGGCTTGCTCATCGGCTTAATGTACCACTACCTGGGCGATTCGGTAGTTCGCGGCAACAATTTACTGCTCGACGAAGTGCATCAGCCTGTGCAACGCATCCCCTTTCGTATGGCCCCCTTGGTATTGCTTGGCACGCTCATCACCCATTTATTTGGCGGTTCGGCTGGTCGTGAAGGCACGGCGGTACAAATGGGAGGCGCGCTGGCCGATCAGCTCAGCAAGCCCTTCAGGTTGCAGGCACACGACCGACGGATTATTTTGCTCATGGGGATTAGCGCTGGTTTTGCCTCGGTTTTTGGCACACCACTGGCCGGTGCCGTATTTGCCTTGGAGGTCATCAGGAGTGGCCGCTTACGTTACGAAGCCATTTTGCCGGTCTTTTTATCGGCTGCCATGGCCGATTATGCTTGTACGGCCTGGGGTGTAGGCCATACCCATTATCACATCAGCGAAGTTCCTGCTTTTTCGATGCCTGCGATGGCTTACTGCTTGCTGGCCGGAATCAGCTTTGGTTTGGTAGCCCGATTATTTAGCGGAAGCACGCATTTTTTTAGTCAGTTATTCAAAAAACACATCCAATACCCGCCCTTACGTCCCGTTATTGGCGGCTTGGTACTGGCTTTGATTTTCGCTTTGATACAGGATACCCGATATTTTGGCCTTGGTATTCCGGCCATTGTAGAAGCTTTTGAACAGCCGGTACCTGCCTACGATTTCATCTTCAAACTGCTGTTTACGGCCTTTACCTTGGGAGCAGCCTTTAAAGGCGGAGAAGTTACCCCTTTGTTTTTTATTGGCGCTACCCTGGGAAATGCGCTATTTTGGATATTGCCCTTACCCATGTCGTTATTGGCCGGAATGGGCTTTGTAGCTGTATTTGCAGGTGCCACCAACACCCCGCTGGCCTGCACGCTTATGGGCATTGAGCTCTTTGGGGCCGAGAGTGGCTTGTACATTGGCATTGCCTGCGTAACCGCCTATATGTTTTCGGGCCATAGCGGCATATATGGGGCACAAAAAGTGGGAAGCGCGAAACACCCCAACAAAAAATCACACGAGAACAAATCGCTGGAGGACTTACATGCGCATAAATAAGCAGTGGTATTGGCTGTTAGCGGCTGGATTAGGCATTTTGTGGCTAACCGCATGTACAAGTCCAAGAGCCGTCAAAAACGTCCAGCTCACCAATAAATGTAGTCCGTTAATGTGGGAGCCTCAAGCTACGGGCAGCAAGCCAAGCCAACTGCCTGCGGACTTAACGAGCCGCTTAGATGCGCGTTTGCTACGCGCGGTGCAATACCTAAACCTGAGCGACAGCCTGCTGGCCTATCTGCAAAATCGCGATCAAGCCTTGTTCACCTACCTCAGCCAGTGCATTCACCTGGCCTCCTTGCAAGTATCGGCCATGGCAGCTGCCCTCGATTGCGAAGAAGAAGTGGCCGATCAGCTGGCAGGCATACTGCAGAAACAAACCGATAAACGCGAAACCAGACTTACGGCAGCGGCCATAAGCATAGGCGCCACGGGTGCCTTAGGCTCGGCTTTGCTGTTGGGCAATGGCAATTGGCCCGAAATTGTGGGCATCAGCACAGCCATTACCGAAGTCGGCCTGGCGGCACTGCTATTTCGAAACAAGCAAATCACCTGGTTCGAACACGAAGTAAACTACCTGATCGAATTAAAAAGCGGCCGACAAAGCCCTTCGCTTTATCCCGATGCAGTATGGGAATACCTCAATGCAACCGATAGCAGTGGCCAATCGCGCATCGACTACCTGCTTAACGGCTGGGACCTGAGTGATGAAGCCCTGTATTTTGGCTCGGGAGCCTTTTATAATGCCGACCAATTGCGCTATCGGGCCGAGATGCACGACCAGCTCGAAGCCCAACTGTCGCTCATGAAGCAGGAATTAATGCTTTTATTGGAAGCCATTTTGTTCAATCAATGGCAAAATGACTAATTTTCGATGGTGAACAGGATTCTACTTGCCGAAGACGACCCCCGACTGGCCGATCTGATCAGGCGCGGACTTGAAACACAAGTCTATGCGGTGGAAGTAGCCTACGACGGGCAGCTGGCCGAGCGCAGGTTGTTACAGGGCGGCATCGACTTGCTCATTACCGACATCATGTTGCCCCGGCAAGATGGCATCAGCCTGTGTCGCAAGCTCAAAGCGCACCTACCCGGCTTGCCTGTACTCATGCTCACCGCCCTGGGTAGTACCGACGACAAGGTTGAAGGCTTTGAAGCCGGCGCCGACGATTACCTCGTAAAACCCTTCGAAATACGCGAATTGCAGATGCGCGTGCGCGCCCTTTTGCGCCGTGCCGAAGGTAAAGTCGGTGTAGACGAGCTGTTGGTGTACGACGAACTGGAGCTGAATTTGCGTACCAAAAGCTGCAGTCGGGCGGGTCATCATCTGCAACTCACGCCCAAAGAATTTCAACTGCTCACCTACTTCATGCAGCATCCCGAAAGGGTTTTGCCGCGCACTGAAATTGCCGCACAAGTATGGGAAACGCACTTTGATACAGGCACCAATTTTATTGATGTGTACATCAACTACCTGCGTAAAAAAATCGACAAAGATTTTGGCCACAAACTGCTGCACACGCGTCCGGGCATGGGCTTTTACCTCAAAAAAGAAGCATGAAAATCCGCACCCGCCTGAGCCTGTTGTTTGTGCTGATTACTGCCGGCTTGCTGGCTGCATTTGCCGGGGTGGTGTATTGGCAATCGGAAAAAAACCGGGGCGAAGCCTTTTACCATCAGCTCGAAAAAGAAGCCCGCACCAGGGCCAGTTTGGTACTCGAAGCCGCCATGCCCGATACCATTTTACATCAGATTTATCGCAACAACCGCCAATACCTCAACGAGGTGGAAGTGGCCATGTATCGCCAGCCCTTTGAGCTGTTGTACCACGACGACCTAAGCATCGACCAGGTGAAAGAAACCCCCGAAATGCTGGCACAAATTGCAGCAGAAACAGCCTTACGTTTCGAAACAGCAGGTATGCAGGTTTGTGGCTTGCGCATTGAGCATAACGAACAAGTGTACCTGATTACTGCGGCGGCCTACGACGAGCAAGGCCACGGCAAACTACAAGCGCTGAGAAAATTGCTGCTGTGGGCCTGGTTTTCGGCCCTCTTGTTCATATTTGGGCTAGGTTATTATTTTTCGTACAAAGCGTTGCAACCCGTGGCCGATATGATAGATAAGGCCAAGCGCATTGGCGCCAACAAAATGAATCTGCGCTTGAGCAGCGCCGGCGAAAAAGACGAATTATCGGAGCTGGCGCAAACTTTCAACCAAATGCTCGACCGACTCGAAAATTCGTTTGAAGCACAGCGGCAATTTGTATCGAACATCAGCCACGAGCTGCGCACTCCGCTATCGGCCCTCATTTCGGAGCTAGAGCTGGGACTCGATGCTGCCCGCGACGAGGCTGAACGCGAACTGTTGCAACGCTGCCTCAGCGATGCCCGCCGCATGGCCCGGCTCAGCAACAGCCTGCTCGATTTGGCCAAAGCCAGCTACGACCGTGCGGCCATCCGTTTTGAAGCGGTGCGGGTCGACGAGCTTTTGCTGGAGGCTGCCAGCCAGCTGCAGCGGAACCAACCGGGACACAATATTCAGCTGTACATCGACGAGAGCGCAGGCGAGGAATCGGAGCCCTTGGTTGAAGCCAATGCCTATTTATTGCGGGTAGCCTGCATGAATTTGATGGACAATGCCTGCAAGTTCGACCCCCAGCAGCGATGCATCGTACGTTTATTGCACGAAAAGCAGCAATGGGTAATGCGCTTCACCGACGAAGGACCCGGCATTGCGGCCGAAGAACTCGACCGCATTTTCAAACCCTTTGAGCGGGGCAGCAATGCTGTACAAACCCCCGGCAGCGGCATCGGACTGGCCCTCAGCCATAAAATTGTGCAACTGCATGGCGGACTGCTGCGCGCCGAAGCAGCTGCCGGTAGGGGCAGCGTGTTTAGCATTAGTTTGCCGGATGCTTTCAGGCATGAGAAGACATCCTTTTAGCACCATTATCCCTATGGCTGCTAAATAATTGTCCGCTTAGAAATTGACAATTTTTCTTTCACGAGCTTACGTGCATCTGTGAGCGCATATCCATTTACCTTGCCAAGTTTGTACGATTCCGTTCTCTGAAGGACTTTAATTTGTTGCTCATCGGTGAGTGCAGTTGCGTTATGCTGCCGATATGCTTCCAAAAGCTGATACACCACCTCAAGCAGTTTATCATCTGCCTCATCAATGTACTGATGCACTTGGGCACGAATGGTTGAAGCAGTCATATCCATGCGTCTATCGATTTAAATACATTTATTTTTCTGTTCATCAGCACCTTTGCTAATAAGCCGAAGGCCTGGCGCTGCGCCCTTCTTCAGATGCCGTCAGTATCGTCGGTACCGGACAAGCTGCGAAAACAGCGCAGTCCAAAAGGCTCCGTTGCCTCGGCGCCAGCTGCAGCCGTTTATTGCACTGATAAAAGCCCGTTCAATGGGAAACAGTCCAAAGTCTCGCATTGTGGTCACTGCTTCAATACAAAGCCCTCTGCGACTCTGCGGTAAAAAAACGCGTCGCTTCTGCAGTAGCCGGTATATTAATTGGCAACGCAGTTAAAAAAACCTTCCGCCCGCCCCACCCCTCTAATGACTTTCTAATTTTTCTTTAATAGGCTGCTAATGGCCTTTGGCGTAGGTGAAAGCTAATTTTGCAGCGTTCAACCAATCCTACAGCCATGCAACTCGACGAACTCCGCAAGCTTACCGGCGGCCTGAAGCAGGCGGCTGAAATCATTGAACTGGTACCGGTGCTCAAAAAAATGCCGGTGGTAGAAGTGGGCGAAACACTCGCTCGGCTCGAGGATGAGTACCTCATTCAGGTGTTGGAGCTGTTCAGTGGCAAGCAGCAAGGCCTCATCCTGGCCGAAATGCCCATACAGCGGCAGCTGAGTCTGTTCCATGGCATGAGCCGCAAACGTTTTGCGCTCATTTTTGAACACATGCCCAGCGACAGTCGGGCCGACCTGTACCAGCATTTCAGCGCCGAAGAGCAAGCCTCGCTCCTGCCCTATTTGAGTCGCGATACCCGCGACGACGTGACCCGCCTGAGCGCCTACCCGCCCGAAACGGCAGGTGGCATCATGAGCACCGATTTTGCCACCGTGCAGCAACACATGAGCTGCGAGCAAGCCATCGACAAGGTGCGCAGCGATGCCCCTTCGAAGCGCACGGTTTACTACATCTATGTGCTCGACCGCGACCAACGCATGGTGGGTTTCATCACGCTCAAAGACTTGATTTTGGCCGCGCCCGACAGCAAAGTGGCCGATTTTGCCAAGTCGGAATTTGTGTATGCCCATGTGTTCGACGACCGGGAGCGGGTGGCCGAAACCATCGAAAAATACGATTTGGTGGCCATACCGGTCCTCAACAACGAAAAGCAATTGCTCGGCATAGTCACCCACGACGAGGCCATCGATGTGATTCGCGCCGAGCATACCGAGGACCTCGAAAAATTCATGGGTATTGCCTCGGGAGGCGAGTTTCACTACCAGGAAACCACCGTTTGGCAGCACTTCAAAAAGCGGGTGGTATGGATTGTGTCGTTGGCCATACTCGGCATTTTGAGCGGCATCATCATCCACAGCTACGAAAATGCCCTTGATGCGCTGCTCATTTTGGCCTTGTACATGCCCATGGTAGCCGATACCGGCGGCAATTCGGGTTCGCAAGCCGCCACGGTGGTCATCAGGGCCCTGGCCTTGGGGCAGGTGAGCCTGGCCAATTGGTTCCGCATTTTGTGGAAAGAAGCCCGGGTATCGCTGCTTATCGCACTCTGTCTCGGCCTCATTGCCTTTGCTAAGGTGCTGTTTTTAAGTTGGGAAACCGACATTCCGGCGGCCTACAGCCTCACCACCGTGGCCTTCGTGATTTCACTGGCCCTTTCGCTGCAGGTCATCAGCAGCACCATCATTGGGGCGGGCCTCCCGCTCCTGGTCAAGCGTTTTGGCGGCGACCCGGCGGTTGCCGCAGCTCCGGCCATCACCACGGTGGTCGACATCACCGGTTTGCTCATTTACTTCGGCATTGCCACCTTGTTTTTTGCCCTTTAACCTACAAAATTACCTCAAATGAAGCATTTCTACCTACTCATCGCTTTGCTTGCCTGCCAAGCCCTTGCCAATGCCCAGCAGGCCGACACCAACCGGGTGCAGCTGCCCTTTGCCATCTCCGACCAAAAGCGCATGCCGGCTTCGGAGCTTGAAGACAAAAAAGAAGGCACCTTTGTAACTGGCGTTCCGCGGGTGCAATTCGACCCCATCCGTGGCTTTGGGGCGGGGGGGAATGTGAACCTCTTCATCAACAACGACAAAAACGACCCGTTTTTTGAATACACCCCCTACCGCCACCGCCTCAACGCCGAATTCTTCATTTTCGAAAACGGTCGGGTGCGCTATGCGGTGAATTACGATGCCCCATACATTTTCAACACCAAATGGCGTTTGCGGGCCGATGTGGTGGTGTGGGAAGATCCCGAGGCACAGTTCTGGGGCATTGGGCGCGATGCCATGAACGAAGGACTCAGCTTTCGCGACAAGCGCAACAACACCATCCGCCGCTTCAACCGCATACGCGATTACGAAGCCAACCTGGCCCTGGCCGAGCAAGGAGCCGACGGACTGCATTATACCGATTTGCACTTCAACAACATGATCCAGCGTGAGCGTTTGTACAACTTTTTGTTCGAAAGGGTAATGATGGACGGTCGTTTGCGCCTGATGTTCGGCTATGAAGCGCTGTTCAACGGTTTTCAGTCGTACAACGGCCGGGCGGTGAACGATGTTACCAACCTCAACGGCGAAACCGTGGATGCCTTTCACAACCAAACGCGGGTGGATCAGCAGCTGGCCGATGGCACCTTCGAGCGCTTTAATTTGGCTGGATTTAACAACAATGAGCGCTTGAACTTCACCAGTATGTTTGCCTGGGCGCTCATGTACGACACCCGTGATTTTGAGCCAGATCCTTCGAAAGGGGTATTTTTGCAGTATTCGCACGAATATTCGGCACCTTGGGCCGGTTCGCAATTCAACTTCAACAAATTCATGCTCCAGGGGCAGGTAGTACACACCCTGGCGCGCTGGCGGGGTGGTAAAAACCGCTTAACCTTTGCAGGATTGGCTGCTTTTGGGCACATTTTTGGGCCACGCATCAGCTTTATTGAAATGTGGGATTTGTCGAGCCAGGCCGAAGCCGGCGGAATTTTGGTCATGGGTGGCGAGCGTTCGTTACGCGGCTACCGGGAAGCCCGTTTTGTGGCCCCAACAGCTGCGCTCATCAACCTGGAGCTGCGCAGTCGCTTGTACGATTTGCGTTTCTTAAAACAGCACCTGGCCCTGGGACTCACGCCCTTTTTCGACATGGGCAGCGTGTGGGACAAGCCTGCTGATTTAAGCTTCACCGGCTGGCGAGCAGCCCCCGGCTTGGGCGGCCGCATTGCCTGGAACCAATCTACCATCGTGCGGCTCGATTACGGCCACAGTCGCGAAGGAG
The DNA here is from genome assembly GCA_046291695.1 of Bacteroidia bacterium. Lineage (GTDB taxonomy): Bacteria > Bacteroidota > Bacteroidia > UBA7662 > UBA7662 > PNNG01. Next base: position 153,730 of record JBKBSO010000004.1, read on the forward strand.
GGCAATTCTTCTTTGGCTTTGGGCAGATTTTTTAAAGAAGTCCGTAAAAAAAATACTTTTTAGTCGCATTTACCTTAGCTTGCATTAGCAAATGGTTAATGTGTATGAATGCTGAAATAAAAGCTTTTTTAGATTGCATACCGGCTCCGTGTTTGATGCTGGATGAAGCATTTGGCACAATCATCGAAATCAATACAAGCTTTGCCAACCATTATGACTCCTCCGAGCAAAGCATTGGAAAATCTCCGTTGTTGTGGTTTTCAGAAAAGTTCGAGGGTTTGCCAGCAAATTGGCTCAACCAGCTTAAGGATGGCTTGGTTGCCACTGTGGACAACACAGCCTGCCTGAAATTCACAGGGCGGTGGAACGACCAAAAAAAACATGGCAAACGCCACACCTATGAGATCAGGTGCAGTAGCTATGCCAAAGAGGTGCAGGCTTATTTGCTGATGTTAATAGATGTAGGCCCGGTTGAAGCAGAAAATGAACATGCAACCGAATTGCTCCAAAAAGCCGAAGCTTTGGCGCGTTTTGGCAATTGGGACCTCGACCTAACCAACGGCAAATTGCGTTGGTCCGACGGAGTATTCCGTATGTTGGGTTATGAACCCCAGGAATTTGAGCTCAACCAAGAGCGGGGTGCGGCAGTCATTTACCCCGACGATCTTGAACGAGCGATAGAAGCCATGCAAAACAGCCTGGCTACTGGCGCTGAATACCGTGTTCAAAAGCGCCTCATTGCCAAGGATGGCAGCATTCGCCATGTGATTTCCAGCGCCGACATTTCTTACGACACTGAAGGAAATCCCATTCAGATGTATGGCGTGTTTCAAGACATCAGCGAGCACATCAGTATTCAATCGCAATTGATAGAGAAAAAAGAACTGACCGACAAACTCATCGAAAACCTCACAACCTCCTTTTTCTTGGTAAGCCCCGAAGGTCAACTGTTGCGATGGAACAAACATGTTGGCGATATCAGTGGATATACCGAAGAGGAAATAAAGCGAATGAATGCTTTTGATTTTTTCCCCGCGGAAGAACATCTGTTAGTGCAAGAAAAAATCAATGAAGTCTTTCAAAATGGCAGCACACGGGTTGAGCTGCACATGCTGACCAAATCAGGTCAAAAACTCAACCACTTTTTCAGCGCCACCCGCATCACTTACCAAGGGCAATGGTGTTTGATGGGAACAGCCTTCAATCAGCATGCCACCAAGGAAGTGTTGAACGAACTGAATTTGATGCTCGACAACACACGCGAGGCCTTCATCTTGATGGACGAGGAACTGAAGATCGTTACCTTTAATCTGCAGTTCGAAAAACTTTACAAAACCTATTTCGGCATCAGTGTAGCCAAAGGCAGCAGCATACTCGATTACGCCCAACCCGAGCGCAGGCATATTGCAGCCAAAATTTATGAAGATGTGCTGGCAGGACAGGAACACCGCGATGAAATCACCATTCCTTTCGATGGTAAACTTATCATCACCGAAATTCATTATACGCCTGTCCGCAACGAAAAACAAGCCATCATTGGTGCCTTTGTTGCCACCCGCGACATTACCGAGATGCGCGCTCGAGAAGCCGAAATTGAAGAACGGAACCAAGAGCTAAAAAGAGTTTTCGAACAGTCTATAGACATCATTTGTACCATCGACCCCGAAGGTCGTTTTGTAAGCACAAGTCCGATTTGTGAACACATTTGGGGCTATACACCGGAAGAATTAAAAGGCCGTCGATTTATTGAATTGGTACACCCTGAGGATGTTGACAAAACTAGTAAAGAAGCCGAAAGTATACTGGATGGTGCCTTGGTAATCAATTTCAACAATCGTTACATTCACAAACAAGGTCGCGTAGTATACATGAGCTGGTCGGCGCGGTTTGACCAGGAGCAACAATTGCTGTATTGTATCGCGCGTGACAGCAGTGTTCAAAAAGAAGCCAACGAGCAACTTGCCGCCACTGAAGCTCGCTACAAGCTCTTGTTTGATGTGAGTCCCATTTGTAAATGGATTTACGATATCAACAGCCTCGAAATACTGGATGTAAATGCCGCCGTCTTAAAGCAATTTGGCTATTCGCGTGATGAAATCCTGCAAATGACCATTCGGGAATTACGCCCAGCCGAAGAAATTCCAGTCATGTTGGAAGCGAATCATAACCTCAAGGAAAATGCAGAGCACATACAAAAAGGCATTTATAAGTATTGCAACAAGTCGGGCGATACTTTTTTGATGGACATACACGGCAACACCATGTATTTCCAAGGCCGAAATGCGGTATTGGTAGAAAGTCAAGATGTAACCCTCAGACAACAAGCGCTGTCAGCCTTGCGGCGAAGCGAGGCACGCTACCGGGGTTTAAACGAATCGCAAACCAATTACGTCATCCGCACAGACTTAGCAGGATGTTATACCTATGTAAACCGCAAATTCGAGGAAGATTTCGGATGGCTACACCCCAACGAGGACATCCTTGGGCTCAGTTGCACGAGTAGCATCATGCCTTATGAGCTGGAGCGAGTTACAGAAACTGTACATGCGTGCATTGCTCGTCCAGGTGAAGTAATCAAGATTGAAATCGACAAACCTCGCAAAGATGGCGGCATCATTACCAGTTTATGGGATTTCATGGCCATTACTGATGCTGATAACAACGCATTGGAATTACAATGTGTAGGCATTGATATTTCGGAACGCATTCAAATTGAAAAGGCCCTCCGAAGCGCAAACGAGCGCTTTGAATATGCGACCGAAGCGGTATCGGAGGCCGTATGGGATTGGAATCTGAAAGACGACAGCTTATACCTGGGCAAAAGTTTCGACCGACTTTTCGGCTACGAGCTCAACGAACGCATCATGCCTGTGAATTTTTGGTCGGATCTTATTCACAAAGAGGATCGTGAAGCTGTGCTGAAAAGCTTAGATGATTTGCTGGCAGGAACGGGCAACCAATGGGAAGGACAATATCGTTATTTACGAGCCGATGGCAGTTTCGCCTACGTTCAAGATCGGGGCTTGGTATTGCGCAACGATTCAGGCAAAGCCTATCGTATGGTTGGCGCCCTGCAAGACATCACTTCAACTATTGAAACCGAGCAACAAGCCAATATGGAAAAGGCCCTGCTCGAAAACAGCATGCGAACTGATGCTGATTTTAAGGATGTTATCAGTCAATATCTTCAATCTTTAGAAACACTAATACCCGGGATGTTGGCATCGATTCAATGGTTGAAAAACGATTGTATATACCATTTGGCTGCACCTAATTTGCCTAAGGGTTTAACCGAAACAATTGAAGGTATAACCATTGGTCCTCAGGCCGGCTCCTGTGGTACAGCGGCTTACCACAAAAAAACCGTGATTGTATGCGATATTGCGCGTGACGAGCTGTGGAAGGACTTCAAACAGCTGGCAAATACTCATGGCATGAAAGCCTGTTGGTCGCACCCTATTTTCAATAGCAAAGGTCAGGTTATAGCTGTTTTCGACAATTATTTCCGGGAAACAAGATCACCGCAAACACACGAAACTCAAAAAATTGAACGCGCAGTTAGGATGCTGAGCCTGGTGTTAGGAAAGTACAAAATCGATCAGGAAATATTGCATACCAATGAACGCTTTGAGTATGTTAACAAAGCTACCAATGACGTAATATTTGAGTGGAACATTTTAAAAGACGAGGCCTATTTGGCGCCTAGCTTCAAGCGCATTTTCAAGCATTACTTTGGTGAAACGGATCTCAATTGGCAATCGTTTCAAGCCCTCATTCATCATGATGATGTGACTGAAATCATTGAAGACCTGGAAAAATCGCTTGCTGACCCCCATTGCACCCATTGGAGCAAACAATACCGCATTCGCAAAGCCAACGGCGAATTTGTTTGGACCGAAGAAGACGCGTACATCCTGCGCAATGAGCAAGGGGTGGCAGAAAAAATGATCGGTGTAATCCGTGATATTCACCTGCGGAAAGAAGAAGATTTGCAGTTGCGCTTGTTAGAAATGGTGGTCACCAAGTCATCGGATGCCGTCCTCATTTCAGATGGAGGCGACGAGCAGGTAATTTCCCGGGTGCTGTACGCCAATAAGGCCTTTCTGAAATTAACAGGATTTAAACGCAACGAAGTTATTGGTGCTGCCCTGCCCTTACTGAAGGGACCAAAAACCGATAGTGAGGCTTACCGGGAATTTCAAGCCGCTATTCAGGCTAAAAAGCCTGCCTTGGTGGATGCCATCAGCTATCGTAAAAACGGGGAAGAGTTTTGGTTGCAGGTATCGGCTACTCCCATCTTTGACGAAGCAGGCCAATTAACCCATTGGGTGTCGATTGAGCGCGACATCACGGAGGAAAAAATAGGCGAACTTAAAACGGCCCTATTGGCAACCATCAGTGCTGCCTTTAGCAATGAAGCCGATCAGGGAATTGCCATCCAAAGCACCCTCGATGCGGTTCAAAAATTTGCAACCGCCTTATTAGTAGAATTGTGGTTGCCTGACAATCAACACACCCAAATTCACCTGCATACTCAAATCATCCATCAAGGAACAGCAGCTTTTGACCCTAAAAACCCAAACCACAGTTTTCAAAAAGGGAAAGGGCTCCCTGGTATCTGCTGGGAAAAAAGAAACTTGATTTTTTGGCCAAACCTTCAAATAGAACCCGCTTTTATTCGGCAAGTCCTGGCCAAATCGATGGATTTGGTTTCGGCATATGGCATCCCTTTGATTACAAACAATGAGTTTATAGGTGTATTGTTGATTGCCGTCGATCGGGAAGAAAACAGCTTGAGGCTATACAAAAAGCTTTTCGAAGAAATTGGTCGGCATTTTGCCATCGAATTAAAACGCAAACAACTTGAGCGTGATCTCAAACAAATCTTTGATACCTCCCCCGATTTGATTTGCTTGGCAAATTTTGAAGGCTACTTTACCAAAGTCAATCCCGCTGTAATGCAGGTGTTGGGCTACACCGAAGCAGAACTGCTTTCGAACCCATTCAATTACTTTATCCATCCCGACGATTTGGTTAACACCAATGCTGAAATGAAACATTTGTATGGGGGAGGATTGACTTATGCCTTTGAAAACCGCTACCGCCACAAAAACGGACATTACATTTGGTTGAGTTGGTCGTCGACACCCTATCCAAACGAGCAATTCATCATTGCCATTGCCAAAGATGTCACCCTTAAAAAGCAGGCAGAGGCCTCGTTGGTTTATCAAAAGCAGCTAATCGACGCACTCGCCCGTTTCAACGAGTTATTGCTTGATCAAGAAAAATTCGAAAGCCAGGCTACCAATTGTTTGCGGCTTGCAGGTGAAGCTTGTGGGGCCGATCGGGTGTATTTTTTCGAGAACCAAAGCGATGTTCTTACCAAGGCCATCTTCAGTTCGCAGCGATTCGAATGGTCGGCACCAGGCATTGAGCCGCATATCAACGATCCAGATCTTCAGTACAAATCGTTCGAAAGTTTTGGCCCAGAACTACAACCAGTGCTTCAGGGTCAAAGTGTTCAGGAATTGACAAACTCCTTGGCTGATGAAGCATTTCGCGAATTAAACAAAGCGCACCAAACCCAGTCGTATTTGGTGAGTCCGGTCATGATTGATGGTATTTGTGCAGGTTTCATTGGCTTCGACGATTGCAAGTCGGCACGCCGCTGGTCGGATGAAGATGTGAAGTTTCAAATGGGCATGGCTTCAGGCTTTGCGGCCGCCTTACAAAACAACACCAACTACCATTCCGCCAAGTACAAAACCAAGCTACTCGAAACCAATACCCGGATAGTTGAGAAGCTGTTAAGTTCAGACGATTGGAAATTGGCCCTCAACGAAAGTTTGGCCATCATGGGCACTGCAGTGGCTGTTGACCGGGCTTATTACCTCGAAACCTTCAAAGCAGCAGGTGCTGATGCCCTCTATGTGCGGCTGACCATGGAATGGACCAATGGTTTGGTTACCGAAGAATTGAGCAATGAAAAATATCAAGCTATCAGGCTCGACGATTTTCCTGAAGTTCGGGATCCCTTACTTCGAGGTGAGCCTTTTAGCATATTTACCCGCGACACAAATGGCGAACTCTACGACATTCTAGCCGAGCAAGACATCGTCTCCATTTTGCATGTGCCCGTGATCCTCGAAGGTGTATTGATGGGCTACATTGGCTTCGACGATTGCCACAAAGAGCGGATTTGGACCGAGGAAGAAGAGATGTTCCTCAAAACACTGGCCTCGAATTTGGGCATGGCCATGCAGCGGAAACAGCAATTAGATGCACTTCGCGAGGCCTACGAAAAGCGGAACATCATCCTCGAAAGTATTGACGATGGCTTCTTCACACTTACCCCCAGCTTTGAAGTAACTTACTGGAACAATAAAGCTGAACAATTACTGCATACCCCCAAAGAAAGGGTGCTCGGTAAAGTGCTATGGGAGGTGTTCGACCCCAGCAGAACACAGTCGTTCCACAAATATACCGAAGCGTTAAACTCCTCCGAAGCGGTTCATTTTGAAGATTATTATGAGCCTATCGACAGCTGGTTCGAAGTAAGTGCCTACCCTTCGAGCGAAGGTTTATCGGTTTATTTTAAAGACGTAACAGCACAAGTCAAGCAAGCCATTGCCATTAAAACCACCAACGAACGTTTCGAAAAAGTGGTGGCTGCCACACGCGATGGCATCTGGGACTGGGATATTGTTAAAAATGAAGTGTACACCAGCGAAGTGTACCGTTCGTTATTTGGCTATCCATTAGACGAGCCATTCGACTATGCCGTTTGGCTGAGCCGTATTCACCCCGACGATCGCCAAAATACGGAAGCGAAAGTGCAAGAAGTTTTAGTACCTGGCAGCCAGGTTTTGAACTTTGTAAATGAGTATCGCTTCTTAAAGGCCAATGGCGAATATGCCTATCTGATTGACCGGGGCATGGTGGTACAAAACGAAAATGGCGAACCTATCCGATTGATTGGCGCCTTGTCGGACATCAGCGAGCAAAAGCAATACGAGGCATCACTACGCGAATTGAACAAAAATCTGGAAGAGCGTGCCAAAGAATTGGCCATTTCAAATGCAGAGCTCGAACAATTTGCCTTTGTAGCCTCACACGACCTGCAAGAACCCTTGCGGATGATTACCAGCTTCCTCAGCCAATTGGAAAAAAAATACAGTCACATTCTCGATGAAAAAGGCTTGCGTTACATCCACTTTGCGGTAGATGGTGGCCGCAAAATGCGTCAAATCATCCTCGATTTGTTGGAGTTTTCGCGGGTTGGGCGGTTTGAAGAAGATCAGGAAAGCATCGTGCTAAGCGAGGTCGTTTCGGAAGTGCTTAGTCTCAACCGACGATTGCTCGAAGAAACCGAGGCAAAAGTAGAAGTGCAAGCGCTTCCTGTGGTCAAGCAGTACCGCTATCCGGTGCAACAAATCATCCAAAATTTATTGAACAATGCGGTAAAATACCGGCATCCTGAACGCAAACCCGAAATCACCATGGGCAGCATCGATGGTGGTGATCATTACGAAATTTTTGTGCGGGATAACGGGCAAGGTATTCATCCTGATTATTTCGACAAAATTTTCATCATTTTTCAGCGGCTCCATCATGGGGAAGCCTACACGGGAACGGGCATGGGCTTGGCCATAGTGAAAAAGATCGTTGATCATTTGGGTGAGCAAGTAAGGGTAGAATCAACACCGGGTGAGGGCAGCTGTTTTTACTTCACGCTCCGAAAAACATGAAAAAACTTTGGCAAGCATATCGCAATAGCATTTTGAAGGCCTGTTCAGGAACTGAGCAGCAAAACGATGGCACCCTCAGTTATTGGCAAAACTTACTATTTGCCAATACCATGATTTTTATCTTGCCCTTCAGCATCATTGCCATGTTGCCGGCCTTTTACCTCAACTTAACCGTCGATATAACCACCATCCTCTTCACCGACCTCAGTGCCATCGGCTTTTTGTTGGTGTTATCGTTTGGGAAGGGCATTGATGTTAAGAAGCGAAAACTAACTTTTACCATCTTATCGTTTGTATTTGCCTGGTTTTTATTGCTGATGATCGACAATCCGGCGCCAGGTTCAATCTACCTGTTTGCGGCAACCATTTTTGCCATGCTCATGTACGAAGTGCGTTATGCTTATTATTGGTGTCACATTACTGTGCTGATTTATCTGCTCACGGCGCTGCTGCCCTCATTGTCGATTAATGGCATTCGCACTTATGAAGAAATGCAAATTATCGAATGGGTAGCTGTTGTAAGCAATGTGGTATTTCTGAGCTATTTGTCGGCAGGCCTACTCCCCCGACTACTTTCCGGCATTCAACAGTATATCGTGCGTCAGAATGAACTACAGCAGGAACTGCAATTGCGGGAAGCCGACTTGCGGGAAGCCTCAGAAAAGTTGCAATTCAAAAATCAGGAACTTCAAGACTTTGTGTACATTGCCTCACACGATTTACAAGAGCCCTTGCGCATGGTGAGCAGCTTTATGGGCTTGCTCGAAAAAAAGCACAAAGCCGAGTTGCCCGAAAAAGCACACGCTTACATTCATTTTGCGGTAGATGGCGCTAATCGCATGCGCAAGATGCTGAACGATTTACTTCAATATTCCAGGGCCGGAAATATGGCTGAGGAAAAAAGCTGGATCAAGCTCGATTTGGAAATGGCGCATTTTCGACAACTATTTGCAAGCGACCAAAAACATGAACTAAGCTGGGATCCACTCCCTGTAATTTATGGTCCGAAAACGCCCATTTTGCAACTTTTCCAGAACCTCATTTCGAATGGCTTCAAATATGGTCCCGAAACTGGTGTCAAAAAAGTACACATAGGCTTCGAGCAAAACGGCCATCTGCAATTCACCATCAGCGACAATGGCATCGGCATTGCAGCTGAAGACCAGGAAGCTATATTTCAGCTATTTAAACGCGTTCCTACGCTACAAAACGTGGCTGGCTCTGGCATTGGTTTGGCCATTTGCAAAAAAATAGTTGGGCAATTAGATGGAAGTCTCCATTTAAGTTCGGAAATTGGTAAAGGAAGCAGCTTTTGCGTCCGCCTGCCTAAACAAACACCTCATCATGACCCCCATTCGAATTTTGTTGGTTGAAGACAACGAAGGCGACATCCTGCTTACCACAGAAGCACTTGAAGAAGCCAAAATACTTAATGAAGTAACGGTGGTGCGCGACGGTGAACTCGCGATTGAACTGCTTCAAAACGCCCTTCTAAAACCTGCAACCCTGCCCGATTTAATACTGCTCGACGTGAATTTGCCCAAAAAAAATGGGCATGAAGTGCTCATGTCGATCAAGAACAACCCCAAGCTTTGTCATATTCCGGTAATCATGCTCACCACCTCATCTTCACCGGCCGACATCAAAGCCGCTTATGAAGAACACGTAAATTGCTACATCGTAAAGCCTGTAGAGGCTGAATCCTTCATCAAAATGACGGCGAGCATTGAAGAATTCTGGTTCAGCATTGTAAAACTTCCCGGCAAAAATTGAAAAAGGACAATCGGACATATCGACTCTTGGTCATCGAAGACAATCCAGGCGATTATGTGCTGATTGAAGATTACCTCGATGAATACATCCTCCAATGCGAGTTAACGCATTGTACCACCTTTCGGGATGCTAAAGCCTTTTTACAAGCCAAAACAACAGCCATCGATTTAATTCTGCTCGACCTGAGTTTACCCGACCTGGGCGGTGAAATGTTGATAGAAAAGATGCTGCAACTAACCCAGGAAATTCCCATTGTAGCCCTTACCGGCTTCACCGACATGGAATTTAGCATCCGCTCACTTTCGATGGGTGTTTCAGATTATTTGCTGAAGGATGAGTTGACGGCAACCATACTCTATAAGAGCATTGTATACAACATCGAAAGGGCCAAGAACTTAAGAAGTCTACGCGCATCGGAACAACGTTACAGCGATTTGTTCCACTTGAGCCCGTTACCCATGTACGTCTTCGATTTTGAAACCCGCCAGTTTTTAGATGTCAATAATGCCACACTGGAAGCCTATGGTTATTCTGAACAAGAATTCATGCAGCTCAGCCTGAAAGACATCAGACCTGAAGACGATGCTGAAGTGCTCGAGCAAATGTTGGTAGCCAGCGATGTTACTTTTCATCACGACTTCCCGGAAATCAGACATAAGCGCATCGATGGCAGTACTTTTTACGTGAAAGTAAAGGCTAAAAACATACGTTTCGAGAACCGCGATGCCCGTCTGGTACTGGCCATTGATGTTACCGAGGAGCGCGACTACATTCGAACCATTGAGACTCAAAACGAAAATCTTCGATCGATTGCCTGGATGCAGTCGCATGTGGTACGTGCGCCCCTGGCCCGCTTGATGTCGTTGGCCAGTTTGGCCCAGCAAGATCCTGATGGAAGCGCCGAATACTTGCCCCTACTACTCGATTCGGCGAATGAGCTGGATGCCGTGATCCATCAGGTAGTCGAAAAAACCGGAACGCTAAAGCAAAAGGAATAAAACACACAAACCCATGCAAAAAACCCTGCTCAGCCTCTTCTTGCTGTTCATTGTCAGCCTCGCCCAAGCCCAAACTGCCACCCTCAGCGGATCTATTAAAAACGCACCAACTGATACGCTGCTCATCGAAGTATCGAACCAAGCAGGTACCGATTACATCACCACACGGGTGCCTTTAGATGCCCATGGCTGCTTTGTGGCCAGCTTCGAACCCGCTCCCATGCATCGACCCATGCAGTTGCATATAGACAACGAGGTCACTCCCTTTTTTATGGAAACAGGCGACAGCATGCACGTAACCCTCGACTACGAGCTATTTGACGAAAGTGTTCGCTATTCGGGTAAAAATGCAGCTTACAGCAATTACAAAGCCGCATTTTATTTACAATTCAACGATACCGGCAATCCGGCCTTGAATGCACAATCATTTTACCAATTTGCCATTCGAAAACTCGACCCATTGCCCTATTTGGCTGTGATGGACAGTTTTGAAGCTGCCCAACTGCGCTTTTTAGAATATTGGAAAGCCGATTTGGCAGAGAAATATTACCAATATGAGCGCGACGGTTTACAATATACCGTAGCAAACCAAAAATACATGTATCCTGGTTTGCGTGGATTTTTCGCGCAGCAGCTACCCGATTTGACTGTTCCTGAAATACCCGCTGGTTTTTACGATTTTTATCAGAAATTAAAGTGGAATCAGGATTGGCTGATTGGCAAACATGAATACGAAAACTCAGCCAGCAGTTATGCCTATCAAGTACTCAAGCAACAAAAACTCCTCGAAGGCAAGATGACGCCGGCATTGGTCTTAGCACAGACGAAGGTCATCGACAGCATCAGCAGCGGTGCTAGCAGCGGGTATTTGATGGCGGGATTATTAGAATCGTATTACAAGCGCAATGATGGTGAGCGAACAGCTTTAGCCTATGACTACTTTATGGCCTCCGATGCATCTGCCGAACTCAAAAAACACATCAACGACTTAAAGGCACATGCCGATTTGTTGAAGCCGGGCGTAGCTGCACCTGCTTTCAGCTTGCAAAACCTCGAAGGCAAACAAGTGCAGCTGTCGGACTTTAAAGGCAAAGTGGTATTCATCGACTTTTGGGCCAGTTGGTGTGTGCCTTGCATCGCCGAGTTTAAGCATGTGCCCCAGCTCAAAGCCGCGCTAAACAGCAAGGAAATCGTATTTTTATATGTATCGCTCGATGAGCAGATCGATATGTGGCAAAAAAGTGCGACCAAACACTTGCCCGAAGAGCAGCATTTATGGGCGCCCGGGGCCTTTACCGGCGAATTAGGGCTGCGGTACCAAATCACTGGTGTACCCCGCTATGTGGTAGTTGACCGGGCAGGTCTAATCCACGACCTGAACCCGCCCCGCCCCAGTTCGGGGGAGCGGCTGATCACCTACCTCAACCAACTTTTATCTCCCTGAAACCGGCTTTAACGCAACTTCAATAGCAATACGCTTTGTTCAAAATTGCCGGGTAACGCCATGTACTTCAACTCAAAATACTGGGTGATGTCGTATGGCAACGAATTGATTATATGCCGAACCGTTTCAACATCGGCTTCCGTTGAAATGCATATCCGTCCACCAGGCTTCAGCAACTTTACACTTTGTTCAAGTAACTTGGGATGCGCTATTAACTCGGCACTTACATAAAACATGCTCAACAAATCGACCTTTACAGTAGTTTGAACTGTAAGAATATCGGCATGCATCAAAGCTGGCGAATTACTAAAACCAAAGCCATCGCACAACGAGATGTTTACACCTAAACGTTTGAAAAGGGCTTGAGCTTGGCGGATTTTTGCAGCGATATTCTCAATTCCAAGCACTTTTATGCCTTGAAGGGCTAAAAAAACTGCGCCATAACCAAAACCCGACCCAATGTCGATGGCAGTTTCAATAGCACCGAACTCTTTGACTACGGCTTCCCAAACTTTTGCAATGGACTGCATCCTTGCCAAAGGCTTTAATTGCTCCAAATCATGTGTGTTTTGCGAAAGGATAAATTCATCCTGAACCTCCATGGCATGCCATAAGTCATGTACTGTTCGAATACCTACGCTTCCCACAGCATCCTCAACTAATACCGGTTGTTGTTTGGTGTTGTACAAAATACTTCGGCTTTTTGCGTGGTGAAGATACATAAAGCATCAAGGCAAGACCAAATTTTGTGCAAAGCCTCTACCGTTTTGTGGATTTTGGATACTTCGTTTTAATGAATATCACCGCAATGAAGTCATAAATACCTAATTTCCTTTGACAATTGGGTAGTTGCAGTTCAGCACCTTTCATTTGATGCATCAAACTCTTAGCAGCACAAATTTCCGTCTTTCCTTGATTGAGCCAGATCGTATACATGCTTCCTTTAGAATTGTTCGTTTTTTTTAACGAACATGAAGATTGTATATACCATTGGCTTACTAATCCTTTCAAATGTCTTCATGACTTTTGCCTGGTATGGCCATATCAAGTTTCATGAAATGAAAGGATTCCACAATCTCAGCTAGTTGTCCATCATATTCATAAGTTGGGGGCTTGCCTTATTCGAGTATTTTATTCAAGTACCTGCTAACCGAATTGGTTTCCCTGAAAACGGTAATCCATTCTCATTCGTCGAGCTCAAGATATTACAGGGAGTCAACACCCTGGTTATTTTCGTTATTTTCAGCACTTTACTTTTTAAAAATGAGGCCTTCCGTTGGAATCACCTGCTTGGATTTTGTTTCCTGATTCTGGCCATGTATTTCATTTTCAAAAAATAGCCCCAACACAAATGAATTCGTAGGTCCACCTGAGCCGTAGCGCACTGAAGCGAGAGCTCCAGCAGTCGGGTCGAAGCGTCGGACAGCCCCCCGCGAGTCAGCGAGTACTCCCTCTTGCCAGAGTCCCACCCATCCCTTATACTTGTATCAGAATTCGTCACATGTCTACCGAGCTCCTCTACCAAAACCTCATCAACCCCCCGATTCTGTTTTTTTTTCTGGGCCTCATCGCCATTGCACTACGCTCAGATCTCGAAATACCGCAACCGATCAGTAAGTTTTTATCCCTTTACTTGCTCTTTGCTATCGGACTGAAGGGTGGTGTTGAGCTTGGGCATGGGGGCTTATCGGCCGACTTCGGCAAGGTGTTGTTGCTTGCCGTAGGCTTTGCCTGTTTGGTACCGCTTTATGCCTTTTTTATTTTAAAAAAACGCTTCAAGTTGGCTGATGCTGCGGCCTTGGCCGCTACCTATGGCTCGGTAAGTGCGGTTACCTTCATTACCGCCAGCAGCTATTTACAAGAACAAAATGTCGAATATGGAGGCTATATGGTAGCCATGCTTGCCCTCATGGAATCACCTGCCATTATCTTAGGTGTTATGCTCTTTCAAAAATACCGCAAAGCCGAAGTGCCCCTTTCGCAAGCTAAAATATGGCACGAAGCCCTAACCAACGGATCGGTGGTGCTGGTATTGGGCAGCTTACTCATCGGCATCGCCTCTCCCGATGCCGCCGTAGAAGGTCTGCTTCCATTTACAAACGATATCTTTAAAGGCTTCCTCGCCTTTTTCCTACTCGACATGGGCCTCTTGGCCGGTCGTCGATTCAAGGCCATCACCAAAGCAGGTTGGTTTCCCTGGGCATTTGGCATCCTTTTGCCTGTAACAAATGCCCTTTTAGCGGCCTTCTTAGGTGGATTGCTAGGCTTGAGTGTAGGCAACACCTACCTGATGTGTATTCTTGCCGCTAGTGCTTCATACATTGCCGTACCTGCTGCCATGCGCATGTCGATTCCCGAAGCCAATCCCGGCTTATATGTCCCCATGTCCTTGGCCATCACCTTCCCATTCAACATCATCGTAGGTTTACCTCTGTACATGCAGTTTGTTCACTGGTTTAATTAAGCCCCATGGAAAACGCTAAAAAAATCGAAATCATCACCGGAAGCTACGATATGCGTGAAGTCATCCGGATCATTACGGCTGCAGGCATGCCGGGTTATACGCTCATTCCCGATGTGCGCGGTATGGGCGAACGGGGCAGTCGCGATGCTGATGGCCTTACCGAAGCATTTAAAAACAGCATGCTCATCCTTGTTTGCGAACAAGGACAATGGGAAAGCATACGCGAACCTATACGCAATTTAATCAGTCGCGTTGGCGGTATGGTCATCCTCAGCGATTGCCAATACCTAAAACATTAACAGCTCGAAACCGAACAAAAAAGGCCGTCTCAAAATGGCTTTTTGTAATTTAGCACACCAAAATCATCCCATGCCAAAAATCAAAAAACTGCTGATTGCCAACCGTGGAGAAATTGCGCTTCGCGTGATGCGCACCGCCCGTGAAATGGGCATTTGTACGGTAGCTGTATACTCTGATGCCGACCGCGGCGCCCCGCACGTGCTTTTTGCCGATGAAGCCTATCACCTTGGCCCTGCTCCCAGCAGCCAGAGTTACCTCAAAGGCAATCTCATCATCAGCATTTGTTTGCAGCATGGCATCGACGCCATTCACCCAGGCTATGGATTTTTAAGTGAAAATGCAGCTTTTGCACGTGCAGTTGAGCAGGCAGGACTCATTTTGGTAGGGCCTAGTGCGGCTAGTATGGACCTAATGGGTAACAAACTCAGCGCCAAAAAAGCAGTATCTGATTTTAAGATCCCGATGGTACCCGGCACACCCGGAGCCATTACCGATAGTGCCGAAGCGGCACGCATTGCGCAAGAAATCGGCTTTCCGGTACTCCTAAAGGCGGCAGCCGGCGGGGGCGGCAAAGGTATGCGCATCGTGAATGCCTTCGAAGAATTTGAAGGACAACTGCAGCTGGCCCAAAACGAAGCCCGTTCAGCCTTTGGCGATGACGCGGTCTTTATCGAAAAATACATTGGTTCGCCCCGCCACATCGAAATACAAATCATGGGCGACCAGCACGGCAATACCGTTTACCTTTTTGAACGCGAATGCAGCATTCAACGCCGACACCAAAAACTGGTTGAAGAAGCCCCCTCAAGCTGTCTTACCCCCGAAATCCGCAAGGCCATGGGCGAAGCAGCAGTACGGGTAGCCAAGGCCTGCAATTACTATGGGGCTGGCACCGTGGAATTTTTGGCCGATGAAGACCTCAATTATTACTTCCTCGAAATGAACACCCGATTGCAGGTTGAGCACCCGGTAACAGAATTGATTACCGGATTAGACTTGGTACGCTTGCAAATTCTGGTGGCAGAAGGCGAAAAACTGCCTTTTACGCAGGAAGACTTGCACATCCAAGGCCACGCCATTGAATTGCGTATTTGTGCCGAAGATCCCCGGAATAACTTCCTGCCCGATATTGGCAAACTCGAGCGCTACATCCGTCCACAGGGTACCGGTGTACGCGTTGACGATGGCTATGAACAAGGCATGGATATTCCGATCCATTACGACCCCATGATTGCCAAGCTGGTGGTACATGCCGAAACCCGCGAACTGGCCATGGACCGCATGCTACGCGCCATCAGCGAATATGATATTCGTGGTTTCGCCACTACCCTTCCCTTCGGCGCCTTTGTGATGAAACACGAAGCCTTCCGATCAGGGCATTTCGACACCAAATTCATTGAGCGCTATTACAAGCCCGAAATGCTCGACCATGAAGATATGGAACTGGAAGAAGTTGCCGCCCTCGCCGCTGCCCTGCTGTTTGAACAAGGCGATAAAAAAACGCAGCCCAATACAACGCAAGTCAGCACCCAACCAGCGGGTGGCATGAACGCCTGGCGTATGCGACGTGGGTTTTAACCCAACTCGCCTTCCGAACCTGCAACCACCACGGCTACGGTAGCGTCGCCGGTAACGTTTACCACGGTACGCGCCATGTCGAGTATGCGATCAACAGCCACTACCAGGGCGATACCTGCCGTATCGAGCCCTACCGACTCCAGTACAATTACGAGCATCACCATGCCAGCACCGGGCACCCCTGCCGATCCAATCGAAGCCAGCAAAGCCGTGAGTACAATGGTGAGCTGCTGGCCCAAACTCAAATCAGTACCAAAGGCCTGGGCGATAAACACCGTGGCAATGGCCTGATACATGCTGGTACCATCCATATTGATGGTGGCGCCCAAGGGCAACACAAAACTCGACACTTCATCCGATACCCCTAACTCCTGCTCTACCCGCTCCATGGTAACCGGCAAGGTGGCCGAACTCGAACTGGTTGAAAAGGCCAGCATCTGCGCAGGGGCAATACCTTGAAAGAAACGCCGGTAAGGAAATTTGGTAAACACTTTAAAAATAGCCGGGTACACCAAAAATACCATGGTCGACAAGCCGATTAGCACCGTAATGCTGTACATACCCAAGGCTTTAAGCAGTTCCACCGCCTCGGCCGGATTGTCGCCCGCGAACTCTGCTATCAAGGCCGCCAATAAGGCAAAAACCCCGTAGGGGGCCCCTAACATAATAATATCAACCAATTTCAAAATCACATCATTCACCCCTTCAAAAAAACCGCGTACATAAGTGGTTTTTTCACGTGGAAGCAAAATGAGGGCGATGCCGAAAAATATGGCAAAGAATACCACTTGCAGCATATTGGTATTGTCGCCCAGCGCCTTAAACAAATTGTCGGGCACCATATCTACCAAGGGTTGCAAGGGACCTTGTTCGGTAAGCTGTTCGGCCTTTTCCGATTTGGCTACGGCCTCGGTAGCATAACGCGCTTTCAGTTCGTCGCGCTTGGCCTCCGACATAAAATTGCCAGGTTTAATCACATTCACCACCAACAAACCAATCGTAATGGCAATTACAGTAGTGCTCATATAAATGCCGATGGTCTTACCACCCAATCGCGATAAGCGGCTTACATCACTCAAACTCGAAACCCCTACAATAAGCGATGCCAATACCAGCGGCATGGCAATGAGCTTAAGCAAACTCACGAAAATGGTTCCAAATGGCTTAATCCAATCCATTATAAAACCATTCCAGCCCAAACTACTCGAAAGCAGCCCAAACAAAATGCCCAGCACCAAGCCAATGATGATTTGCCAATGTAAGGCGAGTTTCCTTTTTTTCATGCGCATTTTCCTAAAAGCACGAAGGTAGGCAAAAGGGCGTTTTCCAACGAATTGAAATGTCTTGGCGTGCCTCTGATATATGTGCTTTGCAACAAATTTACCTCACCACCACCCGCTCATACCGAACAGCGCCTTTCAGCTCAAGCTGCAGGAGGTATATCCCAGCAGGCACATCGCCCAAGAATAAGCCAAACTGCTCATCTGCAGAACGGCCCTGCTGTAGCAAACGGCCTTGCATATCGCTGAGGCGATAGGCCATGCCTGGCGATGAAGCTTTTAGGTACAACAGATCGCTGGTAGGATTGGGATAGAGCTTAAAGCCAGCAAAAACATCCTCACTTACCGAAGCTCCCAGTGAACTTTCGCGACGAATGCTTGAGCTGGTTCCTTTGATTAAAATCGACTGAGGATCGAGCAGGGCCGTGCTGGCAGTTAGCTGACCATCAATGGAAAAACGATTCACCCCCAGGGTAGGATCTACCCGAAATGTTTGCGAAACGCCCGGTCCGAAAAATATTTGCACCGGAACCTTTGTGCTAAAGCTGGGGGTAACCGGACTGCTGCCGCTTTGATTGACTTCGATAAAAATGGTGGAGTCGCGCTGCTGCCAGTTTACCTGGTAGGTCGGAAAGCCTTCACCATAAATCCACTCTTCAAAAAAAGCCTGTAGATTTTGTCCGCTCGAAGCCTCGAGAATTTGTCGCAACTCGTCAGTAGTGCTCACATCAAAGGCCTTGGCCTGCAAATAGTCGTTTAAGGCAGCAAAAAACACACTGTCGCTGCCCATTTCCCAGCGGAGCATATGTACCACAGCACCTGCCTTGCGATAACTCAAATTTCCATTAAAGATGCGCGATACGCCCGAACCAGCCGGCACATAAACCGAGCCTGTTGGTTGCCGCCCCGAATTTTGTGCACTGGCCATCCAGCTATCGGCGCTTTGCTGGCTCACCCCGTATTGCCGAAACAGATATTCGCCATAGGATGCAAAACCTTCGTTCAACCAAATGTCGCTCCAGGTAGCGCAAGTCACATAATCGCCAAACCATTGGTGGATAAGCTCATGAGCAGTAAGATCTTGACCAAAGCCCCCCATGGTGCTCATGGTTTGGTGCTCCATACCGCCGCCCATATTCGATTGCATATGGCCGTATTTTTCTTCCCAAAAAGGGTACAGGCCAAATAAATTGCAGAAAACCTCCATCATATCGTCGGTAGCGTCGAGTTGATTTTTATAAAAATTTACCGCACTAACGTTGTTGCTATTCGTGGCATTGTACACCCAATGCTGAATCAGGATTGAATCGCCTGCCATAATGGTCGGCTTGGCATAACTGAGGTATTCGGCATAGTCGGTAACCGCGAAAGCAATGAGGTAAAAGGCCATGGGGTAGCGGGTTTTCCACTCGTAACGCGATTTATTGCCCGGCAAACTCACCACATTGGTCAGCAAGCCTGTTGAACCCACCTTATTAGGGTTAGTCGCAATGCCATTGAAGTCAACTGAGTCGATCTTATCCCACAAATCCTGCTTACAAGGCAGCCAATCGGGGGCTGAAAAAGGCTCAGATAGTGTCCAGCTCACATTTACCCCCCATGTTGATGAAAAACCGGTGCTCAAGCCACTGAAAAATCCGGCCTGCACGGCTGTTCCTTCGTACCAAACCCGCATATTAAGGGCATCACCTAGTTGCAAAGGAGAAGTCAGGGGCATGAACACTACATTGTTACTCCGAATGATTTGCTGGCTTCGCTGTCCATTTACGTAAACCGAATCGACCTGCATATTGTCTTTAAGCTCAAACCAGGCGGTGTCCATACTGCCGTTAATAACCCGAGCCGAAATAAGCACATTGCCTCGCACAAAGGTAGAGGTATTGCTTACTTCAAGGGCAATATCGTAAAAGTGGATGTCGTACTGATCGGCTCCCCGGGCTGCATTAATCCGCGCTTGCGCAGGGCGCAAGTGGGTATTTTGATTTTTGGCCAAAGCGCACCACTCATGCCCGTATTCCTGGGCTTCGAGTGTTAACGCAAAGGAAAAGGCTGCTAACAGCACAAATAACTTTTTCATGGATGAATAATAAAGCTGTAATATGGCAAAAAAGCCGCTTGTCGCCAAATACCTAAGCTTCTGACACTACCCCAGCGAGCACTCCCCACGAGCGCCAGCGAGTACTACTCAAACTGCCTACAATACAACTGCTCGTAATGCCCCCCAGCCTGCAATAGCCCCTGATGTGTACCCCTTTCTACCACCCGCCCTTGATCAATCACCAAAATCTCATCGGCATCTGTTATGGTACTCAAACGATGCGCAATAATGATGGCCGTGCGGTTCTCAAGCAAACTTTTCATAGCCGTTTGCAACATGGCTTCGGTTTCAGAATCAATGGAAGCCGTTGCTTCATCGAGCACCAGAATAGCCGGATTATACACCATCACCCGTAAAAAAGCGAGGAGCTGCCTTTGTCCGGTGGATAAAGCCGAACCCCGCTCCATCACACGGTATTGATAGCCTCCGGGCAAACGATCAATTAACTTATTGATGCCCGTTTTTTCGGCCATAGCACGTATGTATTCGAGGCTAATGGCCGGATTTTTCATATTGATGTTTTCTTCAATGGTCCCCGAAAAAAGAAAGACATCTTGCAAGATGACGCCAACATGCTTTTGTACCTCATCAAGGGCCAGTTCCCGTAAAGGAGTACCATCAATGTACACCTCTCCACGTTGGTATTCATAAAAGCGGCCCAACACATTGATGATGGAGCTTTTACCTGCCCCTGTGGGTCCTACCAGCGCTAATTTGCGACCCGGCTCCAGGCTGAAGCTGATATCGCGGAGCACATCGGTTTCACCATCGTACGAAAACCATACCCGATCGAAGCTTACAGCGCCTTTAACTTCGGACAATCGCTTATTGCCTGTATCCTGCATGTATTCACGGGCATCAAGCAACCGGAACACCCGCTCCGAAGCCACCACACCCATTTGCAAACTGTTGAACTTGTCGGCAAGCAGCCTGATCGGCCGAAAAAGCTGGTTCACATACAGTATAAACGCAATAATCATCCCCTCCGTAACCACGCCCTCCAAGGCCGCCCGGGCACCCCACCAAACCAACAGCCCTAATGAAGCGGCGGTAATTATCTCAACAACCGGAAAAAAGACAGAATAGTACAACACAGACTTCAAATGCGCTTTGTTCAAGGCCCCGTTAACTGCCTTAAACCGGCGATGTTCTTCTGCCTCGCGGTTAAATATTTGCACGATGCTCATCCCGCTAATGTGCTCTTGCAAAAAAGCATTCAAGCGCGCTACATGCGTGCGCACATCCTGAAATGCTTTGCGTACTTTTTCTTTGAACACATAGGTACTGATGAGCAATAGCGGCAGCACCGATAAGCTTACCAAACTCAACCGCCAATCTTCACTAAACATAAAAATAAGCACAGCCAACAGTTGCAATACATCACCTACAATGGTGAGCAAACCCTGCGAAAATACCTCACCCACGGCTTCCACATCGGTTACTGTACGGGTGGTGAGTGTGCCTAGGGGAGTGCGGTCGAAAAAGCGTAGTCGCATCCGACTGAGGTGATCGAAAATACGCTGCCGCAAATCGCGAATGGCCGATTGCCCTAACCAACTGCTTGCGTAGCTAAAGCCGTAACGAAAAACCGACTCCAACACCAGCACGCCAATCATGAGCCAAGTCATTTTTTGTAATCCCTGCAAATCAAAGTCGGCAATAGGACCATCGATGGTGAGTTGCACCAGTTTAGGACGAATAGGAGCAAGTACGGCCTGTGCCACTACCAATAACAAAGTCAACCAAAAAATGGCGCGGTAGGGGCGCACCAGGCCCAATATGCGGAGTACTACCCGCCAAGTACTGTACGTATGTTCCTTAGCTGCCGACATGAACGCCTGTTTCAGAAGGATACAAAATTTCGGTAAGGTAAAGTCCATGTGCCGCCGCTGAATTACCCGCATCAGAACGGCTTCCTCCTGCCAGCAACTCCTCAAACCAACTTATAGGCTTCCGCCCCTGGCCTACTTCGAGCAAGCTGCCCACCACGGCACGTACCATATTGCGTAAAAAACGATTGGCGGTTATGGTAAATACAGCCGTGTGCCCTTGTTGCTCCCAGCTTGCCCTACTCAGCTTACAAATGGTCGTTTTCTGCCCCCCGCCACTTCGTGCGAAACAGGCAAAGTCTTCGTGCAACAACATAAGGTTGGCAGCCGATTGCATCAAGGCCATGTCGGGCATGCTGTACAACTGCAAACTACGTAATTGCAAAAAGGGATCTTTAATGCTGTGTATATGGTACTCATAAGTGCGGCTCAACGCACTAAAACGCGCATGCGCATCTGCAGGCACTTTGATGAAGCGGAGAATGGCCAAATCGGCCGGCAAATAACTGTTTAGCTTGTGTACATGCCGTTCAGCCAAGGCTAACGGACTGTCGAAATGTGCAAAAAACTGCCGCGCATGTACGCCTGTATCTGTTCGGCCTTGTCCGATTAAATACACCGGATGCCCAAAAATCAGGCTCATCGCTTCTTCGAGGCGCTGCTGCACGCTCATGGCATTCATCTGTCGCTGCCAACCGTGATAGGCAGTGCCGTCGTAGGCCAACTCCACAAAATAGCGCTGCATCTCGTTCATCAGCACTTTTCGTACACAATTGCCGCGCCTTGCCCCACGCCTATGCACATGGTAGCCAAACCATATTGTACATTACGCTTTTGCATTTCGTACAGCAAGGTAGTGCTAATACGTGCTCCCGAACAACCCAGCGGATGGCCC
Source organism: Bacteroidia bacterium (assembly GCA_046291695.1). Lineage (GTDB taxonomy): Bacteria > Bacteroidota > Bacteroidia > UBA7662 > UBA7662 > PNNG01. The sequence goes on from JBKBSO010000004.1 coordinate 176,137, forward strand.
AAGGCAATAGCGCCTCCATTTACATTTACCAAATCCGGATTGAGTCCAAGCTCTTGGATGCACGCCAATCCCTGGCTGGCAAAGGCTTCATTAAGCTCCACGAGTCCCAAATCGCCCACTTGAATACCCGCTCGTTTGAGTGCCTTTTGGCTGGCTGGTACCGGGCCTATGCCCATTACCGAGGGATCGACCCCGGCTACGGCCACCGAAGCCAAACGGGCCAAAGGCTTCAAACCATATTGGTTTACATAATCTTCTGAGGCCAGCATCAAACAAGCCGCTCCATCGTTAATGCCCGAAGCATTGCCTGCGGTTACGGTACCATCTGCTTTAAAAGCTGGCTTTAACGCGGCCAATTGCTCGAGGCTGCTCAGGCGCGGGTGCTCGTCTTTATCAAAAAATATCGGATCAGCCTTTTTCTGGGGGATGCTCACCGGAACAATTTCTTCGGCAAACCGACCAGCTTCGTGCGCCGCCTGGTACTTTTGCTGCGAATCAAAAGCAAAGGCATCCTGCGCTTCACGGCTGATTTGCCACTGCTCAGCCACATTTTCGGCGGTTTCACCCATGCTGTAAGGATAATACAAGTTCGAAAGCCTGCTGTTGATAAAGCGCCACCCAATGGTGGTATCGTACATTTCCACCGAACGCCCGAAGGCTTGTTCCTGCTTGGCCATTACAAACGGTGCTCGGGTCATGCTCTCCACCCCACCGGCAAGGTACAATGCACCATCCCCATGAGCGATGGCCCTGCCGGCATCCATGATGGCCTGCAAGCCGCTGGCGCACAATCGGTTTACCGTTACCCCGCCAATGGTCACCGGCAAACCCGCAAGCAATAGCGCCATCCGGGCTACATTGCGATTATCTTCACCAGCCTGATTGGCGGCACCAAAAATCACATCCTCTATATCCGAGGGGTCCACAGCCGGATGACGGGCTACCAAGGCCCGGATAACTAGCGCAGCCAAATCATCAGGTCGGTGATTTTTTAAGCTACCGTTGAACTTACCAATGGGTGTACGCAAAGCGTCGATTATATATACAGCTTTCATGATCGTAGATTAAAGCACAAAAATAGGAATAGCAGCGGGCAAAGCTTAGCTTTGTGTCATGCATCTCATAAAAAGCTTCTGGCCGGCACTTCTGGCCGCATTTTTTTTAAGCCTTTGCGGACTATTTCCCTTTATTAGCTGGCAAATGACAGGTGATGTATCTGGCCAACTGGTGTATAACCTTTACCGGCTTGATTGGTTTACCGAAGGCAGTAACATCGCCGCCAGTAGCCAGGAAAACCGCGCTATGGCCTGGCTTACCTATGGCATTGTAGTGCTGATTGTGGGCATGGTGCTTAGTGGTAAACAAGCCGATTTACAGGCACGATTGTTACGGGCAGTTGTATTACTGAGTGGCGCTCAGTTGTTTTCCATTGTGGTTACTTCGGCACGGGCTACCCAAGGTTTACAACTCAGCGTACTTAGCTGGCATATGGGTGCTGCGTTGTGGCTCAGTGCAGCTGCTTTTGTACTATTGCTTTGGCAATACCTCAAAAAAAGAGGCGAAGATTTACGACAGTAACTTCTGCCGCAACAAAAACTCAAGCTGTTCATTGGCTCGCAACAAACTCCTTACCAACTCTTTGTTTTCGGCCCGCAATGAAAACACCTCAAAAGCTTTGTTGATGATGTTCCGAAGCTGATCTTCATCCCAGGGCTTGGTCATATAATGATACACCTGCCCCTTGTTTATGGCATCAATCACCGCTTGAATGTCGGTGTAACCCGTAAGCAAAATCCTAATCGGATCGGGATACATCGGAATAACCGTCTCCAAAAACTCTACCCCAGTCATTTCAGGCATGCGCTGGTCGGTAATGATTACTTCAATTTTTTCCCGATCGAGTAGTTTCCTACCTTCCATGGCCGACTCTGCAGTGAACACGTTAAAGTCGCGTCGAAAGGCAGCTTTAAACGCATGAAGGTTGTTTACCTCATCGTCCACATACAATACATTGATTTTTTCGGTTGCCATAGTGCTGCTGTTTGGTTCCAAAAATAAACTTTTCCAACTATTCTATTGCAGTAAATATGCACGCATTATTTATCTTGCTCATGTTTTTTTTCGATAATTCGTCAAAAAACCACCTAAATCGCAGATAAACAAGCTCATGGACTACCCCGATTACCGTAGTGGCACGGATGCCTTAAGCCATGCTCCGGCCTTTTACCGGATTTTTCAGCAGGAGGATGCAGAAATTTTTAATCTGTTAATAAGCGATCCTGACTTGATCATTCACGATAGCCTGCAACGCCAACTGGCCGAATTGATACAGTTGCGGCGCATTGGCCAGCCCCCACTAGCGAATACCGAACTGTCTGAGGCCATTGCTCAAATGCTCGGTCAGCGCGGCATGCACGATTATGGGGTATGGGTTTTTTATCCCTGGAGCAGGCGTTTGGTGCACCTACTCGATGAAGCAGAATTTAAACTGGTGCGTACTTCACGCAACCGCTATAAAATCAGCGACGAAGAACAACAAGTCCTGGCGGGCAAAAAGGTAGGTATCGTGGGTTTGTCGGTAGGCAGCTCCATTGCCATTACCATGGCCATGGAACGCAGCTTTGGCAAATTGGTACTGGCCGATTTCGACACCATCGACCTGAGCAACCTCAATCGCATCCGTGCACGGCTGAGCGATTTAGGTATGAACAAAGCGGTACTCATGGCCCGTGAAATTGCCGAACTCGACCCTTTCCTCCCCCTCAGCGTAATGCACGAAGGCCTCAGCGAACAAAATATGGATGCTTTCTTCGACACCGATGGTGGGCTGGACTTGGTGATTGACGAATGTGATAGCCTTGAAATGAAAATCAAAATCCGGCTCGAAGCCAAAAAAAGAGGCATTCCCGTGATTATGGAAACCAGCGACCGGGGCATGCTCGATATCGAACGCTTCGACCTGGAACCCGACCGCCCCATATTTCATGGCCGTCTGGGTGATTTGCCCCTCTTTGGTATCGAAAAACTGGGCATGCCCGAACGTATGCAATACCTCATGGCCATTGTAGGGTTTCAAGAAGTATCAGAACGACTGCGCTATTCCTACAGCGAAATCGGTAAAAGTCTGCACACTTGGCCACAGTTGGCATCGGCCGTGGTGATGGGCGGCGGCACAACAGCCGATACCGCCCGCAGAGTGCTATTGGCCGAAGCTGTGCCTTCAGGTCGATTTTATGTTGATATGAACCAGCTCATACCGAACCAGGCCCACTAATGTCATTCAGTAAAATACGCATCAGGGCTTTCCGGGCTACCGACGATCCTGCCTCCTGCCAGCGATTTATCGAAGGTCATGCGCATGTACTTGAAGTAGCCGGAGTAAAAAAGGTAACCTCGGCAAGGCACGACTGGATGTACAATCCGGCCAGCTTCGTCATCCTTGTAGAAAACGATGAGGGGAGCAAGGTATTGGGCGGCGCCCGTTTGCAATGCAGCGGAGGTAATCAACCCTTACCCATCGAAGAAGCAACAGGTGAATTCGATGCCCGTATCTACGATGTGGTACGCGAAAAAAGCATTCTAGGCACTTCTGAATTGTGCGGCTTATGGAATTCACGTGAAGTGTCGGGTTTAGGCATTGGAGCCTTCTTCTCTACCCGCGTAGGGGTGGTTATTGCTGAGCAACTGGGCGTTCAAAGCATCTTCGCCCTTTGCGCCCCATATACCGTAAAATTCGCCGAAAAGGTAGGCTGCCGGGTATTGCGGTCTATCGGAAATAATGGTACCTTTTATTACCCAAAATTAGATTTATTGGCTACTATTGTATTGTTGGAAGACGCGCAGGAAATTAGCCAGGCCGACCCGCTCGAACAAGAGCGCATTCGAAACCTGCGTAATCAGCTGCACCAAACCTATGTAGAAAAATCGCCCATTCGAAATATGGAGGTAGAAATACAATACGATTTACAACTGCACCATATCAACCCGGCTGAATTTAAGCTGAAAACGACCCCATGAGAGCACTGATTTGGTTTGGTATTTATGTTTGCTTAGGAATTGCCCCGCTACATGCGAGGCTGGTGGTTGAAAATGAACCCCGTTGGCAAATCGCCGGAAAAAGTGTGTATGTGTTCGAAGATCCCACACATAACCTTCAGCTCCATGATATCATCGAAGGCGACAGCCTTTTCCAGCTTTCAGAACTTCAAATTCCTAATTTCGCCTATACCGAATCGAGCTGGTGGTTCCGCCTGACCATCCAAAACAACAGCAACAGCAGTAACCTGGCCCTTGATATTGCCAACAGCCAACTCGATGAAGTGCGCTGTTTCCTACCCGCCGGAGGCTACTACCAAGAGATCGTGCTGGGCGACCTCCTCCCCTTCCACGAACGTCTGATTAACCACCAAAACTTCATCATCCCCATAGAGGTCAGTCCGGGCAGCTCCAAAACTATTTACTTCCGCATCAAGTCGCGAGAGCAACTCATTGTTCCCATTACGGTGGGCCACCAGGATGCCTTGCTTACCAATAATAACCGCACCGACATATTTGCAGGAATTTATTTTGGCATCATGCTCGTGATGTTTTTTTACAACCTGTTTCTTTACCTGAGCATACGCGACAAGGCCTACCTCTTTTATATCCTCTACATCATTTCAATTGCCCTGGCTCAAGCCACCTTGCTGGGCTATAGCTTTAAATACTTTTGGCCGGAAGCCATATACTTCAACCATTTAGCAGTCCCTCTTTTTAGTGCGTTAAGCGGCTATGGCGCCATCCAGTTTGCCCGAATTTTTCTGCAACTTCAAAGGAATATGCCGCGCATCAACCGGGGCTTAACCTTGTTTGAATTGGCTTACGGTTTAGCCGTTGTTTTATTCCTGATGGGTTTCGAACTCATCAGCTATCACATCCTCGACCTGTGCTTACTCACCCTCTCATTTTATGCTTTGTACTTCTCCATTCATTTGAGTGCCCAAGGTAAACGTGAAGCCAAATTTTTCCTTTTCGCCTGGTCGTTTTTTATGGTGGGTATGTTTGTGTATGTGGCCCGAAACTTTGGTTGGTTGCCTTATACCTTCCTCACCAACAATGTATTACTCATCGGTTCGGGCATTGAAGCGGTATTGCTGAGCGTAGCCCTTGCCGATCGCATCAACCTGCTCAAACGCGAAAAAGAACAATCACAAGCCGATGCCTTACGGGTATCTCTGGAAAACGAAAAACTCGTTCGCGAGCAAAACATCGTACTCGAAGCCCGGGTAAAAGAACGCACCACCGAACTCGAAAATGCAAATACTGAACTCGAAGGCGCCATCACCGAGCTTAAAAATGCCCAAACCCAATTGGTAAATGCCGAAAAAATGGCCTCGCTCGGCCAGCTTACCGCCGGCATTGCCCACGAAATTAACAATCCCATCAATTTTGTAACCTCCAACATCATTCCATTGCGCCGTGATTTAGACGATTTGCTGGCAATGCTCGAAAAATTTGAATTGGTAAAAGCCCGGCCCGGGGAACTCGAACAGGTACTTGCCGAAATTGAAGCCTTCAAGAAAGAAATCGACCTCGATTACCTCAAAGAAGAGCTGGCCATCCTCCTCAGTGGCATGGAGGAAGGCGCCAAACGTACGGCCGAAATCGTAAAAGGGCTGCGTATTTTTTCACGGCTCGATGAAAGCGACCTCAAAAAAGTGAACATCAACGAAGGCATCGACAGCACACTTATCCTGCTCAACAGCAGCATGGGTGGCAGGATTGATGTGGTGCGCGACTTCGACGACGACGCCCTCCTCGAGTGTTTTCCGGGCAAGCTCAACCAGGTGATTATGAACATCTGCAATAACGCCATTCAAGCCATGCACAGCGTACAAGACGGACGAAGGGGTGAGCTGCGCATCAGCACCAAATCGCAAAATAACGAAGTAACCATTACCATTACCGACAACGGAACCGGCATGCCCGAGGAAGTGCGGCAGAAAATTTTTGAGCCTTTCTTTACCACCAAAGCGGTGGGACAAGGCACCGGGCTTGGACTTTCCATCGTTTACAGCATCATCGAATCACATAAAGGCAGCATCAGTGTAAGTTCCGAAGCCGGTAAAGGCACCAGCTTTACCATGGTATTGCCAAAATTTCAGAAATAATGGCCGAAAAAAAAATCACGGTTTTATATATCGACGACGAAAGGCACAACCTGTATGCTTTCCGGGCTTCGTTCCGCATGGAGTTCGACATTCTGCTGGCTGAAAGCGCGGAAGAAGCCCGTCAGCTATTGCAGCAGCATGAGGTACCTATCATCATTGCCGACCAACGCATGCCCCGCGAAACCGGCATTGAGTTTTTTGAGTCGATTAAAGACAAGCACCCGCACAGCATGCGCATTTTACTCACGGGTTATACCGACATTCAAGCGGTCATCAGCGCGGTGAACATCGGTAATATTTACCGCTACCTACAAAAACCCTGGCAGGAAGACGAAATTCGTACTGCCATACGCAACGCTTATGAACTCTATGATTCGCGTCGGCAGCTCATTGTTAAAAACCAGGAACTCGAAAAAGCCTACAACGAGCTCGACAAATTTGTGTACAGCGCCAGCCACGATATGCGCTCGCCCCTCATGAGCATTTTGGGCATAGTACGACTGGCCCGTATGGAGCAAGACCAGGAAATGACCATGCAGTACTTCGATATGATTGAAGAAAGCGTAGGGAGGCTTGATGAATTTATTCGCAACATCATTGGCTATTACAAAAGCAACCGCATCGAAATTATAGCGGAAGAAGTAAAACTCGATGAGCTCTTAAAAGCCAGCATAGCCGAAAGCAAAATTCCGGGTATTGAAACCCCTGTGGAAATCGTCACCGAAGTGCATCAGGAAGCGCCCTTTTATACGGATAAGCTCAAGTTAGGCATTGTGCTTTCCAACCTCATCAGCAATGGCATCAAGTACCAGCGCGAAGAAGAATCGCAGAAAAAAATCCACATCACGATACATGCCAACCAGCAAAGCGCCAGCATCAGCATCCGTGATAATGGCATCGGCATAGCCCTTCAGGAGCATGAGCATATTTTCAAAATGTTTTACCGGGCAACCAATAAAAACCCGGGCTCAGGCATTGGCCTATACATCACCAAAGATGCAGTAAGTAAGTTAGGTGGAAAAATTTCACTAACTTCAAGGCTTTCAGAGGGTAGTACCTTTGAGCTAAGCATCCCAAACCTCCGTGAAAGCTAGTGTAAACAGCATATTTTATCTGGTCGACGACAGTTTGATTGACTTAAAAATCAATGAACGGCTACTTTTGCAAGCCGGCTTGGCCAGCAGCGTGCACCGCTTTATCACGGCTGAATCGGCCCTTGATTTTTTCTGCACCCATCCGCCACCAGTACCCTTTGGGGTGATTTTGCTCGATATCAACATGCCGGGCATGAATGGTTTCGACCTGCTCGACGCAATGAGCCAGCTTCCTGCTACCATCCGCTCGGCCTACCGCATCGTCATGCTGTCGTCAACCATCGATTCCGAAGACCTGCTCCGGGTAAACCGACATTCAGAAGTAGCCATGCTTTTATCGAAGCCGTTAAATACGACAGGTTTAGACAAACAATTGCAGCAATGGCAGCAGGATTTGCCAAAATGACAGCAAAGCAGCTTCTGGCACCGCCTTTGTGATGAACTTATTTAAAAAAAATACATCATGAGCGAAACCAGAAAAGGCAGTATATCGGTCAATACCGAGAACATCTTTCCCATCATTAAAAAATCACTGTATTCAAATCATGAAATTTTCCTACGCGAATTGGTTAGCAATGCCGTAGATGCCAGCCAAAAACTCAAAGCCTTGGCCTCCATGGGCGAATTTAAAGGCGAATTGGGTGAGATGCGGGTAAAAGTAAGTATCGACAAAGAAAACAAAACCATCACGGTAAGCGACCGGGGTATAGGCCTTACCGCCGATGAGATGGAAAAATACATCAACCAAGTGGCATTTTCGGGTGCCACCGAATTTGTAGAAAAATACAAAGACAAAACCGAACTCAACAATATGATTGGGGCCTTCGGCCTCGGATTTTATTCGGCCTTCATGGTAAGCCGTGAAGTCGAAATCCAATCACTTTCGTGGCAAGAAGCCGCACAAGCCGCGCAATGGACCTGCGATGGCAGCACCAGCTTCGAAATAGGACCCGGCAATCGCACCGAACGGGGAACCGACATTATCCTTCACATTGCTGAAGATTCAGAAGAATTCCTCGATGCCTGGCGCGTTCGTGAAGTGCTCAACAAATACTCCAAGTTCTTGCCCATCGAAATTGAATTCGAAGAAAAGGTCATCAACCAAACCCATCCCATCTGGACCAAAAAGCCGGTTGAACTGACCGACGAGGACTACGAAAAATTTTACGAAGAGCTGTATCCCATGGCCGAAAAGCCGCTCTTTTGGATTCACCTCAACGTCGATTATCCCTTTAACCTCACCGGCGTACTGTATTTCCCCAAACTCAAAGCCGATTTTGAACCCAACCGCAATAAAATTCAGCTCTACAGCCGTCAGGTATTCATTACCGATTCGGTAGAAGATATCGTTCCCGATTACCTGCGTTTGCTACATGGGGTTATCGATTCACCGGATATTCCATTGAACGTATCGCGCTCATTCTTACAAACCGATGCCAATGTAAAAAAAATAAACAGCCACATCAGCAAAAAAGTGGCTGATAAGCTGCACGAAATTTTCAAAAACGACCGGACCTCATTTGAGCAAAAATGGGAAAACCTCGATTTGTTTGTGAAGTACGGCATGCTGAGCGACGAAAAGTTTTACGATCGCGCCAAAGCCTTCTGCTTGTATAAAAACACCGAGGGCAGCTTGAAAATCTGGGATGAATATCAACCTACGCTCGAAGCCAACCAGCGCGATAAAGACGGCAATTTGGTGGTGTTGTACACCAGCGATGCCGAAGCCCAGCACAGCTTTGTAGCTGCTGCACGCAAACGCGCCTATGATGTATTACAACTCGGCAGCATGATCGATAGCCACCTCTTAAGCTTTCTCGAAAGCAAACACGAAAAAACCCAATTCAAACGGGTTGATGCCGATACCATCGACAAACTCATCGAAAAGGAAGAAAAACGCGAATCATTGCTCAACGAAGAACAGGAAAAAGCAGCCCTTGGCTTATTCGAACAAATCATTGCCAATGAAGACTTTAAGGTAAGCACTGCTCCCCTATCCCCCGACGACCATCCGGTAGTGGTAACGCGTTCGGAATTCATACGCCGCATGAACGAAATGGCAGCAACGGGTGGCGGCAGCATGTTTGGTGGGCAAATGAAAGAGCCCCTGCAGGTGGTGCTCAATACCGCACACCCCTACTTGCAACAATTGGCAGGAAGCACCGATGAGGCCCACAAGGAACGCCTGGCCCGTAAGGCTTACGACCTGGCGCTGCTTTCGCAAGGCATGCTTAAAGGCGAAGCCCTCACTGCCTTCATCGAACGAAGCATCAACATCCAATAAGCATCAACGCAAACGGCTGTCAGCATTTGGCAGCCGTTTTTTTTTGCTGTTCGGCATTGAAACATTTGCAAAGGCATTACTGCATTGCAATACGGCCATCAGACCGCAGACCGCAGCTGGCTGGTGCGGATTTGAAGCTTTTTCTATATGAACAGCTTCAATGCAATACGGCATTTGGACCATGGACCGCGGACCGCAGCTGGCTGGTGCGGATTTGAAGCTTAAAGCATATGAATGGCTGCAATGCAATACATTTTTTGAACTGCGTTACAGATGTTCAAGCGTATTTAGTGTCAAGCATGCACCGCCCAGCTGCGGTCTGCGGTCTGCGGTCTGCGGTCTGCGGTCTGCGGTCTTGTACCGCGTTACAGCCGTTCAAGCGTATTTAGTGTCAAGCATGCACCGCCCAAGTCCCCCGCCCCCCTTTCTTCCCCTCTCATCCTTCCTCATCGCGAAGCCTCAATTTAATACTGAAACCGGTACTCCCGCTCTACAGCATCCGCCGCAATCTCATTTAAGTAGCGGATACATTGCATCTCCGGAATACACGCATTCTGATGCAGCAGCAACAAACGTATCTTATCGTGTCGAACAATGTCGGTCGGAAAATCTTCAATATCGTTTTCCGACAAATCCAACTCCATGATGGCCTCCAACTCCAGCAAACCTTTCGGAAAAATCAGGAAGCGGTTACCGGTCAAACTCAGTCGCTCAAGGGCAGACAACTGGCCAAAACTGCCGGGAAGCGTTTGAAGGCGGTTGTATTCGAGATATAAAAAACGAAGGGCTGGCAATTCACCCAGGGCATCGGGCAAAGCCTCCAAACGGTTATGGGCCAGGTAAAGCTCCTGCAACTGCTTTAAATTCCCGATGCCGTCGCTTAACCGCTCAATTTGGTTGTGGTGCAAATCAATTTCCCGCAACTGGTGCATCTCCCATACAAAGTCGGGGAGCTGGCTGATGGCATTTTTGTAAAACATCAGACTTTCGAGCTTTTTAAAGCTTTGCATTTGCGGCGGTATTGCGGCAAATGCATTATTTCCCAGCACCAATTTACGTAGTCGCTTCTGCCGTTGAACGCCTGTAGGCAAGGCCTGCAAACTATTGAACGAAAGCACCAGCTGCTCGAGCCTGGGTGCTTGCCAACAGGCTTGTTTTACAGCCCCCATCCGGTTGCCGCTCAGGTCCAATTCGCGAAGTCCCGCTGCTTGCCAGCTCAATTTGTGCAACTGATTTTGGCTAAGTACCAGTTTGCGTAGCTTTTTGCCCGCCTTGAGCTGCAACTCGCCACGAAAGCGATTGTTTGCCGCCGAAAAACTTTCAAGCTTTTTAAAAGCCCGCAGGTTCAGCTTCCGGTCCGAAAGCAAATTGCGATCGATATTGAGCCTTTTCAATTGCTTATACTGCCGCAAAGCAGCCGGAATTTCGGTGAAGCGGTTATTGTCGAGGTAAATTTGCTCCACGGAAGTATAGGCCAACAAGGCGTCAGGCCAATGGCTGAGCTGCATACCGCTGAGGTCGAGCCGCTTCACCGAATCGACCGGAAGGGCGGCCAGACTGTTCAGGTATTCGCTCAATTGGTTTTGGCTGCTTTGAGCCATCAATGGTTGCATGCCCGGCGCTATCCACAAAAAAAGGTGCAAAAAAAGCCTGTGCTTCATGGGAATAAAGATAAACAAAAGGGCTTTTTTGCATCGAATTAATTACTTTTGTGCCTTCATTCATTATTCCCTTCTCATGAGCGTAACCCCCATCAAATCAGCACTTATTTCTGTTTATTACAAAGATGGCCTCGACAGCCTCGTAAAAGCCCTGCATGCCCATGGTGTAGAAATTTATTCTACCGGCGGCACCCAAAGCTTTATCGAACAATTGGGGATTCCGGTAAATACAGTAGAGGGGTTAACGGGTTATGCCTCCATTTTGGGCGGAAGGGTAAAAACTTTGCATCCTAAGGTGTTTGGCGGAATACTCGCCAGGCGTGAAGAAATGAACGACATCAATGACCTGGCGGCATACGATATCCCCACCATCGATCTGGTGATTGTTGACCTCTATCCTTTCGAAGAAACCGTAGCTTCGGGTGCAGCCCACCAAGACATCATCGAAAAAATCGACATCGGCGGTATTTCGCTCATCCGGGCAGGTGCCAAAAACTACAAGGAAGTGGCCATCATTTCGTCGAAAGACCAATATGGCCGGCTTTTGGCGCAAGTAGAAGCAGCGGGTGGCACCACTGCCGAGGAGCGCGCCAGGTATGCTGCCGAAGCATTTGCCGTAAGCAGCCATTACGACAGTCAGATTTTCAACTACTTCAACCAAAGCGAAAAGCTGCCGGCCTTACGCATTACCAGCAACCAGCCTTTGCCGCTGCGTTATGGCGAAAACCCACATCAGGCAGGGAATTTCTTTGGCGATCTCGACGATATTTTCGAAATACTCAACGGTAAACAACTCAGCTACAACAACCTGCTCGATGTAGATGCTGCGGTAAACCTGCTTGCTGATTTTGACGAACCCACTTTTGCCGTCATCAAGCACAACAACGCCTGCGGCTTGGCCTCTCGACCAACGGTTCTGGAAGCCTGGAAAGATGCCTTGGCCGGCGATCCGGTTTCGGCATTTGGCGGTATCCTCATGACCAACGGCACCATCGATCTGGAAACGGCAAGCGAAATCGACCAGATTTTTTACGAGGTGCTTATTGCACCCGCCTATACCGACGAAGCGATCGCCCTGTTGAAGAAGAAGAAAAACCGCATTTTGGTGCGTATGAAAAAGGCTGTAAACCATCAAGCTAACCTACGCACGGTGCTTAACGGCGTATTGCAGCAAGAAAAAGACAGCTTTATTGACAGCCGCGATAACCTCAAGATAGTTACCCAAACCACCCCAAGTGAAGCTGAAATCGAGGACATGATTTTTGCAGCCAAGCTGGTAAAACATACCAAGAGCAACGCCATTGTACTGGCCAAAAACAAACAGTTGATTGGCAGTGGTACCGGACAAACCTCGCGCATAGATGCCATGAAGCAGGCCGTTCACAAGGCCCGAAGCTTCAATTTTGATGTGCACGGGGCTGTTTTGGCGAGCGATGCCTTCTTCCCTTTTGCCGATAGCGTGGAAGTGGCATACAACGAAGGCATACGGGCGGTTATACAGCCTGGAGGCAGCATTAAAGACCAAGACAGCATCGATTTTTGCAATACACACGGAATGTCGATGGTGTTTACTGGCATACGTCATTTTAAACATTAAATTTGTCGGATTACCGAAACTGATACATGGGATTATTTGATTTTTTCACCCAGGAAATAGCCATTGACCTGGGCACAGCGAATACGCTGATCATCTTTAAGGATAAGATTGTGGTAGATGAGCCATCGATAGTGGCCATCGATCGCACCACCAATAAGGTACTGGCCATCGGCAAGCAGGCCCAGCAGATGCATGGGAAAACACACGAGAACATCAAAACCATTCGTCCGCTCAAAGACGGGGTAATTGCCGATTTCCATGCTGCGGAGAACATGATACGCGGGATGATCGACATGATTAACCCGAAGAAGCGCTTCATTGCGCCTTCGTTGCGCATGGTTATCTGCATACCATCGGGCATTACCGAGGTAGAAAAGCGAGCCGTTCGCGACTCCGCCGAGCATGCAGGAGCCAAAGAGGTGTACCTCATCCACGAGCCCATGGCTGCAGCCATCGGTATCGGCATCGATGTGGAAGAACCCAAGGGTAATATGATCATCGACATCGGGGGTGGTACCTCCGAAATTGCGGTGATTGCCCTGGCAGGTATTGTGTGCGACCAAAGCATTCGCGTGGCTGGCGACCAGTTTACCGCCGATGTGTTGGAGTACATCCGTCGTCAACACAATATGCTCATTGGTGAGCGCACCGCCGAAATGATTAAAATACAGGTGGGCTCTGCCCTGCCCGAACTCGATGAACCGCCCGCGGATATTACCGTAAGCGGTCGCGATTTGATGACAGGTATTCCCAAGCAGATTACCGTGAGCTATACCGAAATTGCCCATGCCCTCGACAAATCGATCAGCAAGGTAGAAGGCGCCATTTTGAAAGCCTTAGAAATCACCCCGCCCGAGCTGGCCTCCGACATACACGAAACCGGCATTTACCTCACGGGAGGTGGCGCCCTCATTCGCGGCCTCGATAAGCGCATCGGACAAAAAACCAAGTTGAAGGTACACATTGCCGAAGACCCCTTACGTGCCGTAGTACGTGGTACAGGCATTGCCCTCAAAAACATCGATCGGTTCAACTTCCTGATGACCTGATAAGCACCCATGCGGGCCATATTGCTTTTTCTGTTCAGGCTACGGCTGGTGTTTTTATTCGTTGTCTTGCAAACGATTGCGCTGGTGTTAACCATTAACAACAACGCCTACCATCGTGCAGGATTCCTGAACAGCAGCAACCGCTTTTCAGGCGAAATTTACAAACGCATAGCCGATGCCCGCTACTTTTTACGCCTTGGAGAAGTAAACGATAGCCTGGCTGGCGAAATCAGCAGGCTGCAAAACCGCTTGTACCTGCTGGCCGAAAACGATAGCAGCATTTGGCTCCTGCACGATAGCCTGCAGGCCGGTGATGCCCGCTACCACTTTCAGCAAGCCCGTGTGGTGAATAATACCTACAGCTTTCGCAACAATTACCTCACCCTCAACAAAGGTAGCTTACAAGGCATCAGGCCACGCATGGCCGTGGTAAACGCAGGCGCAGTAGTTGGCATTGTAAAAGACGTTTCAGAGCACTTTTCTACGGTCATTTCGGTGCTCAATAAATCAACCCGCATCAGCGCACGACACCGAACAAGCGGCACCACGGGTACCGTCATTTGGCCGGGAAGTAATTTCCGCGAAGCCAGCCTCATCGAAATTCCGATACACATTGAATTGGCTGAAGGCGACACCATCACCAGCAGCGAGTACTCCAACATATTCCCCGAAAATTTGCTCATCGGTACCATAAAATCGTTTAGCAAACCCGAAGGCAGCAGTACCTACCAAGTACAAATCGCCTTGGCCAACGATTTTAGCCGGATGGCCTTTGTACAAATCATTGGCAGCAAGGTACAGGAAGAACGTGAAGCATTAGAGGAAGGGCTCAATTATGACAACTGAGTGGATTAAAAACATATTTCGTGGCCTGCTGATGGTGTTCCTGCAAATCAGCTTGTTCAACCACATCGCCTTTTTGGGCTTGCACAATCCCTTTGTATATGTGTTTTTCATCCTGATGCTGCCGTTGAGTACTCCTAGATCCTTGCTCATGCTGGCTGCCTTTGCGAGCGGATTGCTGGTAGATGTTTTTTCGAATACTGGTGGCATGCACGCCATGGCCAGTACACTAATCGCCTTTCTACGACCGGCTTGGATTCGTGTAAGTATCCCAAGAAGCAATTTTGATGATTTGCAGAACATCAAAATACGTGAAATAGAGTTCCTACAGTTTTTGGCCTACAGTTCCCTGCTCATCGTAGTGCACCATATTTTTCTGTTTAGCATCGCCTCCTTCGATTGGAGCGAAATCTGGCTGATTTTATGGAAAAGCCTGGTAGGTAGCCTACTCAGCTTGATTTGCGTGCTTGCATTTCGTTATTTTGACCTCAGCCCGCGGAAAAAATCATGAGGTCGAACGGACAACAGCAAATCATACTCTTCATCATGCTGGGAATATTTGTCATATTCTTAGCACGCCTGTTTTACATACAGGTGATAACCGACTCCTACAGCTTATGGGCCACGCAAAATGCCATTCGCAAAGTAACGGTTTACCCCGCCCGTGGTATCATTTACGACCGCAATCGCGAACGTGTGGTGGTAAACCGGCCCATCTACGATTTGATGGTGGTTCCCCGTCAGCTTAGCAAGGAAATGGACACCCTGGCGTTTTGCAAATTATTGGGCATTGAGCGCTTGGCCTTCGAGGAAAAAATGCAAAAGGCCAGTCGGTACTCAAGATTCAAAGCGTCGCTTTTTTTGCCACAAATCAGCATCGAAGATTTTGCCGCCATCCAGGAGCGCTTACATGAATTCCCCGGATTTTATCCCGAATCACGAACGGTCCGTTATTATCCGGGTAGCAGTGCAGCACACGTACTTGGGTATATTGGCGAGGTAAACGAAAAGCAAATTGAAGCCTCAGAAGGCTATTACCAAATGGGCGATTACATTGGTATAGCTGGCATCGAACTTTCGTACGAAGAAATCCTCCGGGGTAAGCGGGGGGTTAGATACCAATATGTAGACGTACACAACCGGGTAGTAGGCAGTTACAAAGAAGGCGAATTCGATAGCCTCGCCGTTTCGGGCGAAGAGCTTGAGTTATCGCTCGATATCGCCTTACAGCAATATACTGAAAGTCTTTTCGCCAATAAAAAAGGTAGTGCCGTAGCCATAGAGCCTTCCACCGGCGAAATCCTGGCCTTTGTAAGCGCCCCAAATTACGACCCTAACCTGTTGGTGGGCAGCGTACGGGGAAAAAACTACGCCAAATTGGTGGGCGATCCGCTCAAACCCCTGTTCAACCGCCCCCTGCAGGCCCAATATCCGCCGGGTTCTATTTTCAAACCCGTACAAGCACTAATCGGTCAGGAACTAGGACTGCTACATGCCGGAACCCGATTTCCTTGTGGAGGCGGCTACCGCATGGGATCGCATACCGTAAAATGTACCCACGTGCACACGGCCCTCAACCTCGAAGAATCTATTCAGTTTTCATGCAACCCCTACTACTGCTGGTCGTTCAAAACCATGGTCGATCATAATCCTGGCTTGAGCCCGGCAGAGGGGTACGACCTCTGGCGCAGTTATATGCATCGTTTTACAGTGGGCGAACGCACGGGAATAGACATACCCAACGAAGTTAAAGGCATACTGCCTAGCGTTGACTACTACAATAAAATACATGGAGCAAACCGCTGGCGTGCAAATACCATCATTTCGCTTGCCATCGGACAAGGTGAAGTGAGTATGACTCCCCTACAAATGGCCAATGTAATGGCCATCATCGCCAATAGGGGCTGGTATTTTACCCCACATTTGGTACGAGGCATTGGCAGCGAAGGCCGAAAACCTGAAGTAGCTACCGAACAAAAATCGGTTGAAATCAAGGCCGAATACTTTGAAGTTGTTATTGAAGCCATGCAAAAGGCGGTAGATGCCGGTACTGCCAGGGCATATGGGCGGCTCGACAGCATTGTAATTTGCGGCAAAACCGGCACAGCGCAAAACCCCCATGGCAAAGATCACGCGGTATTTGTCTGTTTCGCCCCACGCGAAAATCCCCAAATTGCCATTGCAGTAATGGTTGAAAATGCCGGTTTTGGCGGGGTGTGGGCAGCACCCATTGCCAGCCTTATGATTGAACAATATTTATTAGGAGGCACCAAACGCCCCGCCCTTGAAAAGCGTATTTTGGAGGCTCACATACCATGATAGGCACCAGTCGCTCCGAACGTACCATCTTTCAGTACATCGACAAGCCTTTATTGTTGCTGTATGTACTGCTGTGCTTTATTGGCTGGATAGCCGTGTATTCGGCCGTGTACAACGAAGCACACAGCAGTATTTTCGATTTGAGCCAAAACTATGGCAAACAATTGCTGTGGATTGGCACTGGCTTTTTAATCATGATTGTGCTGCTGGCCCTCGATTTCAAAATCTACGAAGGCATATCGCCCATTGTTTACCTCAGCACCCTGGTGCTGGGCTTGTTGGTGATATTTTTTGGCATAGAGGTAAATGGCGCTAAAGGCTGGTTCGAAATCGGTAGTTTTCGCTTGCAACCAGCCGAGTTTATGAAATTTGCCACCTGCATGATGGTGGCCTATTATTTCAGCAATACCGATACCAGCATCCAGAAGAACAAAACCAAACTGGCCATCGGCAGCATCATTGCCCTGCCCATCGCCATCATAGTTTTACAGCACGATACGGGCAGTGCCCTGGTGTACTTCTCCTTCATCTTTGTGCTTTATCGCGAAGGTCTGCCCATCGCATACCTGCTGCTGGCAGGCCTGGCTATTTTTGTAGTAGTGCTTACCCTCCTGCTTAACGAATGGATTGTGACGGTTGGGGTAGTAACGCTCACCACCATTTATATCCTACTCTCGCGTAAAATGATACCGGCTACCAAAAAAGCCCTGTTGGTGGCCATTCCCGCCCTGCTGCTCATTTTTTCTGTCGATTATGCCTTCGACAACATACTCGAAGAACACCAACGACAACGCATCAATGTGTTGCTGGGCAAGGTAGAAGACTTCCGGGGTGCCGGTTACAATGTGCACCAATCACTCATTGCCATTGGCTCTGGCGGCTTTGCAGGCAAGGGCTTTTTGCAGGGCACGCAAACCAAGTTCGACTTTGTGCCCGAGCAAAGTACCGACTTCATTTTTTGTACCATTGGCGAAGAATACGGCTTTATTGGCAGTTTTGTGTTGCTGGTACTATACAGCCTGCTGCTCATTCGCATCCTGCAGGTAGCCGAAAGGCAAAGTACCCGCTACGCCCGGGTATATGGCTATGGGGTGGCATCCATCCTGTTTTTTCACGTTTTTGTGAACATCGGGATGACCATTGGCCTGCTGCCGGTAATTGGCATTCCGCTGCCCTTTATCAGCTATGGTGGCTCTTCGCTATGGTCGTTTACCATCTTGCTGGGCATACTCATTCGCCTCGACAGCGGGCGTAAATTAAGCCTGCGATGAAACTTTGGCGGCCCATCCATACGATTGTTAGCACAGAAAGGGCGGCTTTTTTCTTACCGCAGAGTTTTATACTGCCTAGAACCACTAATTCCGTAGCTTGCAGTTTATCGCATTTGAACTACTTTTTTTGTCAGTGCAGCTGTCAACTATGGCTTGCCGCGAGGCAGCGGAGCCCTTTTCTGGTGCATGCTTCGCATTCCCAGAGGAGAACGAAGAGAACAGAGCTCGGTAGCCTTTGGCGAATAAATGTGGCTTTTGAGCCAGCATATGGATAAAAAAAACTTAGTGTCTGCAAATCTGTTTTACGATTATGAAAAAAGTGTTGCTCTATTTTGTGAATGTTTTCCGACCCAATGGTCCGCACAAAACAACCAATTTCAACCTCAAGGTAATGCACGGCATTAATCGGGTAAGCATCCTGATGTTCCTGTTCTGCTTGATTGTGCTGCTGATTCGGGCATTGCGGTGAATCTTGTCTGATTCATTTCATCTAGAACCATTAACATCCGCATCAAGGGCGAGCTCTGCCTGGCTAGGCCATTCAAAAGCTAAAAGCAATAAGCAAGTTATGCGCAATTGACCCAATGCATTGAGAGCAATTCATTGGAACCTTTGTCGACTACCATCACAAGCGAACGATGGTTAAATGCCAAAAAGCCTAACGGGCTGGCTTATGGTATACTGTCGACAAAATCTATTGTTCGTTTTTTCCAACCCACCCTTGTTCATCTCGAGTTATTTCCCTTATCTTGCTTGTGACTTACCTGGCGAAGCTGTACCCAGGCCTTGCTGAGTGTTGGGCAGAAAAGCATCTTTGAAAGCCTCTTCGGCATCTATTAACTCCTACTTGCTTTTTTTGCGGCATCATAAAGCTTGATGTCTTCGAGTTCTTCCAAATCATTTACCATTTTATTGTACTCCTTGATGGGAAGGATGACTGCTAGTTTTTTGACAAACCTATCAACAATTTCGAGAAATGAACTCTGTGCAGTATGCCCCAAGAATCCGACCAGTGTTCAAGTCAATAAAAATGAACAACTTAAGCCCATCAACCAATGAAAATCACCATAGCTCGCACTTTGGTGATATGGGATTGGGGAGTACTACACCAAGCCCCTCAGCAGCCCCACTTTCCCCTTAGCTGATCGCACTCCAGTTTTTGTGTCGGCGAAACTGCAGTTGGTAGGCATGCAATAACTGGCGCGAAACTACCGTCTGCAGGTCGGGATCCTGCTCCAGAATATGCTCCACCGCTGTACGTGCCGCACGCAAAATTTCGCCATCGGTGCTTAAATCGGCAATGTTAAAATCAACCATGCCGCTTTGCTGGGTACCTGCCAAATCGCCTGGCCCGCGCAATTGCAAATCAACCTCCGCAATCCGGAACCCATCATTGGTTTCGCACATGGTTTTTAGCCTGAGCTTGGCATCTTCGCTGAGCTTTTGCGAGCTCATAAGTACACAATACGATTGCTCAGCACCGCGCCCTACCCTGCCCCTAAGCTGATGTAATTGCGACAAACCAAATCGCTCGGCATTTTCAATCACCATCACACTGGCGTTGGGTACGTTTACCCCAACTTCTATCACCGTAGTGGCCACCATAATATGCGTTCTTCCCTGCACAAAGGCTTCCATTTCCAATTGTTTAGCCTCTGCCTTCATGCGGCCATGCACAATGCTCACCTGATATTCGGGCCTGGGAAATGCCCGGCAAATCGACTCATAACCATCTGTCAGATCTTTCAAATCGAGCTTTTCCGATTCTTCAATGAGCGGGTAAACTACATATACCTGCCGGCCTGCCGCAATCTGTTGGCGCATAAAGGCAAACAACTTTAAGCGCTGTGCGTCGGTGGCATGTATGGTTTTAATGGGCTTACGTCCTGCCGGTAACTCATCAATTACCGAAATATCCAAATCGCCATACAAACTCATGGCGAGCGTACGCGGAATGGGCGTGGCGGTCATCACCAGCACATGCGGCTCAACATCACTTTTCTGACGCAAAGCTGCACGTTGTGCCACACCAAAGCGATGTTGTTCGTCAATAATGGTCAAACCCAACTGCTTAAACTGCACCTCGGGTTCAATGAGGGCATGCGTACCTACCAGCAATTGGATGCTGCCGTTTCGCAAGCCTTCATGCAAGCGGTTGCGCTCTTTTTGCCGTGTACTTCCCGTCAGTAATCCAATTTCCAATCCGCTTCCTTGAAGCAGGCTGCTGAGCGATTCAAAATGCTGCCGTGCTAAAATTTCGGTAGGTGCCATCAGGCAGGCCTGGCATTGGTTGTCGACAGCCAGCAACATGCACATCAGGGCTACCACGGTTTTGCCGCTGCCCACATCGCCTTGAAGCAAACGATTCATCTGCCTGCCGCTTTTTAAATCGTGTCGAATTTCGCGCATCACGCGTTTCTGGGCCTCAGTCAGTGCAAACGGCAATTGTTCTTTGTAAAAATGGTTGAAGGCCTCGCCTACTTGGGCAAAAACCCGCCCACGAATGCGTGCCTGCCGAAGCCGTTTGTTGTAAATCATGCCTAGTTGCAAAAAAAAGAGCTCTTCAAACTTCAGCCGACGGCGAGCTGCTTCCAGCCGTTCAATGCTATCGGGAAAATGAATGTGCCGGTAGGCTGCCGCCCGATCGATGAGTTGGTACTTTTGTCGCAGCCCGGCAGGCAGATTTTCGTGTATATGCGGCCCGGCTTGTTGCAGCAATTCCCAGCTGAAGCGCGCCATGGCCCGGGCATCAATACGTTTTTGTTTCAGCTTTTCGGTGGTGTTGTATACCGGCTGCAGCTTGGCATGCCCCTGTCCGGCTTGAATATCCTTCACCAGTTCCAGTTCGGGGTGCGCCATCGAAAAGCTGTTTTTAAACAGCGTCGGCCGTCCAAAAACCACATAGGGCTCATTGATTTTGATGCCACTCTGCACCCAACGAATGGCCTGAAACCAAATGAGTTCCATCTCGCCACTGCCATCCGTAAAGCGGGCTACCAATCGTTGTTTATGTCCGGTACCTGCCAAACTCAAACCCGTAATCACCCCTTTGAGCTGCACCAATGCCATCGATTCCTGCAATTCCGAAACGTGGTAGTAACGCGTACGATCAATATGTCGAAAAGGAAAAAACTGCAACAAATCCTCATACACCCTGATGCCCAACTCCTGTTTGAGCGATTCTGCCCGCATAGGACCTACCCCCTTAAGAAATTCGATGGGTGTTTGCAGAAAATCGCCGAAAGCAGACATATGGCGAATTTAAGGCACAAAAATGACTCGTAATAGACCGTGGTATGCTATTCCCACTGAAAACTTTCAACAATGCGCATCACATCATCGAGCATATAATCAATAACCGGAGCGAGACTGTCGGCACGTGGCTCCGCCATAAAATACATGGCCCCACGTACAAAATGCCGGGTACTGTCGGTGATATAAAACTGTGAATTACTGGCAGCGTTCCCACCTACCCGATAAAACAACCCATACAAGCGCTTTCCTTGGTGGTGGATTGGGATTTCTTCGATACTGCTTGCCTTAATCGTATGCTTAAAAGTCATGCGTTGCGAATCGTCGATATAACGGCCAAGTTCGGTCTTTGAAGCAATCGGTTTATAGCTCAGGTGTATGGTGGCCTTAATTTCGTGATATTCCAGATTCATCCAGCAAGGATGTTCGGCATTAGGCGGACTGCTCACTTTCACAAAACCGGGCAGCTCAAAACTAAAAGGGCAATCGGTGTTCAAGCGCACATAATCGCGTTCAGGCAACTGGATACGATGAAAGGCATACGGTTTTGGACTAACCGGCTCGGAGCTACAGCTCCAAAAAGCCAGCATGAGCCACAAAATTACATTATACTTCAAAACTATCGCCTCCTGTACCTGGTTCAACAGTTTCTCCTGGAAAGCTCAATTGAACCGTTTTGATCCTCCGCTCGTCGGCCTCGGTAACTACAAACTCATACCCATGATAGCTCAAATGCTCGTTGATTTCGGGGATTCGACCTGCTATTTCCAGAATCAAACCTGCCAGGGTATCGGCATCGCCTAGAACCTCCTCAAAAACCTCTATATCAAAACCGGTATGTTTGCTCAGTTCTTGCAATTGAATTTTGCCCATACACACATAGGTACGCTCATCAATTTGGGTAAGCTGGCTTTCTTCCTCATCGTCATATTCGTCGTTAATTTCACCCACAATTTCTTCTAAAACGTCTTCCAACGTAATCAATCCACTACAGCCCCCGTATTCATCTACCACCATGGCAATGTGGGTATGCTTGGTTTGAAAATCGCGAAACAAATCATCGATACGTTTTTTCTCAGGCACAAAAAAGGGCTTTCGTAAGAGCTTCTGCCATTCAAAATCGGCGTGCTCTTCCAGGTAGGCCAACAAATCCTTGAGGTAAAGTATCCCTTCGAGGTGATCGAGCGACTCACGGTAAACCGGAATGCGCGAATAGCCCCAGTCGGTGACTAAGGCCTTAAGCACATGAAAATCGGTCTCATACTCAATAGCCTTAATGTCTTGGCGGGGTATCATCACCTGCTTAACGCTGATGTTGCCAAAGTTGACAATGCCCTTCAGGATGTCTTTTTCATCAGGGTTTTCGGGTTCCTCTTCATAGGTCATTTCAATGGCCTGGTTGAGTTCATCAATAGATACCTGCTGGTTTTGCTGTTTGAATCGCCGGTCGATAAGACTGGTCCCTTGCACCAGCATCCAACTAATCGGGCGGAAAATCCAGACCATGGCCCGTAGCCAGGGTGACATAAAACGCGCCATTTTCAGGGTATTTTCCGTGGCATACACCTTGGGCACCACCTCGCCCAGCATCACAATCACAAAAGTAACCAGGATGGTCTGTAGCAAAAAGCCAAGCCAAAGCATTTCACCAAAATCGAACTGACTAAAAGTGAAGTAGTACGAAAGAATAACGATGCTCACATTGATGAAGTTGTTGCCTATGAGCAAGGCAGCCAACAACTCCTTAGGTTTCGCCAGTAGGCTAAGTACGGCCTTATCGCGTTCCACCTCTGAATCGGCTAAATCCTCTAGCTGATTACGTGAAAGCGAAAAATAGGCTACTTCGGCTCCCGAAACCAGGGCCGATAAAAAGAGCAATCCAAAAATGATGGCCAGTGATATGAGCAATTCACCGGCACTTGCCTGCACAGAAATCTGCAGTAATTCAGTAAAAAGCGATTGCGGAACCTCGTCAGAACTATCCAAAACTATGGGGTTTGGTTAAACTTAGAAGGGCAGGTCATCTTCGCCGCCATTCACGAGATCATCCGTAGTCGGCCGGTTACCGGCCGCGTAACTTCCGCTTGAGGCATTCCCGCCTTGCTGATCACTGGCGCGGTTTAACAAGACCAAGTTATCACCAATAACCTCGGTAGTGTAGCGTGTATGGCCTTCTTTATCCTCCCATTTGCGGGTCGATAGCCTACCTTCGATAAATACTTGCGAGCCTTTATGCAGGTAGCTTTCGGCTATATCGGCCAAACCACGCCAGAGCACCAGGTTGTGCCATTCGGTACGGGTTTGGCGATTACCTTCTTTGTCTTTGTAGGTTTCGGAAGTTGCCAGGGGAAAAGTGGCGATTTTAGCGCCATTTTCAAGGGTTTTTACCTCGGGATCTTTTCCCAGATTGCCAATGAGCATTACTTTATTCAATCCAGCCATGCCTGATGCTTTTTAAATACATATTCAATTAATCTTGGGAGCGGGTATTTGTTGAGTTCATTTACGGCTACAAATTTAAGCTCCTTATCCTGCAAGTTATGAAAAATTTGAACCAGCCAAAACTTTGCGAAAATCCGCTGATGCGTCAAAACATGCTTTACACGCTCAGAATGGCTAATTAGTTGAAAATCGACCGGCTTAAGTGCAAATTTTTGCGCGATTTGCGTCAAAATTTCTTTTTCATCCAACTCTTTTTCGGCCTCAAACAAGGCTACATCCCAGAGATGCTGCCAAACATCACCCGCCAAACGCTGCCGCAAATACAATCCATCTGCCTGCCGGAAAACCACATAATTAAAAAACCGTTCACGTACTTTGGTTTTTCCTGCTTTTACTGGGAACAAGGAGACTTCGTTGCGCAGGTGCGCAACGCACACTGGGGCAAACGGGCAGTTGGTACAATCGGGATTTCGGGGTACGCACTGCAGCGCGCCAAACTCCATCAAGGCTTGGTTATGCTCCGAAGGCCGATTGGGATCGAGCAGTTGACTGGCCAAATCGGCAAACTGCTTTTGGCCGGCCTGACCATCAATAGGTGTTCTGATTCCCCAAATACGACTTAAAACCCGGTACACATTGCCGTCGACCACCGCTTTAGGGAGGTTAAATGCTATAGAAGCAATGGCAGCAGCCGTATAAGGGCCTACGCCGCTCAGTTTACGTAGGCTTTCGTAATCGGCGGGAAATACGCCCCCATATTCCTGCACCAGCTGTTTGGCTGCTCGGTGCAGGTTACGCGCCCTGCTGTAATAGCCCAAACCTTGCCACAGACGTAAAACCTGCTGCTCCTCGGCTGCCGCCAAGTCGTGAACCCGTGGGAAGGTGGTAATAAAAGCTTCATAATACGACAAGCCCTGTGCCACGCGCGTTTGTTGTAAAATAACCTCCGAAAGCCAAATAGCGTAAGGATCACGGCTATTACGCCAAGGCAAATCGCGTTTATATTCTGTATACCAGGCAATCAATAGCCGGCTGAAGTCTAACATTTTTTCATTTTCTTGATTAAATACATGGAATACACCTTCTTAATTCAAATCAATACTGTATTTTTGCATTCCGTTTCAAAAATAGACAGTCTTAATCACTAATCAAGATGACCAAAGCAGAAGTTATTAGCCAGATTGCCGAAGATACCGGCATCGAGAAGGTAGATGTACAACAGGTAGTAGAAGCCTTTTTCAGCACCGTTAAAGATTCCATCAAAAATGGTGAGAATATCTACGTTCGTGGTTTCGGCAGTTTCATCGTTAAAAAGCGTGCCCGTAAAATTGCGCGTAATATCTCAAGAAACACTTCCATTGAAATTCCGGAGCATTTCATTCCACATTTCAAGCCTTCGAAGCAATTCATCGATGAGGTGAAGGATAACATCAAATCGGGCGTGGTAGCCTAATTAGGCATGAATAAAAAGCAGCTATCGGTCATCGGCCTTGGTGGCGTTCTTTTCGTAAGCTTATTCGTTTTTGGCAAGAAAACGGTGCTTACTCAGGACCTCACAGCGCCCGTTATCGAACGGAGTGGCATGGACGACCAGGCTGTGCTTACCATAGCCGAGGGACGTTTGAAAGCAGAGGAGCTCGAAAAACTCCAGCCCATCAAATTGGCCCTCGATACGGTAAAACAAGAACAGCAGGCTGCGGCCTTAAACCGCAGCATGGCCGCTGTTTGGGATACCAAAGGCGAATATGGTGCTGCAGCCGTGTACCACCTCCGGGCGGCCGAACTCAGCCCCGATGCGCTCGCCTACATGCTGGCCGGAAGCCGTTTTCAAACAGCTGCCGAACTCAGCAACGACACCTTGCTGTCGAGCTACTTCCACCGCCAGGCCATCGCCAGCATGGAACAAGCCACAGCCCTCGACCCCAACGACCTCGACATGCGCGCCGACCTGGCCAATGCGATCGTTACCGGCACTGCTCAACCCATGCGTGGCATCCAGCAGTTGCTCGACATTGTGAAAGAAGAACCACACCACCTCAAAGCCAATGTACACTTGGCACGATTGGCCATCACCAGTGGTCAACACGATAAAGCAGTGGAGCGCTTCTCTAACATCATCGGCTGGTATCCTGCCTTTGCCGATGCCTACCTCGGACTGGGAGAAGCTTATTACAATTTGGGCGAGCTCGACAAAGCCATTCAAACCCTCGAATTGTATAAAGGCCTGGTGCGCGACGAAGGCGTCATTGCTCAGGTCGACCAGTACATCAACAGTATTAAAAGTTCAACCCCATAAACGACATTATTATGCCTTGCGGTAAAAAAAGAAAGCGTCATAAGATTGCAACACACAAGCGTAAAAAGCGCCTTAGAAAAAATCGTCACAAGAAGAAGTAATCCAGCTTCTTTGTCGTAGCGTACACTGTCACCTGGCCATTTGGAACGGGTGACAGTTTTGTTGTTTTTTGACTTTTTAAGTCGGAAAATGTAATTTTTAAGTAAACAGCTTACAAAAGGAGGTTCCTTGAACAAATCCTTATATGTGAGAAGTACGTCCACAGGCTTCGAAATCGCGATGTTCGAAGAGAAGCGATTGGTGGAATTCAGTGAGGAAACGAGCAATAAATCCTTTCAGGTAGGCGACATCTATCTGGGCCGCGTTAAAAAAGTGGTACCGGGTTTAAATGCCTGCTTCGTAGACATAGGCTACGAGAAGGATGCATTCCTCCACTACCTCGACCTGGGCGCACAATTCAACTCACTCAAGAAATTTACCGACGATGTGATATCGGGCAAAAAGAAAGGAGCCTTACTCCAGCACTTTAAACCCGAAGCAGAGATCAGTAAAGACGGCAAAATAGCCGATCTATTAACCAAAGGGCAGTTAATCATGGTTCAGGTGGTTAAAGAACCCATCAGTACCAAAGGTCCTCGTCTGAGCAGCGAAGTATCTATTGCCGGTCGCTATTGCGTATTGGTACCCTTTAGCGATTCGGTCAACGTTTCGAAAAAACTCAATGACCAGGCTGAGAAAAAGCGGCTGAAGCAGATAGCATTGGGCGTAAAACCCCGCAATTTTGGGGTTATTATTCGAACAGCGGCCGAAGGGTGTGAAGCCGAAGAGTTAGAGCGCGATATCAAAGAGCTGGTAGCCAAATGGGAAGCAGCCATTCAACTCTTGCGTACAGCCAAGCCGGCAGATCGCTTGGTGCAGGAAATTGCCCGTACCACCAGCATGCTCCGCGACCTGCTCAACGACTCTTTCACCTCCATTTACCTCGATGACCCTCGGATGCATGAGGAAGTCAAAGACTACGTGAGCGGTATAGCCCCCGACAAGGCCGAAATCGTGAAGCTCTACAAGGGGAAACAGCAGATGTTCGAACATTTCGGCATCGACAAGCAGGTGAAAGGTGCATTCGGCAAAAATGTAACCATGCCAGGAGGTGCGTACATCATCATTGAGCATACCGAAGCCCTGCATGTAATTGACGTGAACAGCGGCAATCGCATGAAGCAGGATATGGACCAGGAAAACAACGCCCTGAACACCAACCTCGAGGCAGCCGATGAAATTGCCCGCCAGCTTCGTTTGCGCGATATGGGCGGCATTATTGTTATCGACTTCATCGATATGCGTAAGGCTGCCAACAAAAAATTGGTGTACGAACGCATGCGCGATGCCATGAATACCGACCGTGCCAAACATACCGTACTTCCCATCTCAAAATTCGGTTTGTTACAAATTACGCGTCAGCGGGTGCGTCCCGAAGTAAACGTGGTAACGAATGAACAATGCCCCATGTGCGAAGGCACTGGACAAGTGCGGCCGAGCATCTTGCTCTCCGATGAAATAGAAGCGCATCTCAAATACATCCTGCAAGAGCAAAACGAAAAAACGCTCGAATTACACTTGCATCCTTATTTGGCTGCCTATTTCACCAATGGGCTTCCTTCGGCACGAATGCGTTGGTGGCTCAAATACAAACGCTGGGTGAAAATCAAAAGCGAAAACAGCTACCATATGGCAGAATACCACTTCTTTAGTGCTGCCGGCGAGCAAATCAACATTTAACGGAATCCCCGCACTTAGGAACTGCGGGGATTTTTTTTACGCCTACGTTTCAATGCACTTATCCGAAGGCTTATGGCTCATAAGTTTTCAACAACACACCTGAGGCCGCCGAGGCCGTTACTCTGCGAACTCCGGCCAAGCTGCGAAAGCAGCGCAGGCCAAAAGGCTCCGTTGCCTCGCGGCCAGCTGAAGCTGCTAGTAGCACCAATAAAAGCTGTTTAAGAAACTGCAGCTGTAAATTTCGAAAGCAGCTGCTCCAGAAAAGAAAGAAACCCTCTGCGCCTCCTATGTTTGTCTCAATAAAAAAATTCATCGAATTTCATACCGTGAGGTAAGTGAAAAAAGGGTGAGAGTGCGTTCTGCGCCTAAGTAGTCATAAGACATACTGTCGCTGAGATTATACCTCCCCTTTTTTCTCTTAGAGTTTGAACAGAATGTAAGGAATGCTGCTTGCGGCATATCCAGAATATCCAACCAGGAGACAAAACGATGAGAGTTTTTCACTTGCTAAGCCCAAAAAAATGTTCTATGAAAAAGATTGTAAAGCAAGTATGCGGTATCGACGTAGCGCAGAAAGAGTTAGTAGTGTGCTTTGGAACTTTGCATGAGGATTTTTCACAAAACTTATCCTCAGCCAAGACTTTTGCAAACACGCATAAGGGATGTACCATGCTCTTGAGCTGGGCTAAGAAGCAAGCTGCTAAAGATGTTCCATTGCGGTTCGCAATGGAAGCCACAGGCGTTTATCATGAGCAATTGGCCTATTTTTTAGATGACCATGAGCAAGAAGTGAGCATTATTTTGCCCA
>JBKBSO010000047.1:0-547 GCA_046291695.1 Bacteroidia bacterium
GTATACGTGACCCGTACGTACAGTGGTGTGAGAGGCGCACCCCATCAGCGACAGCTGATGGGGCCGTCTACTCGATTGGTGGTAGTGCTTATTTTTAGTTTATCCATTTCCAAATTTCAAGTCCAATTTCGGATAGTTTTTTAGAACGCTTATTTATTTCTTCAATGTCCCATTTTGGTAATTTGCTTTCTTTTAGTTCTCTCGATAATGCCGAAACATCAGTGTAAAGATTTATTTTTTCAGCAAATGGTTTTTGACCAAATGTACTGTTAGCTGGACTACTATTTAAAAGCAAATTGCCAACTGTATTAATTTCAATTTTTAAATTAGGATTTTCCGCATCATCTTTTAAATATATTTTCCAATGGTCATTTAAAGTTTGTGGCAAAATGTGTTCAATTGTATTAATTGTCGAATAGTCAGGGTATTCCTTATAGTCTTGTAAATATTTGTCTAACTCTTGCAAAATATGTCTTGCGAAATTTAACTCTCTTTGATTGTAAAGTTCTTTTGTCAAAAAGGAATCTTCAAATTCTTGGTTTGAAAC
>JBKBSO010000048.1:0-533 GCA_046291695.1 Bacteroidia bacterium
ACAGCATTGATTTCTAAGGAAAATTATAACACATTTCGTATAAGGTGTATTATGTTAATAATATAAATTTTTAAAAGCATATTGATTTAATAATAGAAAAATTATCAGAGTAGGGCATGTGTAAAGTAAACGTTCGATTATTAACCAATAATGATTAAAGATTTATATCTTGTATGTGTTAATTTTATTAACATATATATACGAAATTAATAATGCCTTAAGTGAAATAGTATGCTAGGTGAAAATCATCATTTTTTAAAAAAATTTTCGATCAGTGATGCTGCTATAGCGTATAAAAAACCTCGCTCGACTATACTTAAATATATAAAAAGCGGAGATTTCGAACTTGACTACAATAAATTGATTGAATACAGTCAGTTAGTTAGAAAATTTGGTGAACTTACTTACCCTATACAGGACGAAAGAGAGCAACAAATCAAAAAACTAAAAGATGAAGTTATGCATTTAAAAAAACAACTTAACTTTTTTAAATATACTTCAATCTCAAACAAAAATAGACTATTAATTTCTCA
>JBKBSO010000049.1:0-527 GCA_046291695.1 Bacteroidia bacterium
ATACGTGACCCGTACGTACAGTGGTGTGAGAGGCGCACCCCATCAGCGACAGCTGATGGGGCCGTCTACTCGATTAGGTGCTGGGCTTCTTTTCATTCGTGGTATATAAGTTCTAATTGTCCAACCGTAATTTGTTTGTTTTCTTGTCTGTCGCTTATATATTCTTTGATACAGTTTGCAACATATTCTCCAAGTTTTACAGGAACTGCGTTTCCAATTATCTGTTCAAGGTCGGTTTTACTACCGTTGAAAATAAAGTCTTCGGGAAATGTTTGGATTAAACTTCTTTCTTTTGTTGTAAGTGGTCTTACTTTGTCTGAAATTTCAACTGGGTCGCCTTCGTGTTTTGAGTAACCTTTTGGAATTGGTCGGTTTACGCCACGAATTGTTGGACTTGGTTCGTAAATACTAAAAATACCACGTCTTGCATAACTTCTTGGGTGTCTGTAGTAATGCTCAACTCCAAGTGAGTTGCCGAAATAGTCAAACAAAGTCATTTGTTTGCTTGATAAATTTTTGTTGAAATA
>JBKBSO010000050.1:0-503 GCA_046291695.1 Bacteroidia bacterium
CGTGACCCGTACGTACAGTGGTGTGAGAGGCGCACCCCATCAGCGACAGCTGATGGGGCCGTCTACTCGATTGGTGGCTGGTGTTCTTGTCATTCGTCTATTTTCAGTACAACATTTCCCTTTTTTCTTCCTGTGTCAACATATCTATGTGCGTCTATTATTTCGCCTATTGGAAAGGTCTTGTCAATTACAGCCTTCAACTCTCCTTTTTCAAATAGTTCTTTTAATAGTTGTAGTTGTTGTATTGTTTCTGAAGCATATCCTGAACTTACACTTTTATAAATGCCGTTTTTGGTCAAGAGGTTACTACAATCCTTTTTGGTGGTTTTACCCACAGCATCAAAGATAATATCAAACTTTTCTGTTTGTATAGTAAAGTCTTCTTTGTCGTATAGAATGACGTTTTTAACTCCCAATTCATTTACAAGTTCAAGTCCTTCGGAATTGCAAACTGCGATTATATCTGCTTTGTAATGTTTTGCTATCTGAATTGCTGCTGTTCC
>JBKBSO010000051.1:0-503 GCA_046291695.1 Bacteroidia bacterium
TACACTACCTCCAAACTCAAGTTTAGAAGATTATATTAATCAAGCCATTATTGATAAAGACTGGAAAGAACTTGAGAAACTACTAGATAAATACAGAAAAACTGATAATTACGATCACATTTTATACGAGTATGGCTTAGGTGCTTTATATCGTTTTCAAGGAAAGCAAAAGAAAGCCATAGAAATGTACAAAGAGATTATTACAAAGAATCCAAATTTATATTATCCCCGTTTTGATCTAGCCATGATGTTATTTGAAAATAAACAAGATACTGAAGCTAAAAATGAATTTAGAGCAATAAGACCTTTTCTTCCTACTCAGATCCAAGCATTAATAGATCAGCTATTGAGTACTATGGAAGAGTCTCAAGGATGGCAACCAAACGTAAATTTTAATTTTGAAAAAACAGATAATGTTAATCAATCATCGAGTATAAAAGAGATTTCTATTGGAGAAGCAACTTTCATACGTGATCAGGAATCACTACCACAAAAGGCAGAAG
>JBKBSO010000005.1:0-178641 GCA_046291695.1 Bacteroidia bacterium
GCCTCCAAATACTTTACGATTATTGTCACGGCTTGCTAAAGGCACAAACCTATTTGCAGGTTGATGAAACTACCATCAAAGTTCAGGATCCTAAACTCAAAGGAAGCACGCACTTGGGATATTATTGGGCATATTATGCTCCCATCACCCAATTATCGCTGTTTGAGTACAAGCCTGGTCGTGGCGGCAAGCATGTATGGGAAACCTTAAGCGCGTTCCGCGGCTATATGCAAACCGATGGATATGCCGGCTATAATCAAATAGCTGCTCGGCCAGATATCGTACACTTATCTTGCATGGCGCACATCCGGCGTAAGTTCTTTGATGCCCAAAACAACGATAAAGCCAGGGCGCAAAAGGCACTGCTATACATCCAAAAGTTGTATGCCATCGAAAGCAAGGCCACTGAGCTGCAGCTTACAGCCGAGCAGCGCAAAGAGCTACGTTTAACAGAAGCGTTGCCTATTATCAACGAAATGGGCAAATGGATAGCTGCTGAAAACAAATTGGTATTGCCCAAAAGCGCCATCGGTAAAGCCTTCTATTATGCCATTGAACGCTGGGAAGAAATGAGCAACTATCTACTCGATGGCAACCTGCTAATCGATAATAATCTGATTGAAAACCAAATCAGGCCTATAGCGCTTGGACGCAAAAACTACCTGTTTGCCGGTAGCCACGAAGCAGCCCAACGAGCAGCTGTCATTTACACCTTCATGGCACAATGTAAGCTGGCCAAAGTTAACCCAAATGAATGGTTAGCCTACGTGCTCACCAACCTCCAAACCACCAAAATCAATCAGCTCGAAAAGCTCCTACCCATAAACTTCGGGAAATAACAAGATGGAGTTGGTCGGGGGGATACGAAGTAAAGGAGCCCATAGATGGTATTTGCGATGAGACCAATGTACTGGCCATTTTGCCGATTAAAGGTAATGGGCAAGAAAAGGCTGTTCCACCATTGACTAAGGCAGAAATATCGGAAGCCTTGACTAGCCAGGTGAACTTTATCAAGGAGCATCCCGATTTTGAAGCAGAGGGCATGGTAACCCTGCTGGTAAATTGCAAAGGCGAATTGGTACGCTGTGCGATAGACAATAAAACCCAAAGCCAGGAACTCGACAGTGAGGTTGTAGCGGTTTTCGCAACACTTAAGAATTGGAAGCCTGCCACTTGGTACAATAAGGCGGTGGATTCGGTGGTGCATTTCCGCTTTCAGGTAAAGGACGGCAAAATCAATTTAAAGTAACAACCCTAAGCATGTTCTTGTGGATCATTGCTGCCATTTCATAAAGCCTTAGGGCGGTACTAAATGCAACAGCTCAAAAGCTAAAGCGCTAATGGTATGCCATCTGCTCAATATCTTTATCGCTAAAATGTAAATATGCACTTCAAAAGATGCTTCAAGCGCAACACACATAATGGTTTTTTTAAGATCCTAGCGGCTTTTGGTAGGGCTTTGAATCGCTTGTACGAAAATAGAAATCACGATGTATACAGTAATGGAGAGCTTCGCCTACTGAAGAAAATAGCAACATATAAGCCATCCGTAATTATTGATGGGGGGGGCAAATGTTGGAACTTATGCCCTTTTGGCGCATAAAACCAATCCAACTGCCCGGATTTTTGCTTTTGAACCGGTGAAAACCACCTTTGAAAAATTAAAGCAAAATACCGGGCATATCCCTCAAATCGTGGCTATCGAAAAAGGGCTCTTTAAAGAAAGCTGTACGGCCGAAATCAATGTGTTTTCGTCAGATACCCACGCTTCAGTAGTAAACATCGAGGGCCTTAACTATACCACCACAGAAAAGCAAAGCATTGCATTGGTTAAGGGTGACGAATTTTTGAAAGCCAACCAAATTCCGGAGGTGGATTTACTAAAAATTGACGTGGAAGGGGCTGAATTCGATGCGATTTTAGGATTCGAGGAGCATATAGATAAAGGCCTGATTAAAATGATTCAGTTTGAATATGGCTATATCAATATTTCAACAAAAGTATTGTTGCTCGATTTTTATAAGTATTTCGAAACCAAAGGCTATATCCTCGGGAAAATTTTCCCAAAAACGGTTGAATTCAGGAAGTACGACTTCAAATACGAAGACTTTTTAGGCCCGAATTTTATTGCAGTAAAGAAATCGGAAACGGAATTAATAAAGCTGTTGACGAAAAGCTGAATTACCGCTTTCTACCTATTCCTCTTAGCTAGCCTAAGGCGTTGAAGTGTTAATTCCGTTTCCCTTAAGAAGTAGCATGATCCGGACTGCTACTTTGAAACTTGAATGAAGTTGGATTTTGCTACACTCAATTCATCCAGGCGCCGTACATCCACACCAGCTTTTCCTGTTCGCGGATATAGTCGCTCATCAGCGCGTTGGTGCCTTCGTCGCCGGCCTCGCCGCTGAGTTCGAGCAATTCGCGCTCAAGCACCAAAATGGTTTGCAGGCCATCTAAGATGCTGCCCACGGCTTCGCGGCCAGCCGTTACATGCTTGGCTTCTTTCACCGACGATAAGCCCAAATAATCGGTATAAGTGTGAATGGGCGTATGCCCCAGGGTGAGCACCCGCTCGGCCAATTCGTCGATTTTAAGGATGAGGTCGTTGTACAGTTCTTCGAACTTAAGGTGCAATTCAAAAAACTTTTCACCTTTGATATTCCAGTGAAAGCCCCGGGTGTTCATGTAAAACACCTGGTAATTGGCCAACAAGTTGTTCAATTTTTCGGCTAATGCAGCAGATTTCTGTGGGTCGAGTCCAATGCGATTAATTTGTTTCATACTATTTTGCTTTTGGTGTAAGATACGGAATTTTGGCCGCACTACAGGGTGACTTGGGTTACATAATGTTGGTTTGGGCTAGCTCCTCAGCGTACCGCCACAGCTTATTTCTTTCGGTTGGCATCCTCTGCTTGCCGGGCCTCTGCCCCTAAGCGAGGTGAGCGTTACAGCTGGTTTTTATGTGCCTGAAATAAGTATCACAACAGTACCTGCAGAACATGGCCAATTATTGCAATAACTTCCTATTTGAATAAGCTGATGGTGAATAAGCTGATGGTGAATAAGCTGTGGGCGGATCGGTTGGGCTGTTTTTGGGGAGTATGATCAGCTGGGCAAATAAAAAAGCCCCGCTTTTGGCGAGGCTTAAATGCTTGTTGTTGAAATAGATTAGTTTGCTTTCTCAAATATTTCAATGAGGGTACCTGTAATGTTTCCTACCGGATTACCATTGCTGTCAATTAACTGAAGGGTGATGTTCTGGATTACACGCTCCAAAGTTTCGGTTTTGTAGTCGTAAATCAAGGCATTTCCGCCTGCAGTTGGAGTAATGCTAATCTGGGTGTCGTTGTTAAGAAATACCCAGTTAAATGCAGGATTAGGATTTTGCTGTGTAGCCATAAAAGTGCCCGTAGCAGTACCTGTACCATCAGCCACAAAATTGAAACGCCACTGGTCGGCACCTACAATATTGATATTGGCCGTATCGTTTTGGCCCTGCTCAATCATGCGGGTTAGCTTTACTTTCCACGGCTTTTCAGCTAAAATTTCGGCTTTGGTTGGGGCAGGTGGATTGTTGGGGTTATTGGGATTGTTGGGGTCGGTAGGGTCAATTTCGTCTTTTTTACATGCGGTAAACACCAACATGCCGGCAGCCAGAACGAGGGCGAAGTTTCTGAATACTTTCATTTTTTGGAAAATTTTGAATGGCGAATATAAGGCTCAATAACTTAGGTGCAGCCAATGGGCTAAAGAAAGCTTCCCAAATCCTTCGCCTCGGCACGAAAGCGAATTACAGCGAAGAGCTCAGCATTCGCGAGGGGGGGGGCGAAGCCATCGACCGGGCGCTATAGCGCGCTAGTCTCGCGTTGTGGCTTTATCCAAGCTGTGCGAAGAATTTTTAAGGAAAAGAAAATACGAAAGCGTTCCCATAGCTACGCGTTCTTCTTTTCACAGAGGGATAAGCGGGTGAGCTGCTTAAAAAGTATGAAAACTGAGGAGACAAGTGTACGCTCGAAGTAGAAGCAGCACAAAATTTTTCGGTGCTTAAAACAAGCCGTTAAATTCAGCTTCAATTTTGTTTACAATAAAGCCAAGGTCTTCGGCTTTGTCGGCGAAATTGAGGTTGTCGACTTCTACAATCAGTAATTTCCCTTCGGTATAGGTGTCGATCCAGGCTTCGTAACGCTCGTTCAGCCTACGCAAATAATCGAGCCGGATGCTGTCTTCGTATTCACGCCCGCGTTTTTGGATTTGTTTTACCAAGGTGGGGACCGAAGCGCGCAGGTAAATCAACAAATCAGGTGGTGTAATCATGTTGTTGATGGCTTCGAAAAGGGAGCGATAATTATCGAAATCACGACCGGTCATCAAGCCCATGGCGTGCAAATTAGGCGCAAAAATATGGGCATCTTCGTAGATCGTCCGGTCTTGGATAACGGCTTTGGGCTGCTTACGGATGTCTTGCAGTTGCCGGAACCGTGAGTTTAGGAAGTAGATTTGCAAGTTAAACGACCAGCGTTGCATGTCTTCGTAAAAGTCGTTGAGGTAGGGGTTATTGTCAACATCCTCAAAATGTGGTTCCCAATTGTACTGTTTGGCCAGCAAGGTGGTGAGGGTGGTTTTTCCTGAGCCTATATTGCCGGCTATGGCGATGTGTTTTCCCATTGCTTTTACTTAAAATCCCATGATTGCTCTTACTTCACGAAGGGTAACCGCTGCACTTTCGCGGGCTTTTTCAGCGCCTTCGCGCATTACTTTTTGAATATAGGCCTCGTCGGCCGAAATGGCATCGATTTTTTCACGGATGGGTGCCACAAATTGCAGCACATCTTCGGCCAATTGCTTTTTTAAATCGCCATAGCGGATACTGCAATCGGCATAGGCCTGGCGGTAGTGCGCCACAACTTCTGATGTCGATACCAGCGAAAGTAGGGTAAAGAGGTTTTCTACAGCTTCGGTAGGGGTGCTATTGGCTTCGGTGGGGCCGCTATCGGTTACTGCCCGCATGATTTTTTTTCGAATGGCTGCCGGATCTTCACTCAGGTAAATGGCGTTGCCTTCTGATTTGCCCATTTTACCGCTGCCATCTAATCCAGGCACTTTAATCAAGGCTTCTCCGAAATTGAAGGGGTAAGGTTCCGGGAAATAGTCGATGCCATAAAAGTGGTTGAAGCGGTTTACGAAATTCCTCGCCATTTCAAGATGCTGCTCCTGGTCTTTGCCTACAGGTACTTTGGTGGCTTTGTGAATAATTACGTCGGCCGTCATGAGCACCGGATAGGTCAGTAAGCCGGCATTTACATTGTTGGGTTGCTTGCGAACTTTGTCTTTAAAGGTGGGCACCTTTTCGAGTTCGCCCACATAGGCATGCATATTGAGGAGCATGTAGAGCTCGGGGATTTCGCGCAAATCGCTTTGCAGGTATACCGTCGCTACTTCCGGATTGATGCCACAAGCCAGGTATTCCACCAGCACCTGCCGCACGCTGGCACGCAGCTCTTGGGGGTTGGGGTGTGTGGTAAGCGCATGATAATCGGCAATAAAAAAGTAGCAGTTGTGTTCGTGCTGCATACGCACGAAATTTTTAACCGCGCCAAAATAGTTTCCCAGATGCAGTTGGCCAGTAGAACGGATACCCGATACGACAATTTCCATAAGTGGCGCAAAATACAAAAAAGCATGGCTGATCGCAGGCTGTTGCTGTGTTTTTTAGTCGGTCTTTCGGCAGGTCAAATGAGGGAGACTGCAATTTGTTTGTAGTTTTGCATCCGCATGAAAGGCTTGATATTTCGTTTACAGCAGTTTTGGGCCATTTGGTTTCTGGTGTTGTTTGCCATTACTTTTTTAGTGCAATATCCGCTTTATGCCATTTTGTTGCGCATACCGGCTTTGTATAGTTGGGTACATCGCATCCGGGTTGGCTGGGCTTGGCTATTGTTTGCTTGTATTGGCTTGCGCCTGCAGGTACAACGACAGCACAAACTGAGCCGAAATGCCCCCTATATTTATGTGGCCAATCATGCTTCTTTTCTCGATATTCCGGTAATGGCGGCTGCCGTACCGGGTACCCTCCATTTTATGGCCAAACACGAATTGGCTAAAATTCCCCTTTTTGGTTTGTTTTTTCGTACCATCGACATTGCTGTGCCCCGAGGGCAAATACGGGGTTCGCACCGCGCTTATGAGGCTGCGGCACAACGCTTGAAGCAGGGGGGAAACATCATGATTTTTCCCGAAGGAGGCATTCTGCCCAATGCCCCAACGTTAAAAGCTTTTAAATCAGGGGCCTTTCGACTCGCCATTGCACACAATATTCCCATTGTTCCGGTATCTTTGATCGACAACTGGCGAATCCTGCCCGATGCCCCTGTGCCGCCCCTGCGACCGGGTAAAAGTCGGGTGGTGGTTCATGCCCCCATTCATCCACAAGCGCTTGGGGGCGATGAAAATGAATTACGCCGCTTGACACACCAAATCATTAACAACACGCTAATTGCAGCCCATGAAAATTGACCTGAATACCGTTGACCGCCTCGCCCACCTGGCACGTCTGGAATTTGACGAGCAAACCAAAAGCCAAATGCTCGATGATATGAATCGTTTTCTCGAATTCGCCGAGAAGCTCAATGAACTGGATACTGCGGAAGTAGCCCCACTCATTTACATGAACGACGATCAGAATGTGATGCGCAAAGATGAAGTGATACAGGAATTGTCGCATGAAGAAGCCTTAAAAAACGCCCCCAAGCGCGATAGCGATTTCTTTAGGGTGCCTAAAGTCATCGAAAAATGACCGCTCAGGAAATCATTCGGCTTACGGAAATTGGCCGTCGCTACATCATGGGCCTGGAAGAAATCCACGCCATCCGCACCATTAGCCTCAACATTTTTAAAAATGAGTACGTGGCCCTCATGGGCCCCTCGGGTTCCGGCAAATCGACCTTGATGAACATCATCGGCTGTTTGGATACGCCCACACACGGTCAATATGTGCTCAACCAAACCGATGTAAGTCGTATGGACGACAACCAGCTGGCTGAAATCCGTAACAAAGAAATCGGCTTCGTTTTCCAGACTTTTAACCTGCTCCCACGCTCTTCGGCCCTCGAAAATGTGGCTTTACCTCTGGTGTATGCCGGCATTAATAAGGTCGAACGAAATGAACGTGCGGCGGAAATGTTAGGATTGGTAGGCTTATCAGACCGCATGCACCACAAACCCAATGAGCTTTCGGGAGGGCAACGCCAGCGTGTGGCAGTGGCCCGGGCATTGGTCAATAATCCCAGTATTATTTTGGCCGATGAGCCTACCGGAAACCTCGATACCAAAACTTCTTATGAGATTATGGGTTTGTTTGAGGAGATTCATGCCAAAGGCAATACCATCATTCTGGTAACCCACGAAGAAGATATTGCCCGCCATGCCCACCGCATCGTGCGGCTACGCGATGGCCTGGTAGAATCGGATGAGCCGAAC
Organism: Bacteroidia bacterium; assembly: GCA_046291695.1. Classification (GTDB taxonomy): domain Bacteria; phylum Bacteroidota; class Bacteroidia; order UBA7662; family UBA7662; genus PNNG01. Next base: position 7,477 of record JBKBSO010000005.1, read on the forward strand.
AATGAAATCATAACCCTACGCGAAAACGTATGAAAATTTATACCAAAACCGGGGATCAAGGACTTACCTCGCTCATAGGAGGGGTGCGGGTATCTAAGGCCCATTTACGCATTGAGTCCTATGGTACGGTGGATGAACTGAACAGCTGGATAGGCCTGTTGCGGGCCAGACAATCGAACACAGCGATGGATGCCCTGCTCAATGATATTCAAAATCAGCTTTTTGTAATTGGCTCGCACCTGGCGGCTGATCCCGAAAAATCGCGCATGAGTTTGCCCGAATGGGAGTTGTCCTATACCGAAAAGCTGGAGCAAAGCATCGATGAAATGATGCAAACCTTACCCGAATTACGAAACTTTGTACTCCCGGGTGGCAACGAAGCCGCCGCCACCGCCCACATCGCCCGTTGTGTTTGTCGCCGTGCCGAGCGCCTCGTGGTGGCCCTGCAAGATCGCGAAGCTGTGGAACTGTCTTTGGTGGTGTATTTAAATCGTCTTTCCGACTTTCTTTTCACACTCGCCAGAAAACTGTGCGTAGATGCTGGAAATGAGGAGTTTTTGTGGCAACCTGCCCGAAAAAAATAAGTTTTACACTCCCGTTGAAAAAATAAATGCCGCCATCTGTAGTTCTATGGCGGAACTTTCCGCTTAAAATCTATATTTGCGGAAATTATAAAAACGAACGCATATGTACTGGACACTTGAATTGGCTTCCCATTTGGAAGATGCGCCCTGGCCCGCCACTAAGGAAGAGCTCATCGATTACGCCATACGTTCTGGTGCACCACTGGAGGTAATCGAAAACCTACAGGAACTCGAAGACGATGGTGAACCGTACGAAACGATTGAGGAAATCTGGCCGGACTATCCAACCAAAGACGATTTTTTCTTCAACGAAGACGAATACTAAAAAAAAGAGCCGCAATCAGCGGCTCTTTTTTTAGGTGTGTTTGAAGCATACATGACGCCCCTAATCGTGTCATGCATGCCCCCTTCACCATTCTTACTTCTCAAAGTCCTGCTTCCTTATCCAAATAGGATTGCACCACCTGAATTGCATTATCAATCACGTCGCTAAGGGCGGTGATAAAGGTACCAGGCTGCGCCATATTCATGGCATGCTTGAGGGCTTCTACTTCTTTGGGTACAACTTCGTATTTAATGTCTTTATCCACCTCATGAATGCCGGCAATCAATAAATCGATAATTTCCTGCTCCGTACGGCCACGCAGGTGCTTTTCTTGTCGGATGATGATGTGGTCGAACATGCGTGCAGCAATTTTGCCGCACTCCTGAATGTCTTCATCGCGCCGATCGCCCGTACCCGCGATGATGCCTATTTTAAGCGGAGAATCGATGTTCGCGAGCAATTCTTCAATGGCCAGGTAACCGGCCGCGTTGTGCGCGAAATCGATCATTACCCTAAATTCTTTAAACTCAAAAATGTTCATCCTTCCGGGAGTGAGGGCCGCAGATGGAATAAAGGTCTCGAGCGAAAGCCGGATGTTTTCGGTCCTGAAGCCTTGTAAATAACCGGCCAGGGCAGCTGCGAGCACATTCTCGATCATAAATCGCGCTTTGCCCGCCAGCGTAATGGGGATATGGGTAACCTTTTCGATACGGATTTTCCAATCGCCTTTCCGAATGGTCACAAAGCCATTTTCAAAAACAGCAGCGATGCCTCCCCGCTTACAATGTGCCTTAATCACCGGATTATTTTCATCCATGCTGAAATAAGCGACGTTGCACTTGAGGTTTTCGGCAATTTTAACACACCACATATTGTCGGCATTGGTTACGGCCCAGCCATCGCGCTTGATGCTTTCTAATACCACGCTTTTTACACGAGCAAGGTCTTCAAGTGTGTCGATGTCGTTGAGGCCCAGGTGGTCTTCGGCTATGTTGGTGAGCAGCCCGATATCGCAGCGGCTAAAACCTAATCCTGAACGCAAAATACCACCGCGGGCGGTTTCGAGTACCGCAAATTCTACCGTTGGGTCTTTGAGGATAAATTCGGCACTCAATGGGCCAGTAGTATCGCCTTTATCGAGCATATGGTTTTGTACATAAATACCATCGGAGGTGGTAAAACCAACCCGATAACCGGCATTTTTTACCATATGGGCAATGAGTCGGGTAGTGGTGGTTTTGCCATTGGTGCCGGTAACGGCAATGATGGGGATGCGCGATGGCTTTCCTGGCGGATACAACATGTCGATTACCGGGGCTGCAACGTTCCGCGGCAATCCCTCGGCCGGCGCCAGGTGCATCCGAAAGCCAGGTGCTGCATTTACTTCGAGTATGGCGCCTCCGCTTTCCTTCAGGGGCTGCGTGAGGTTGGGCGCCATGATGTCGATACCGCATACATCCAAGCCAATGATGCGCGCTACCCGCTCGCATAAAAACACATTTTCGGGGTGCATCATCTCGGTTACATCTACACTGGTGCCGCCCGTACTTAGGTTCGCGGTCGATTTTAAATACACAATTTCGCCCTTGGTGGGAACCGTTTGCAAGTCGTAGCCTTTTTTAGCCAACAGATCGAGCGTATCGCGGTCGATGTTGATTTCTGTAAGCACATTTTCGTGCCCATAGCCACGGCGTGGATCCCGGTTTTCTATCTCTATAAGCTGCTCAATGCTGTGTATGCCGTCGGCCCTAACATGGGCAGGTACCCGTTGGGCAGCAGCTACTACCTGGTTGTTGATTACCAATACCCTGAAATCGAAACCGGTGATGAACTTTTCAACAATCACCTTACGCGAATACTTTTGTGCAAAGGCAAGCCCGGCGACGGCGGCATCCCGGTCTTTTACATTGATGCTGGCCCCTTTGCCGTGGTTGCCATCGAGCGGCTTAAGCACAAGGGGATAGCCAATGCGCTTTATGGCAGCATCCAGGTCTTCCTCATCTACACAGATATCACCCTTGGGTACGGGAATGTTGGCATCATCGAGCATTTTTTTGGTGAGCTCCTTGTTGCAGGCAATGTCAACCGCTATGCTGCTGGTGTTTTGGGTGATGGTGGCCTGGAATCGTACCTGGTTTACCCCATAACCAAGCTGGATGAGCGAGTTTCGTCCCATCCGAATCCAAGGAATATCACGGGCTACAGCTTCATCTACCAACGAGCCGGTGCTTGGGCCCAAACGCACATCTTCGCGTATTTCACGCATCCGACGGATATCGGCATCAAGATCGTAGTCCGTTCCGTGAATCAGGGCCTCGGCTATCCGCACCGAAGCTTCAGCGGCATACAGCCCCACCTGTTCCTCTACATAACTAAAGACCACATTGTATATACCCCGGGTTTTGGTTTCACGGGTACGCCCAAAGCCGGTTTCCATGCCTGCCAGGGTTTGAATTTCAAGGGCAATGTGTTCAATCACATGCCCCATCCAGGTGCCACGCTCTACCCTGTAAAAAAAACCACCGGGTGTGCCTTCCGAACAACGATGCTCAAACATGCTCGGAAACAATAGCTCAATACGCTCCCTGAAACCGGGAATTTTATTGGTGGGCTGCTCTTCAAGCTCCTCTAAATCAAGACGCATTTGAATGAGTTTTTTGCGACTAATACTCCAGATGTTGGGGCCTCTGAGGGCCTGTATTTTTAGAATTTTCATATGCCTTGCGAACGGCTTTGCTGCCGTTTTCAAATTAAGCCAATAAATCGCATACAATGCAAAAACATTTTTTCATTGGTGCGTTTTTCCTGGTCCATTTTGCTAACGCGTCTTTTATGCAGATTAATTGCCCTACCTTTGTGGCCTTTTTTAGCGGAAAATAGAAGCCTTAACCCATGAAGAAGTACCTGAATTTGTTTGACTTAAGTCAGCAAGTGAATTATAAAAACGAAATACTCTCGGGTTTAACGGTTGCCCTGGCCTTGGTTCCCGAAGCCGTGGCTTTTGCCCTCATTGCTGGCTTATCGCCGCTTACAGGTTTGTATGCTGCCTTTGTGATGGGGCTGGTGACCGCCATTTTTGGGGGCCGTCCGGGGATGATTTCAGGGGCTACCGGTGCCGTTGCGGTGGTTGTTGTGAGCCTGGCTAAATATTATGGGGTCGAATATGTATTTGCCGCTGTTATTCTCGCCGGCCTCCTGCAACTCGGGGCGGGCTTGTTACGTTTGGGCAAATTCATCAGACTAGTACCCCATCCGGTGATTTTTGGCTTTGTAAATGGATTGGCTATAATCATCTTTTTATCGCAACTCAATCAGTTTAAGACGGCGGATGGCCAATGGCTCAGTGGCTCGGTTTTGCTGGTTTTGCTGGCCCTGGTGTTGCTAACAATGCTTATTATTTGGGGACTTCCCCGCATCACCAAGGCAGTCCCCGCCTCGCTTACCGCCATTCTGGTGGTTTTCGGTCTGGTAAAATTGTTGGGTATCGATACCAAAACGGTAGGGGATATTGCTGCTATCGCCGGTGGCTTTCCTCCTTTTCATATTCCACAGGTGCCTTTTAGTTTCGAAACCTTACAAATCATTTTTCCCTTCGCGGCCATTATTGCCGGGGTGGGCCTAATCGAAAGCCTGCTTACCCTAAACATCATCGATGAAATTACCGAAACCCGGGGACGCGGCAATAAGGAAGCAGTAGCGCAAGGCATGGCCAATGTACTGAGTGGCCTGTTTTCGGGCATGGGAGGCTGCGCCATGATTGGGCAAAGCCTCATCAACATCAGTGCAGGTGCCCGCGCCCGATTATCGGGCATCGTGGCGGCGGTAATGCTGCTGGTGTTCGTGATGTTTGGCGCTTCACTTATTGAGCAAGTGCCTATGGCGGCTTTAACCGGATTGATGATCATGGTTGCCTTTGGTACTTTTGAGTGGGCGAGCTTAAAGACTTTTAGAAGAATGCCCCCTTCGGATATTCTCGTGATGGTCTTGGTGACTTTGGTCACCATATTCTTGCACAACCTGGCTCTGGCGGTATTGGTGGGGGTTATCATCGCCGCTCTCGTATTCGCCTGGGATAATGCCAAACGGATACGTGCCCGTAAATATGTGGATGCCGCAGGAGTAAAGCATTATGAAATGTATGGGCCACTCTTTTTTGGCTCGGTAAGTACGTTCAACGAAAAATTTGATGTGCTCCATGATCCGCAGGAGGTGGTGGTCGATTTTGCCGATAGCCGCATTGTAGATATGTCGGCCATTGAAGCAGTTAATAAACTTACTGAGCGTTACTCCAAAGCAGGCAAGCGGCTACAGCTTAAGCATTTGAGTGCCGACTGCCGCCGTTTGCTCAGTAATGCCGCCGATATCATTGATGTGAACGTGATGGAGGACCCTACCTACAAGGTGGTAACCGACCAAGCCGATTGATGGGTGTTGACGAAAAAAATTGATTGGCGCTCTGTTCATTTTAAGTTAATATTACCCCTTTAACAAGCATACTCAAGCATGACACCAAAAGGCAAGCTCATTGTCATAGGCGGGGCCGTAGATACCGGGAGTTTTACTGAAACAAACTACCAGGCCAACGCCAGTAATTTGAATTTTTTTGAAGAAGGCATTTTAAAATGTATTCTCAACGAATCGGCCAAAGGGGTTCAATCCCGCATTGAAATCATCCCCACAGCTTCCAATATTCCGGAAGAAGTAGGGGCAGAATACATCAAGGCTTTTTCGTACCTAGGGGCCGACAATACCGGAGTACTGTTCATTAGCAAGCGCGAGGAGGCCAATTTGCCCGAGGTGGTGGCCCGGCTCGAGCAAGCCGATGCGGTGGTATTTACCGGAGGCGACCAATTGCGCTTAACCAGCATACTAGGGGGTACAGATTTTCACCATATGCTGTTACACAAATACCGCAACACCGATTTTCTGCTGGCAGGAACCTCGGCCGGAGCCGCAGCTTGCTCTAACAACATGATTTATCAAGGCTCGGCAGGCGAAGCCCTTTTAAAGGGAGAAGTAAAAATTACCTCGGGTTTAGGCCTGATCAACGACGTGATCATCGATACACACTTTGTGCAAAGGGGGCGGATAGGCCGCTTGTTTCAGGCGGTGGTGAGCAACCCTATGGCCTTGGGTATCGGATTGGGAGAAGATACGGGTTTGTTGATTAAGCGGGGCACTGAGATGATTGCCGTGGGTTCGGGCCTGGTGATATTGGTAGATGGTCGCCACATCCGCGATACCAATATTACAGATGTGCCTTTGGGCGCACCCATATCTATCAGCAATTTGGTAGTGCATGTGATGAGTAAAGACGATCATTACGATTTGGCCACGCATCAGCTGGTGGTACATAAAGACCGGGTGCCGTCAGAACAGGAATAAGCCTAACAAGGCAGCCGTAGGCCGGCTAAAATCCTTATTTTTGAAGCGAAAATCAATAACCGATGAATAAAGTTGTTGCAAATGCCGAAGCGGCCATAGCCGATATACAGGATAAAGCGGTACTCATGCTGGGCGGCTTTGGGCTGTGTGGTATACCCGAAAATTGCATTAGTGCCCTGGTTAAAAGCGGGGTAAAGGAGCTTACCTGCATCTCAAATAATGCTGGCGTAGATGATTTTGGCATTGGCCTCTTGCTGAAGCAAAGGCAGGTGGGTAAAATGATCAGCAGTTATGTGGGCGAAAATGCCGAGTTTGAACGGCAATTACTAAGTGGTGAACTCGAAGTAGAACTCATTCCGCAAGGCACCCTGGCGACCCGTTGCATGGCTGCTGGTTACGGAATGCCGGCCATTTTTACCCCAGCAGGAGTGGGTACAGAAGTAGCTGAAGGCAAAGAAGTTCGTAATTTTAATGGCAAAGACTATTTGCTGGAATATGCTTTTGATGCCGATTTTGCCATCGTAAAAGCATGGAAGGGCGACACCCACGGCAACCTGATTTTTAGAGCTACCTCACGCAATTTTAATCCGCTCATGGCCATGGCAGGCAAAATTACCATTGCCGAAGTTGAAGAACTGGTGCCGGCCGGAACACTCGACCCCAACGAAATCCATACCCCCGGTATTTATGTGCATCGGATTTTTGAAGGCAAGAATTACGAGAAACGCATCGAACAACGCACCCTTCGTAGCAAATAAGCGAATCAAGCTGGTGCTAAACCATAGCGGTTGTACAGGGCAATGCACCACACATTTGGCAGCACACGCATGTTTCATCCACGAATAACCTTACCTTTATCGACTCATGTGGAACAGTAAAAAGTTGATTATACTGCTGCTGGTGTTCGTGTTTACCGGCCTGGGTGTGCTGCTCACCCGCTGGTTGAACGATAGACGACTATTGCTTAGCGTGAGGGTATTTATCCACGATGGTGAACTCATTGGGGGCGGACGCGAAAAACTTTTACGTGAAATGCAGTCGGGGCGCTATGCCGGTATTTTTTACGAAGCCGATCAACAAGGTTTTTTACTCCCTTTTACCGGTCAACTTAAGGCAAGTTTACTCGATAGTCTTATGTCGGAAGCACAAGCGCCCTGGCATGTGATTACGCCCGATACTTTATTTCTACGTGCCTGGTCGATCAGTTATGCGCGAATGATGTATAAAATCCCGGTACTGGAAACCGATAGCCTCAATGCGCTGCACGATAAACACGAGCAAATGCGCCGCCGGGCGGTGATGGCTCCTCCTACAAAACGACTTGAACTTTTGGAACGTGCCTTTGGCCCCATCGACCGGTATACCGATGGGCATGCCCGTAAATTACGCAAAAGATACAGCCGGCAGATGCTCAATGCGCTCAGTCGCGTGGCCCTCAAAGACACTGGAAAAGAGTGGCTGCTGCTTATCGATGTTGACCATTATGCCGATATGAAGACAGCTTTCGACAATACAAAGCGGATGCAATGGCATGAATAGGATCCTTACCTGTGCGGTGTTTTGCCTGATTAGCTTTGGGACAAATGCACAAATTTTAAACGCCGAAGCCTTTCAAAGCCAAAATGAGCCTACCGAAAAATGGCGGGGGCAAACAGCTTTCGGCTTAAATCTCGACAAACAAGCATCGCTCATCTACAGCGCATTTACCGATGTAGATGTGTCTTACCGCATCCGCAATAAGTCTTTACTTTCGGCTTCACGCATGCGCGTAACCGGCAATGGCGAGGAATTGCTGCTGAATGGCGGCTTTTTTCACTTTCGCCTGCGCGACAATACCGGCAAAAACCAATTGCTGGAGCATTATACCCAATACCAATGGGATGGCATCAGGGGGTTGAAAAACAGGTATATTTTGGGGTCTAACATTCGCCAACGGGTTCAACACGACAGCCTGGGTAGCTTATATGCCGGCTTTGGCGTTTTTTATGAGTTCGAACAATGGGGCTATGCCGCTGTTCCGGCAAAACGCAGACCTGATTTAACGGAGGATATTTTTAAAAACCTCATCAAGTTTAATTTGTATGTCCGTTTTTTTAGAAAAATAGCCCCCAATTTGCGCTTCAGTACGGTTTTTTATTATCAGGCACGCCCCGAATATTTTTTTGCCGAACACCGGTTGGCGGGAAATTTTGAACTGATTTTTCAGGTAAGTAAAAATTTCGAATTCCGGCTCAATTACGATGGCATCTACGATACCGCGCCCGTGGTACCCATCGATGAGTTTTATTTTACCCTTTCAAACCGTTTTGTATTCAGATTTTAATCTGTTTTAATCTCCTAATGGTTAATTTTACTTTTCAGAGAAGGTAAAACATTGGGCAATAGGTTAATTTTGGTTTGGGTCTGTATGCTGTTTTGGATAACGGCTAGCCCTTTATTTGCCCATCCTCATGAACAAGGCAGCCGCTATTTTATTCCCAATGGGGGGCAGTGGCCTGAGCAAGTGCTGGCGCATATCGACTTTTCGGGCCTGCGTATTTTTATTGAACGCGACGGATTTACCTGGCTAGCCGTTTCGCCGGAGGATTTGGCTTATGTTCATGAACAGCGGCCGAAGGCGTATAACATGCGTTTTCATGCCTGGAAAAGTAGCTTTTCGGGCAGCCATTTTTCCGGACAACCACAATACCATCAGCAAGCAGCACATCGGGTACATTACTTTATCGGACAAGAACCTAACCTATATGGTACCCACTTGGTGCCGGCAACAACCATGTATTTCAAAGACATGTACCCGGGCATCGATTTGCGACTCGATGCACATGAGGGCTTTAAATACGAGTTTATTGTACATCCCGGGGCCGATCCGGAGCAAATTAGGGTAGGCGTACAAGGGGTGAAAATTGAGAAAAGCAAAGCAGGGAAGTTGTTGTATCGCTCCTCAGTAGCCGAACTGGCAGAAGCCAAACCGCTCGGCTGGACCCTAGGAGCGCAAGCCGATAGCGTGGAGCTGGCCTTCCGCGTCAACAAAAACAGTTGGCAATTTAAAACCGGCAAATACAATAAAAACCAAAAACTGGTCCTCGACCCTGCCCTGATCGCCAGTACCTATACCGGTTCTCAAGGCGATAACTGGGGTTTTACAGCCACCTACGGCATGGATGGCTCCATTTATTTAGGCGGTGTAGCCTTTAATCCCGGATATCCCACCACTTTAGGAGCCTTCCAAAGCGCTTTCCAGGGCCAAATCGACATGTCCATATCCAAATTTACTCCCGATGGAACAGGCCTGGTGTACAGCACCTATTTGGGAGGGAGTCAAGACGACTATGCCATGAGCCTGGTGGCCGATTCCTTGGGCAGTTTATACATTCTGGGCAAAACCCAATCGGCGAATTTTCCCGTAAGCCCAGCTGCGTACGACAATACGTTAAATGGCGGCATGGATTTGGCCATAATCCGGCTGCATCCCAACGGGGGAAGCTTGCAGGGGGCTACCTACCTCGGCGGCAGTGGCGATGAAGCCGAGAACAAAGGCAATAACCAGCGCTGGAACCTACAGGCACTAGAATTTAATTATGGCGACGATAGTCGTGGCGAAATATTGCTCGATGGTGCAGGTAATGTATTGGTGGTGTGCAATACAGCATCGGCTGATTTTCCGGTGGTAAATGCCGTTCAGCCCGTATTCGGGGGTGTACAAGACGGGATTTTGGTGAAGTTGAATCCGGTGTTGAGCACCCTATTATACAGTACCTATTTAGGAGGTGCCGGTATGGATGCCGCCTATGGTGTAAAAAGTGCAGGGGGCGATACGGTTTATGTTACCGGTAGTAGTTTTAGCACAACGCTTTTGAATGGCGTAACTTCGGGTTACAACCGGGTTCATAATGGGGGCTGCGATGGTTTCATCTTACGAATGCGTACCAGTGCCGGTCCCATACTTTCCGGAACCTACATCGGCACTGCCGGTTATGAGCAATCTTATTTGCTCGACACCGACCTGAGTGGCCGGGTTTATGTAACCGGCATCACAACCGGAAACATGCCTGTTTTGCCTGCGGGAGTGTACCATGTGCCTGGAGGAAAGCACTTTGTGCAACGCTACAATGCCGCGTTGCAAACCTTGGAACTCAGCACCACACTCGGTGTAAGCGGCTTGAATGGCCCTTCCATTTCGCCAACGGCCATGTTGGTTGACATTTGCAGCAAAATTTATGTAAGCGGGTGGGGGGGGGCTACCAATACCGGACGGAATCCCTTTACCAGTCCTATGGCCCAATTGCCGGTAACCCCCGATGCCTTTTATGGGGTTTCTGACGGGAGTGATATGTATGTGATGGTACTCGAAGAAGATGCACAATCGCTCCTATACGCTACTTTTTTTGGGGGCAGCATGTCGAACGAGCATGTAGATGGAGGCACCTGTCGCTTTTCGAAAGAAGGCGTCATTTACCATGCGGTATGCGCCGGATGCGGAGGCAATAGCGATTTTCCTACCACACCCGGTGCTTGGTCGGCGGTGAACAACGGTAATTCCGGAGGCCGATGCAATGCGGCAGTATTCAAGATCGACCTTGAATATGTAAATCCGGTTGCGCGATTTACCACCCAATACCTCGATACCACCGTTTGCCTGAATACGCCGGTACTTTTTCAACCTACGGGTACCCTACAAGGGATTTACAGCTGGGATTTTGGTGTGCCGGGGGCGGGTTCAAGCTTGAGGGCTCCCACCTATACCTATACCGCAGTAGGCAGCTATCAGGTGAGGTTAATTGTGAGCACCTGCGTGGGGGCCGATACCCTGCTGCAAACCGTAGTGGTAGAGCCCCTGCCTGATGTGCAAATCCAGCAGATTGGACCGGCTTGTTTGGGCGATTCGGTGCAGCTAGCAGCCAGCGGGGGGCAAAATTATTTATGGCAGCCCGATTCCACCCTCAGCAACGATTCTTCAGCCACAGCCAGGGTGTTGGCACTCAGCAGCCGATGGTATATAGTTACGGTACGCGATAGCCGGGGCTGCGAAGCCACCGATAGCATTTTTCTCGAAGTAATCAGCCCCCAAAGGGTGTTTGCCGGACAAAATGCGGATTGGTGCTATGGCGATACCCAAACGGTGGTGCCTGCTGCCAGTAGCTTATTTACTGCCATCAACTGGTTGCCCGATGCCGAAATCAGCGACCCCACACAACCGAGCCAGCAGTTTGCCCAATTGCCCGCCCGCTGGGTATATGTGCAACTTACCGATAGCTTTGGGTGCAGCTATCTCGACAGCATTTGGCTGAACCCTCGTGTTACAGTGGTGGCCAATGGCGGCCCCGATCGCTTTGTTTGCAACGACGACAGTGTTACCCTCACCGCTAGTGGTGGCACGCGATACCGCTGGAGCACAGGCGATACCACCGCTAGTATTCGCGTGTTTACCAACAGCAGCCGTGTAGTTTGGGTGGAGGCCTTCCTGGGCAATTGCAAGAGTTTGCCCGATACCGTGGAAATATTTTACCAACCTGTAGAAGCCGCTTTCCTATTTTCGCCCGATACCGGGTATGCCCCGCAAGAAATCCAATTCATCAATACCAGTGTTGGCATGGGCATTACGCAATTTTTATGGCGTTTTGGCGATGGAAATGGTAGTTCACTCCAAAATCCAAGACACATATACCGCAAACCTGGCGCCTACCCGGTAGAACTAAAGGTGCTAAATCCCATCACCGGCTGCAGCGATTCGGTGCGCTATGAATTTTTATTTATCGACAGCGTATTTATCCTCATGCCGAATGCCTTTACACCCAATGGCGATGGGGTGAACGACCTCTTTGTGGGCATACTGCGAAATTTCGAACAAATTGAATTTACCATTTTCGACCGCTGGGGAAATGCCATTTTTATAGCACGACGCGAGGACTTTGCCTGGGACGGCCGGTCGAAAGACGAAATGATGCCGCCGGGTTTATACCCCTATGTGCTAACGGCCATTGGAAAAAACGGGATAGAATACTATCATAGCGGTCAAATACATTTGATTCGATGAGCTACAGCCTGGTAGAAGTGCACGACCCGCAGCGTGTGCGCGATTTTTTGCGATTCCCCACCTTGCTTTTTGCAAATGAACCCGACTATGTAGGGGTGCCCAGTGCCGTTGAGATGGCGATTTTTGACCCCAAAAACAATAAACGTTGCCAGCACTTAAAAGTGAGGCGCTGGTTGGTTTACGAAGAAAAAATTGCGGTAGGGCGAATCGCTGCCTTTTTACATCCACGACCCGCCCTTGATGAAAAGGCAGGAGCTCTGGGCTTTTTCGACTGTATAGATTCCATATCGGTGGCCGCCATGCTGTTTAATGCAGCGGAATCTTACCTGCAGGAATTGGGCTGCGAACTGGTCGATGGCCCCATTCAGCCTGGTGAAAATGATCAGTTTTGGGGCTTGCTGGTGCAAGGCAAAGGTCGGCCATCTTTTGGCATGAACTGGCACCCACCGTATTACCACGACCTTTTCAAGCATTTCGGTTATCAGCCTTATTATGAACAACTCACCAATTACCTCGACCTCAGCCAGCCGCTTCCCGATCGTTTTTTTAAGATAGCCGCTTGGGTGTGTCAAAAGCCTGACGTAAGTTTCCTGCATCTGAATAAAAAGCGATTGCCTGGCTTTGCTTCCGATTTAGCAGAAGTTTTTAACCATGCATGGACAAATTTCGAAAACTTCCAACCCAAAACCCAACAACAGATTTTACAAGAATGGTATCGGTTTAAGCCGTTTATTCGAGAAGACTTGGTGTGGTTTGCTTATGTCCGCAACCAGCCTGCCGGATTTATGGTGGTGCTCCCCGACTTGAATGAGTTGTTGGCCAAGCAAAAGTCGGGGCCCCAATGGCTCCGTAATTTTCGTTTATTGCTGGCCAGTAAATACCATCGCCCAAGCCGGCTGAAGATTGTAGCCATGGGGGTACATGAGTCTTACCAACGTTTTGGCCTCGAATCGGGCTTGATTTATCATGCCTATAAGCAGGTTGAAAAACACTATCCCGAGGTAACGGAAGTAGAATTGGCCTGGGTAGGAGGCTTCAATGAAAAAATGCTGGCCATTCACAAAGCTGCAGGAGCTAGCCCATTTCGTGTGCACCTCACCTTACGGAAATACTTCGACGCAGTTCGTGAAGTAAAAAAGTTTAGCATTCAAAAGGCCTGATCATCAGTGTACACCGAAAATAGCGACTGATTAATTGCCCTTTTTTATGCTTTTACTATTGGTTTTTTAATTCACTCCCTTATCTTTGCACAACCTTTCGAAAAGGGTACATTTTTTCGATTCTGTAGCTCAGCTGGTAGAGCAATACACTTTTAATGTATGGGTCCTGGGTTCGAATCCCAGCGGAATCACCACCAAGCATCACCATAAGCGTGATGCTTTTTTTTTGCAGTGTATTTCGGTCAGGGTTTTGATATGGCTGGCATGAAAGGTTGATCCCAACAAGGCATGCATTTCGAAATCCTAACGAAATCACGGCCATCACCACCATGAACGGGTTGCTTTGTTACAAAAAATGGATCCACGATAACAGGTCTAGGGTCGTACAATGATGGTATAGGTGCATTATACAACAGACCGGCCTTAAGCAGTAGGCCACACACCTTGCTTGTATTGCAGGATAAGTATTTTACATCCATTTAGGCTTTATTTAGCGGCTTAGTTACGCAGGCTAGGTTGCCCCACTCATTTGAACAGCGCTAACACGGTAATGGCCCAAAGAAAACAGCCTGAAGCCGGGTTTGATGGCTTTACCGTAGACTGATGCGCTCTGTGGTAAAAGTTTTGGCCGCCGGTGGCAAACTTGCGGATAAGCAGAAAATTTACTTTATTATTTTGCCTTACGTCCGAACAGGCTAAAATGTACATATCGCTTGGGGTTCGCCTGCATATCTGCCAACAGCTTATCCAGGCTATCCGATGATTTACTAAGGTTTTCGTACAAGGCTTTATCGTTTACCAAAAGCCCCATACTCCCTTCGCCCTTGTTTATTTTGTCGAATATAGCTGCAGTTTGCTCCAGACTTTCATGCGCCTTGGCGATGGTGGCTGTGAGCTGCGATTTGGCTAAACTATCGGTAATCTGCTCTACGTTAGCCAAGGCTGCATTTAGCAAATGCTGATTTTCCTTGAAATTTTTGGTGATGCTGTTCACATGGTCGAGCATGCGGTTCAACCTGCTGTTGTTGCTGTTGAGCAGTTCATCGAGTCCGGCAGTCGATCGCTCAATGCTCTCCAAACTGTTCGCGATTTTTTGCGGTTCGATAGCACCCACCAAAGCATCAAGTTTTTGGCTGAGTGCTTCTACATTGGCCAGTAGGGGACTCAATTCGTCACCCAATTTGTCTAACATCCCCGACATGACATAACCGCTCAAGGTGTCGTTTTTGCCATAAAAGGCCACTGATTCCTGATTTTCAGGTATCTTAAGCTCAAGGGCACGGGTGTTAAACAAGTCGATGGTGGTAAGTAATACTTCACTACCCCGCGGCAATTTCACCCGATCGTTTACATAAAACTGCACAATAACGCCTTGCCCATCTTTGCGGAATTGTACCTTCCGCACCGACCCCACCTTAATGCCCCGATACATCACCGATGCCGAACTTTGCAGATTCATGGCATCGTTGTAACTGACATAATAATTGGTGGTGGTGCTGAATAATTCTTCACCTTTTAAAAAGTTGAAGCCAAGCAAGAGCACGGTGATGGCAACTGCTGCCAGGGCACCTACCAGGGTTTCGTTGGATACTTTGAACTTGTTCAAGCTGCGCGGTTTAAATTGGCTAACCTTCTTTGTCGATGTCGGCCTTGTAAGCCATAAAGGCTTTGTAAATCGACTCCGACAATTTTTGTTGTCCTTCGGGCGAAGTTAGGTATTTTTCTTCGTTCGGATTGGTTAGAAATCCGGCTTCTATCAAAACGGCAGGCATGGTAGTCCGGTAAAGCACCAAAAAACCGGCTTGTTTTACACCGCGACTAAATCGACCGGCATGGCCTTCGAAGTTTTTTTCGATTTTTTCGGCGAAACGAATACTTTGGTTGCGGTAGGCCGATTGAAACAATTCGAAGATGATATGCGTGGTTGGGTCTTTCGGGTCGAAGCCATCGTAATTTTCGGCATAGTCGCTTTCGAGTAAAACAGAGGCGTTTTCGCGTTTGGATACTTCGAGGTTGGCCCCGGTTACATGTAATCCCTGGGTGTAGGTTTCAGTACCATGCGCATGCGGCTTGGCGCTGTTGAGGTGTATCGAAACGAATAAATCGGCATTGTTTTTATTGGCAATGGAGGCACGTTGGTGAAGTTCCAAAAAGCGGTCGTCTTTACGGGTGTAAATCACTTTTACATCCTTATGGTTGGTTTCGATGAGTTTACCAACTTTTAACGCCAGCTGTAAAGCAACATCTTTTTCCTTGGCTCCTTTGCCGAGACAGCCGGAGTCGTGTCCGCCATGCCCGGCATCGATTACTACGGTACGAATTTTGTAGGCTTTCAGGCCGAGCGGATTCACGTTCACCAACAAAAGTACCATTGCCAATACAAAGCTGTATTTGATTTTATTCACTTTAATTCTGTTTGCGTACTTTTGACCAGTTTTTCAGATAACAAAGTTAACCCGGCAATCCTGCTTTTTCTACCAATAGTGCAACGGATTATCCTCATTGTGTTGTGTATTATCCACTTTAGTGGTCAGTTGTACGGGCAGGAGCAGTCAAAAAGCATACCAGACAGCAGTCGTGATCGGTTTCAGGAACAGGGACCAAGCCTTCAGCCCATTCTTACCGACAGCCTGAACAAGCCGTTATTGGATAGTTTAGGGGCCTTAGAGCCCGATAGTTTAGGGCTGCTGCAGTCGGATAGCGTGGCGTTAGGCGACAGCAGCCTGAGCGATTCAACGGCGGTGCCCATGTTGGAGCGACGGCCAGGCGATTTGGAAGATCCCGTAAAATACCAGTCGAGCGATTCTATCGTTTTTGACCTGCGAACGCGCATTGTGAGGCTGTATGGCGAAGCAGAAGTCGATTATCAGAACATCAATCTTAAGGCGGAGTACATTGAGCAAAACCTTGAATCCAAGGAAGTACTTGCCATACCAGGCCTCGATAGTGCCGGCAACGAAATAGGTAAACCCCGCTTTAAAGATGGCGATCAGGAGTTTGAAAGCCGACGCATGGTGTACAACTTCAACACCAAACAGGCCCGCATTTCTCAAATGGTGACCAATGAAGGCGATTCGTACCTCATAGGCAAGGAGGTAAAGCTCAACGCCGATCAAACGATTTATATCCGCAACACCCAATACACGACCTGCAGCAATACCGATCACCCACATTTTTACCTCAATTTGTACAAGGCGAAAATTATTCCTAACAAAAGTATCGTCAGCGGACCCTCCAATATGGTGGTTGAAGGAATTCCCGTACCACTCGGCCTACCTTTTGCCATTATTCCTAACCAAAGGGGTCAACGCACCGGTATTCTGCCGCCCGAATATGGACGTTCCCCTGAACTTGGATTCTTTTTACGAAACGGAGGCTATTATTTCGCCATCAGCGATTATATGGACCTGGCGTTACGGGCCGACTTGTATTCCTGGGGTTCGTTCCGGATTAATCCGTCAACCAATTATGTAAAACGTTACAAATACAACGGTAATTTGAGTGTGAGTTACAGCAATCAGCAGCGCGGCGACCGTCTTGCCGATGATTTTCGCTCAACCCGCGATTTTTTTGTTACCTGGCAGCATCAACAAGATCCCAAAGCCAATCCATACGGGCGCTTTACGGCCAGTGTTCGGGCAGGTACCAGTAGCTTTTTAGCGAATAACGCCTTTTCAAATACCCAATTCCTCGATAACCAGTTAAATTCCTCGGTCAGTTACAACCGCTCTTTTCCAGGCAAGCCATTTCGTTTTAGCATGGCTGCCAGGCATAACCAAAATACCCAATCGGGGCGGGTCGATATCACCTTGCCGGATGGTTCATTTAACGTAAATCGACTGGAGCCCTTCAAGCGCAAGGTTAAAATAGGCCAGGAGCGCTGGTACGAAAAAATAGGCTTCACCTATCAAACCAATTTTAGGAGTACCTTATCCGGATTCGACAGCACCATATTTGAAGGCAACATCCTCGACAAAATGAATGCAGGCATTCAGCACAGTATCCCCATAAGTACCTCGGCTTTTGTATTGGCTAAGTATTTTCAGTTTACGCCAAGTTTAAACTACAATGAGCGATGGACCTTTCGCAGGCAGGAGCGTTCGTACGATCCGGAAACCCAAACCGTGCGTACCGATACCGTGGAGGGTTTTTTTAGGAATTATGAGTATAGCTTTAACATGAGCATGAATACCCGTATTTATGGTTTAAAACAATTCAAGTCGGGTAAAATTGCCGCCATTCGTCATGTGATCAATCCGCGCATTGGTTTCAGCCTCAGGCCCGATTTCTCGGAAGAACGATTTGGCTTTTTTGGCGAAGTGCAGCTCGACAGTACTGGTCGAACGCAGATTTATAATCGCTATGCGGGCTTTGGGTATGGCGGACCAGGAGGAGGTAGGCAAGGGGCACTCAACCTGAGTGTTGATAACAACCTCGAAGCCAAAATCCGACAGCGCACCGATTCTGGTACGGTGATGAAAAAAATCAAAATATTCGACTCATTTAGTTTTGCTACGGCTTACAATATGGCTGCCGATAGCCTCAAATTGGCGCCTGTGAATTTTAGCGGCCGGACCACTTTTACCAATAATTTTAGCCTGTTGTTTGGAGGGGTTATGGATCCATACGACAGGAATGAAAACGGACAACGCATCAATCAGTTCTTGATTAATACCGATGCCAATAAACTGGCCAACCTCACCAATGCCAACCTCACCCTGAGTGGGTCGCTTCGTCCAAAAAGTAAAGGAGGAAAGGCCCAGCGAAAACCCGGACAACAGCTCGGCAATGTGCCCATGGCACCCCCGGTAGATGCTGCTGAGGCCCACGAACAGGAAGTGATGCGCCGGCAGTATTGGGATCATTTTATTGATTGGACTGTGCCTTACAACCTTTCTTTCAATTATACGCTATCGTACACCAAAGCCTTTTTAGAGGGGGTGTCGAATACCGTAAGTCAAGCCGTAACATTTAATGGCGACATCAGCCTTACCCCAAATTGGAAAATAGGCTACAACTCGGGTTATGACTTTACGCTCAAACGACTTACCCCAACCATGGTAAACTTGTACCGCGATTTACATTGTTGGGAAATGAGCTTTAACCTGGTGCCCTTTGGAAGTTTTCGCTCCTATACCTTCACGCTGAACGCCAAGGCGCAAATGCTTCAGGAGCTTAAACTTACCCGACGACGCGACTGGTACGATTTGCAGCGGTTCTAGTAAAGTTATCCTATTTGCTCAGGTATCGCAGGGTAAATTCCTTTTCTAAAGCATTTACGGCTTTGAGCACTTCGGGATGCGCAGCATTGGCATTGATTACAAATGCCCGTTGGTATTTATCGTCGATAATCCAGCGGCAGTAAAAAGTACCGGTGCTTCCGTCATGGGCTGCCCTGTGGGGAATATCAGTGCCATAATTGAGCCAGCCAAGCGCATAACCATCTTTGTGAAATAATATGTTTAAGGCTTCATCCCGGCTCATATGCCCAGCTTCGTTACTGAGTGCCTGCAGCAGTCCTTGCAACAAGAAAGCCTGATCGAAGATGCTGCCGTTCATATTAGCCGGAGCGGCATATACAGGCCCGAGCTTATACACCTGTTCGGGCGCGGGGTACAAGCTGTCGAGGCTGCCCAAGTGGCCCCTTGCCCCAGTGCTATCGACCTGAAGTGGCCAGCCGATTTTAAAATTGGTGCTGTAGGTTTGGTTTACATATAGTTCGAGCAGATTTTCGAAGCTCAGTTCACCTACTTTTTCGAGCATGGCTGAGACCACCACATAGCCTGCATTGCTGTACAACATTTTTTGCCTTTTGCCTAGCTTTTGAGGTTTTTCGCGAAGCACAGTTTTGCTAAACATCAGTCTACATTCGCTATTCCCGGCAGTGCAGTGGTACCAGGGCATGGCCGAAACCCCATCGGTATATGGGGCCAAACCACTTTGATGGCGTAGTAAATCAGCCAGGGTGGTTTTGCGATATTTTTTATGGATTTCTGCTTTGAGCTCAGGAAACACCTCAATAATTTTGGTATCCCATTTAATTTTCCCGCGTTTAACCATTTCAAAAGCCATAAGGGCGGTAACGGCTTTGCTGTTAGATCCGAGGTGAAAGCGACTGTGCAAACCAATGGCATTGCTATCGGCCAAACTGGCAAGCCCATCAATGGCCGAAGTGTTAAGGCTGTAAGGACTCACTACGGCAAAGCCCAGGGCTGGGATTTGATTTTCAGTACGAAGTTTTCGAATCAAATCAAGCAAATCCTGGCCATTGACCGGACTTGCAAAAAGCAGGAGCAGGGCTATCGCAAGTTTTTTCATGGGCTAAATATACACGTCGTGAACCATATGATTCATGCCTGTGGGTTTGAATGAAAAATGAACTAGGATGATGTTCGATGAGTTACAGATTACTGCCCCAGACCGCAGCCAGGTAGTGCAAGCTAGCGGCAGACCGCTGCTCTTGAACAAAAGTGCAGCGCAAAAGCTATAGGGACAAGTTGTTGTTCAAAAGTAATGCGTGTGTAATCGGCGCCGTTTGGCCATGATCTGCGGGCTAACGCTTTTTGGTTTATAGGATGGAACAATAGGGTTTTTAGTTTCCGTACATCTGCATTTAGCCTTTAGCCCGCAGCAGCCATATTTACACTTGGCCGCAAACTAAAAAAGCAGCATTTTAGCAGCCATGCTCTATTACTTGTTTTATTGGCTGTTGATTTTGGCTATACCGCTTTACTTCAGTCATTTTTACATCAGCAAAAAAAGGAAAGACTGGTCGCGAAAACCCAAAGCGCGCTTATTCACCGTTAATCATACCAATTCTTTTGTCGACCCCATTATAATTGCCGCTAATTTGCCCTTTCCCACTTGGTTTTTGGCCAGGGGCGATGCCCTGCAGGGTAAATTAGGTCGATTTATCGCCAAAAGTTTTTACATCATGCCGGTGTGGCGGGAACGCGAGGGCAATGTGCGCGGCAATTACGATACTTTTGAGCGCTGCATGGAGATTTGGAAAGGCCAAGGGTCGGTCATGATTTTTGTAGAAGGTTTGTGCGAAAACGATTGGCGCTTAAAGCCTTTTCCGAAAGGTACGGCGCGTTTGGTGTGGCAGGCCTGGCAACAAGGGATCACGCTCGAAATCATTCCTACGGGGGTAAACTACGAGCATTTTTCGGGCCCGGGCAAACAATGTGAAATACGCTACGGAGCTCCCATGGTATATACCGATTTGCTCGAAAACACCACCGAGGCCATTTTTTACCGCAAATTCAACGAACGCCTTTTTGCCCTCATGCAGCCGCTGGTGATTGAAGCCACCGATGCCCAGGCGGCTCTGCACCAGTTTACGGTGAAACGAGGCCACGGCCCATTGGCGAACTTCCTCAGAAAGTTGGCCAAACTGATGCACTGGCCTTATTATAGCGCCCTTCGGAGCTTGGCCAAACGGGCCAAAAACACGGTGCATTACGATGCCGCTTTGTTTGGCATGTTGCTGCTGAGTTACCCGGTATTCCTGCTGGTATTGATGAGTATGTTTTTGGTGCTGGGTTTGCCCGGTTTATGGTTACTCACTTTTGTTTGGCCCTTCATGGCTTGGTTGGGACGATGAAACAAGCTTTCGGCTGGTGCAAGACCTCCTCATATTTTCTGAGGTGCTATTCAGTGCGGTTAACTTCTTTCCAACCAGTTTTCTAATTTCAGGTTTTCTAAGTGCCTGAAGTCTTTCATATTGTCGGTTACTAAAATCATTTCATGAGCGATTGCAGTAACGCCAATGATCAAATCAAATTCATCATGCATGGGCGTTCCGTTTTTTCGTAGTCTGACTTTGTTAACGGCATACGGGTCAACTATCCCAAAAATCGGAAGGATGGTTAGCCCTCTTACAAATTTATCGACCGTCTAGTGAGATTTTTTGGGATCATCGCCGTTTTCTGCTCAGTACTTCAGTTCAAAAACCGTTACTTCAGAGATGAAACAATTCTCAAGACCTTTTTCCTTGATTATTTCATCGAGATTGAGTTTCCCTCTCAAAAAATACACACATGTACTAGTGTCAAGCAAATATTGCATTTGTTAAAAGTTCAGGTCTTTTGATCTGAATTTCCTGGTTTCTTTAATGCGCTTGATGATTTCTTCGGCTGGCTTTTCTGAAACAAATCCTCCGAACGAACTGAAAAAATCCTTTTCTTTTGATTTTCTCTCTTGCCGTATAGATTTCGCAAGCCGTTCAAGCAGCTCCAATTTGCTTACAGCACTCAAACTTTCGAAAAGTTCAGCATAGGTTTCAACTATATGGCGCTCAGCATGTGTCATTGCCTAAATTTTAATAAATGCATGAAATTATAGCTTAAAACTGATATGGTTCATCCGCATCTTTTCAAGTAAGCCGAAGGTTTGGCCCAGCCCCCTTCATCAGATGCCGACCGCAGCGTCGATACGCGCTTAGCCGAAGCTGCTAGTAGCACTGTCTATAAAGGTCGATTCAGAGCACATAAGTTCAAATAAACGATAACGGCTTTAAGGGGCTGCCAAAAACCTCCCCGCCCTCCGACGCTGCGGTCGGGATCTAAGGATATACAGTGAGCAAAGGAATGCCGCTTCTGTACTGTCACTTATGTGAATAAGCAGAAAGCTGATTTCCGTGCTACTTGCTTTCTATGTCAACTTCACTTTTACCAATCCACAGCTCATGGTGAAACATCATCAATCCTTAATTTTATTCATTCCCAGCAAGCCCACCATCCAATCGGGCAGGGTTTTGTAGGTGCCGCGTTTTTTGAGGTTGAAATAAATACCCAATTTTTTGAAAACCGGCACTTTGTGCGTTTCTACCAGCTCAATCAAGGCCCCATCCGGGTCTTCCATATAGGCAAATCGTCCGCCGGCTTCACCCATGTCGAAGGTATTTCCGCTGTCGACCGTAAATTCCACGCCCAAGGCGGCGGCTTTTTGTTGGAGGCCATCCATGTCTAAAGTATCGAAACAAAGGTGTATGAAACCGCGATCGCCCCAGCAACGCCCTATGAAAATATGGCGACCGGTGCCATCGAGGCGTTGAATGAGTTCAATGCGCACATTGCCCAATAGTTTGCTAAAAGCGCCATAAGGCTCTACATGTTTGCGTAAAATCACCCGGCGTACCTCAGTTTGTTCGGGCAAATCGGCAAATACACCAGTTTTGTCGAGCACAATTTCGCGAATCCCCAGCACCTGACTGTAAAACTGTACCGCCTGATCCATATCGCGCACACCAATTACAGCCCCACCAACGCCGCCGGTAAGTGTTTCATCGGCGGGCTTAAACCAGCTTTGGCCTTCTACCACCTGAAAGCTGTTGCCCCAGGGGTCGGTAATCCAAAAACAACGTTCGCCTATGGCATCGGTATGTAGCATGCCCACCGGATAGCCTTTCGATTTTAGTTGTTCGTGCAGGGCGGGTACATTGCGACTTTTCATTTTGGCGGCATAAATGCCCAAATCGCCAATGCGGATATCGAAGTCCACCGGAACCGGTGTTTTGCTGGTGTATTGCCAAATTTCGAATCCGCCACCACCTGCCATATTCAAGGCCAGGGCAGCCCGGCGCGATTCAACCACCCCATTGGTGTAGCGGGTCATGAGCGCAGCCTCGGCAGCATCGTCAAATACCGATACATTCATGCCAAAAACATCGCGGTACCATTTCCAAGCCTCATCCACATTGGGGATGCCGATGCCAATTTGTTGTATGCCGGTGATAAAGGGGAGGGTATTCATAAGGGACTAACTTTGCTGCTGATGTATCGGTATAGCGGTGGTATGTATTTGCTGAACCAGTAAAGGAGTTTTTCGCCACGGGCCACCAGTACCAGCGATTTGCCACGGGCATAAGCCTTCCATATTTTTTTAGCGCAAACATCGGCGCGAATGCCTTTGGCCTGGCCCTCATCCATCTGGCCATGTACGCTGCCATCGCCCTTTACCGCACTGAAACTGATAGGGGTATTGATGCGCCCGGGGCATGCTATGGTAATCTGCAAACGCCCTCGCTCTTCTATGGCCATGGTGTTGAAGTAGCCATGTAAGGCATGCTTCGAGGCGGAATAGGTAGAGCGGGTAGGGAAGCCGAATAAGCCTACTACACTGCTGGTGATGATGATGCCGGCCTTGGGTGCCATGTGCGGAAACAGCAATTTGGTGAATAATACAGGTCCGAAAAAATTCACCTGCATGATGTGCTTTTCACTTTCGAAACTGGCTTCGGTTGCACGGGCACGCTGACTGATGCCGGCATTGTTCACCAACACATCAAGCTGCGGCGCCAATCCGATGATGTGTGCAGACGCTTGTTCAATAGAAGCCTCATTGGCCAGGTCGAGCTGCACAAATTCACACCAATCCGTAAACTTTAAACAGGCTTCCTTAACTTGTTGCAAGGCATCGAGCCGGCGAGCACATAAAATCAAACGTGCACCGGCCTTCGCAGCGTCTAGGGCCAATGCCTCGCCAATACCCGAACTGGCACCGGTAACCACTACGTATTTGCCTTTTAAATTCGACATGTGGCGAAGATAATAGTTCTCCGACTTAACTGAATTTGATTTTCGCCCTTGAGCATCACTATATTTGTTAATGCGATTATTTCTGGCCTGTATCTGTCTGTTGCTCATGGCTTGCAACAAAAATGAATTTAAAGACGAAGAAGCGCTGTTGCAGGCCCATTTTTGGTCGATTACGGCCTTTTCTGTTGAACCGGCCTGGACTCACCCCCAGGATGGTCGCCAAATTACCGATATGCTGGCCGAAGCCGAAGCCTGCAGCCGCGACGATTATTTTGAATTCCAACCTTCTGGTGTTTTTGTGCACCACCGTGGACCAGAACGTTGTTTTAATGGTGAACCGGCGAGCAGCACCACCAGCTGGCAACTCAGTCGTAACCGCGATAAACTTTGGCTTTCTATTGCCGGAACGCCCTATTACGAAGTAGAATTACAACAACTTGCTTCGGGCCAAATGACTTGGTTTGTACAGGCATTGCCCATTACTGACAGCGTGTTCAGAAATGCAAGCTTAGTACTTCAAAAGCACAATCCTTAATTCGGCACCCGCACCAATTCGCCCGTCAAATGCAATTGTGCCAAGAAATTGGTCTGTTGTCGGGTTTGTAGGCTGATGAGTCGCAATCGTCCGCTCACCAACTGTGCCTCGCGCTGGTTGATGATGAATATGCTGCTTTCGCCTTGTTGAAAACGAATTTTTTCGGCTTCCAACATGGCTTCGAGGTTTTCCACCACCTGAAGTTGGGTGCTGATTAACGAGCCCAGCTGGTCGTATTCCAGTTGCAAAGCCGCCAAACGGTTACTCAGGATAAAGGCCCGTTGCGATTGCTCCAGCTGAAGGTTCTCTTGTTGCAGTTTCACCTGCTTTAAGCTGCCTCTTGCATCGCGCAAAAACAAGGGGAAACGAAAGTCAAGACCCACACGCTGACCAGGAAAGGGGTTGATGTCGAGTCGTGTAGGCTCATTAATGGCATAAAACTTCAGTCGTACATCGGGCTTTAAACGTTCCCGCTGCCAGCGTTCTTCGTAGCGCAACTGCTGTCGACGATAGTCAATTAAGCGATAGGCCGGATTGTTGAGGGCTTCGGTAATGGCTTGCTGCACCGGACTAAAGGTGAAGCCGGTGCCATTGCCGCTGGTGTCGGGCAGGGCCTGCGGGCTCAAGGCAAGCGGACGCCCTTCGGCATCCCATAAAAAAGTTTCGAGTTCCAGCCCGGCAGTTTGGTATTTGAGGTAACTGTCGATGCGCAATTGTTCCCAGTTTTGTAGCTGAATGGTAGCTTCGAGGGTGTCGATGGCCGCGCGATCCCCAAATTGATAAGCCAGACGAACCGCATCCAATACTTCTTTCGATATCTCCTCGGCTTGCAAATAGGCGATATACTCGCGATACATTTGTTGCCATTGCCAGAAGCTCCGGCCGGCTTGTAACAACATATCGTTGATGAGCTGCTCCTGCTCCACATAAGCGGCGTCGCGCACCACTTGCGCCTGTCGCAGTACCGTTCGTCTCTTATCTACCCATAATCCTTGCCCTATGGGTAAACTGAGGCCAGCCTGCCATTGCCCATCGGCCGGGGTGCGGTTTTCGGGATTGAAGTACACCCCTCGGCTACGATCGTAGCCTGCAAAGCCCTCAATACCAAACCAGGTGGGTAATTTGATACCATAGTTCTCCAGATTGTAATAATCCACCCCGTCGTATACCTTTTCCGACCAACTGCCCTGAATTACCGGGTCGAAGGCACCACGTGCTTGCCGTAAAACCGCTTGTCCACGCTCTACGGCAATCTGACTCTGACGAACCATAGGGTGATTATCGAGCACCACACGCATAAAAATACGCGCATCAAGCCGTTGCAGGCTGTCTTGTGCCGCAAGCGGTCCAAAGACGAGGAAAAAACAAAGGAAAAGACCTGCCTTTCTCATTTTCCGTTTTTGGTGTACGACGACTGGATGTAATAATCAGGCGGGAAGCCGTTGAGCTGTCGCCATACTTCATACCAAATGGGTACATCTTTCAGCAGCGCTATGCCTTGGGCACCTGAACCTACGCGTAAGGCTTCGGGCCAGGGGATGTCGTTGGGGTCGGGCACTACCAGCATGCGGTACAAACCTTCGGCATTGGCAAAATTGTCGATTACGGCAATGCGCCCGCCAAAAGTACCAAACGAAAGGTTAGGCCAACCGCTAAAAACCACCGCGGGCCAACCATCGAACAGGAATCGAACGGTATTGCCGGGTCTAATCAGGGGCAAATCAATGGGGCGTATGTACATCTCCACCGCCAGTTCAATATTGCCGGGCATGATGCTCACAATCTCTTCGCCTTCTTTGATGAGCATGCCGATACCCGTTTTATTGGCCCTGGTGATGTAGCCGTCCTGCGGAGCCAAAACCCAATACAGACCTGCACGAAAAGCGTAGTTCGAGAGCATGTTTTGAAGCTTTTGCAAATCGCCCTCCGCCTGAAATTGATTGGTTAAGGCGCTGTATAAATCAGATCGTGCTTTGGCAATTTTTTCTTGGAACTCGTTTTCGAGCGTAAATAGCTGCACTTCGGCGTTGATTACACTGTTGCGACTGGTTAATAAATTGTTTTCCGCAGCCACCATACGTGCCTGAGCCTCCTGAAACCGCATATTTCGAGCTTCAAACTCATTGAGCGGCACTAATCCCTGGGTATAAAGCGTTTTTACGCGATCAAACTGATCTCGAGCTACCTGCAAGCGGGTATAGGCAGCATCAATTTCTATGCTGTCGGTTTGCACCTTTAAGCGGGCCTGAAAGAGGAGGTTATTGGCTTGCTCGAGTTTGTTTTTACGGGTTTCGTCTAAGGCATTGATCTGGCGTTCCAGGGCTTCGGCCTTTTGTTTATAAGAAGCAATGGCCTCTGCCTTGGCAGATACTTGTCCCTGGGTTCGCTGCACCAACAAGGTATCGAAATACTCTTCCTTAATTTCCGATATATGGAGGATGGTATCTCCTCGATAAACAAAATCTCCCTCCTGCACATACCATTTTTCGATTCTGCCGGCAATGATGGAGTGCAGTGACTGGGGTCTTTTATCTGGCTGTAGTGCCGTTAAAAAACCATTGGCCCTGATGTTCTGCGTCCAGGGTAGAAACATCATGCCTATGCTTACAATAAAGGCCACCTGCAATACACGAGCAATTTTTTTGCCCGGGGCTTCTCCAATAATCTTGAAGGCCTTGTGCTTGGTGCGATCTATGATTTCGCCTATGGGTTGTGATGATATTTTCAACATGGCTCAGGCGTTAATTGGTTCTGTTGTTTTCGAGTTTGATTACCCGGTCGCAACTGCGTAGTAAATCCGGATCGTTGGTAACGGCCACCAAGGTCCAGCCACCACTGGTGAGGATTTTGTTGATTTGCTGCTTCTCCATTTCAGGCAAGGTGCTGGTCATGTCTTCAAACAATAACAAGCCCGGCGTACGAACCAATGCCCGGGCCAACAAAATCCTGCTGATGATGTTTTGGGATGTACGCTTACCCTCAGGCAATAACTCGGTATTTAAACCGGCAGGTAGCCTGTCGATGTAACTGTCGAGGCCTACTTGGGTAAGGATGCTGAGCAATTGTTTGTCTTCAATATCCCGGCCTAAGGTGATGTTGTCCTGAATACTGCCACTGAAAATGGTTTCGGTACTCATACATTCTCCCACCCAACGGTGTAAGGTGCCCCGGTCAATTTCCTGTAAGCGGATGTTGTTGAGCTTAATATTGCCAGAATAGTTGGCGTAAAAACCGGCAAGTAATTTAACCAAGCTCGACTTGCCGCCACCTGCTGTTCCGGTAATGCCAAGCTTTTCGCCGGGATGAATCATCAAATTGAGGTCGTTCAGGATAGGTTTTTGATAGCCCTCATATTTAAAGGTAAGGTTCTGAATTTCGATGTTGATGCCCTGCGAACAGCCTTCTTCTGTGAGGGCAAAGCCTCCTTCAGGCTCCAATTCCATATCGGTAACCTCACCTACCTTATGCAGTGAGGTTAAGAGGTCATAAATCATATCCATGCTCTGCAGGATTTTTTCTACCGCTCCCAACACCATCAGGATAATGATTTCGGCAGCTACGAACTGCCCGATGTTGATCTGCCGGTCGATAACCAAAAATACCCCGATGCCCAACAAACTGGCAGCCACCAGTACCTTAATGATCACCATGGCGGTGTACTGCGTCATCAGAATACGGAAATGCGCTTTTCGCGCCAATAAATAGGCCGAAACTTCCTTGTCGAGCCGCTTGTTCGCCATTTCGGTCTCTTCCGAAATTTTAAATGTGGTGATGGCGCGCGCAATCTCTTGTAACCAAAACGCCGTTCGGTACTTGTATTTCGACTCCACAATGCTGGTATCCATGCCTTTCTGTCCGGTTATCCTAAAAAGCATATACAGGGAAAAAAGCAGGGTTGCACTCAAGGCAATAAATAAGGGATGATAAATGGAAAGCAACAACAACCCAAAAATCATCTGCAGGGATGCCACACTAAAGTCTATCAAAATTTTCGCCGTCCCTTTTTGTACCTGAGGCACATCAAAAAAACGGTTCACTACCTCGGGTGGATAGCGGTTTTGCATGATTTCAAGCTTGATGCGCGGAATCCGATAGCTGAACTCAAAGGCCCCTCTGGCAAAAATCTGCTGCTGAATAAATTCCGCAAGCCACAATTGCATGATTTGTAAATAACCCGTAATGGCAATACCCAATACCACCATGGTAACCAATAAAGCTAATGAGGTGCTCATCTGGCCAGCCAGTACAAACTGAATGATGGCCTGCATGCCTAAGGGCAAACTTAAAGAGACCAAGCCCGCAATGAGGGCGTAAAAATATAAATAGCCGATTTCTTTGCGAAAACCGGACAAGAGTTTAAAGAATCTGGTGGTGGGTTGCATTTAGGATGTTTTTAAGGCTCCTTTTACCAGGTTAAGGGTGAAGTCGGTAATACGTTCATCCTGCTCACAAAGTTCAGTCAAACTAGGCAAATGTACGGCATAATACCGCTGAACAAATAAAATGTTCATAACCGCCGAAACCAGCGTACTCGGATAGGGGTAGCCGGGCTGCACTTCTATGATCATTTCACTTAATCGTT
The DNA here is from genome assembly GCA_046291695.1 of Bacteroidia bacterium. Taxonomy (GTDB): domain Bacteria; phylum Bacteroidota; class Bacteroidia; order UBA7662; family UBA7662; genus PNNG01. The sequence goes on from JBKBSO010000005.1 coordinate 36,623, forward strand.
TGCATACCCGGGTGTAATCGGCAAATAAACCAGCCTGGTGCTCGGCATCAATGGCACTGCTGTAATAAACACGACCCCATTCGGCCACTACCAATTGATGAATTTGATGAAATTCAGCTTCGTCCACCGGCCAATGTAGCGCCTCCGGTCTGGCTATCATCCGAATGGCACGAAACAACTTTTCACTCGGATCAGCCAAGTTTTCAACACCAAAAGTAAGCTGGTATTCTATCCATATCCAATACATCGACATGAAATATAGCAGTATGTGGTGCTTGTTTTCAAAATATCGATACACCGATGCTTCGGTAGTTTGCATACGCTCGGCGAGTTTTTTGAAGGTGAAAGCTTCAAAACCTATTTCCAACATCAAGGCCAAACCTTCACGCACAATACGCTTGCCCAATTCGCTGCTGCCAGGCTCCTTCTTATAAAAAGCCGGAGCAGGACTCGGACGCCAATTTTGCACTAACCTGATCATGATAAAAGTAATCGAAGCAAAATTAATAGTATTACTATTATATTCGGCTGTGCTTACCCTATTTTTTTAGAATTTCCTTGAAGGATACGCTATATCGACCCGCTCAGCACGCTGGTAAAGCTTTATGCGCTACCTCTTTGGCCAGCCAATATGCCCAGGCTCTAACTGGCTTCAATTGAAGCCAGTGAACCCTGAACAACCAAGAAATAAACGATTAACTTTAAACTAAAATTAACCGAAGGTTGAAAGAAAAGTGACCACCTAAATCAGGCAAGGACAGACATTCAATCTGAAATCATAAATCTCACATACGAAATCATAAATCTCTAATCAAAAGACTCGAATTCCGTATTTTCGGCAAAAATTTATTTTCATGAAAAATATAGTAGTTATTGGCTCCGGCACCATGGGCAACGGCATCGCCCATGTGTTCGCCATGAAAGGCTTTCAGGTAAGTTTGGTAGATGTCTCAGAAAAAGCCCTCGAAAAAGGAATGGCCACCATCGGCAAAAATCTCGAACGCATGGTGCAAAAGGGCAGTATCGACGAAGCCGCCAAAGCAGCTACCCTAGCCAACCTGAAGCCTGTTACCGATATCAGTACGGTTGCTGGTGCAGCCGACTTGATTGTGGAAGCCGCTACCGAAAATGTAGAACTTAAACTCAAAATATTCCAACAAATAGATGCCTTGGCCAATCCGGCTGCCATCCTCGCTACCAATACTTCTTCCATTAGCATTACTAAAATCGCCGCAGCAACCTCCCGGCCAGATAAAGTCATTGGCATGCACTTCATGAATCCGGTACCGGTGATGAAGCTGGTGGAGGTCATTCGGGGTTACAACACGAGCGATGAGGTAACGGCAACCATCATGGAACTTTCAGCCAAACTGGGCAAAATTCCAGTGGAAGTGAATGACTATCCGGGATTTGTGGCCAATCGCATACTCATGCCCATGATCAACGAAGCCATCATCACCTTATTCGAAGGCGTGGCCGGTGTTGAAGAAATTGACCAAGTCATGAAACTGGGCATGGCACACCCCATGGGGCCCCTTCAATTGGCCGACTTTATCGGTCTCGATGTTTGCCTGGCCATCCTTCAGGTATTGCACCAAGGCTTGGGGAACCCAAAATACGCCCCTTGTCCACTCTTGGTGAATATGGTAACCGCCGGCCACTTGGGTGTGAAGTCGGGTTCAGGTTTTTACCTGCATACTCCGGGCAGCAAAGAATTGGTGGTAGCACCGGCTTTTAGCAAGTAAAACCATCCTACCTTTTGAGCCCGCCGGATTCGTCTTGGCGGGCTTTTTATAGGTAGGCAGTTTGCACCAAGTTCCCCATAGGCTACACATTATTCAAGGAAGCAAAGCCAGTTTACTACCTCCCGCGAAAACAACTTTCGCGCTTCGGGTACATCGTGTTTTAGGGCCTATAAGTGTCCCTATCTTAGTGCTGAGCCGTTTTTTATGCTCAACAAATGCCTTGCAGGCTGAGGCGTTGGTATAAAAAAACCGGCACTTGGCCGGTTCAAAATTAGTTGGGGAGGGGATCGCCTACTGGAATGTTACAGTCGTGTCCGGGTTCCCCGTGTGCCGGATTTAAACGTTTACTACCGCCTGAACTTGTCGCTGGGCTACTCGGTGCTGAGGGATTGATTTTGGTTTCAATTACCGGACCTCCCTGGGGCATCTGGGGCTGAGCACTTGCTCCGGGCGCATTGGGATTATTGGCGTAATCCTCAGGATTTGAGGTAAGTGGTGCACCTACCGGGATTTCACAACGGTGTCCGGGCATGCCATGCTCCGGGTTTAAAGCAATTTCAACTGTTTTTTGTGCACCGGTATCTCCGGGCGACTGGGGCAGAGGTACACTTACCGAAGATGGTGTTTGAACGGCCGGACTGTTGTTCCTGTATTTGCGTTTAGAATCGTTGTTACAGGCACTTAAGCCAAGAGCAACGAGCAGCGCAATGCCAAATATTTTAATGTTCATAATGGTGTGTTTGGCTGAAATATACGGCTTTTCGTACAATGCTGCCAATTTTATGATTATTTCATGGATTCGAGTTCCAAAAATACCCGGCCCAATTGCCCTATCAAATCGTCGGGTACCATGCTGCTTAAGCCCGATTCTCTGGTGGCAAACTCGGCTGCCCGACCATGGATCCATACGCCGGCAGCAGCTGCTTGAGCCGGCCCTAGTCCTTGTGCAAGCATGGCTGTGATGATGCCCGTAAGCACATCGCCACTTCCGGCTTTGGCCAAACCGGCATGGCCACTTCGGTTCACCAAAGGGCGCTTTCCGGGTATAAGCACAAAAGTGAAGGCATTTTTAAGAATGATAACCAGTTTATGTTTATTGGCCATCGCTTGTGCATGGGAAAGCCGATCCCACCAATGGACTTGCTTGCCAAATAAGCGATCGAATTCAGCTTTATGCGGACAAATAATGGTATTTTCAGGCAACAAAGGAAACCATTCGGGATGTGCTGCCAGCAGGTTTAACGCATCTGCATCAAGTACCAAGGGGCTATGGTTTTTACCTAAAAAACCGGCCATAGCTGAAGCGGTTTCGGGTTTTGTACCCAGTCCGGGGCCAAGGCCAATGGCGGTATATCGGTTTGTGTCGAGCATTTGCGTCCAATAATCTTTGCCCGATATTATGCTCATGATTTCCGGATGGCGGTAGGCCAGCGGGCCAACGAGGGGTTCAGGACATGCCAGACTACTCAATCCGGCACCCGAGCGGCTACAAGCTGAAGCGGACAGCACGGCAGCACCATACATGCCGGTACTTCCGGCAACCAGTAAGGCATGGCCATACATTCCTTTGTGCGAAAAGGTGGTTCTCTTCGCCAAGCTTGATGCTATTGTAGCGGGATCAAGGTAGGTAGCATGTACATCAATATGCCGGAAATCTGGATTTAATCCGATATCCACGAGCATGAGTTGGCCAGCGAACACGCCTGATTCAGGGAAATGCAAGTTCCATTTGTGCTGCTGCAAGCTTAAGGTGTAACTCGCCCTGATGATGGGCCAGCTGGGGTCGAAGTGGCCGTCTGCTGGCATTCCCGAGGGCAAATCGATGCTGATGATCTGCTGCTCAGCCGTGTTGATGGTACGAATCCATTCGGCATAAAGCCCGTCAGCCGCACGGTTGATACCACTTCCCAGTAGCGCATCAATGATGAACTCATAACGCTTTAAATCCGAATATTCAGTAAGCGGAATCAGACGCGCACTGCAATGCTGCAAGCGTTCGAATTGGGCTGCGTTCTCTTCGCTGTATGTTAACCAAGGCATTCGGGCTAACTCAATGTCGTAACCGGCTTCATGCAGCATGCGGGCCAAAGCCAGTCCATCACCCCCATTGTTGCCATGTCCGCACAGCACCAAAACTTTTGCAGGAGAAGGAAAGAGACGTCGTATAGTGTCAAAACAAGCCTGAGAAGCCCGCTCCATCAATTCGAGTGAGCTGATTCCTTCATGTTCCATGCTGAACAAATCCCAATCGCGAATGGCTGCCTGGCTGAAAATAAAGGCGCTCATAGAATACGACGAATGATACGGAGCTTATGCGTGTACCGTTGCTGCTGCTGATTGTAAATGCCAAAATGATCGATACGATCAATACGCACATGTCCGGAAGCATGTAAGATTCTATCAGGGCCGATCATCAGACCTACATGGATGATTTTACCTTCTTCGTTATCGAAAAAGGCCAGGTCGCCGGCCCGCGCTTCACCTATAAGATGAATGGCCTCCCCCAATTGCGACTGTGGCCCCGAGTCGCGGGGGATTTCCACACCATGCACCCGGAAAATCTGTTGCATTAAACCCGAGCAGTCGATGCCCCAAATACTTCGGCCGCCCCACAGATAGGGAGTATTGAGGTACATTCTTCCACATTCAAGGAGAGACTCAATGGAAGTGCGCTTAGTAGGTCCGGTATCTCCATTATCTCCAAAATAGCCGTCGGCCGTTTTTCCCCACGCATCCAATTGCAATACGCAGCCGTGGGGAATATGCATTTCGGCTACTGAATTAGCAATGGCGGTACTTCGTTGATGCACCACTAGCCTTTGGCTGGCAACAAAGCCCTCAGGTATAGCCGCAAATTGCTTATTGTCTATCCAACCTTCATACCCATCGGCACACGACCGAACAAGACTCCATTTTTCCTGACGGTCGAGGAGCAACAGACCCTCATCGTACAGCATTTGGTTGACTTGTTCCGAGCGGTCGGCAGCGTCGTGTCGCAAGGGTGCAACGGCTACTACAATGCGGTGTGTACTTTTCATGCTACAAAATAAAAAAGGTCTGTGCGATTGCTCACACAGACCTGCATTTTTCTTTTTCAAATAAATTAACGGATGGCTACTTTGAAGTAGTCCTGGTTCCAATGCTTGATGAATTCAGCATCTTTCTTCGCCATATCGCGATACTTAGCATCGGCGGCAATCGCACGAGTAAGACCAGTGGTCATCATGTCGCGGTTTTCAGTACGAGCACCAATAATTGCACGCAGGTAATAAACAGCAGCATCTTTGTTTTCAATGGTTTCGGTTTCTTTCTCGGCGGCACTGTAGTTTTTAACAAGCACAAAAGCCAGGGCCTTGTTGTAATTTCCGGCCTCAGAAGCAAGCTTGCTGCTAGCTACGTTCCAGTCGCCCATGCGAATGGCACAAACTCCCAAGTTGTAGTCGGCTTTGATGCCAGCATTGCCCGCTTGAGTAAACAAATCCTTAGCTTTTTTGTGATCGCCGTCCATAGCAGCAATAATCGCCAAATTGTTCAATACCTCACCGGCGTTGGCATTTGCAGCCTTAGCCTTGTCGAACATGGCTACTGCACCTGCTTTATCACCAGACTGAAGGGCCATTACTCCCATATTGTTAAAGCTGCGGTAGTCAGCGGGGTGACTCTTCGCCATTTGCTCGTAGATAGCCTTGCGGTCGGCATCGGTTTTGGCTACACCTGCTGCCTTTACAAACTCATTGGCTGAGAGGGTATCGGGCTTGCTCTTGGCATAAACCAACAACATAGAGTCAGATTTTACAGGCTCAACAGCCTTAACAACCATGTTAGCACGACGCAATGGTGGGAGATACTTGTCGGCAAGCACCTGATACGACTTGGTCAACTTACGGAGTTCAGCTTGCTTCTCTTCGCTGCTGCCACCACCGTTGATGATTTTAATCACCTGATCTTTTTCAGGAATATCAGTAGCGTTTTGGATGGCTGACAAAAGACCTTTCCAGTCTTCAGTACCTGTTTGCTCCTGATAGAAATTGTCGTCGAACAACTTCTCTTTGTTCTTCTTCATGCCTTTTTTGCCATACAATGCGTTAAACACAAAGTCATTGGCCGCTTTAGCGCGCTGATCGGCCAGTTTGTCGTTGAATTGCAACTCACCATCAGGTGAAGCAAAGCCGTTTACTACAATCTGACGCACGTCGTAACCCGACTGCATGAAGTTTACCAACTTCTGGAGTTCGTCTTTTTTCTTTTCAGAATCGCGAATGTCGAAGCGGTTAATTACAAAATAAATGGTAGCAGCCTTTTCAACTTGAACTTCTTTCCAAAGGCTCGGCGCCATGGCTGGGCGATAATCTTGGTTCAACAACGACTGGGTGATGATGGTACCATCGGCCAATTTTACATCCGGAAAATCAACTGTTTTTTTCTTAACGCCAACTTTTACTTTGGCATTCAGCTCAGCGGTTTCCATGCCTTTTTTGTAGGCTATTGATCCGGATTGGCTGAATTTTCCGCCATTTTCGAAGTTTACAGTACGTCCACCACCTTCTGTTACACTTTCGCCTTTAAACTTGGCTGCAGGCAATTCTACACTATTGCCGCTGTAGTTCAATACAGGAGTAGCTTCAAATACACCGCGTTTGTCGAAAAACTTGGGGCCGAATTGTAAATTCATGGTGAATCGGATGCTGTCGCCTTGCAACTCCAGCACTTGTGGCTCGGTGCTGTAGCTAACTTTTTCAGGGGATTTCAGCATTTTGCTCGAACATCCTGCGGTGATACCAGCAGTAACGAGGGCTAAGGCAACTGATTTGTAGAGATTCATAATATGTGGTTTTAGACCGTTTTGATTGCGAATTTAATTTGGGCACAAATATATTGAATACTATGTGATTAACCAACGATAGTTGAAATCCTTAAAATGTTTATAAAATTTCGTCTATTTGTAGTCTGTAACGCCATACCATGTCTGAGAAACAAATCGTAATACACGTAAAAGACGCCGCCATTTACCAGAAGAAAACGCTGGTGATTCAGGATTTAAACTTTGATATTCAGCAAGGTGAATTCGTTTACCTCATTGGTAAAACCGGCGCTGGGAAAAGCAGTTTGCTTAAAACCCTTTATGGCGAGTTGCCTTTATTGAAAGGCGAAATGCAAATTGCAGGTATTGACATGATGAAGTTGAAACGAAAGGAAATTCCTTTGTTGCGTCGAAAACAGGGAATCGTGTTTCAAGACTTTCAATTGCTCACCGATCGCTCCATTCACGACAACCTTAAATTTGTACTGCGAGCTACGGGTTGGAAAGACAAGAAAGCCATTGAAGCGCGTATTGAAGAAGTGCTTAAACTGGTAGATTTACCTACCAAAGATTTTAAAATGCCGCATGAACTTTCAGGTGGCGAACAGCAGCGGGTAGTGGTAGCACGTGCTTTGCTTAATAAACCCGAAATCATACTCGCTGACGAGCCCACCGGAAACCTCGACCCCGATACTTCTCAAGAAATCATGAAGCTGCTTATCAATATCTGTAAAGAGCAAAACACGGCCATTTTGATGGCTACACACGACTATATGATCATCGAACGCTTTCCCGCTCGCCTGTTAAAGTGTGAAGCAGGTAAGGTGCTCGATTTGGGCGGAATCTTGTTTTGATGTTGCTTTCGGTTCTCATTCCCGTTTACAAAAAACATCCCGAAGCCCTTATCGGCGAGCTGTTGCAACAAGCTTCTTCCGAGGGTATCGAGCTCGAAATCATTATTCACGACGACAGTGCAGATGAAGCTGCTTCGCAGTGGCACGAAGCTTATTGTCAAGTTCCGCAATTGCGCATTGAAAAGGCAAGCGAAAATCGTGGTCGAAGCAAAAGTCGAAACTTGCTCATGGACCTGGCGCGGGGAAAATTCCTGCTTTTTTTAGATGGAGATATGGAAATCGGCCCCAATTTCCTTAAAACCTATCAACAGCAGCTGCATCCTGAAAGACTACTTTGCGGGGGGATAAGCACAAGCCATGCAGACGGCGGCTTACGTGCCCGCTACAGTGCAAGGGTCGAAGAAAAATCGGCATCGCTCCGGAATAAACATCCCTATCGAAGCTTTACAGCTGCCAATTTTGTGATCCCCCAAAAATTTAAAACATCAGTTCGTTTTCCGGAACAACACCAAGGTTACGGGCACGAAGACACCCATTTTGGACTACAACTGCTCGATCTTAAAATCAACATCCAACACCTCGATAACCCAGCTTTACATCAAGGGCTCGATGCTGACCCTGTCTTTATAGCCAAAAGCCGAGAAGCCGTGCATAATCTGGTGAAAATGTACCGGAATGAACCTCTTTTTGACAAATACAGCAGTGAAGTCAAGCTTATTCGCGCCTGGTTGTTGCTTCGTCCACTCGGCGTACTTTTTTTTATCTATCCCTTTGTGAAGCTGTTCGAAAGCCGCTTACAGCGACCCGAAGCCAGTTTACGATGGCTAAGCCTATACAAATTGGCCTTGTTCGAGCGGTATTTCCGCCAAGGAGTGGCTTGATCAGATGCCAAAAACCTCCTGATACACTTCCAGCAAAACCGGCTCTTCGTATTTCCATAACCACGCCTGTGCAGCTTGCTTACTGTTTTCCTTGAGACGGGCATAAGTCTCGGGCGATTCGCGCAAATCGCGGATCTGCCTGGCAAGGAGTTCAGGCTCCAAATCCTTGCACAGCAGTGCCACTTCGTATGTTTCATTCAGGATTCGGTACTCAGGAAAATCCATACACAACTGCGGAATTTCCGCTTGGGCATAATCAAAAAACTTATTGGCTAGCGAATAGTAATAATTCAACGATTTACTTTCGAGTAGGTTCACACCCAGCCAGGCGCGGGCGCTGAGCTGCCGTAGTGCTTCGGGCTCAAGCTGACCAGTGAATTGCACCCGGTCTCCTAAACCATTCTGCACACTCATTTTTCGGAGCTGCTCGTCCAAATCGCCCCGCCCGGCGATAACCAGCCGTTCATTAGGCAGTAGCTTCATAGCCAGCAACAGCGGCTCTATGCCCCTTCCTGCATTTAATGCGCCCTGGTACAGGATAAAGCCTTCGCATGGCTGTGACTCATGCTGCACCGCAAAGGGCATGTTTCGTACCACCTTCATTTGAATGCCGTATTGGCGGGCATACCATTGCGCCAAACTTTGGTTTACTGTGTAGGCATGCTTTATGCCAGGGATTAAAAGCTTTTCAACCCATTGCCAAACCTTCTTTTTTAACGGATTGGCTAGCAATTCGGGCACTTCGGTAAAAATTTCGTGTGCATCGTATACCAAAGGCTTGTTTCGCAAGATTGCAGCAAATCGCAGGGCAATTAAACTGTCGAGATCTACGGCACAAAAGGCATCAGCATCTTGCTGCAGCGCCTTGAAAAAGAGACGCAGGTTGAATTCGAGGTAGAACAGCGCGCCTTGCGTAAACCAATGGGTTTGGCGAGTCTGCTGGTAAGCGCGTTTGGGTAAAGGACGGCTCTGCGGCAACGCACGACCGTATAAGCTGACCTCATAATTGGCGGCTTGCAGGCTGCTGCAGATGCGCCACATCCGCTGATCGCTATTGAGATCGTTGGTGACTGCAAAAAAGAGTTTTTTCATGCTTTCCACCGTAGCTTTTGGTTGTTGAGGCTTTGGAGTCGGCCCTGATCTGTAAACCAGCGTATGGCTTCGAGGGCTTGTTTTTTATTTTCGCCCGGCAACTGTTGAACCAGTGCTTCAACGCTAATGGCATCTTGGGTTAGCTGTTCAAGGGCTTTTTCGTACATGCGCATTCGGTCATCGTCAACATCAAGCTGCTGCAGTTGTTTGCAATAGTCACATTGCCCGCAAGCAGCAGCTTCAGATTCTCCGAAATAGGAGAGGAGCAAGCGCGAGCGACAATCGTTTTGCCTTTCTGCATATTGCAGCATGGCTTCAAGCTTCCGGCTTTTTGTTTTGTGTAAATGCGCGTAGTGCTCTGGCGCTAAAACAACCCGGTCTTCGGGCAATCGGCCTTCGAGCCAAGTAATCAATGGCTTGTCGGTTTTGGGAATGTAGTCGATGATGTTGAGCTGCTGTAAGCGCGCTAACAGATTCACCACATCGGCCGACAACAGCCGCATACGGCCGGCTAATTTTAACTCATCTATTTTTACGTATTGCTCCATGATACCACCATACGAACGCAGCAAAAGATCGATAAATGGGTCAAGATCTTTGTTTCGCAGCCTAAAATCATACACGATGGTGGCATCTGCGGTAAAACGGACCTTAGACGGGATGAGTAAATCTTCGCCCACCAGTAAATAGCCCGATCGGTGTAAAAACTGCAGGCTGTGGTGTACCTCTACGGGCTTGAGCTCAAATTCGTGGCAAAAGGCACTCATGTCGAAAGGAAAGCTTTGACCTTTACCACTGCCGATGGCCAGACCCAAGTATTGCCCCAAGGCATTGTAAATGGTTTGGATGGTTTCGATGGGAGGGAAGCCCATTTCCAGTTTGCGCTCAGATTCGTAACGGTCCGATTCATGGTACAACAGGGTACAGCGGGCAGGCTGTTCATCGCGTCCCGCGCGCCCGGCTTCTTGAAAATAGGCTTCGATGCAATCGCTGGGCTCGAGGTGGGCCACAAAACGCACATCAGGTTTGTCAATGCCCATTCCGAAAGCATTGGTGCAAACGATTACCCTGATTTTATTGTCAATCCAATCTTTTTGCCGGGCATCGCGTTCGGCTGCGCTCAAGCCGGCATGGTAAAAATCGGCTTTCACACCATGATGTCGTAAGATGCCGGCCAATTGTTCGGTTTTACGGCGTGTGCCTGCATACACCACCCCCGTGCCCTTGCTCTCTTTAACAATTTCGGTAAGCCGTCCAATCTTGTTCTCCACATATTCTACCACATAGGCCAGATTCGAACGCTGAAAGCTTTTTTGAAAGACCTTTCCCTGCTTGAAGGCCAGTTTTTCCTGAATTTCTTCTACCACTTCAGGCGTGGCCGTAGCCGTGAGGGCAATTACCGGTACTTGAGGCAAAAAGGGCCGGATGGCAGCAATACGCAGGTACTCAGGGCGAAAATCGTGCCCCCATTGCGAAATGCAATGTGATTCATCAATGGCCAACAAACGAATAGGCATACGTTCAATACGGGCCATGAAGACTCGAGTGCTTAACCGCTCAGGCGAAACATATAAAAAACGGTATTTGCCCGCAGCGCAGTTTTCGAGCACTGCATCAATTTCGCCAGATTGCATACCGGTAAATATAGCAGTGGCTGGAATATTTCGGCGGTTCAGATTGAGCACTTGGTCTTTCATCAGGGCAATGAGGGGCGAAATAACGAGGCACAAACCACCCAAGGCCAAACCCGGAACCTGAAAACAAATACTCTTTCCTCCACCCGTGGGCAAAAGGGCAAGGGTGTCGTTGCCGGCAAGTACCGACCGCACAATGTCTTCCTGCAACGGCCTGAAGGCATCAAAGCCCCAATATTGCTTGAGTATGTCGCTAGGTTCCGTTTGCATAAAACTGCTCCCAAAATAAGCTTTCTAGCCGATTGTTGGCACGCTTTTAAGTCTGATTCTGCTACTCGGCCAGCCGCCCGTCAATCAGCGTGATGGTACGATCGGCCATATCGGCCAAGGAACTATTGTGCGTTACAATCACGAAGGTTTGCCCGAACTCATCGCGCAACCTGAAAAATAGCTCATGCAATTCGCGCGCATTGCGGGTATCCAAATTACCCGAAGGCTCATCGGCCAGCACCACTGCAGGCTTATTAACCAATGCGCGCGCTACCGCAAAACGCTGCTGTTCACCACCCGACAAGGCCGATGGCTTATGGTGTAAACGATCCTCTACACCTAAAATACGGCAAAGCTCATGCGCATGCCTGCGTTGTTCATCGCCCAGTTTACCGGCGATCATGGCCGGAATGAGTACGTTCTCCTCTGCCGTAAATTCAGGCAACAAATGGTGCTGCTGAAAAACAAAGCCAATTTTCCGATTCCTAAAACGCGACAACTCCTGGTCGGCCAACGTAAACACCGATTCGCCCTCGTACATCAAACTACCGCTGTCGGGCTTATCTAAAGTGCCCATTATCTGCAATAAGGTGCTCTTGCCGGCGCCAGAAGGGCCAACGATGGCTACGATTTCACTGGTTGCTACTTCTAGGCTCAAGCCCTTGAGCACCTCAAGGGCACCATACGATTTGCGCAAGTCCGCAACACGAATCATCAGATGTCGAGCTTGGCGTAACGGGCGTTTTGCTCAATGAACTCACGACGCGGAGGCACTTCGTCGCCCATCAACATGCTGAAAATATGATCGGCTTCGGCAGCACTCTCAATGGTTACACGGCGTAACGTACGCGTTTCAGGATTCATAGTAGTGCTCCACAATTGCTCGGCATTCATTTCACCCAAACCTTTGTACCGCTGTATATTGACCGAACTTTCGTTGCCACCCTTGGCCAACTCTTTTACCGCCTCCTGCCGCTCTTTTTCATTCCATGCGTAAATCTGGTTGGTGCCTTTTTTAACCAAATACAATGGAGGCGTGGCAATATATACATAGCCCGACTCAATCAAATCTTTCATGTAACGGAAGAAGAAGGTCAAAATCAAGGTGGTGATGTGTGAGCCATCCACATCGGCATCGGTCATGATGATGATTTTGTGGTAACGCAACTTTGTTATGTTCAGTGCTTTCTGATCTTCTTCTGTGCCCACAGTTACCCCAAGAGCGGTAAAAATATTTCTGATTTCCTCGTTCTCGTAAATTTTGTGCTCCATGGCCTTTTCTACGTTCAGGATTTTACCCCTAAGCGGTAAAATGGCCTGAAAAGCCCGGTTGCGTCCCTGTTTGGCTGTTCCACCGGCCGAGTCTCCTTCGACCAAGTAAATCTCACATATCTCCGGATTGCTCTCAGAACAGTCGGCCAGCTTGCCCGGCATACTGTTGCCCGACAAAACATTTTTCCGCTGCACCATCTCACGTGCCTTACGGGCAGCATGGCGGGCAGTAGCAGCCAAGATCACCTTGTTGATGATGATGCGGGCTTCTTTAGGATTTTCCTCCAAAAAGTTGTTGAGGGCTTCGGCTACGGCCGTATTTACCGCCCCTATAACCTCATTGTTGCCAAGTTTGGTTTTGGTCTGTCCTTCGAATTGAGGCTCTTGTACCTTCACCGAAATTACAGCCGTAAGCCCTTCCCTGAAGTCATCGCCGGCAATGTCGAATTTTAATTTGGCTGTCATGCCTTCTTTATCGGCATACGACTTAAGTACCCGGGTAAGCGCCTGCCTGAATCCGGCCACGTGCGTACCCCCTTCATGGGTGTTGATGTTGTTTACATAACTGTGAACATTCTCCGTATACGAAGTATTGTACTGCATGGCCACTTCAACAGGCACCGTTCCCTTGTTGTTCTCGATGTAAATGGGCTCAGGAATGAGTTTTTCCCGTGTATTGTCAAGGTAGGCCACAAACTCCTTCAAACCACCTTGCGAATAAAAGGTGTCGTTTTTGAAAGTGCCGTCATCGTTGGGCTCCCGCAAATCGGTGATGGATAACCTGATGCCTTTGTTGAGGTAAGCAAGTTCCCGTAAACGCGTAGCCAAGGTGCTGTAGTTGTATTCGGTAGTAATAAAAATACTGTCGTCGGGTGTGAATTTAACAATGGTTCCCCGGTAGTCGGTACTGCCTATTTCACGCACGCTGTACAAGGGTTTGCCACAACTGTATTCCTGCTCATACATGGTTCCGTTCCGATGGACTTCCGCTCTTAAATGGGTACTTAGCGCGTTTACGCAACTTACACCTACCCCGTGCAAGCCCCCCGAAACTTTATAGGTATCTTTATCGAACTTACCACCGGCATGCAAAACCGTCATTACCACTTCAAGTGCCGATCGCTTTTCTTTGGCATGCATATCGGTTGGAATGCCCCTGCCGTTGTCTTTTACCGATACACTATTGTCTTCGTGGATGATCACATCAATGGTGTCGCAATGCCCCGCAAGGGCTTCGTCAATGGAATTATCTACCACTTCGTATACCAAATGGTGGAGGCCTTTTACACCAACATCGCCAATATACATGGCCGGACGCTTACGTACGGCTTCTAAACCTTCTAATACCTGGATGTTATCCGCGGAATATTGCGCGTTCTTATTTTCTTCACTCATGTTTACTGTTTCCTATAACCGAACAAAGATAGCAATTTCGCAATGCTAAATCGGGGATATTCTCCACAGTAAAGCAGGAGTTGTGGAAAAGTAAAATAGGTTTTGAGCCTATGCTGGGGCTGTAAAGGGTGCTGGACTATCAAGCTCCAAAAGGATTCCGGTGAAGGGGTGTTCAAATGTCAGCCGGCTAGCATGCAATAGCAGCCTGCTCTTTGAACATGGCTCAGCTTGCACATATCGGCAATCGCCAATAATCCCATGCCCTATGGCATGTAAATGAACACGCAATTGATGCGTACGTCCGGTTTCGGGCTGGAGTTCGAGTAAGCTTTTTTGGTCTTTTATGGCACACAGACGATAATGGGTAAGTGCCGGTTTTCCCCATGCTCCACTCGGGTCAGGAGTGATGAGCTTAGGTTGCCATGGATTACGACCAATAGCCAGGTGAATGCTTCCCTTTTCAGGAGCAGGTATTCCCCATACCCAGGCATGGTAAATCCGTTTGATTTCACCTTTACGGAACATACTTTCTAACGCCGTTTTGCTTTTTTTGGTTTTGGCGAGCACCAGCAAGCCTGAGGTGTCTTTATCGAGTCGATGTACTATGGCCGCACGTAACAAGGCTTGTACTTGCCCGGTTTGTTGATAATAATAGGCCAAAGCATGGAGTAGGGTGCCTTGATGATGCCCCAAACCCGGGTGTACCGGCATGCCCGCGGCTTTGTTGATTACCAGCAAATGCTCGTCTTCGTAAATCTTTTCAATCGGGATGGCTTCAGGTAGAATCTGAGCCAGGTAGCGTCGGTAAAGATCAATACAATCGCCGGCTTTTACGGGCATCTCTGGCCGGGCAGGCTGTTGGTTGAGAAGTATGCGCTCCTGGTGAAACAAACTTTCGAGTTGCTGCAACCCAATGCCATGAATCCGGCCTTTCAAATAGTCTTGTAGCTGTGGGGCAGCTTGCTGTACGATATGTTTAAAATGGACCTCATTCACCGGGCAAATATAATTTGGGCAGTCTGTATTTCGAAGGCAGTTTCGGTGGTCCGGGCTTTTTTGCTTTTTTTGCAGGGTGATTCCGCAGCGAACCTATGTGCAAGGGCTTCAGTGGGTGCGACGCAATTTGCAAGCCCGCAGCCTCATCCTGCTGTTAAGCGTGCTCATCGGCCTTTTAGTGGGCATGGCAGCCGTGGGGCTTAAAACTATGTTCCATTTTCTAGAAACTTCAGTGCTCGGTTTTTTTCCGCGCTATTTGCTCTTTTTTCTCCCGTTAACCGGAATTTTTGCGACCGTGGCCATTAATCGCAATTGGTTTAAAGAAAATCAACAGCAAATGGGTTTAGCGGGTGTGCTGTATGCCATATCCCGGCAAAATGCCTTTATCAGGCGCTCACTCATGTATTCGCAAATGCTGCTCTCATCCATTACCCTTGCCTTTGGTGGCTCGGTGGGCTTTGAAGCACCCATGGTGGTAACAGGTTCGGCCTGGGGGAGCAATATTGCCCGCTTTTTTCGTCTCGATTTTCGAGAACGCACCCTACTCATTGGTTGTGGCACCGCGGCAGGTATTAGCGCTATATTTAATGCACCCATAGCCGGAGTGATTTTCGCCATGGAAATTATCCTGCCCGAAATCAGCACGGCCCGGTTTATACCCATCCTCATTAGTGCGGCCATGGGAAATCTGCTCTCCAGCTTGTTTCTCGATAATCAGGCCATTTTTCGGGTAAATTCGGCCGAAGCCATCGGTTGGGGCGATGTGTTCTGGGTATTGCTACTCGGTGTATTGGCGGGTTTGTATGCAATATGGTTTACCCGTACCGTGGGTGTATCTATCAAAAATATGCGCAAAATCAGAAACTGGTGGAAACGGGCATTGATAGGCGGTCTGCTTCTCGGAAGCATCATTTACTTTTTGCCCCCCCTGTATGGTGAAGGTTATATTGGTTTACGTTCGGTAATCGACGATCAGGCTGCGCGCCTGGTGGCTAGTAGTCGGATTCCGGGCCTTGGCGACAGACCTTTCGATTTGCTGCTTTTTGTATTGGCACTACTGGCTTTTAGACCTATCGCCGCAGCCATTACGGTGGAAGCCGGTGGTATTGGGGGTATTTTTGCCCCTTCCGTGGTGAGCGGTGGCTTCCTGGGATTTGCTTTCGCCTTTGGATTGAATAACCTCATTCCTCAATTGGAACTTCAAGTGGTGAATTTTACCCTCTTTGGCATGGCAGCGGTACTTAGCGGGGTTATGCATGCCCCGCTCACAGCCATCTTCCTCATCGCCGAAATTACAGGCAGTTACGATATCATCGTCCCGCTCATGCTCGTGGCAGCTACAGCCTACTTCATTAAAACCTACCTGCAACCACTCTCTTTGGTGGCTGGCCGTTTGCAAAAAGCAGGCGATTTACTGCATGGCGATAAAGATAAACTTGTGCTGCACGACCTCGAACTGAGCCGCTTTATCGAAAAAGACATCATGCCCATCCGCATGGGAAGCACTTTGGGCGACCTGGTTAAACTGATCTCTGCATGTCGTCGTAACATCTTTCCGGTACTCGATGAAGAAGATCAGCTGCAAGGCATCATCTTGCTCGACAATATCCGACAAGTAATGTTCGAGCGACACCGCTATGAGCAGGTATTTGTGGAAGATTTGATGCAAAGTCCGCCTGCCGAAATTGAATTGGGAAGCAGTATGGAAGAGGTCATGACCGTGTTCGATCAAACCCAGGCGTGGAACCTTCCTGTAGTAAAGTCAGGTACCTACCTCGGCTTTATTAGCAAATCAACCATATTTGGAGCCTACCGCGAGCAGCTGAAATATGGTGCTTGATCAACGGCTACTTTTTCATGGTTTCTGCTGATGGCATAGAACAGGAGGGTATTTTGCCATTTCGAAAAAAGAAAGTCAGCTAGCTCGCATTGAAAGCCGCATTTAGCCCAAGCCAATTCAAATGTTCCCTGCAGCTTTTGTCTTTTTTTTGTCAGATTGGGTGGGGTCGGTTTTAAGTGGGCATATTTTTTTTCAGATTTGGCACACCGTTTGATAAAAACGACGCGTCGGAACGATGACAAAATCGCCCCGGCACAAACCCAATTTAACAACCCAATTTAATGAACCCAATGACCTTAACCAAAGGCCCACTCGTGCGTATGTCTATCATCCGCGACATTGTATTTTTTGCACAAAAACACGGTGCCGAACCCGAAATTACCCTTCGTGCTGCCGGATTAACCAGTGAACAGCTTCAGCAACCCGACTTGATGATTAGTAGGGCCCAATCGCACGATATCTGGGAATCAGTGGTGAACCAAACCGGCAACCTGAACCTTGGCCTTGAAATGGGCCGCCAAATCAACCCGTCCATTTTGGGGGTTGTGGGCCATTTGTACCAGGCTTGTCCCCACCTGCTTGAGGCCATGCGTTGTGTAGAGCGGTTTAACCCGCTTTTTGGAAATTCCATTAGCATCAATTTGCTCGAAGAAGCCAATCGGGTAGGCTTACGCTTTACCCAGCCAGGCATTGGCAGCTTGCAGCACATGGGGGCCCGCCAAAGCCTCGATGCCTGGATGAGTGCGACCCGACATACTTTTCGACAGATCGCTGCCCGGGTGCCAGAACCTATTCAGCTCCAAATCAGCTGCTGGCATGCCGAGCGGGAAACGGATTACCGACGCTATTTCGGAACAGCCCGCATTCTGCTAAAAGCAGAAACCGACATCATCTGGTTCGAAAGAACGGCAGTAGAAAGTCCACTCATTACATCCGACCCTGAACTTTATCAATATTTTATGAAACTCGCCCAACAAAAACTCGACGAATTGCAAGGACGCGACCGTATTGTAAATCAATTAAAAGAGTTGCTTTTTAAAACTTTTAATAATGGCTTTCATGGGATTGAATTCATAGCCGATGCCATGCACATGACGCCTCGTACGCTACAGCGCCGGTTACAGGCCCAGGGATACACGTTTAGCCAAATTCTGGAGGAATCAAAACAGGAAATGTCGATGCGCCTGTTGCGTAGTCGCCAGTACAGCATATCTGAAGTGGCCTATATGCTCGGCTTCAGTGAGCCAGGTAGCTTTTCCAGAAGTTTTAGAAAATGGACTGGAATTACACCCCGAAATTTCATGAATTAACGCACCCGCTTCGGTAACGAAGACCTGGTTTGACCAAATCCATCTGCTTTTGCTCCGCAGCATGCCCAGGCCTTCCGGGGTAATCTCGGGCTGCACCAACCTTTTGTTGGTAAAATACTTTATTGGATGAACAAAGTGCCCGGATCTACCCGGGCACTTTTATGCTACCACATGCCTGTTTTTAAAAACTTGCCTAATCTGTCTTTGCTTTGTGGTGCCGAACTGCTTTTGCTACTGCTTCTGGGCATAGGATCATCTTCCAGCTTGTTAGCATCATGCACAGAATTTTGTGGTCCTAAAACAGATTCGTTTACTACGGCAGCCGGACTGCTTTTTGAGCTGTGGCCATTCGTTTCGCCTACTTTTGCAATCCTTTGATCGCTGTCATTGGCTTGTTCAGAACGCTGCTGATTGGCTACTTTTTTCTGGGTATTTGTTTTGCCCATGCTCAGTATAGTAGTGGCATTCCCCAAATCGAGGCCAATGGCTGCAGATACGTCGCCCCCATTGAGTTCCATGCTGTTTATGCAATAACCTTTACTGGCTAAGCTGGCGGGGTCGTTAGGTACAATAATTTCAACGATGTCTTGAAACTCTTGTTTAAACTGTGCCAATAGCTCTTCGTAATGGGCTCCACCACCTACGAGGTACATTTTATCGGCACTTTGGAAATCGGTATCAACAAAAGCTTTGCGCAAGGCAGGTGAAATAACATCTTGGTAATACTGCTGCAGTACACGCTCGCGAACTTCACGTAAATCAACCCGTTTGCGATTGCTGAACAAAAAGCCTTTTTGAAAGGCTACATCCAACTGATGTTCATTCTTTAATTCAAGATAATATTGCTTACCTAGTTCATTCATAAGCAGATTTACAGCATAACGTAAACCATTGGTTGAGATAGCTGTACGCTGTATGGTTCCTGTTTCGGTACTCATAATGGCTTCACAAGTGCCAAATCCAAGCGAAACAACAAAGAAGTTGCCAGCGGCTTTTGTTTCGCCTTTACGGAGGCCGAGTATACAACCCTGAATTTCGGGCATCACCTGAACCTTATCAACAGCAACGGGCAAATTGCGACGCATACCTGTGGAGTAGGTCGCTTGGTCAAATTCAACAATATGTTCTTTTTGAATGATGTTTACCGCTTGTTCGCGATAAAGTTGGTAGGTAGATGTAGGAAAGCCCGTAGTAACGGTTAATCGATTTTTACCGAGCTTATCAGCTGCCAATAGCAGGCCTGCTTTCATGAGCAGTTGGTATTCAAGCTCCCCGGGTGAAGAGTTGATGTTTTTATGCGGCGAAACCCCTTCGGTGAGGGCAAGGTTGCCAATAACGTAAGCACGCCGCTTTTCAAGTAATTTGAGGCCGTTGAGTAAGTCGGGTGCTACCTCCCGCAATTCTACATTGTTTCCTTCGATTACACTAGGAAATTGAATCAGTTCAAACATAGGAGCTTTAAGGTTTTGGTTGCTGAGAAACTCAGTTACAAGAATAAATAATTGCAAATTAAGCAATCGTTAATTAAATAGTAGAAAAAAACACTAAAAAACCTCAAATTTCTTCAATGTTTACCTAACCTTTGCGCTGAAAATTAGTTTTTATTCACGTAAAAACTTAAAAAACCAATAGTTTAATATATAAACAAGGTTTGTTTTTTATCCCTTTATTTTAGACTCATCCTTCAAAAGCATAGCCGCGACCAAGATATTCAAACGGCGCACGCAAGGCTCCATGGCTGCAAATGCTGGCCCGCTCAATCATATCGTGTTCGCCCCCCGACAGCAATAAGTGCATGACATATTTCACCAGGTTGTAGCTGAATTCTTTCGAAGCATCTACCGGCAATTCGCAAGGTAAGTTGTCAACGGCCATTACGTCAATTGCTCCTAATGCATATGGATTGGTTTCTGTTTCGCGTATAGGGTCATAGCCATACACCGGATCAGGAATGGTACTGGCCCGCAAGGTACTGGGAATACTACCTTCTATGTCGCAGGTAATATCAGCTATGGTTTTGATGTTGAAATCTGCCTCACGCATATCGGCTTTTGTAAAAAACACGGGCGCCCGAGGATCCCAAAATATGGTATTAATCATCAGGTCGGCCACACGGCAGTAAGGCGCAAAGATCGATACGTATTCACTCGGATGGGCATGAAAATGTGCCCCATCCCAGCTTAAGTCGTTTTTATGACGATACAAGTCTTTCGAACGCAGCTCACAATATACAGCCTCACGGAAACTTTCTTGAAGAAACTCCTCAGGACGAACTTTGCGTAAGCCGGCCACACTCAGCATTTCAACGGCCCCCGCACCTACACGTCCAGTGCCGGTTACCACTACTTTCATCGGTGGTAGGTTGATGCCTGTATAACTGGCGCGCATTTCGGCATAATCTCTAAAGGCATGGGCCGGCTTGAGCTGGTAAGCTTTGGTGCGTTGCCCATACGCCAACAAACCGTTGTGGGTACCTACAACACCCGCATAATGCCCAAAAGCTACGGCCCGCTTTCCATTGTCGAAGGTGATGAGCTCGTAATCAATCATCCTGATTTTTTTCTGCAATAAGGCCTGCATCAATTTGCGGTTGTATGGTTGACGCTTAATTACGTGCGAAAAAAACAAATAGGTTTTATTGGCGAGTAGCAAACTCACAGGCACTTCCTTTACACCCATTAAGATGTCACAACTGCTGAGATCTTCACTAATGATGCAACCGGCTTGCTCATAGGCCGATTCCGGAAAACAGCGAATGTCGGAGGGCTGAACCAAAATCTCGAGCCCGCCATATTGCTGCAAGAGCTCCTGACAATGCTGTGGAATTAAAGGGACACGATGATCGGGGGGAACCTTTCCCTCGCGAATGATGCCTAGTCGAATATTTTGCATCCCACAAAGGAATCAGCTTCAGTGGTAATTGTCAAGCAAAAAACTTAAAACCAACGCACCCGCTTAAAAAGAAGGTAAACGCCTAAAATAATCAGGCTACTGCTGCTTAATACCACATAAAAAGCTTCCGATTCATCTTGCCAGGGCAAAGGCACATTCATGCCGTATAAACTAGCAAATAGGGTAGGAATGGCCAAACAAATGGTTACAAAGGTGAGCGTCTTCATCACATTGTTCATGTTGTTGTTGATCACCGATGAATAGGCTTCCATCATTTGCCCCAATACCCGAATGCTGATGTTGGTCATCTGTATGGCCTGCTGGTTTTCAATCATTACATCTTCCAGCAAATCGTCATCTTCTTCGTACGATGCAAATATGCGCAGTCGCCTTAAGCGCTCCATCATGGCACCATTGGCCTGTAAAGCCGTGGTATAATAAATAAGCGCCTTTTCGTACTTCAATAACTCCATGATTTCACGATTACGCAACGAGCTCTCTAACTCATCTTCGAGCCGCTCCACAATCTTGTTGATGTTACGTAGGTGCAAAAGGTATTTGCTTGCCGTTTTGAGCATGAGCTGCAACAAAAACTTGTTCTTTTTGCCCGTACTGAAACCTTTTACCCGCTCTTTGATGAATTCCTGAATAATGACGTTCTCCTCCTTGCAAATGGTGATGGTCATGTTTTCTGTTAAGAAAATCATCAAGGGTATGGTGGTGAAGGGTGTATCGTGCTCTACCCCGCGGAAATGCGGCAATCGAATCACTACCAACAAATAGTCGTCTTCCTTTTCTACCCGCGATAACTCGTCGATGTCGAGTGAGTCGGTAAGGTACTCCAATACAAGCGGACAGTTTTTTTCTATCCAGTGCCGCTCCTCAAATGTAGGATCCACAATGTTTACCCAGGTGCTGTCGCCAAGGGTATCTACCTCGTACAACTGGGCCTTGCTCGTCTGGAATAATTGAATCATACCACCTTACTTTGTTAACGCCATACACAACAGCCTGCGCAAAATTAGTTTTTTCCATGGCTAAACAAACCATATGGGTCGATTTGTTTTATCTCCAACCAGCCTTCCCCCTTAGACTGGCTATTTTTCTTAAATTTGCAACCTTTAAAATCAGTTTTTATGGCAACCACCCATCCACAAAAGTTAAACATGGCGCAACATCCAACCCCAACCGGCACCCAATTGCAGTGCAAAGGCTGGGTGCAGGAAGCCGCCTTGCGTATGCTGCACAACAACCTGGATCCTGAAGTAGCCGAAAGGCCTGAAGATTTGATTGTGTACGGAGGTCGTGGTAAAGCTGCCAGAAATGTGGAGTCCTTTCATTTGATCGTAAAGGCACTCAAAGATTTGAACGATGACGAAACCCTGCTGATTCAAAGTGGAAAGCCAGTGGCCATACTGCCTTCGCACAAAGACGCACCTCGGGTAATCATCTCCAACTCCATGTTGGTGCCGAATTGGGCCAATTGGGAGCATTTCGATGAATTGGATAAAAAAGGTTTGATGATGTACGGCCAAATGACGGCCGGCAGCTGGATTTACATCGGCTCTCAGGGCATTGTGCAGGGTACCTACGAGACTTTCAATGCCGTGGCCGAAAAGCACTTTGGTGGCAGTTTGAAGGGCAAATTGTGCGTGACCGCCGGTTTGGGCGGCATGGGTGGCGCTCAGCCCCTGGCCATCACCATGGCCGAAGGTGTATGTTTGGCCGCCGAAGTAGAGGAGTGGCGCGCCCAAAAACGTGTAGAAACCCGCTACCTCGATTTTGTGGAACACGATATCGATAAAGCCATAGACCGTGCCCTGGAATTTGCCAAAACTGGCGATAATAAAAGCATAGGCGTAATTTGTACAGCAGTCGATTTGCTCGAACGATTGAACGAGCGCGGCATTATACCCGATGTGCTCACCGACCAGACCTCAGCACATGATCCGCTGGTGGGTTATATTCCCCAGGGAATGACCAACGAACAGGCCAATGTACTGCGCGAAACCAATCAGGAAGCTTATTTGAAAGCGGCCTACGAGGCCATGCGCCGCCACACCGAACTGATGGTGGAGCTGCAATCCAAAGGCGCCATTACTTTCGATTACGGCAACAACTTGCGTGGCCGCGCCCTCGAAGCTGGCTACACCCACGCTTTCGATTTCCCCGGTTTTGTACCGGCTTACATCCGCCCGCTTTTCTGCGAAGGCAAAGGGCCTTTCCGCTGGGCAGCACTTTCGGGCGATCCTGAAGACATTCGGGTAACCGACGAACTCATGCTGGAGCTGTTCCCCAACGACAAAGGCCTGCACCGCTGGATCAAAATGGCACAAGAACGCATTGCCTTCCAAGGCTTACCGGCACGTATCTGTTGGATTGGTCAGGGCGACCGCGAAAAAGCCGGCCTGGCCTTTAACGAATTGGTACGCACAGGCAAAGTGAAAGCACCTATTGTGATTGGCCGCGACCACCTCGATACCGGCTCCGTTGCCTCTCCCAACCGCGAAACCGAAGCCATGCTCGATGGTTCCGACGCCGTTGCCGACTGGCCTATCCTCAACGCCCTCATCAACACAGCGGGCGGCGCCAGCTGGGTAAGTCTGCACCACGGCGGTGGGGTAGGTATGGGTTATTCCATCCACTCCGGCATGGTCATCGTAGCCGACGGCACCGACGATGCCGCCCGCCGCCTCAAGCGTGTACTCCACAACGACCCCGCCATGGGCGTTATCCGGCACATGGATGCGGGCTACGACATTGCCACGGATACGGCGCGCAAACATAGGTTGGATATACGGGAGCGGTTGAAGTAAGAAGCTTTTAGCCGTCAAGTTTCCGACCTGAATATCAGCAAGCAGAAAGTTTTGGGTGCAAAGTAAATCAGCCTCACCATTCCAATCTCTTTACACCGGCAACTTCAAACTTCGCTGTATCGAATTTTCGAGGCTGATGAAGGTCTCGGTGCGTCGCACCCCGTCGATGGCCTGCACTTGATCGTTGAGAATACTACGCAGGTGCTCGGTATTTTGGCATATTAGTTTACAAAAAATACTGTAATTGCCGGTGATATAATGGGCTTCTACAATCTCGGGCACCAACTCCAACTGCTTAATCACTTCTTTATAGGCCGAGCCTTTTTCGAGATAGATGCCTATATAGGCCGTAAGATCGTAGCCCAAACTGCTGTAATCTACCAAAAGCCGAGCACCTTTAACCAAACCGGCTTGCTCCATTTTTTTCATTCGTACGTGCACCGTCCCATCGGATACCGGAATCGATTGGGCGATTTTAGTGTATGTGGTCTTGGCATCTTCCATTAAACTGTTCAGAATAATGCGATCGGTTTTGTCGGTTTCGTAATGGCTCATAAGTTTATGATTTTCGAATGATAAAGATTCATTGAATCTGGTGTGATTTTTTTCGAATTAACTAAACTTTTTGAAATTTGTAAAATAAATTTTTATCGAAATGCCATAATGCTTAGTTTTGATTTAATGAATAACCATACTGTGGGGTGGTGAAACAGGCAGACATGCCCTCCTGTCGCGGGGGTGGAGATGAGGCCATAAATCTGGCAGCCAAGGCTGGTCACGACTAAGCCCTCCGTGAAGGTTCGACTCCTTCCCCTACAGCCATAAAAAAAGCTCATCCACTTGAAGGATGAGCTTTTTTGTAGGAGCTAGTTGCTTAAGCCTCGAGTTGTGCCAAAAGCGTTTTTATCTCGGAAGAGAGGTCTTCGGTAGCGCTGATCAAAGGCAAACGCAAATCATTGGCAATCAAACCGCGTGCATGCAGTAATGCCTTTATGCCGGTAGGATTTCCTTCCTTAAAAATGGCGTGCATCAGGGGCAATAAATCGTAATGCAACTTACGGGCGCTGTTAAAATCGCCAGCCAAAGCGTAGCGCACCATGGCACTGAATTGCGCGGGACAGCCATTGGCAATAACCGAAATCACACCATCAACGCCCATGGCCAATAGGGGCAGGCTGATCACATCATCGCCTGAATAAACCTTAAAGCCATCGGGACGGTGCTTCAAAATCTCCATGATTTGAACCAGATCGCCAGAGGCTTCCTTGGTGGCCACAATGTTCTTAAAATCACTGGCCAAACGCAAAGTGGTTTCTGCTGAAATATTGCAGCCACTGCGTGAAGGCACGTTGTATAAAATAATCGGCAAGTCGGTATGCTCCGATATGGCTTTATAATGTGCATAAAGCCCGGTTTGGGTCGGTTTGTTGTAATAAGGGGTTACCGATAACAGCGCAGTAATGCCCTGCATATCAAAACTGTCCATATGGTCGAGCAATTCAAGGGTGTCGTTACCACCCATGCCCAAGACCACAGGTACCCGTCCGTTTACTGCTTCCTTTACCGATTGCAGCACTTCCATACGGTCGTGTTTGCTTAAAGTTGGGGTTTCAGCAGTGGTTCCCAGGGCCACCACATATTCAACACCACCGGTTATGATAAAATCAACAACACGGTGCAGCGCAGCATGGTCAATTTTTTTGGCTGCATCAAATGGGGTAATTACGGCTACTCCCGTACCTGAAAGGTTAAACGACATCACTTATGTAGGTTTTGAGCTGGGCATACAAACGCTCGAAGGCAGTTTGAGCATCGCACTCAGGCCAGCTTATTTCGAGCTGACAAAGGTCGTTATTTTTATGCGGATTTACTGCAACTGTGCGGTATGAATGTGCTATAGCCATCAAATATTGCAGGCATGGTTCAGGATTTGGCGCCAAAAGTACACTTAACATGAAATGCTTCGCCTGTACTTCGTGAAGCATGGCCGGAGGAGGAAGCTTGGAATGACTGATGTTTTCAGCCGTTAGCACTAAGGTACCATGAGGAGCATTTTGCGCCTCATAAGCGGCCAGCATACAGCCGCTGGCTTGCTGCTTTTCGAAAATTAAGCGCGCCAAAGCCACTTGCTGGGCATCCCTGCCATCGTACACCACCAGCCAACCGCCTCCGGCGAGTCGGATACTTTGGCGCTGACTCAATGCCTTTTTAAATTGCTTTCGCCAGAGGATATTGCGTATAAAATCAGGCGGTCTCATGCAATCATAATTTCAAAGTGTTGCTCATCAATAATTTCGACGCCTAAATCCGTGGCTTTTTGTAGCTTACTTGGCCCCATGCCAGCGCCTGCCAGCAAATAATTGGTTTTGCCATTTACTCCCGATTGTACTTTGCCTCCGTGTTGTTCAATAAGGCTTTTGAGTGCATCGCGCTCATATTTTTCAAAAACACCCGAAACCACAAAATTCAAACCACTCAATTTTTCCGACAAGCTCACTTCTTCGCTCGTATCGCGCGATAATTGCAAACCATACGCTTTCAAAGCTTGTATGATCTCTCGATTCACCGGATTGCCGAACCATTCAACTACATTTTCGGCGATTTTACCTCCAATCTCATGTATGGCCACCAATGCAGCTTCATCGGCTGCCGCCAGCAAATCGATATTGGGGAAATGTTTGGCCAAAGTCTTGGCTACAGTTTCCCCCACCATCCTAATGCCAAGTCCGAACAACACCCGTTCGTAAGCTATGCTTTTTGAGGCTTCGAGCCCGTCAATGAGATTTTGTGCCGATTTTTCACCCATGCGTTCGAGCTGCAGTATTTGCGATTTTTGCAAACCATAAAAGTCCGCCGGTTGCCGCACCAAACCTGCCTCAAACAATTGCTGAATAGTCTCTTTCCCAATGCTGTTGATGTCCATGGCCTTCCTGGCTACAAAATGTTCAAGCCGTCCTAATTGCTGGGGCGGACAGCCCGACTGATTCGGACAATAATGTATAGCTTCAAGCTTTTGAAGTGCTGTGCCGCAATCGGGACAATGCTTAATAAAGATTACTTTTTCGGGAGCGATGCTGCGTTTGGATGTATCTACGCCGGTAAGTTTGGGGATGATTTCACCGCCTTTTTCTACATAAACGGTATCTCTGAGGTGCAAATCAAGACGTTCAATTTCGGCTTCATTGTACAAGGAAGCTCTTTTCACGGTTGTTCCTGCCAGCAAAACAGGTTTTAGATTGGCCACTGGTGTAATGGCTCCGGTGCGCCCAACCTGATAACTTACGCTTTCAAGGATGGTGCTGGCATTCATGGGCTTATACTTGTAGGCGATGGCCCAACGTGGCGATTTGGCCGTAAACCCCAACTCCTGACGATCGTTAAAGTTATCTACTTTCACCACTATGCCGTCAATCTCATAGCTTAATTCACTGCGTTTGGTCTCGAAGCTTTGAATGAAGCGCAATATGCCTTTGAGATCGGTTATGCCTGTTTGATGCTCGCAGACTTTAAACCCCCAGCTTTGGGCGGCTTCCATACTTTGTTGGTGCGATATAAAACGCTTTTCATCCGTGTTTAGATAGTATAAAAAACAGTCGAGCTTGCGCTTGGCCACTTCCTTGGGATTTAGCAATTTCAACGTTCCTGATGCAAAATTCCGAGGATTGGCATATGGTTCTTCCCCTTGTTCTGCCCGAGCTTCGTTGAGCTTGTCAAAATCTTTGCGGTGAATAAACACCTCGCCCCTAATTTCAAAAAAATCGGGATAGTCAGTGCCCTGAAGTTTTAGCGGTATGGACCGGATGGTTTTGATGTTTTCAGTCACTACATCGCCCCGCTGACCGTCGCCTCTAGTAACGGCTCGTATCAAAAGCCCTTTTTCGTAGCTGAGCGAAATGGCCACTCCGTCGAATTTTAGTTCGCCAACATATTGCGCCGCCTTACCCAATCCTTTTTGAACACGCTCATCAAAGGCTTCTAACTCAGCTATCGAATAGGTATTGCCCAATGAAAGCATGGGGAATTTATGCTCCATATTTTCGAAACGGGGCAGGGGACTGCCACCTACCCGTTGTGTAGGTGAATCGGGATGCCGGTAGTTTGGCCAGGCATTTTCTAGCAGCTCAAGCTCTCGCAACTGCTCATCGAACTCCTGATCTGAAATAGTCGGCTTGTCGAGCACATAATATTGGTAGTTATGTATGTTGAGCGTTTCACTCAAGCGATCAATTCGTGATTTGGCTTCCTCCGCTGTCATTTTTTTAAAAATTGCATGAATATCGTAACTTCAACCGAGCGAATGAAGCGATTGACATTTTTGTGGATTATTCTTGCCCTTTTGGCCTGTAAAAAGGAAGAAGCGGAAGCCCCCATCCCGGTAATTTCTGTTGTGGAGCAACCACAGCGCCTACTCCTTACCCTCCCCGATACGATTCGTCTTACGGTGGAACTTTCTGATGCCGATGAACTGGTGTCGCTCAAGGTCGATTTGCTGAACCAGGCTTTGGTGCCGGTTACCGAAGGTCAGGTGTACGAGCTAAAGGGCAAATCGGGCCGGGTGAACGTGGTTTTTCCCATTTCCGACCCGCTCATTGATGATGGTGAGTACTTTGTAGGTCTAAATCTGAATAGCCGACGCGAATCGGCCAATGTATTTATCAAGGCCAATGTGGTAGGCATTCCACGGATAGCCACAGGAGCTGTTTTTTTGGCCAGACAAGGCAACCAAACCCATATCTATCAAACCGACTCCAACCTCAATAACCCTGCGTTGGTAACTACTGTAAGCTGTGATGTACACCTCGCCTTCTACGACGCCGCACGTGCACGCATTTGGTTCGCCGGTTCCAACCAACGCAATTTGTACTACTTCGATCTGCAAAGTCGCCAAGTGGTAAGTACCATCAGTTCTTTGTTTAATCCGGGTTTCCCGGTCTACTCAAGCATTACCCGTGGTCCGCAATGGATATACCTCGGTAGGGGTCAAGGCAATGTGGTGGGACTCGACGCGAATGGCTTCCAGCGCTGGTTGTATAACCTCAATGAGGGCTATTATCCAGAAGCAATTGCCCATCTCCAGGAAACTTTTGCTATCGCCCTCAAGCCTTTTGACCCATTCGGCTTTCGCCGGGTACAGCTCATAGAACCGGAGCGTTTGGGGCTCATCCGTGAGTTCCCTGTTAATGGTGCAGTGCTCCACATCGGCCGATTGAATGCCGACCGTACTTTACTGCTGGTAGAAGAACAAGGGCAGGGGCGGCTGATGCGCTATACCCGCTCTTTGAATCGGTATGAATCAGAAACAGGTCCCGATCCCCGAAACTTTCGAAGCATGTTGCCCCTTGGCAACGGCCAGTTTGTACTTCTTACTTCGCAAGTGTTGCTGTATCAGCCAGGCAATAGTGTACGTACCGGTCAATTCAGCATCCTAAGTGCCGATTCAGCCCAGTTCGTATCATACGAAAGTTTCACCAATCGCCTGCTGGCCATCCGCAATAACCAAGCTGAAATCATTTCACTGGGTGGCAATGGGGGCTCGGGCAGCTTATTACTTCCCGTGCCGGTGCTGTTTGGTTTTCTAACCCGTAACCGATAAAAAAAGCCTCGCATTTGCGAGGCTTCCCTTTATTCTTCGGTGTAAACACCCATCTGACAGAATTTGTCGATTCGCTGCTCAATCCGGCTTGAAGGATCGAGCTGGTCGAGCTCGTTTAAAGTATCGATAAGTTTTTCCTTGAGTATATCAGCCATAGCTGCAGAATCGTTATGCGCTCCTCCCACCGGCTCGGGAATAATGCCATCGATAAGTTTATTCTTGTACATTTCGTTGGCCGTAAGTTTGAGTGCGTCTGCAGCAATTTCTTTGTAATCCCAGCTTCTCCACAAAATAGAAGAACAAGATTCCGGTGAAATCACCGAATACCAGGTGTTTTCAAGCATAAATACCCGATCGCCTATACCGATGCCAATGGCACCTCCTGAGGCTCCTTCACCAACAATCACACAGATAACGGGTACTTTTAGCATAAACATCTCGCGTATGTTACGCGCAATGGCTTCCGCTTGTCCGCGTTCCTCTGCCTCAATGCCTGGAAAAGCCCCCGGTGTATCGATAAAGGTGACAATGGGCTTTCCCAGTTTTTCGGCCGTTTTCATCAAGCGCAAGGCTTTACGGTAGCCTTCAGGATTGGCCATTCCAAAATTCCGGTATTGCCGCATCTTGGTATTAATGCCTTTCTGGTGGCCAATAAACATCACTGTACGGCCTGCGAGACTAGCAAAGCCCCCAACAATGGCTTTATCATCGCCAAAACAGCGGTCACCGTGCATTTCTACGAAATCGCTGCACATCTGCTCGATATAATAGAGGGTGTAGGGCCGTTCCATATGGCGCGAAGCCTGTACCTTCTGCCAGCCCGTGAGGTTGGCATACAACTTCTTGCGCTCTTCTTCGATGCGGTTTTCGAGCTCCTGAATCGTTTGCGTTACGTCGCTCTTTCCTTTTTCCTGAATTTCTTTCAGCTTGTCGAGCTCTTCGTAAAGCTCCTGAATGGGCTTCTCAAAATCTAAAAAAATCATGTCCTGAGATTTGGGCAGCTAAGATATGTATTTAGGGCCAAGCTACCAGCAGTTGATCGCTGAATACTGGCTGATTGGCTAATAAGTGCTTGTGAATCAGGGGTTAATTATTTTTCTGTTCCAAAGCTTGATGGGGTTTCCCTGGCTTTAAGATTTAAAAAAAGCTATGCCTGCATAATAGCGTTTCTCAGGGGCATGCACCACCCGCCAGGCAACCCATACGGCATAAAGTAGATTTAGCAGTAGCAACCCAAAGCCACTTAATAAAATGATGAGGCCTGCGTCCGGTGCACCGGCCATGTACCTTAAATACATGCCCAGGTAGCACATCAAAGCCCATGCGATTACTAAACTGAACTGAAAGTTCAGCAAATGCACACCATGTTGATGAAGATGTCGGATGCGATAGCGCTGCTGCGACCAGATGATCAAAGGAAAGATCAGGTTGCCTAAGGGAATTAAGCACATGCTCAGCACCGAAAGGTACATCCATCGCAAGCTGGCCGGGTTGTCGATAAGCTGATCTTCATATAAAGCTTCGGTTGGTACCTTAAGGGCATCGCTAATGCGCCTGAGCGTATCGCCACGTGGGTTGCTTGCTCCGGTTTCGATGCGCTGAACCGTTCTTAAGTTTACTGCTGCCAATAGGGCAAGTGCTTCCTGACTGTAGCCTTGTTGTTTGCGCAATGCAGCAATTTTTTGTCCGATGTAGTCCATGAATAACTGTAATGATGATGCCCCAAAACTACAGCACCTCAAGCCAATTTCAGCTATTTAAGCTACGGCATTGTGCCGACATTTGACTGACAGCGGCCTGAAAACAGTTTGCCGTCATGCGGTTCGAAGCTTTTTGCCATTTGTGAGTTAATTGTGTATAGCCTCTAGCGGGCTTTTAGTTGCTTTGAAGTTAAATTTGCAGAAGGATGAAACAGTATCACGATTTGATGCGGCATGTGCTGAACGAAGGCCTACGTAAGGAAGACCGAACAGGTACCGGTACCATCAGTGTGTTTGGCTACCAAATGCGCTTTGACCTGGCCGAAGGCTTTCCCTTGGTTACGACTAAAAAATTGCATTTACGCTCTATTATACACGAACTTTTGTGGTTCCTGCAAGGCGATACCAACATTCGTTACCTCAAAGAAAATGGCGTTAGCATTTGGGACGAATGGGCCGATGAATCGGGTAATCTTGGGCCTGTTTACGGTTATCAATGGCGCAGCTGGCCCACTGCCGATGGTCGTCATATCGACCAAATTACCCAGCTGATCGACACCATAAAGCGCAATCCCGATTCACGCCGGATGATTGTTTCGGCCTGGAATGTGGGTGAAATCGAAAATATGGCCCTGCCACCTTGCCATGCTTTTTTCCAATTTTATGTGGCCGATGGCAAATTGAGCTGTCAACTGTACCAGCGCTCTGCCGATATCTTTTTAGGCGTTCCCTTCAATATTGCTTCTTATGCGCTGCTCACCATGATGGTTGCACAAGTTTGTGGCCTTGAGCCAGGCGATTTTGTGCATACCTTCGGCGATGCCCATCTTTACCTCAACCACCTCGAACAAACTGAATTGCAATTAAGCCGCGAATGCCGACCGCTGCCTGAAATGCGCATCAATCCGGCCGTAAAAGATATTTTTGGTTTCCGCTTCGAAGACTTTGAACTGGTAAATTACAACCCGCATCCGCACATCAAAGCTGCTGTTGCGGTTTAGATTGTAACTCAGCTTAAATTCAACCCGTATGAAAGCTATAGCTACATGGATGGTATTTGGGTTAATGGCTGTATGCTTCAGCCTGCAAAGCCAGGCGCAAAGTCATTCGCAAGTCATTAAAAAATCGGATATAAAGTCCCGTCAATACGTGGTCATGCACCCAGCTACCGATACCATTTTCGGAAAAATAGAAAACTTGAGTTTCGAAAATCAAAAGCTGGTCCGCTTGGTGATTAAGCCCGAAGGTCGTAAGAAAAAAATGAACCTTAACCAGCAACAACTGCAAGCAGTGGTTGGCTTCAGTTTTTTTCGGCCGATGGAATTGGTACAAATAAAAGACGACGACGGCATCAGAAAAGACACTTGGCTCAATGTATTGAATGCAGATGCCATCAGGTTGTTCGAGCAAAAAGGCAAAGCCTATTATGAGGATGATGCTGCTGATGACTTGGTGGAAGTGGAGGAAGTTTACTTTTACTGGAAATTTGAAAATCAGGTTTTCGAAATCACACCCAGGCTGATCAATGAGCTGATTGTGCCCATGATGGTGGAATGTGGCGGAGCGGAATTAAAATGGAATGGCAGTCTGCATGCCGCTGAATTATTACGCATGACTGTTTTACTCAACCAAAGCAAAGATTGCTTTAGTTTTTACGATTTAAATTAATGAAATGCTAGCCCTTATTGTTGCCGCTGCTCAAAATGGTGCCATTGGAAAAGACAACCAGCTTTTATGGCATATATCCGACGACTTAAAGCGTTTTAAGGCCCTTACCATGGGCAAAACCTGCATTATGGGGCGTAAAACCTATGAAAGCATTGGCAAGCCCTTGCCCGGCCGGAATTTTGTGATCATCAGCCGCCAGGCTGGTTACCAGGTGCCAGGCGCTTTAGTTGTGTCGTCTTTTGAGGCTGCCTTGCGCCAATGCGTACCCGATCAGGAATGCATGGTGATAGGCGGGGCCGAGATTTACAAACTGGCACTTCCAAAGGCAAAAAAAATATACCTCACCCGGGTTCATGCCGATTTTGAAGCCGATACCTTCTTCCCGGATTTGGGCGATGAGTGGATGATCGAAAATATGAGCCCTAAATTCAGCACCGACAACGGCCTTGAATACCAGTATTTTGATTTGTTTCGTAAATAGAATGAGTTCCCTAAATCGCTACATGCCCTATGTTTGACCGTATTGCATGAGGTTTAAGTTAGTTAGTGCTAGTCTAATCAACTAAAGCAACATTTCCTCCAAATGCTTTAACCCGACCAAAGCATAGCGGAGGCGCTAAGCGATTCGGGCTATCAAATCAGAAAATCGTATAATCGAAGCCCGCCACAGTGGCTGTTAGAAGTTTTCCGGTTTTGAATCTTAATAAAGAAGATTTAGCCCAAGCGATGAACTAACGGAGCTCTCTTTGAGCTCCGTGCCCATTTGAAAATCTCCTTAGAAAAATTAATAGGCCTTTGCAAACAACACCCGCTGCTCCGAAGCTTTGCCCGTAAGAATACATTTTCCTGATTCCATAGGGTTGTTTAACGGAATACAACGAATAGTGGCCTTGGTTTTTTCCTTGATAGCCTGTTCGGTTTCGCCAGTGCCGTCCCAATGGGCAGCTACAAACCCACCTTTGTTTTCAAGTAAGTCCACAAACTCATCCCAGTTGTCGGCTTTATGGGTCATATCAGTCCTGAAGTCGAGCGCCTTTTGGTAGATGTTCTGCTGAATTTGTTCCAACAGGTGCTTGATTTTAATCTCTAAATCGGTGAGTTGCAGCACTTCTTTTTCTTTGGTATCGCGGCGGGCCACTTCTACAGTGCCATTTTCGAGGTCGCGCATGCCCAAGGCGATTCGAACTGGAATGCCCTTGAGTTCCGAGTCAGCGAATTTATAGCCAGGACGTGCTTTTTCGTC
Source organism: Bacteroidia bacterium (assembly GCA_046291695.1). GTDB lineage: Bacteria > Bacteroidota > Bacteroidia > UBA7662 > UBA7662 > PNNG01. The sequence goes on from JBKBSO010000005.1 coordinate 70,625, forward strand.
ATCGTCGAACTTCACACGTATGTTGAGGCCTTCTAATGACTTTTTGATTTTATTGCCCGCTTCTTTCAAAACAGCAATGCTTTCATCACCTTTGTATATAGGTACAATCACCACTTCAATGGGTGCCAACTTAGGAGGAAGTACCAAGCCATCGTCGTCGCTATGGGCCATTACCAAAGCACCCATCAAGCGGGTAGAAACTCCCCAGGAAGTAGCCCAAACAAAATCCCGCTTGCCATCAGCCCCAGCAAATTGCACATCAAAGGCCTTGGCGAAATTCTGCCCCAAAAAGTGTGAAGTGCCGGCTTGCAAGGCTTTACCATCTTGCATCAATGCTTCAATACAATAGGTGTCTACAGCGCCTGCAAAGCGCTCATTGGCGGTTTTCACTCCTTTTACTACGGGCATCGACATCCATTCTTCCGCAAAACTTGCATACACTTCAAGCATCTTTCGGGTTTCTTCCACCGCTTCCTCAGCCGTAGCATGCGCCGTATGTCCTTCTTGCCACAAAAACTCCGTAGTGCGCAAGAACAATCGGGTACGCATTTCCCAACGTACTACATTGGCCCACTGGTTGATGAGCAAAGGCAAATCGCGATAACTTTGAATCCAGTCGCGATACGTATTCCATATGATTGTCTCCGAAGTTGGGCGTACAATCAACTCTTCTTCGAGTTTGGCTTCAGGGTCAACAATTATTTCACCGTTTTCAGCATTTTTGAGGCGATAATGCGTTACTACAGCACATTCTTTGGCAAAACCATCTACATGACTGGCCTCGCGACTAAAAAACGATTTCGGAATGAACAACGGAAAATAGGCGTTGCTGTGTCCAGTATCTTTGAACATCTGGTCGAGGGCGTCGCGCATGCGTTCCCATATGGCAAATCCATATGGCTTGATGACCATACAGCCCCTAACAGCCGAATAATCGGCCAATCCGGCTTTAATTACCAAATCATTATACCACTGAGAATAGTCTGTAGCCCTGGGCGTTATTTCTTTTGCCATTTGTTTATTGACTTTGGAACGAAAATTGACGTATATTTATGCGAAAAGTGAACAAAGATAGCCATTCATCTTGTTACTAATACAAATGTGATAAATTGAAAAGGAGCCGTGTTATGAGATTTTTAGTTTGGATAGCAGCAATTTTAGTGTCAGGTGCAATCAGTTCGTGCTCCTCGACCAATACTTCCCGTTTTTTGAGTCAGAGCTACGATGATGATTTGTACTTTGTGTCGAGCGGTCGTGCTTTGCTTTATGCCGATGAAAATCAGCTTATTCGTGAATCTGATGGTAGGCAGGCCCAAAGCGAGGATGATGCCTATGCCGATTATCTGAATGCCCGTCGTGGCAATAATTCCGGAATTAGTCCTTATGATTATAATGAGCGGGCTTACGACCGGAGCATGCGTCGCCATGCCGACCCCATGTGGTCAAATCCGTCTTTAAGCATGGGCTTTGGCATGGGAGGTTTCTGGGGAGGTCGTTCTTACATGCTTTACAATCCTTATATGCCCCCATTCTGGTCGATGCAACCCGGTTTTTCATTAGGTTGGAACAGTATGGGAGGTATGGGCATGGGTTTTGGTATGGGGCATCCGATGATGATGGGGATGGGTAATCCCTGGATGATGGGTGGTATGTACGATCCGTGGATGATGGGCGGTATGGGCATGCACAATCCTTATTGGGGTGGAGGCTGGGGTATGAATCCCTGGATGAACCCCTGGATGAATCCTTATATGGGAATGCCAGGTGGTGGTTTTTGGGCGGGAGGCGATGGCAATCGGATTCCTGTAGCCCCTCCAAGAGGTGGAAGTCGGGTAGGAGGAGCCCTGCCCACGCAAAGTAACCTTTTTAATCCAAATCCAAGGGGCGGTTCCAGCGGAACCACACCCGCAGGAAGAAACAGTGGTGTCGCCCCTGCCGGGCGCACATCTCCGTCGAATGCCCGCATGGCCCCCGGTGCTCAACCCTCACGTTCGGGTGCGGTAAATACTCCAGGTCGGGCCGGACAACAAAATCAGCCCGCCGGTCGCAATAGTATGCGCGAAAGTCGGCCAACTCCCGCGCCTTCTCGTGGCAATTTCGATAATGTGAACAGAAACCGCTCAGCTCCCTCGGCAGCACCTTCACAGCGGTTCAACAATAGCCCGAGCCGCCAGCCTTCATCGACTCCTTCTCGTCAGCCAAGTTGGTCGTCTCCTAGCCGCGGCTCCGATAGTGGTTTTTCACCAAGTCGGGGTGGTAGTAGTGGCGGAGGCGGTGGAAGCCGTCCCTCAGGTGGTGGTCGTCCTCGATAAAAAAGACAGTTTATGAAGCGAATAATGTTATTAACCCTCTTTGTGACGGGGCTGGGTGAACTACAGGCACAAACTGAAATCGATTTGTTTCGTTTTAGCGCTTTGCGACAACACCCTACAGGCCGAATGGCTGGATTGGGAGGCGCATTCGGGGCGCTTGGGGCAGATGTTGGCGGTAGTACCATCAATCCGGCCGGATTGGCTACATTTCGCCGATCAACCATCAGCCTGAGCCCTGGCTTCATTTCCCAACAGTCTACAAGTGATTATTTGGGTAACAGCACGGGCGATAATCGCAACCGCATGATGATTTCTAATCTGGGATTTGTGTATGCCAAAGTACCCGAAGACCGAAGCTCCAAGTGGAAGCAAGTGAATTACGGTTTTTCATTGAATCGCACCAACAACTACCTGAACCAACAACGCTACGAAGGGGTTAATCGCAACAGCAGCATGATTGACTTTTTTGTGCAGGAAGCAAATGCCGATCCCCTAGAGTTCTTTCCGGAAGACTATCCCTTTTCTGCTGCTTTGGCAGAAACAGCCGGACTCATTTTCCCTTCTATCCCCGGAAACAGGGCCTCTACCTATTTAGGCATTGTGCCCAATGGCGGCATTACCCAGCGCGAAAGCATAAGGAGCACCGGGAATACCTCAGAATATAATTTTAGTATTGCCGGCAATTATGACAATATCCTGCATATTGGTGGAGGGGTTAGCTTAATGTCGAGTTCGTTTACCCAAACCGAGATTTATTCCGAATCCGATCATATGGATAGCATTTTCGATTTCCGAGAATTTACTTATCGTCGTGATTTGGGGGTAGATGCGGATGGTTTTATGTTCCGCTTTGGGGCCATTTTGCAACCGGTACCATGGTTCAGGCTAGGTTTAAGCTATGAATCACCAACGCGTTATACGGTTACTGAAGATTATCGCGCCGAAATTGAAGCCAGCTTTACCGAAGAACCAACCTTTGGTTCGGCGCGCTCCCCCTTGTATCGGCCATTTGTGTATCGCTACCGTACCACTGGGAGGGCCACTTTCAGTACAGCGGTTTTGTTTGAAGGCAAAGGCCTGATTAGTTTCGACTATGATTTTGTTCCTTTTGACAATTTGACGGTTTTACCGCTTCGCAGCGATCAGTCCGCTGCCGGATGGGCGCGCGATTTAAACGATCAGGTAGCCTTGGTTTTTCGTTCTACCAATAATGTACGAGTGGGGGGCGAATACGTTATGGGCCCCATGGCTTTCCGTGCGGGCTACGCTTACTGGGGAGGTCCCTTTCGCCGCGATGTGATTACTGGTGGAGGCGATTTGGTGCAACAGGATTATACCGGAGGAATAGGGTTCCGTTTCGAAAATATGTCGCTTGATTTCGCCATCGTACATGCGCGCTGGCAGAATTATCGCTCGCCCTACACCGTGGTCGGCTTGCCGGAAGATGGGGTGCTGTTTCGCAATCGTAGAACCACGGCTATCATGACCTTGGGTTTCCGTTTCGATTAATCATTGATTTCGAGATTCAAGAGGGCGTTTTTGAATTCGGCCAGACTTTTGACGTCGTTAAGCGCTGTTGCAAGCCGTATGCCTGCTTCATAAGCGCTTTTTGAAGAATCCTTGTCCCCAACTTCCAGTTGGACTTCGGCCAGCTGGTACCAGGCTGCTAGGTATTGGGTGTCTTTTTCGAGGGTTTTTTTGAACCAATGAATGGCCTCATGGAAGCGCTTTGCTTTGCGGTACTCCATGCCAATGGCATAGCAAAGAAAGCCCTCATTGGGTTGAAGTTCGAGCAGCTGCAACAATTGCTCGAGTCGGCTGTTATTTATTTCGTTGTTCATTTCAATTATCGTAGTTTTGCAAAAAGGCAAAACTGCCGTAAAATTAACTTTTTAGTCAGTATATGAAGATTCTGGTTTGTATCAGTAATGTGCCCGACACCACTACAAAAATCAGTTTTACTCCCGACAATAAGGAGTTGAACAAAGCCGGCGTACAATACATCATTAATCCTTACGATGAATTAGCGCTCACCAAGGCCCTCGAATTGAATGAGGCTGCCGGTGGCGGAAGTGTAACGGTCATACATGTTGGTCAGGCCGATGCGGAGCCAAATTTGCGTAAAGCCTTGGCGGTTGGTGCCGATGAGGCTGTACGCATTGATGCCGCAGCGGTGGATGGCTTTATGGTGGCCCGCGAAATTGCTGCATATGCCAGCGATAAGGGATTTGATTTGATTTTGTGTGGTCGTGAGTCCATAGATTACAACAGCGGCGTGGTTGCCGGAATGTTGGGTGAATTGCTCGATTGGCCTAGTGTAAACGTGATTACCTCCATCAGCATTGCCAATGGTGAAGGGCAGTTGGAGCGTGATATTGATGGTGGACGGGAGTCGTTAAAGGTGAAGCTGCCTTTTGTGGCCAGTTGCCAGAAGGAGCTTACCGAGCCGCGCATCCCGAATATGCGTGGTATTATGATGGCCCGCTCAAAGCCGTTGCAAGTGCTTGCCGCAAGTGCAACCGATGGCCACAGCCAGGTGATGTCATACGCATTGCCACCTGCCAAGGCAGGTTGTAAGTTCTTGGAAGTAGGAGAGGAAGAAAAACTGGTTGAATTGTTACACAACGAAGCTAAAGTGATTTGATATGTCAGTGTTGGTATTAGCAGAAAATAATAATGGCGGCTTTAAAAAAGCTGCTTTTGAGGTGGTAAGTTACGCTGCTGCTGTGGCAGCTTCAATGGGTACCAGCCTTAATGCCCTGGTATTGGGGAGTATGGACGATTCGGTTGCGGCTGAATTGGGAAAATACGGAGCAGCTAAAGTGATCAAAATAAATGAGGCCAGCCTCGATACTTTTGAAGCGCATGCGCACGCTAAGGCTGTGGCTGAAGTGGCCAAAGCCGAAGGAAGCAAAGTGGTGGTATTGGCCAATACATATGCTGGCAAGTCGATAGCGCCGCGTTTGTCGGTGAAACTTTCAGCAGCTCTGGCTGCAGCTGCCGTAGACTTGCCAGACCTGAATGTTGGTTTTAGCGTACGTCGTACTGTATTTTCGAACAAAGGTTTTGCCCATACAAATTTAACCACAGAGATTAAAATCGTGTCGCTTACACCCAACAGCTTTAAGCTCGTTGAGCAGGCTGGGACTGCAGTTGTTGAAAATCGCAGTGTAGGAATCGCAGCATCGGATTTTAAAGCTGAAGTGCAGGAAGTAAAAACCGTAACGGGTAAAATACCGCTCACCGAAGCCGAATTGGTTGTTTCAGCCGGAAGGGGCATGAAGGGGGCAGATCATTGGCACTTGATAGAAAGCCTTGCAGAAAAGCTGGGTGCTGCAACGGCTTGTTCGAAGCCTGTAAGCGATATGCACTGGCGACCACATGATGAGCACGTAGGCCAAACCGGTATCACCATTAAGCCGAATTTATACATCGCCATCGGTATTTCAGGTGCCATTCAGCATTTGGCCGGTGTAAGTGGCAGCAAGGTAATTGTGGCCATAAATACCGATAAAGAGGCACCTTTCTTTAAGATTGCAGATTATGGCATAGTGGGCGATGCCTTTGAGGTAGTGCCCAAGCTAACGGAAGCGATAGAAAAATTCAAGGCCGCTAATTAGCGGCCTTAATTTTTTTGCTTATTTTGTAACAAGCATGAAAAAAGTTGAGCTTGAAATCATAGCCTTGTCCGATAGTAACTCGTCTACCAATTCGTATGCAGTGGTCTTGGGTGAAAAGCAGGGTAACAGACGTTTGCCTGTGATCATTGGTGCATTTGAGGCCCAGGCCATTGCCATTGAGTTGGAAAAAATGAAACCGGCCCGACCGCTTACCCATGATTTATTCAAGAATTTCGCCGATGCCTTTCAGCTTCGATTAGAAGAGGTGGTGATTTCTGATCTGAAAGAAGGAATTTTTTATAGCCGCTTGCATTGCCGAAATGGTTCGGATTATCGTGATATAGATGCCCGAACCAGCGATGCCTTGGCCTTGGCCGTTCGTTTTAATTGTCCGATTTATACCTACGACCATATCTTGGATACTGGAGGTATTGTGTTTGAGGCTGAGGCAGAGGCGGAAGCCGACGAGACCGAAACAGTTGAACCAGCAAAGACTTCGCAAAAGCATGGCTATGCAGCGAAATCCGATAAAGAGCTTCAAAAAATGCTCAACGATGCCTTGCAAAAAGAAGATTATGAAAAGGCTGCTCAAATCAGAGATGAGCTTGATCGGAGAAAATCGGCTTGATTTTGAGTTTTAGTAGTATTTTGTCGGCTAAATCGCGCTAATAGCCACCAAAGCATGCAAATTCTAAATGGTTTTATCGGTATTGCCTCAATGATTGGCATACTGTACCTCTTGTCTGAAAATCGTAAAGCCGTAAACTGGCGCACGGTGATTATGGCCTTGTGTTTGCAGTTGGGATTTGCTTTGCTGGTGATTAAAGTGAGCCAGGTTAGGCAACTTTTTGAGCGAGTGAGTAGTTTTTTTGTGACTTTACTGAGCTTTACGAAAGCCGGATCTGAGTTTTTGTTTGGTAGTTTGGTGAGTCGGGTCGATACGTTTGGGTTTATTTTCGTATTCCAGGTTCTGCCCACCATCGTGTTTTTTGCTGCCCTCACGGCCATGCTCTACTACTTTGGCATATTACAGCGTATAGTTTTTGTATTTGCCTGGGTCATGAATCGCCTGATGCGCTTGTCGGGCGCCGAAAGCTTAGCGGCCTCGGCCAATGTGTTTTTGGGCCAGACCGAAGCTCCCTTGCTCATTAAGCCTTATTTAGATAAAATGACCCGCTCAGAGATTATGGCTTTAATGACCGGCGGTATGGCCACCATTGCAGGCAGTGTACTTGCGGCCTATATCGGATTTCTGGGGGGCGACGATCCGGTGCAACAGCAACTGTTTGCTACACATTTGTTGTCGGCTTCCATCATGGCTGCACCGGGTAGTTTGCTAGCAGCAAAACTCTTGGTTCCGGAATGTGAAAATTTTGAAAAAGAACTCAAAATAAACAAAGAGAACATCGGTGATAATGTGCTGGAAGCCATATCTAATGGAACTTCCGACGGACTGAAACTGGCTGTGAATGTAGGGGCAATGCTCTTGGTATTTACTGCCATCATGGCCATGCTTAATTATATCTTTAAGGCGTGGATCGGTCAGCCTACAGGTTTAAATGACCTCATCGTAAACCATACCCAAGGCAAGTTTGATGGACTGAGTTTGCAGTATATTTTGGGCAATTTGTTTGCACCCGTCGCCTGGCTTATTGGCGTGCGGGGCGATGATGTGGTGTTGATTGGACAACTGCTGGGTGAAAAAACAATCCTCAATGAATTTATTGCCTATACCAGTCTGGCGGAGTTTAAGTTAAATAATGCTTTAAGCAATCCGCGGTCGGTAATTATTGCTACCTACGCTTTGTGTGGTTTTGCCAATTTTGCTTCTATAGGTATTCAAATTGGTGGCATTGGTGCATTGGCGCCGGGTCGTCGTACCTTGCTATCGCAGTTGGGGGTAAAGGCTTTGATAGGGGGCACCGTGGCTTGCTTATTGAATGGTGCCATTGCCGGAATGTTGGTGCAATAGTTGCACTTAAGGCTTTTTTGTAGATCTTAGAACCTAAAACCAAAATGAGAATATGAAGCATATTACGATTGTATTGTTGAGCCTATTCATGCTAATTGCACAAACAAGCGAGGGGCAAGTGGCTCAGACCGATAAACTGATTGTACATTACCTCGATAATTTTCCCTTTGCATATACAGGGAACGAAGGTAATTTAACGGGAATTGAAGTGGATTTGATCATGGCTTTTGCCGATTGGATGCGAAGGACCAAGGAAGTGAAGCTTTCGATTGAATTTATTGATTATACTGATTTTGCCAAGCTTTATGAGCGATTAAAATCGCCTTCAACCGGCAATCATATTGGCTTGGCTTCGGCTACAATTACGGCTGAAAGAAGAAAAGAAGTAGACTTTACACCGCCCTACATGAAGAATGTATCGCTGCTGGTAAGTAATGTTGATGTGCCAACGCTGCGGGCTTACAGCGATATGCCAGAATATTTTAAGAATATGACTGCCCTGGTGATGCGTTCTACAGTTCTTGAAAATCACTTGCTTGATATCCAAAAGAAGCATCATGAAAAAATGCGGGTGAGTTATGTGGAGCATCCGGTGGATGTGGTGCGACAAATAGCCGCCACCAATGATCAATACTATGGTTATGTGGATGTACTTACCTATTGGGCTGAACTCAAACGCGAGCCCATGAATGTAAAAATACATCGCATAGCAAACTTAGATAACCAGCGTTTTGGTTTAATGCTGCCAAAAAACAGTCCCTATTTGGCCTACTGGCAGGAGTTTATGGAAGCAGGATTTGGTTTCGCTGCCACAGAAACTTATTACAATATCCTGTCGCGCCACCTGAGCTACGAAGTGCTTGAAACGGTTTCACTGCATTGAGTTAAGAGGGAGAAGGCAGCACCTGTTCAATCCCTACCAATCGGGCAAAGGGTAACCAAATACGCATGCCTGAGAATAAGCCTATGCTGAGTATGGGTTTGGGTAGCAACAACGCAGGTATGGCTGTGGGTACTTGCTGAGCTATACCATTGTGCTCTAATATGGGGCCATTCTGTGAGCGTTGGAAAGCCTATTGAATGCCAATAGATTTACGTTTGCAGGTTGTGGTTTAGCCTGCATGAAGCGATGAGTGCCCTGTTTAGGGCTTTGCCGCCCGTTGAGCCTGCTTTGTTGTTGGTGATTAGATTTAGACTCTTTTGTCTTTAATGCAAAAAGCCGTATCTTTGCCGAAGTTTTTAGCAAGGATCGCATATGTTTTGGGAGCAATTAACACAGGAACAAATCAAACTTGAGGTATTACGGGCTTTGGAGCAAAATCGTAATTATCGTTCGTCAACGGTATTGGGATTGCCGGCCAGTTATCTCGATCAGGAAGTGTTTCCTCCGGATGCCGCTTTTTTAGAAGATGCGCCTTTTGCCCGGGTCTTTATGGAAAATCCTAATCATATTGGTTGTCATACGCTCATTGGTGGTGAAAGTGCTTTTAGGGGTACCCATAACCTCGAACGTGATTTGATTCGTATTTGTGCCGAAGAAATGATGGATGCCGAATCAGGCGCTTATGATGGTTATGTGGCGTCGGGAGGAACCGAAGCCAATATTCAGGCCCTCTGGATGTACCGTAATTATTTCATGGATCAATTCGGCATACAGTCGCAACATGTTGGGGTGTTGTATAGTGCCGATAGCCATTATTCCTTTTACAAAGCAGCCAATTTATTGCAGATTCAGGCTTTTCAGGTGCCGGTAGAGGAAATAAGCCGCGAAATGACAACAGCTGATTATGCTGCAGCCCTTCGTCAGGCACAAGCTTCCGGGGTAAGGTGTTTGATTGCCGTGTTCAATATGGGGACGACCATGTTTGGTTCTATTGATGATATAAATAGCTTGATTCCAGTCATTAAGGCGGCAGGTATGCCCCATAAGGTGCATGTGGATGGCGCTTTCGGAGGATTTGTATACCCCTTCAGCTCCGAAGACCGAAGTCTTACTTTTAGCAATGCGGAAGTAAGCAGTATGACTATTGATGCTCACAAAATGTTACAGGCACCTTACGGAACGGGTATTTTTCTCAGTCGCAAGGGATTAATAAATTATACCCATACCGGGGCAGCCAGTTATGTAGTGGGTGGAGATGCAACCTTATGCGGGAGTCGGTCGGGAGCCAACTTGGTAGCTGCCTGGATGATCTTAAATACACATGGATCGCAGGGCTGGCAAGCTAAAATAGATCGGCTTATAGACCTCACTAACCAATTATGTGAACAACTGGATCGACTTGGTATCGACTATTATCGCCATTCGGCCATGAACTTGGTGACCATGAGGGCATCTCAAATTCCAACGGAACTTATAGAGAAGTATTTATTGGTGCCGGATAGTCATGGTAGTCATCCACAATGGGTAAAGATTGTAGTCATGGAACATGTACAGGCCGAAATGCTTTGGGCATTTATTGATGATTTGGCCTCTACACAAGGGCAGCTTGCCGCTTTGGTGTAAAGCTTTAGCCTTCTTGCTGGATGAATTGTACCTGAATGCCGCATTTGTCGCAAAGCGAAAGCGAACCTAAAACTCCGCCACCTCGGCTCCAGGCATCCGCCGGGCTCGAATAGCGAATCCAGCGTAACTGGTGGGATGGACGGGCGCACAAGGGGCAGGCTACTTTGTTACGAAAGGGTAAGGGATCGAGGTTCACATCGAGGCAGGCCAAAACATCTTCAACCGGAAAAAAGCCATGAAAACAAAGCTCTTCATTGGCCTGTGGTTTTCGTAACAGGCGCAACCAGCTCAACATTTCTTCATTGGCGGTAAGTTCGAAGTTTTGCATGTTTAGTTTAGTTGCCTTGAATGTAACGACCTAAAGCGAAATGCTACGCACAAGTTTTGCACAGCCTAAATTAAATGTATAAAAAAAAAGCCCCCATCGCGGATGGAGGCTTTACTATGGGCAGCAGTCAATTTAGGCTTTCAGCACTTTTTTCATGGTGATGCCGATTTCGGCGGGGGAGGCCACTACGTGTATACCGCATTCCGCCATGATTTTCATTTTGGCAGCTGCTGTATCCTCGGCACCACCGACGATGGCGCCGGCATGACCCATACGACGACCGGCTGGGGCCGTTTGTCCGGCGATGAAGCCAACAACTGGTTTTTGGTTGCCATTGGCTTTGATCCAGCGGGCGGCTTCGGCTTCCATGCCACCACCAATTTCACCAATCATTACAATGGCATCGGTTTCAGGGTCGTTCATGAAAAGTTCAACAGCTTCACGGGTAGAGGTGCCAATGATGGGGTCGCCACCAATACCGATAGCGGTTGAAACACCTAATCCGGCTTTCACAATTTGATCAGCAGCTTCGTAGGTGAGGGTACCCGACTTTGATACGATACCCACACGACCTGGCTTGAATACGAAACCGGGCATGATGCCAACTTTTGCACCTTCTGGGGTGATAACGCCAGGGCAGTTAGGGCCTATGAGGCGACAAGCTTTGTCTTTAATGTATTCTTTCGCCTTGATCATATCTTGGGTTGGGATGCCTTCGGTAATACAAACAATAACACGAATGCCCGCGTCGGCAGCTTCCATAATGGCATCGGCTGCAAAAGCCGGTGGTACAAAAATGATAGAAACATCGGCTCCGGTTTGGGCAACTGCGTCGGCCACAGTATTAAAAACGGGTTTGTCGAGGTGGCTGCTGCCGCCCTTGCCCGGAGTTACGCCACCAACTACGTTGGTGCCATATTCAATCATTTGTGATGCATGGAAGGTGCCTTCGTTGCCGGTAAAACCCTGAACGAGGATGCGTGAATTTTTGTCTACTAGTACACTCATGGTATATTATCTGGAATTTTTAGCTGATTTCTAAAAGCGCCACAAGATAAGGCCGTTTGATGACTTTTTTGAGCTTATCGGCTTTTATCGCGGAATTGTTTGAGGAAGGCAGTGGCAAAAACGAATTCGTTTAGCAAATCATTATTGGTAGTAAGTATGCTTTTTTTATCGCCATGCCAGGCTTTTCGGCCTTTGTGGATGTAGGCAATTTGGTCGCCTATTTCCATCACCGAATTCATATCGTGACTATTAACTACTGTAGTAATGTTAAATTCGAGGGTAATTTCTTTAATCAATTCATCAATCAAGATAGCCGTTAGTGGGTCGAGGCCAGAATTGGGTTCGTCACAAAATAAGTATTTTGGGTTGAGCACAATGGCACGGGCAATGCCTACTCTTTTTTTCATGCCTCCACTGATTTCGGCCGGATAGCGTTTGTTGGTGTTGCTCAGGCCTACCCGTTCGAGGCAAAAATTAACACGTTCTAAATTTTCGGCCGGACTATTCGGGCTGAACATTTTGAGCGGGAAGAGTACGTTTTCTTCAACCGTCATGGAGTCGAAGAGGGCAGAGTTTTGGAACAACATGCCAATTTTTTTTCGAACGTCGGATTGTTCTTTGCGGTCGAGACTTACGAAATCGATGCCATCGTAAACAATTTGTCCTTGGTCGGGCATGTGCAAACCCACCATAATTTTCATGAGTACCGATTTACCGCTTCCGCTTGCCCCAATGATCATATTTACTTTTCCTGGTTCAAAGCAGAGGCTGATGTCGTCGAGTACCCGGTTATCTCCAAACGATTTGCTGATATGTTTAAGTTCGATCATCAGAGCAGGATTTGAGCCAAGAGGTAATCGGCCAAGAGGATAAGGATGCAGCTAAAAACTACGGCCCGGGTACTGGCCTGCCCTACTTCGAGGGATCCACCTTGGGTATAGTAGCCTTGATACGCTGAAACCGAGGAAATGATAAAAGCAAAAGTAAAAGCCTTCATCAAGGAGAAGAAAACATTATAGGGTAAAAAGCTGGAGCGAGCACCTTCGATAAACTGTTGTGCCGAAAGAATACCTGTAAGATCACCTACAAAAATTCCACCGCCGATACATAGACTGATGGAAAGGACAATGAGCATAGGTATGGTGATGATGGCGGCGAGTATTTTAGGACTGATGAGGTATCCGGCGGCATTTACACCCATTATTTCGAGCGCATCGATTTGTTCGCTTACACGCATGGTGCCGATTTCCGAAGCTATGCTGCTTCCTATTTTTCCGGCCAGCACGAGTGAAGTGATGGTTGGGCCCAGTTCAAGCATACTGCTATCGCTAACAATGGCGCCGATAATACTTTTGGATACCAAGCCTGAAACCAATTGATAGGCAGTTTGAACGGTGGTAACCGCACCCATAAACACCGAGATAATGACAACAATCCCCAAAGAGTTAATGCCAATGGCCACCATTTGCCGGAACAGTTCATCGCGGTATACCTTTTGGTTTTCAGGTTTTTTAAACAACTGCTTAAGCAGCAGGAGGTAACGACCGAAATGAAAAAAAATCCGCATGAGAATGAATAAACTCGTCAAAAATACATTTTTTTACCGCTCAAAGCACTTCAATATGCAATCAACTCAAAATGCTGTGGTAACGGCGGCCACCAAGGGAATAGGCAGGGCTGTGGTGTATAAACTGGCTGAACAAGGCATGTCGGTAGCTTTTTGTGCCCGTAATGCCGAGGAGGTACAGCAGATGCAACAAGCTTTATCGAAAAAATACCCCCTTGCAAGCTTTTTGGGGGTAGCGGCCGACGTAGCCATTCCTGAAGGCCGGGAGCATTTTGTGGAAGCCATCAAGGCCAAATTTAGCCAGGTACATCTATTGCTAAACAATGCTGGTATATTCCTGCCAGGTTCAGTCCAAACCGAAGCGGAGGGAGTGCTTGAAAAACTCACCGAAACCAATTTGTATAGCGCCTACCACATCACCCGTGGTCTATTGCCGCTGATGTTGCCGTTTAAAAGTGGACACCTATTTAATATGTGTTCAACAGCATCCATTACTGCTTATACCAATGGAGGTTCATATTGTATCACCAAGTTTGCTTTATTGGGCATGTCGAAAGTACTGCGCGAAGAATTGAAGCCGGAACAGATTAAAGTAACTTCTATTTTACCAGGTGCAACTTACACCGCCAGTTGGGAAGGGAGTGGGCTCGATGCTGCACGATTTATGAAGGCCGAGGACGTAGCCGACATGCTTTGGGCTTGCTATCAATTGAGTCCTGCGGCCGTGGTTGAAGAAATTTTGCTTCGTCCCCTTGCGGGCGATATTCCCTAGCATATCGACTTGTATTGTATTTTTGTTAAGCTTGGCTTTCATGATAAAAGTAGCTGAGCCATAGCTGTATTTTTGTAGCAAATTAGTACTGTGAACCAATTATCTATTGAGCTTTTTCAGTTAAAGAATTCAACCCTCGAGATGGCGGAGTTGGTGCGTGCCCAGGTATTGGGGATCTTGCAAGCCACTGTAAATTTTGATCTAAGCTTAATCGATGAAATCGAGCTTAATGAAAGACAGGTGGATAATCTGGATGTTCGTATTGAGCGGAGGTGCGAACAAATATTGGCCTTGTTTTCGCCCGTTGCCCGTGATTTACGGTTTGTGTTTGCTATCAATAAAATTGTTGACGATTTAGAAGGTATTAGTGATAATGCACATGCCATCGGTAAATACCTACTTGAAACCCAAACGCCCTTTAGTCAGGAATTGATGCAGGACCTGGATTTTGGCCGCATGCATAATCAGCTCTTGTTGATGCTCGATGCGATGATGATTGCGCTGGAAGATGAATCGAGTGAAAAGGCACATTATGTATTGGCGCAGGAAGATTTACTCGATGAATTAAATTTGCGCGCCAATGCTGTAATTGCTCGAATAGCTGCGCAGAAAAGCTCGGAAGCAGATGTGCTCGATCTCATCAATCTGCTTACCATCGTGCGCAAAGTCGAAAAAATAGGAGATTACCTCGCCAATATTGCAGAACGTATTATCTATTTTATCGACGCAAGGGTGGTAAAACACGGTTTGGCGGGCTAATTGTAATTTTATTTGGCAAATTTATCTGGCTTTTGTAGCTTCAATGCTTAGAATCTAAGCATGTTGCACCCTTACTTTCAAGCCAATTTAACAGAAGCCGGTTGCGATGAAGCTGGCCGCGGTTGCCTGGCTGGCCCAGTGGTGGCAGCAGCAGTTATTCTGAGCCCTGATTTCGACACCAGGGCCTTACGTGATTCTAAGGTGCTGAGTGCTGATAAACGTGAACGATTACGTATTTATATTGAGAAAAATGCCATGGCTTGGGGCGTTTCGAGCACTTGCAATGAGGTGATTGACAATATCAATATTTTGAATGCGTCATTCGATGCCATGCACAAAGCCATCGATTTGCTTGATATTTCCCCTGATTTGATTTTGGTAGATGGCAATCGGTTTAAGCCTTATCCACGTATTCCACATAAATGTATCATAAAGGGAGATGCTACCTACGCGTCAATTGCAGCTGCGAGTATCTTGGCAAAAACCTACCGCGATGAAATGATGCGTCAATACCATGAACGCTATCCCGATTATGGCTGGTATCAAAATAAGGGCTACCCCACACAAGACCACCGGCAGGCCATTGCCTTGTATGGCGAAACCCCGTTGCACCGCAAATCCTTTAATTTACGGGTTAGACAGCTAAAAATGTTTTAATCGTATTTTAATGGCCATTTGGCTACTTTGCTTTTCCTAATATAGTGTTATGCCGCTCTTGAGGTATTGCTTCTGTGCCATCTTCATCGCCTTTGCGGGTTTTGAAGCCCTTGCACAGCAGGAGAGCCGCACCACACTGGTAGGTCGGCATCGCGAAGTAATGGTAGTGACAGATTCTATGTTTCCAGCGTATATTCATGATTGGGAGCATATTGATACTTCTGAAATGCGCTTCATCCTTACCGACGCCATATGGCAGGATTGTGACAGTGGCAGGACCTTTTACGCGTACCGGAACATGGTTTATTCGCACCAATTGGGTGATTCATCTTCCCTACCAATCCACTTTACCATAGATTCAGGAAGTATTGGTTTAAATTATGGTGAAACATTTTTGGTGCCTTATCCTGGCGATAGGAGTAAACTTGTAGTGGCTGCCATGTACAACGACCCAACCCAAGTGCGACCTGATTGGGTTCATACAGTAAGGGTAACGGCCTACGATCGACAATTAGGAGAATTTGGCAGGTTATGGTCTGTTGATCTGGATGAAGAAGTGCTGGCCGGAATTGGGATTGCCCGGCATGCCAACCAACGCGATTACTGGCTCCTTGTGGCCATCCAAGACAGTTTGCACCGGGCGCGTATTAAGTCGTATCTGATTAACCCTTCCGGTATTCAGCAACAGCCGGTACATGAACTGCTCTTTTATCATGAAGAGCATTTTAATCCCTATGCCATGCAGGTGGCTGTAAGCCCGCAAAGTAACAAGCTGGTGGTGCATGGCTTTGGCTCTTTTTTGTCGATTTTAGATTTTGACAACGACTTAGGACGATTTACCCATCGGCATGGAATGAACTTCTTTCAATACATTCCGCGGAGGTCGGGCATACTTACTGTAAGCAAGGGGACATTTAGCCCGGGAGGTAACCATTATTACTTGTTAATGCGCGATTATCGCCGGATACCGGTTCAGGAACGCTATTTTCAATTTGATATGAACCGGCCCGATAGCGTTTCGTTTGTGGCGGGAATTGTAGGTTGGCGAATAAGCCATTTGGTTGACGATTTTTTTACAGCAGCTGATGGGAGCACGTATTTTGTTCAGCGAAACATCTTCGATAACAGGATTTTTTTATCGCGTTTTAAATATCCCGACCGCAGGGGGAGTCAGGCCGAAGTTGAATGGGATTGGAAGCGATTGGGGGTAAGTCAGGGGTTATCGGCCATGTACTTTAAATTCAGTTCGGTTGTTCCTGATTTTAACCGGAAGGATCGTTTTGTGATTCAAGGCGACTCGGTGCTTTGTAGGTTAGAGAACCGTAACTATACCCTCAGCGAACCCCATCGGTTAAACGCGGTGCGCTGGGAGTATGTGCATCCTGAAAGTGGACAACTGGTGGTAGATACGCAACGGAATTTATTGGTGCAGTTCAGTGAAAAAGGAATATATGCCTTAAATGCCTGGGTTGACTATTGTGATACCTCCATGCAGTTGAGCATGGATATTCGAGTACAGGATGTGCCAGAGCAGTTACTGCCAGATACTTTTATGTGCCGCCAACAAACGTTGCGGATTATGGCGCCCGACGACAGTAGTGAAGTATTACGTTGGAGTACAGGCAGCACGGCTAATTATATTGATATAGCGGAACTGGGCTGGTATTGGCTTGAACGACGGAATGGCTGTGGAAGCACAAGGGATAGTTTCTATGTGGCACCTTACCGATTGCCGCAAACCGGATTGCCACGTGATACGGCTATTTGTATAGGGAGCGATATTTTACTGGAAGCCAGGGCTGGTGACTACCAGCTTAGCTGGCCCGATGGTGATCAATCTTTGCTCAAACGTATTTATTCGCCAGGTATTTATGTGTTGCAATTGGAAGACGATTGCGGCATTCATCTGGATACGGTTCGGGTATTTGGGATGGAAGCCCCGGCAGGAGGGTGGGTAGATACCATCAGCTGCCGATCGCGTCCTTATCAGTTTCCAGATAGCTTGCTGGTGTTTACCAAAGCCTATTGGTCGGATGGTTTACAATTAATGCCAAGAGTTATTAATTCAGACTTTACTGGCAGTGTGCGCTTGGTAAATCCTTGTGGTGAAGGAGTGTATGAGCTGAACGTCATTGGTATTGACTGTGCTTGCGAGTTATTTGTGCCAACGGCTTTTACTCCAAACGGTGATGGGTTAAATGAGGCATTCAGGGTGTTTTCACCCTGTGAATTGCCTTTGTTTGAAATGTATATTTATAACCGTTGGGGGCAAGTGGTTTTCCACGCTACCCGCATTGAACAAGGCTGGGATGGCAGCTATAAAGGCGAAAAACTAGGGCCTGGTGTGTACAGTTTTTCTATTTATTACCAGGGGCAATATAGCGACGCACCTCAGCTTCGTCAGGGTAATTTTTATTTGATCGAAGATTTTTAGACGTCCTCTTTGCCCTCTAGTTGCTGAAAAAGCCGGGGTAATTGGCGAACATAGCTCAGTTGGCGGTACACTTGCTTCACCTCATCGGCCGGATAGCCGAAGTACACTTTTCCGGCATCGAGCGATTTGGAAACGCCCGACTGTCCAAGCACCACAGCACCTTGACCAATATGAATGTCTTTTTGTACGCCCACCTGACCCCAGAGTGTAACATTATCATCGATAATGGTTTTGCCACCTATTCCGACTTGAGCAGCAAAGAGGCAATTTTTGCCGATTTCGACCCCGTGACCAACGTGTACTTGGTTGTCGAGTTTGCTGCCCTCACCGATGATGGTATCGCCGCTAACGCCTTTATCGATGGTACAGGAAGCACCAATTTCCACGTTGTTTGCGATGATTACCCGACCGCAAGAGAAGAGTTTATCGTAGCCTTCGGGACGTTTTTTAAAATAGAAGGCGTCGGCACCGATTACGGTATTGGCATGAATGATGACGTTATCGCCGATGATGGTGTCGCTGTAAAGCACTACATTGGGATAGATGCGGCAGTTTTTTCCAATTTTCACCCGATCGCCCAAAAAAACATTGTGCATGATGATGCTGTCTTCGCCAATTTCTACTTGTGTGCCATGAATGGTACTGTGGCCCATAACCGCTTGGGTTTGGTAATAACGATTTACTAACCGATTGTAATCGCGGAAAGGATCATCGCTAATGAGTATGCCCTTAGCTTCGGGAAAATCAATTTCTGCATTGATGAGCACCACACTGGCTGGAGATTTTAATGCCCTATCGTAGTATTTATGAAAGTCAACAAAGGTTAAATCACCCGTTCGGACTTTGTGAATCTCGTTCAAGCCGGTAATGGGTAAGTCAGGATTGCCCAGCATGCGACATTGTAAAAAATCGGCTGCCTGAGCCAGGCTTATGGGGTGTTGAAGTTTCATGGAAAGGACTTTGAATGCGAAGATAATGAATTCGAAAATCGTTGTACTTTTGTGACGCAATAAATTTGGATATGAAAAATACAGCCCTTTACCAACAGCACATCGATTTAGGAGCCAAAATGGTGCCTTTTGCCGGATATAATATGCCAGTGAGTTATGCCGGAATCAAGCTAGAGCACCAGGCTGTTCGCGAAGCGGTTGGCGTTTTCGACGTATCGCATATGGGAGAGTTTTTGGTGAAAGGGCCGCATGCGCTTGATTTATTGCAATACATAACCACCAATGACGTGTCGAAGCTCGAAGACGGGAAGGTACAATATTCCTGTATGCCTAACGGACAAGGGGGAATTGTTGATGATTTGCTTGTGTACAGACTCAATGAAGAGAAGTATTTACTGGTGGTAAATGCGTCGAACATGGAAAAAGATTGGGCCTGGATAAAGCGGCAAAATAAGTGGGAGGTTGATGTACAGGATTTGAGCGATAATTTGTCGCTATTGGCCGTTCAGGGGCCCAATGCCATCCCGGCACTGCAATCGCTTACCGACATCCCATTGGCCGATATTAGCTATTACAGTTTCCGCACAGGGCTGTTGGCTGGGGTTGAAGACGTGATCATTTCAGCTACCGGCTATACTGGTTCAGGTGGATTTGAGTTGTATATCCCCAATGCCAGTGCTCCTAAGGTGTGGAAAGCCGTGCTCGATGTCGGTGCAGACTTTGGCATACAGCCTTGCGGTTTGGGATGCCGAGATACATTGAGGCTCGAAATGGGCTTTTGTTTGTATGGCAACGACATTAACGATAGTACATCACCCATAGAAGCAGGCTTGGGATGGATTACGAAATTTACCAAAGATTTTATCGATAGTGATTTGCTGGCCTCACAAAAGGCCAATGGTGTTGATCGCAAATTGGTGGGTTTTGAAATGCAGGAACGTGGAATTGCGAGACAGCATTACAAAATTTGTGATGCTGAAGGTCATGAAATCGGAGAAGTTACTTCGGGTTCGGAGTCGCCTTCTACGGGTAAATTGATTGGTATGGGTTATGTAAATAATCCGCACAACAAAGCAGGTAGTCAAATTTTCATTGAAATACGCAACAAGCTTGTTCCAGCCATGGTGGTTAAGTTGCCATTTTATAAGCCTGCATGAGGCAAATTGAGGTTTGCTTAAGTCCACGGTTAATTGATCGCTACGAACTTTCGGATAAGATTGTGGTAGTGACCGACGTGTTGCGTGCCACTTCGGCCATGGTTACGGGTTTTGCCCATGGAGTAAAGGCTATCAGACCTGTAAGTACAGTGGAAGCATGTGCTGCATTGGCCTCAGCAGGTTATCTTACGGCTGCGGAACGCGAGGGACGGGTGGTGGATGGATTTACCTTCGGAAATTCTCCTTTCGCTTATATGCAGGAAGCAGTGCGCAATCAAAAAATTGCCCTTACTACCACCAATGGAACCAATGCACTTCAGCTTTCAGCCAATGCAGCTGAAGTAATTGTTGGGGCATTTCTGAACTTACAGGCTGTAGTCCAATACCTAAGGCAATCGGAATTATCAGTTTTGGTGGTTTGCGCTGGATGGAAAGAAAACTTTAACCTTGAAGACACCCTCTTTGCGGGCGGCTTGGTGAGCTTGTTAAAGCAGGAACTTCGTGCAGGATGCGATGCTGCCCTGGCCAGCGCTTTACTGTATGAGCAATGTGAACACGATTTGTTCGGTGCCATTCAGCAGTCGTCGCACTATCACCGGTTGGCACATATGGGCATTGAAGAAGATATTCGCTTTTGCATGCAGCGCAATCAGTATGCCGTAGTGCCCCGTTTGATAGGCGAAGAACTTCAGCTGTAATACTAGCAATTTGGCGACTTGCGTTCGGCTGCTTATCTTGCTCCTGCCTAAAATCTCGTAGCTATGGAAGAAAGTATTTTAACGGCCCTGTTTCTGCCGTTGGCCCTCGGTATTATTATGTTGGGTATGGGCATGACACTCACCATCGACGACTTCAAACGTGTTTTTGTTTACCCCAAAGCCGTTTTTCTGGGTTTGGGTAATCAATTGCTCTTATTGCCTGTTTTGGGCTTTATGCTGGCCAGTGCTTTTGATTTAAGGCCCGAGCTGGCGGTTGGTATTGTGCTCCTGGCCTTGTGCCCGGGTGGTGCTACCTCCAATATTATTTCGCATTTGGCCAAAGCCGACCTGGCCTTGTCGGTCTCACTTACGGCCATTAGTTCCACAATTACCAATTTTACCATCCCTGTTTTTTTGAACCTCGCCTTATTCCATTTTATGGGTGGGGCAGAGGCTATTCAATTGCCCATAGGAAAAACCATATTGCAGATTTTTGTGGTGACCATTTTTCCGGTATCGCTGGGGATGTACATCAAGCAACGATTTCCTGCATTTACAGGGCGAAGCCTTAAGGCCGTTAACATCATGTCGGCAGCTTTTTTTGTGTTGATACTCCTCTTGGCCATCATTAAGGAACGAGCTAATATTGTTCCGTACTTTGTGCAAGCCGGGCTTCCTGCATTGGTACTGAACTTTTCGGCCATTTTGCTTGGGTATATCACCGGTTTAATGTTTAGCCTCGATTTCAAGCAACGCGTATCGATTGGGATTGAAACGGGTATTCAAAATGGAACCTTGGCAGTAGGTATTGCACTCAGTCCGGCTATTTTAAACAACACACAAATTGCCATACCAGCGGCCATTTACAGTTTATTGATGTTTCTTACTGCCAGTTTGGTGGTTTTATGGTCGCGCAGCAGGGCCCAGCTTGATATTTAGTTTTTGTGTTTTTTAAGTTGAATGCCAATGCCTTCGAAGCAGGCATCCATGGGTAAGCCCGAGCTGGGGTGGGTATATATGAATCCACCATCTACCTTGCTGGGATTGAGGCGCAAAAGCTGCTTGTATTGCTCTTGTGTAATAGGGGCACGCAGTAAATAGGTACCTACGCCGCGAATGCTTCGTCCCCGCCCATTCATGCTTAAATCGAAGCGCATGCCGGCGAAATGTAATTCGCGGATAAAATAATCCTGTCCGCTTACAGAAAATAGATTCATTTCGGCATAGCCATCCTTACTTTCCTCGAAATAATGCAAGGTAATGGGGCTCTTGGCCCGCATGCTCACCCGGTTGCCTGGTAGGGCTATTTCTACCGAACGCTCACTGCTATCGGGAAGCATAAGCCGAATGCATACGAAATATTGTGCCGCTTCCGGACAGCGGGATTCATCATAACTAAAATGAAATCCATGCTCGTTTTCGCTTATATAATCAATCTGAACGCAATTGTTTATTTCATAAACAAAGTAACTTCCGGGCATATGCCGGTTAGCTGTCTTTAAGCTGATTCGGAAATCGGTTTCGGAAATGTGGTCGATATGGATGCTTGTTTCCAAGTACATTTGGCGATATGCCCGGAGCAGCGCTTCTGCTTGTTTAGCCCGATAGTCGGTAAGTAAATCGGGTAATGCTCGCAGCCTTTCAATCATATACCCTAGCAGTGCCAAATCGGTGGGGTGGTTTAGGTAATATTGGGCGCTTTGGAGGAAATCACTGAATGCTTTATCGTAATCATAGAAGTCGTCGGAAAGTTTTTGAGAAAGGCTATCAGGCCAATGCAAGTTGAGGTAAATGCGATAAAAGTTTCGGCCCCGTTGTTTATCGCGTCTGTATTCGAGGTGCTGCGCACGAATACGATGGCTATCGATAGGAATGCCCATGAGTTGGATACCAACCCATTGGTGAAGGGCGGTTTGATCGAAAAGGTACGAGCGGTAATGGTGTTGGTGGTCTTGAAGGCTCAGCAAGCTATCGTTCGTGCGCAAATGGTGTGCGTACACCAATTGGCTGATGAGTTGAGCCCTGGCAGCTCGAAAGGCTTCAGTAAGGGCTTCTAGCGAGTCCGTTGCCTCTCCCCAAACAGTGAGGGTATTGGGAAGTGGTTTTTTGAGCCAATAGGGACTAATGCCAGTTGCGCGTATTTTTTTTGATTGTGCCTCGGCTGTAGGTATCGTGAACCAAAACATCAGCAACCAAAACATCAGTGGCCGAAACATCAGCAGTGAGGAAGTAAAGCGGCCAAGGCTCATTTTTTGCATGATGGCAACAAAGTTAAGGCAGCATCTTGAATGGTGTATGTTAGAAGCTGAATCCGCGGGCTTTGTCGCACCACATAGCAATTAAAGCCGTATTTTCGCGGCATGAATTACCGGAACGATCTTATTCTCCGTGCGGCACGGGGCGAAAAAACGGAAAGAACTCCTGTGTGGATGATGCGCCAGGCGGGTCGAATCCTCAAAGAATACCGCGAAGTACGTGCCCAGGCGGGCGATTTTAAGACCTTGGTGGAAACGCCTGAGCTGGCTGCTGAGGTTACCCTACAACCCGTCGACATCCTCGGGGTGGATGCCGCCATTATCTTTTCCGATATCCTGGTAATTCCCGACGCCATGGGCTGCACCTACGAAATGGTGGAGGCACGTGGTCCTGTTTTCCCGCAAACCATTCGTTCGACTTCCGATTTGAGCCGGATTCATATAGCCGACCCAGCGGAATTACAATATGTAACCGATGCCATAGCCCTCACCGTTAAACAACTCGATGGCCGGGTACCACTCATCGGCTTTGCCGGTGCACCGTTCACCATTTTTGCCTATATGACAGAAGGAAAAGGCAGCAAAACATTCAGTATTGCTAAGAAACTTTTGTACAGCGACCCAAAATTCAGTCACCGACTGCTTGGCATGATTACCCAAAGTACCATCGCTTACCTGAAAGCCCAGATAGCCGCAGGTGCCGCCATGGTACAAATATTCGACTCGTGGGCTGGCATACTTAGTCCCGAACAATACCGGGAGTTCAGCGGAGCCTACATCCGCGAAATCTGTGCGGCCATTACCGAAGTGCCAGTAACTGTATTTGCCAAAGGCGCTTGGTTTGCCATTGAAGATTTTGGGAACTACCCTTGTCGTACAGTAGGCCTCGACTGGAATACTGATCCGGGATGGGCCCGCGCACGGGTAGGGGCAGATAAAACCTTGCAGGGAAATCTCGACCCCTGTCAGCTCTATGCGGCACCTGAGTTGGTGGCAGTGGCCACTCGTCGTATGCTGCAGCAATTCAATGGCGGCCCGCATATTGCCAATCTAGGCCATGGGGTTTATCCGGATACACCATTAGAGGGCGTGAAGGCATTTATTGATACGGTTAAGAGTTCATCTAATTCTTGATTTGAATTTGTTTTAAATTTTTAAAATCAGTGATTTATGCTTTTTGAGGTCAAGCATTTAGATGAGCTGTCGAAACGGGCCGAGGAGCTGGTGAAAGCCGGTGCCCGACATGCTGTTTGGTGCTTTTATGGAGAGATGGGGGCCGGAAAAACCACCCTCATCGCAGCGCTCTGTAAGCATTGGGAGGTGGTAGATGCTGTAGGTTCGCCAACTTATGGCCTGGTCAATGAATACCGAACCAAGCAAGGAAAACGCATCTGCCATTTCGATTTCTATCGCATACAGTCTGAAGCTGAGGCTTACGATATGGGAGCAGAGGATTATTTCTACAGTGGAGATCGCTGTTTGATTGAATGGCCCGAACGGGTTTCTGGATTACTGCCAGAATCGGTGTTCAGTATAAAAATTAGTATATTCGAAGGTTCAATCCGCATCATCCAAACACAACCATGACCACCGACCCTCTGGCAGGATTTAGCTCCAAATACAGCCCTACAACCTTAGAGGCACCCATTCGCATTTCTCGTAAAAGTACGAGCTTAACTGTGGGTGTGCCCCGAGAACGTGGTTATCAAGAAAACCGGGTGGCCTTAACTCCTTTGGCGGTAGGTCAATTGGTGGCCTTGGGGCATGAGGTGCTGGTTGAAAGTAAAGCAGGATTGGCCAGTTTTTTTAGCGATCAGCAGTATTCAGAAGCAGGTGCCCGTATTATTTACGATTTGGAGGAATTGTATAAGGCCCATATCATTGTGAAAGTAGGTCCGGTGCCCGCCGATGAGGTGAAGTATTTGAGCCCGGGCAAGGTTGTATTGAGCGCCATTCACTTACCCACCATCAATGAAGCCTACCTCAAGGCCTTTCTCGATAAACGGGTAATTGGTATTGCTTATGAATACCTGCGCGATAAATCCGACAGTTTGCCCATCGTGCGTTCGATGAGTGAAATTGCGGGCAGCTCCGCCATTTTAATCGCTGCCGAATACATGAGCAACCAGTTTCAGGGTACCGGCAAGCTGTTGGGGGGCGTGTCGGGCATACCGCCCAGCAAGGTGGTGATTTTAGGTGCAGGAACGGTGGGCGAATTTGCTGCACGCACGGCCTTGGGCTTGGGCAGCGATGTACGCTTGTTCGACAACAGCATTTCGCGGCTCAAACGCATTCAAAACAACCTGGGGCAACGGGTGTACACCTCAGTGATACAGCCCGAAATTCTGGCCGAGGAACTGCGTACTGCCGATGTGGCCGTGGGAGCCATGCATGCCGACAAAGGTCGCGCCCCCATGGTGGTATCCGAAGCCATGGTGCAAAGCATGAAGGCTGGTGCGGTGATTGTGGATGTGAGCATCGATCAGGGTGGCTGTTTCGAAACTTCTGAAGTGACCAACCATACCAAACCCGTTTTTATTAAACACGAGGTAATTCATTACTGTGTGCCCAATATTCCTTCAAGGGTTTCTCAAACCGCCTCTGTTTCTTTGAGTAATATTTTAGGCAATCTGCTTATTGATGCGGGTGAACAGGGCGGGGTAGAAACCTACCTTTGGCTCGAAAAGGGCCTGCGGGCCGGCATTTACTGCTACAATGGCAACCTTACCAACCGGTACCTCAGCGAAAAATTCGGCATCAACTTCACCAATTTGGAGTTGATTGCGGCGGCGAGGATGTAGGATTTCCCTGCAAATCCCTCAAATCTTCCCCACCAACCGCAAAAAATCACGCACCTGCTTGTGATAGTCGGCTTTTGCCTTTAAGCTTGATAAATAGGGAAAACGCTCGCCTGTGTGGCTTTCAAAGCAGAGCGACAAACTATCATCGATGGCATCGTACACAAAAAAGTGGAGGTTGAGGTGGGCCTGCATGCTGTTGGGCTGCAGCGAAATGCTGTCGAGCCGGTTAGCTCCATACCGATACAACCAGGCTTTGCAGTTGCGCTGTACGGCTTGGCTGCTTTCGCTCAGCAAAAAGGCCTGGTCTTGAAGCAGATGAATTACAAGTACAAGCTGCAGCCAATATTTGCTACTGTCGGTTTCACGGCCAGCCCAGCGGTACACTTCGGCGCCTTTGAAGCTGTACAAGTCCGATTCGTAGTAATAAGAGCGCACATTTTTGAAAAATAGCTTTGCTGATTCAGTGGTTTTAAAGTCAATGTCCTCGAAATCGGGCCGCGGGAATTTCCGCTCCCCACAACCTGCTAAAGTCACCAAAATAAGTATCCAGCCTATTTTTCGCATATTCGATTAACAAAAGGGGACCATAGTTGTTCAGAAAACATGATTTGTGGGATAGATTACGGAAGTAAAATGGCGGGCACAACGGTTTGTGCGTGGCCAAGCGACAGCGGCATCGAGCTGCGACAAAGCGCTAAAAAGGAAGATGCAGATGCCTTTTTGGAAGCCTTGATTGCCGAAATCCAGCCCCAGGCCATTTACCTCGATGCACCGCTGAGTCTGCCCGGGGTGTACACCAACAACGGTAACGATTATTTTTACCGGGCCTGTGACCGCGAGCTGGCGTGTATGTCGCCTTTGTTTTTAGGTGGACTCACCGCCCGGGCCATGCGCCTGGCCAATACCTGGCAACAACAAGGTTTGGCTACCTATGAGGCCTATCCCGCTGCTTTGTGGCGCGAAATAGGAAGTAAAGATTTATTGTATAAAAAAGAAACCGAAGCTTTAGCCGCTTGTCTCGAGCTGCTCCAAGCCCATTTTGAGCTAAGTTTGCCTGCCGCAAGCAATTGGCACCAGTTCGACGCCCTGCTGGCGCTTTGTGTAGGCTTCCGCCATCAGCAACAAAAAGCCAACATTTACGGCGACCAGCAAGAAGGCCTCATTTACGTATGAAACGATACACCACCATCCGCCTCGTTTTGGGCGACCAGCTCAACCGCAAACATAGCTGGTACAGCGAAAAATCTGAAAGTACCCTTTATATACTAATGGAGTGCCGCAGCGAGACCGACTATGTGCAACACCATCTCCAAAAAGTAGTGGGCTTTTTTATGGCCATGCGCAGTTTTGGCGCTTGGCTCAAGGGGCAGGGACACGAGGTGTATTACATTCGGCTCGACGAGCCCGGTAACCAGCAGAGCATTTCTGCTAACATACAGCTGATTCTAGCCGCCACCGGCGCGCGCAGGTTCGAATACCAACTGCCCGATGAGTACCGCCTCGACAAAGAACTGCGCCAGCTCACCGCCGAGCTTGGTTTGAGCTACGGCATTTTCGATACCGAGCACTTTTATAGCAGCCGCGACGAGGCCGCCGCCTTGTTCAAGGGCAAAAAGACCTGGCTCATGGAAAGCTTTTACCGCCAAATGCGCCGCAAACACCGCGTTTTGATGGACGGCAGCGAACCCGTAGGCGAGCGCTGGAACTACGACGCCGAAAACCGCCAGTCGGTACCCGCCGGCACCCGCTTCCCCGAGCCACCCTTGCCCGCACACGATGCAACTGAGTTTATCGCCCTGCTGCAAGCGCAAGGCGTAAAAACCCTCGGCAGCATGGCCCACAACCTTTTGCATTGGCCCGTAGAACCGCACGAGGCCCAAACCCTGCTCGCTTTTTTCATCGAAGAAATGCTACCGCAATTTGGCGCTTACCAAGACGCCATGACCCAAGAGCACCGCTTTTTGTTCCATTCGCGCCTTTCATTTGCCCTCAACCTCAAACTCATCTCCCCCCAGCAAGTGGTGGAGGCCGCTGAAAAAGCTTGGCGCCGGCACCCCAACCGTTATCCATTGGCGGGGGTAGAAGGCTTCATCCGCCAAATATTGGGCTGGCGTGAGTACATGCGCGGCATTTATTGGGCGCATGTGCCGGGCTATTATCACATGAATTTTTTTGAACACGATCGAGCGCTGCCGAGCTGGTTCTGGACCGGCGAAACCAAAATGAACTGCCTCAAGCACGCCATCACCCAGTCGCTCGAAACTGCCTACGCCCACCACATCCAACGGCTCATGATCACCGGCAATTTTGCACTCCTCGCCGGGCTGCACCCCGATGAGGTGGACGCTTGGTACCTGGGTATTTATATAGATGCGGTAGAGTGGGTGGAGATTACCAACACCCGCGGCATGAGCCAGTTTGCCGATGGCGGTATCGTGGGTAGCAAACCGTATGTGTCGAGCGCCAATTACATTGATAAGATGAGCGACTATTGCAAGGGCTGTGCGTATAAAAAGCAGGTGAAGACCGGTGCGGGTGCTTGTCCGTTTAACAGCCTCTACTGGGACTTCCACTCCCGGCACCGCAATAAGCTTGAGAAAAACCCGCGTATTGGCATGGTGTACCGAAGTTGGGATAAAATGGAGGCATCCAAACAGCAGGAATTGCGCACACAAGCGGCCCATTATCTCGCCCGACTCGATGAGCTTTAATTAATCATCGAGGCCAAATTTTCTGGCGTAAAAGTCAATGGCCTCTTGTAGAATTTCAACGGCCATTTCACGCCCCAGAAAGTCTTCCACAATTACTTCTTTATGCTCCAGCTTTTTGTAGTCTTCAAAAAAGTTGCGCATTTCGGAGATGTAGTGCTTGGGTAATTCGCTGATGTCGTTGAAGTGATTTACACTTGGATCGCCTGCGGCTACGGCAATGAGTTTATCATCGGCTTCGCCTTGGTCGAGCATTCGCATCACCCCAATAACTTTAGCGGGCACAATACAGAGGGGTTGCACGTCTATTTGTGATAAAATCAATATATCCAGCGGATCGTGGTCATCGCAATAAGTTCTAGGAATGAATCCATAGTTGGCCGGGTAATAAACCGAGGAATACAGCACCCGGTCGAGGCGGAGCAAACCACTCGTTTTGTCGAGCTCGTATTTCGCACGGCTGCCTTTGGGTATTTCTATGATGCCATTCACCAGGCCTTGTGCATCAAAATCGGTGGGCGTATGATGCCAGGGGTTAAATCGTCGTTTGAGCATATCGTTAAAGCGTGTGCAAAGGTAAGGCTTTCTTTTGCCTTTGGGTAGTGTCATGCAAATGTGCTGCATTTCGACCCAAACAATTGGGTGAATTTCTCGTTATATCTGCATGATTAAATTGCGGGTTTCAACCCGGGTGTCAAGCGAATTCAATGATGTTAAGAGGCGCTTCAATCGCGCCTTATTAGAAAAGCTCAATCCGCCCTTTCCTCCGGCGAGAATTGTATTGTATGAGGGGGAGCTGCCTGGGGATCGGGTATGGATTGAGCTCAATTTTATTTTCTTTCGTCAAGTTTGGAAGAGCATCATTACAACCAACGAAGTTTTTGAAAGTAGTTGGATGTTTAAGGATGAGGGTGTACAGTTGCCGTTTTTTTTGAAATCATGGTCGCATACACATAGAATTGAGGCCCATCAACAAGGAGGTTGTGTGATTTCGGATGAGCTTGCCTTTGAAAGTGCGTGGTGGCTTCCTAACTTTTTGGCACGCGCGCTGATGATTGCCTTGATGTATTATCGGAAGCCCTTGTATAAACGGTTCTTGGGGCAATAATTTTTCTACAAATACAATTGAGCAGTTTGTGTCTGCTTTCGGCTGTTTGGAAGTCAGTCTCGAGAGCGATCTATTCCTTACTGGGCGTTTATTGTAAAAGTGATTTGGGTCTTAATGATCTTGTTTAATAAAATTAACAGTTTTGTTAAACATTTTTTTTAGCCAGAAGGACGCTTTCGGTAGTGCATTTTGCGCCTTTAAGCCCTGCTATGACGTGTTCGGTGCGTTAGGTTTATTTTTTCGTTTAATTTTTTGGATAAAAAGTTAAACATGAATTTGGTTGTTTGGTATTCAATCCCTAATTTTGTTTAAGAATTCACCCGGAAAAGTTAAACAATATGAAGCCGACAACATTTAGTGCGAAAGTAAAAGAACACGCCAGTGCCCTGAAGGCTTATGCCTTGTATCTGACACAAAATCGTGAAGATGCGAATGATCTTCTTCAAGAGACTTTTTTGAAAGCCTTTTCTAATTACGAAAAGTTCACTGACAACACCAATTTGAAAGGATGGTTATATACCATCATGAAGAATACCTTCATTAACAATTATCGACGCAAAGTAAAACGCAATACTTTTCTGGATTCTACCGATAATGACTATTATTTGAATTCACCAGCTCATGCTGATAGTAATGGGGGAGAAAAAAAGATGGCCATGGACGACATTCAGCATGCTATATCTAAATTGCCTTTTGAGTTAAGAGAGGCGTTCATGATGAATTTTCGTGGGTACAAGTATCAGGAAATTGCCGACCATTTTGGAATACCTATCGGTACGGTAAAAACACGTATTCATTTGGCGCGTCAGGTCTTAAAGAAGCGTTTGAAGTTATATGGCGAGTTGTATGGCATGAATGCCGCATAAATTCAAAAAATATTAATATTTTGAGGGGAAAGCAAAACCATGCTTTCCCCTTTTTGTTAGTAGTGCATCTGAATCGTTATGGGTAAGAAAAAAGTAGTAGTAATTGGAGCAGGCTTTGCGGGATTATCGGCGGCCACGAGTTTGGCCGACAAGGGATATGAAGTGGTATTGTTAGAAAAAAACAGCAGTCCGGGAGGTCGCGCTCGTATGTATGAAGCCGAAGGTTTTCGTTTTGATATGGGACCTTCATGGTATTGGATGCCTGATGTGTTTGAGGCCTACTTCAATAAATTTGGAAAAAAGGTCAGCGACTATTACGAGCTTATCCGGTTGGATCCCGGCTATACCATTGTATTTGGTGAAAACGACCGGATGACTGTGCCTGCCGACATGCCTGGTTTGGAAGCCATGTTCGAAAGTTACGAGCCCGGTGCAGGACTAAAACTGCGTGAGTTTTTGGCCCAGGCTGCCTATAAGTACGAAGTGGGCATCAACAAGTTGGTGTATAAACCCAGTCGTAGTATTACGGAGTTTTTATCACCGAAGCTGCTGTACGATATGCTTCGTATGGATATTTTTTCGAGCATGAGCAAGCATGTACGCAAGTATTTTAGTCATCCACAGCTTATAAAACTAATGGAGTTTCCGGTTTTATTTCTTGGAGCTACTCCTCAAAATACACCAGCCTTGTACAGCTTGATGAATTATGCCGATTTATCACTTGGTACCTGGTATCCGCAGGGAGGTATGTTCGAAATTGTGAAAGCCTTTGTAAGTCTGGCCGAGGAAAAAGGTGTAAAGTTGATGTACAATGCCGAAGTTTCGGCCATCGAGGCATCCGGACGAAAAGCCAAGTTGGTAAAATCTACCGCAGGTGATTTTGAAGCTGATGTGGTGGTGGCTGGTGCCGATTACGCGCACATCGACCAAAAAGTGATGGCACCGGAATACCGGAACTACACCCCCGAATATTGGGACAAGCGTACTATGGCACCGTCAAGCCTACTTTTTTACATTGGCTTAAACAAACGCCTCGAAGGCCTTACGCACCACACCCTATTTTTTGATGAGCAGTTTGATCAGCATGCACATGACATTTATACCGACCCAAAATGGCCCAGTAAGCCGCTTTTTTATACTTCGCTCAGCAGTAAAACTGATCCATCGGTAGCGCCTCAAGGTTGCGAAAACCTGGTGATTTTGGTACCGCTGGCGCCCGATTTGGAAGATTCGACTGAAATTCGTGAGCATTATTACGATTTAATCATGGATCGTTTTGAACGACTTATAGGCCAATCGATCCGTGATGCGGTGATCTACAAGCGGTCGTATGCACATAACGATTTTAAAGCTGATTATCACGCATACAAAGGAAATGCCTACGGCTTAGCCAATACGCTTTTGCAAACGGCCATTTTAAAACCAGCACTTAAGAATAAAAAGCTGGATAATGTGTATTTTACAGGTCAATTAACGGTTCCAGGGCCAGGCGTGCCCCCAACGATTATTTCAGGGCAGGTAGTGGCTGATGAGATTTTTAAAGAGTGGCCAAACAATTGAATAAACCAGGTGTTAGTATCCTAAAATTCTGCATATGTTGTCACTTTACCGCAAAACCAATATTGAGTGTAGCCGGCTGATTACGCGAAACTACAGCACTTCATTTAGTATGGGGAT
This sequence comes from Bacteroidia bacterium, assembly GCA_046291695.1. Classification (GTDB taxonomy): domain Bacteria; phylum Bacteroidota; class Bacteroidia; order UBA7662; family UBA7662; genus PNNG01. The sequence continues at coordinate 102,780 of JBKBSO010000005.1, forward strand.
TCTTGCCTTCGAAAAAAAGTACAGAGACCCTATTTACGCTATTTATGGTTTTGTTCGTTATGCTGATGAGATTGTAGATACCTTTCACAATTTTAATAAAAAGTTGCTGCTCGAAGAATTTAAACGTGATACCTATTTAGCGCTTGAGCGAGGAATTAGTTTGAATCCTGTGCTCGATGCATTCCAAGATACCGTAAAACGTTTCCAAATAGAACGCAGTTTGATTGATGCGTTTTTGCGAAGTATGGAAATGGATTTGGAAGAAATCAATTATGCGGAGGAGAATTACAACGAATACATTTATGGATCGGCGGAGGTTGTGGGGCTTATGTGCCTGCGTGTTTTTTGTGAAGGCAGTGATGAGCTGTTCGAGAAGCTGAAGATGCCTGCACGGCATTTGGGTGCCGCCTTTCAGAAAGTGAATTTTTTACGTGATATTAAAGATGATTTTTTGGATAGGGGCAGGACTTATTTTCCGAATGTTGATTTAGGTTTAGCGTTGAATGATGTCGCGAAAAAAGCGATAGAAGAGGATATTCAGCGAGATTTTGACCTGGCCTACGCGGGTATTGTGCAGTTGCCGAAAGGGTGCAGAAATGGGGTGTTAACGGCCTATCGGTTTTACCTGAATTTGTTTCGCAAAATCAGGAAAGTAGCTCCTAAGGCTATATTACAAACCCGGGTTCGTGTACCGAATTATGAAAAGGCTGCCCTTTTGATCATGGCGTTGATGTCGAATAGGTTAAATTGGCTTTAAGAGACTGGTGTTACAATTCCTTTTCGGCTGTCTTAACGTCTGCTAAGGAAATGGCTAACGCTACTAATTACCCTTTGGCTTGTTATGTAATTCGATTAGCTTTGTATAGTCAGCATTTTCAAAATGTCGAATAAGAAGCATAAGCCACGATCTAACCCGTCGATTAAAGGAGCTGTGGCCGTGATTGGTGGCGGGGTAGCCGGCTTAGCTATTGCAGCGCGCCTTGCGTCCTCAGGTTATGGGGTAACCCTTTTTGAATCAGCCCCTGAAGCCGGTGGTAAACTTACGGATGAGCGCATCGATGGTTTTCGTTTCGATAATGGTCCTTCGCTTTTTACCATGCCGGAATTACTAGAGGCTTTATTTGAGGAATGTGGTAAGGATTTATCCGATTATCTCGAATATCATGCTCTTGATTTGGTAACGCGCTATTTTTATCCTGAAGGCACCCGGTTGGATGCTTGGTCGGATCCGAAACGTTTTGCGCTAGAGCTAGAAGAACAACTGGGTGAGCCCGCTAGCCGTGTTGAACGCTATTTAAAGCGAGCCAGGCTTATGTATGAGACTACTTCGCCGGTTTTTTTATTCAAATCGCTCAATGACTGGTCGAATTTATTACGTTTCTCAACTTTTTTGAAAGTGTTAAAGCTGCCTTGGTTAGGTGCTCATACCAGCATGCACCAATTCAATAAAAAGTGGTTTAAACACAACAGAACGGTTCAGTTATTCGATCGATTTGCGACATATAATGGCTCAGACCCATACCGTGCTCCGGCCACGCTTAACTTGATATCTTATATCGAGCATGGAAAAGGGGCTTTTTATCCTAAAGGAGGAATGATAGCCATCCGGGATGCCCTTGTAAAGCTCAACCTGGAGTTAGGAGTACAGTTTAGGTTTAATACCAAGGTCGATCGCTTTTTTATTCATCAGCGGAAAATCAAAGGGCTTACTATCGGTAAGGAAAGGGAGGTATTTAATAAGGTAGTAAGCGCGGTAGACATTACGCAGGTAAACCAACATATGTATCCACGTAATGCCCGATTTGCCCGTAAACGGCCTCAAGAGCTCAGCACCTCGGCACTCATTTTTCATTGGGGGATGAAAGGAGACTTTCAAGAACTTGATTTACATAATATCTTTTTTAGCTCCAATTATCATCGGGAGTTTCAGTACTTGCGACGTGGAAAGATAGCTAATGACCCTACCATTTATGTTTATGTGAGCAGTAAGCTCAATGCAGCCGATGCACCCCAAGCGCATGAAAATTGGTTTGTGATGGTCAACACGCCTCCTCATAAAGATCAAAACTGGGAGGAATATGTGGCTGCCGTTAGAACTTATGCTTTAAAGCATTTGGGTGAAGTGTTGAAAAGAGATTTAGCTCCTTTGTTGGTTTGCGAAACCATTACTACTCCTGAAGATTTGGAGCGGAAAACAGGTTCGGTAGGCGGGGCGATATATGGTCCAGCTTCAAACAGCAAATGGTCAGCTTTTTTGCGGCAATCGAACAAGCATGCTAAAATTGAAGGCTTGTATTTTGTGGGTGGAAGTGTACATCCGGGAGGTGGAATACCCCTATGCTTATTATCGGCGGCGATTACGGCTGATTTAATCTCTGGCTAAACCGATGCTTTTTACCTTAAAAGACCGACTTACCCGAGCTCTGCTGAGGCTGTGGCTATCAGGTGCACGATACGTATGTTTTAGCGATTCGGAATGGTATGGCACTTTGCCCAAATCTGGCCAATCCGTGCTGCTGCTTGCCAACCACATCAGTTGGTGGGACGGTATATGGGTGTTTTTGCAAAACGAAAAGCTTTGGAAACGTAGTTTTCATGCATTGATGCTCGAAAACGAGTTACAAAAACGTCCATTTCTTCGAACCCTCGGCGGCATTCCATTAAGCAAGGGCAGGCAGATGACGCAGTGTGTGGAAGATTTGCGGCATTTTTTAAAAACTCCCGACGGTTTATTGCTCATTTTTCCTGAATCCGAGATTAAGTCGACACAGGAGTTCAAACATCATTTCAAGTTGGGCTTGGTTAAGCGCATTTATTCAGAAGCAGGACATATCTGCTTGCTTTTTCAAGGGGTGGAATATGCGAATAGGCCACGACCGATTTCTTTTCATTTTGTTAAAACCATCACCCTTGCCGAAGTAGACGGCATTGAACAGGTGTATCATGATTTTGTGATGGATAGTCGTAAAATTATTGCCCAGCGTGTATTGGCAATAAATCAGGCTTGAGGAATGTGGTGGGCCCTATTTTCATGTGTGGCCATGATAAGCCTTTTTCGGTGCATGATAGCATGGGAGAATAGCTCGGGTGCACATCAGCTCAGGTTGCCAGCTAAGGATAGCGTAATTCAACCATGGCCAGCTTTAAGTATTTTGATTCCGCTCCGCAATGAAGCTGAACAGGTTTTGGAGCTCATCAATAATTTGAAAACCCTCGACTATCCGAAGCTTGAGATATGGCTTTACGACGATCAATCTACTGATATCACGCGCAGTTTACTGGAGGAAGCAGTACGAAATCATGCTGGCTTTCACATGCTTGTGGGCCATGCTTTACCGAGTGGCTGGCTAGGTAAGAATTTTGCATGCAGTGAACTGGCGTTAAAGGCGAAAGGGGATTATTTGTTGTTTATGGATGCCGATGTGCGCATTAGTTCTGATGCACTCTATGCCACGCTGCATACCATGCGAACGGAGCGGCTTTCCCTACTTTCGGTTTTCCCTAAACAAATTACACTTGGCGTTGCAGAGCGGTTAATGGTACCCCTCATTAATCATCTTTTGTTGAGTTGGCTTCCTCTTCACTTAATTCGAGCTTCCAAATTTCCGACCATAGCTGCTGCGAATGGCCAGTATATGTGTTTTCTTGCAGCTGATTATCGGCAGCATCTCTGGCATACGCAATTGAGGAACCAGCTCGTAGAGGATATGGCCATAGCACGGGCAATGAAGGCAGAGAAATTAGCCATGCTGTGCAAACTATCGCGTTCGGGCCTGGTAAATTGCCGTATGTACCGAAAGCCGGAAGCTGTGGTGCATGGCATGGCTAAAAGTGTGGTGGCGGGTTTTGGCGGGCAACCACTATGGCTTGGGATGTATATGTTTGTAACGACCGGATTATGGTTATGCTTGTTTTGGTATAGCCCGCTATATGCGCTTATTTTGCTGCCATTCACTTTGCTATGCCGTATATTTGTCACACGCGCTTCCGGCGATAGCACATCTGATGGAGTTTTGCTGCTTTTTCTGCAACAATTCAGTTGGTGTATGCTTTTCTTCTATGCGCTTTATCAGCATCAGTTTAAAAAATTGAAGTGGAAAGATCGATTCGTGCTGTTATGATTTTCACCAGCCTCTGGGCCATGGTATATGGTTTTGGGGCTTTGGGATTGGCTTGGCCGTCGAGCCGACAGTTTTTTTTATTCTTTACTCCTTTCACCTTATTGTTGGGGGCCATTCACCTACTCTGGTTCGAGGAAGTACGTCAGTTTAAGTTATGGATGGGTTTAATCATGGTATGGTTGGCTGGCTTTTTGGTGGAATGGGCAGGGGTTGCCACGGGTTTGGTTTTCGGCGATTATGTTTATGGTACGGTACTCGGCCCCAAATTACTGGGTGTTCCTTTAATTATTGGCATTAATTGGACGATTCTGATTTATGCCGCTGCACAAATGGCTTATCGATTGGGTGTTTCGGCCTGGCTTCGCCCCTTTGTAGGTGCTACTGCCGTTGCCCTCAGTGACGTGCTTATTGAACCCGTTGCCGTTTATTTTGAATTTTGGACATGGGAATTACCCCCTTACGACGCGATTTTTGTAGCGCCTTGGCAGAATTATTTGGCTTGGTGGTTGTTTTCATTCGCTGTATTGGCGGTATTTGAAGTTTTCAATATTAGAAGTAACAACCCCATGCTTTTACGTTACTGGCTGTTTCAACTGGGCTTTTTTTTGCTGCTTGGCATATTGAGCTGATTGTCATTTTTCCGTCAAAGGGAATATGGCGAATATCTTAAGCAGGGTAGGCTACGTTAGCCTGTTATTAACTCGTTTCCTATGCCGGTGTTCCCTTCTAAAATCAAGTACGACCGTAGCCTCTTTTTGATGCTGGGTTTAAGTTTGAGCATGGCTTTTATGCTCATGGCCTTCCGTTACAATCGTGTACACCACTTCCAACATACGGAGGCTGTTGCCGATTTTGTGCCTAAGCCCATTGATCTTGATGAACAATTGTATAGCCAGCGAAAGCCACCAGCTGCAAAACAGCAGCTCAGTGTGGCGTCCTCTGACGCATTATTGTTTCAGGACAACCTTCCCGACATGGTAGTGGAATTGTTGGGCCCTGCCATTGCTTCAGTTGATGGTTTGCCTGATTTACCCCCTGATTTAACCGGAGAACCAGATTTACACGTGGCTGTTCGTGAAGTGTTTCCGAAATTCCCGGGTGGCGATGCCGCGCTGTTGGCATTCCTTAAAAAGCACTTGAGCTATACGTCATATGCCCTGGAATCGCGTGTGCAAGGCATAGTGGTGCTTCAATTTGTGGTTAGAGCGGATGGCAGTATTTCTGAGATTAAGGTGTTGAGATCATTAGGCTTTGGACTTGATGAAGAGGCCATTCGCGTGGTTCGAAAAATGCCTCGTTGGGAACCCGGTTATCAAGGTGGGAACCCCGTGGCTGTTGCTTATAACCTCCCTATCCGCTTTTCCTTAGGTCGCTAAGTCTTGTTTATTGGCCCATTGTTTCAAATAAGAATTGTAAAAGTTTTCAGCGGCCATTTGGTGAGGCAGCAGCACTTCATCAGCACCGCACTGGTTCAATGACTCATAGTCTTTATCAAGGAGTGCGGTTAGAAAAATTTTGCCTTCATAGCCCCTTGCCCTAAGGTTTTTGATGAGGTGACGTGAGTGTTCGGGATCTGGAATGGTGCTGATTACATAACGAGCTGCCTCGAGTGGTAAATGCTCTAGTAATTCTTGATCTTCCAAATCACCATATACAACGGATTTTCCTCGTCCTTGCCAATTTTTTACTACTTGTGGGTCGAAATCTACCCCCATATAATCTACTTCGTCGTGTTCATCCAATTTACGTGCAATACCTCCGCCAAGTCGACCAAGACCAAATATGATGACGTCATAGGGTTGTTTACCGCTCATGAGGATTCGGCTCTCACGGTAAGGGTCTTTGCGTTCAAATACGCTCAGGAAAGGTGCAATGCGGTCGTAAATGGCCTGGGAATACAAGATGAGGTAGGTCGATAGTCCAATGGTTATTAAACCAACCAAGGTAATCAGGCCTACGACCGACTCATTCAAATGCCCTACCTGTAATCCAAGTCCGGCGAAGATGAGTGAGAATTCAGAAATCTGGGCAACGGTAAGTCCTGCCAAAAAGCCGGTGCGTTTTCGATAGCCCATCCAACCCATAATGATCAATACGATTAAAGGGTTGCCGATAAGAACGAAAAGGGAGAACCAAATGGCAGGCACTACTTGTTCGCCAATAACGGTCAGGTTGAGGTTAGCGCCGAGGTTTACGAAGAAGAACAGAAGTAGAAAATCACGCAAGCTAATGAGCCTCCCGGCAATACTTTCGCGGAAGGGGGATGATGCCAGGCTAATACCAGCCAAAAAGGCGCCTACTTCGGGGCTAAATCCAATAAGTTCGGCGAGTGCTGCCATGCCTACTGCCCAGGCGATGCCAAAAAGTGCAAGTAACTCTTGTGAGCGGGCGAGGAAAAAGCTGAGGGCTGGAATGATAAAGCGCATCATCAACAGAGTACCTCCAAGCAATATGCCCATTGACAATAAGGTTTGGCCTATGTCGTACAGCAGGGAGGTATCTTGTCCATTGCTGATGGTGCTCAGGATGATCATTACCAGTATCACTACCAAATCCTGCACAATCAGAAAGCCAATGGCAATTTGACCATGTAAAGCATCTATTTCCTTTTTATCGGAAAGTAGTTTTACAATGATAATGGTACTTGAAAAGGTGAGGGCTACTGCAATATAAAAGCTATGTAAGGTTGAGAAACCCATTGCCAAGCCAATAAAATACCCAATGGCTGAAGTGAAAAAGACCTGACCTAGACCAGTGAGGAGTGCAACCTTTCCGGTGGTTTTGATGAGTCGCAAATCGAGTTTGAGACCTACGATGAACAGCAGAATGGCAATGCCGGTTTCGGCCAAAAGCTGTATGTTTTCTTGCGACTGAACCAAATTTAGCACAGATGGCCCAACCAATACACCGAGCGCGATAAAGGTGACGATTAAGGGTTGCCGGAGCCATTGTCCGATACCTCCCAAAAGGGCTGCCAACAATAAAATGATGGCCAGTTCATAGAAGGGATGTTCGGCTAGTTCTTGTAGTATCTCGGTCATTGCAGCAAATATTTAGGATCAATAACGTAGTTATTCCCGGAAATTAAGACCTAAGGTTTGGAAAACCTCGGCCATGCTATCCAGTTTTTCTGAAACCAACAACAGCTTGTCGCCTGATTGCAAAATTGTGCTTCCATTTGGGGTTACATATTTTCCTTTGCGCTCGATAATGGCAATTAGCGTATTTTTTGGAATATGAAGGTTAACTATAGGTTGGCCATGAGCGGGACTATTTTGCGGAATTACCACTTCGCGAAGTTCTGATTTTAGACTATCGCTCAGTAACATATCGATGTTGTTTTTCCGCTTGACCTTTTCGGGCAAGGCCACATGCAGCCAACCAGCTACCTTGGCTAGGGTTGTGCCTTGCAACAATACCGAACTAACCGAAATCAAAAATACCATATTAAAAATGGTGTTTGCCTTGTCGATACCTGCCAGCAATGGGTAGGTAGCAAAAACGATAGGGACTGCACCTCTTAAGCCTACCCAGCTAATAAACCAGCGGGAGCGGTTTTTCATGCGGAATAAGGATAAGGAAAGAAAAACGCTGAGTGGTCGGGCAATGAAAATCAGAAATAAGGCAATAAGAAAACCAGCGCCTGCTACGGGTAAAATGCCGGAGGGATACACCAGTAATCCCAGGGTGAGGAAGAGGATGATTTCCATCAACCAGGCATAACCGTCGAAAGCCTTCAATATGGCTCTTTTGTGCAACACTTCTTGATTCCCTAAAATCACCGCACTCAAATACACGGCCAAAAAGCCATTACCACCCACAACATCGGTTGCTGAAAAACTAAAAAACATGAGTGCAATCACCAATACGGGATAGAGGCCTTCAAAATCGGGGCGTAATTTGTTTACAATATAAGTATGCAAATAGCCAAATCCTATGCCCATGACTGCGCCTAAGCTTATTTGCTGGATAAATAAGGGGGCGATTGACCAAAGGTTGGTCTCGGGTTGAGCCACTAAGCCGGTGAAGGCAATGGTGAGGAAATAGGCCATTGGGTCGTTACTTCCGCTTTCCAACTCGAGTGTTGGTCGTAAATTATGTTTAAGTGCGAGGTTTTTTGAGCGAAGGATGCTAAATACAGCCGCGGCATCGGTCGACGATACAATGGCACCAAGTAAAAGACCTTCGTACAAACTAAAATCTGTGAGCCAGTGAACAAAAAGACCAACTGACACAGCAGTAAATAATACACCTAAGGTAGAAAGGGTAATACCTTGCTTTAAAACAGGTTTGATACTCCGCCAGTCGGTATCCATTCCTCCGGCAAAGAGGATAAAGTTAAGCGCTACAATGCCGATGAATTGCGCTAATCGTGCATCATCAAATTGAATTTTACCCAAACCTTCAGAACCTGCCAACATGCCGATTACTAAAAACAACAGCAAGGTAGGCACCCCAAAACGATAGGAGGTTTTACCCGCCACCACACTTACAAACAAAAGTATAGAGCCAATGAGCAGGATATTTTCGGTGCTGAGGGTCATGCTTCAAAGATAAGACTGCGGCACGGTTTAACCACGCAAACTTCCAACTGCTTTTATAGGCACTTTGTTGTAGTGTTGGGTGGCTGCCATAGTCAAGCTTGTGAGCTGGGGGTTTTTCATTAGGTTGTTCCTAAATTCTAGAGCATACTTACATTAGGACAGGGCCAAAAACTGCGCTTTTTCAATGGAATGGTGATGATATTAGGTGCTTTTGGCGACCACTTATATCTTGTGCTAGCTTTGCTGAAACCTTGCAGTAGTTTCACAGGCTGTTATTCACAAGCTTAAGGCCGAAAAATATAGAAATGACTGAAGAATCGATTTTCAACTTATTCGATAAAAAAAAGTATTCAGAAATTATAAGCCTAGCCGCTTCCTTGTCAGATGCGGATAAGTCGAGTCTATCGGATTATGCCTGTTTTTTAGTGTTTTTTACATATAACCAATCAAATGAGCACCAAAAAGCAGCACAATGGGCAGGAATGCTGGTTACGAGAAGAGAATTGAGTTTAAACAAGGATGTTTTTTTCAATTTTCTCTCGTTAAGTGCGGTTTCGTTTTTTGAAAACGGGAGTTTAGTACGAGCCGTTCAAATGTTGGAACTTAGTTTGAAATTGAGAACCGACAAACAGAACCAGCGGTTTTTGACGATACTGCAGGACAAATTTTTTAGAAAAACAGCAGAAAAGATCCATTGGATTGGAGCGGTGTTCATCTTGTTTAAAATTGCCATGGATTTTATGGCATACAATTCGCTCTTAATGCTACTAGCTACTTCTTTTTTTCTGCTTCATGTGATGGCATATGTCGCTATTCCTGCCTTGTTGAGCAGGATTTATTGGTCGATTTTGGGGCTTTATTTGAGAACAAATCAGCATGTTGTGAAGAAAGAAGCTGTTTGATCTGAGCTCCATGCTTGACGAACTCCAATTGTTAAATTACGCTCTACACAGAACTTTGTGCTTACTCACCTAACCGGGCCGAGCCCATGGAAAACCCAAACGTATCTACCACATGAAGTTCAAATACCCTTGCACAGACGCCAACATGCCGATTACTAAAAACAACAGTAAGCTAGGCAGCCCAAAACAAAAGGAGGTTTTACCCGCACCGCACTTACAAACAAAAGTATAGAGCCAATGAGCAGGATAATTTCGGCATTGAGGGTGATGCTTTAAATATACGGCAGTTAGGGTAGGTTTTTTATTAAGTTAACATGCGTTTCGGGTTCGGTAGTCTTACAGCTTTTGTTGGTCTGAGCTTTTCAGTACCGAAGGCCTTATCCCAAAACAGAAAATAGAGTGAATAATTTCCTTTAAAATATTGATGGTGCTGATTGTGGTGGGTCGAAGAATTAATCCAGCGTCCCCATTTTGAGGCACGAACCTTGGTCGGTAAAATCTCGAATCCCAAATGTCCATAAACATTGTAGGCAATCATAAACAAAAAGAAAATTACCAAGTGGCTAATGTGCAAGGGCAGACTGAATAGGAAGATAGGCACTATCGTTACTTCTACCATGGCTTCGAGCGGATGGAAGGCATACGCAGCCCAGGGACTAGGGTTGGTAGAACGATGATGCACCCGGTGGAACCACTTAAACAAGCGAGGGTGATGCATCAAGCGGTGGCTGAAATAAAACCAGCTATCATGTAGAAATAGCATGATTGGAAAGGCCATAAAATACCACCACCAACCTTTATCGGAAATGGCATAATAACGCTTTGTGTGGGGTGTAATTTCAGGATGTTTGAGTAATAGGCCTGTCACCAGTGCAAATATCAATATGGTTAGGAGTGAAAAACCAACTTCGCGACGGTAATCTCTGGCTTGGGGATAGGTGTTTTGGATTTTTTGGGCTGTAAAACGCTGCTTCTTCCACACGTAAAAGAATAAAAAAGCCAATCCTGCAAGCAAGATATACCTACCGCCAATATGTATCATCAGTTTGGCAACAAAGGAATAGTCCATCTTCTAGCACTGGTTTAAAGAAACTAATTCATCGGCACCCTATCGCTACCATCAAAATAGGGCGCCTGAATGCTGATCACCCGCAAGGGCTCCTCGGAGGTGGTGCGAACGCTGTGTGGACTACGCTTGGGAATAAAAATGAGGTCGCCTTTGCCGATTACAAAAACCGAATCGCCCAATTGCATAACGCCGCTTCCACTCAGTACAAGCACGTGTTCGCTGTGTTCGCGATGGAAATGCGCTGGTACTTGATGCTTCACCTCAATGTAAAAGCTGCTTACCAACGAATCGCTGAACAAGCTTCGGTTGTATACATTCAAAAAATCACCCTCGGCTTTTAAGGCCTGAGCCGGCACCAACTGCGCTTGGAGTGATGCCACACTCCCCAACCACCAGCCTAAAATTAGCAGCGTCAACCGCATCTTATCGCCCTTTAAAATCAGCCGCGCGCTTCTCTACAAAAGCCGCCATACCTTCTTTTTGGTCTTTGGTGGCGAACAGCATGTAGAAGTTCTTGCGCTCAAACTCCAATCCTTCGCTCAACGAACTGTCATAAGCTTTGAGTACGGCTTCCTTGGCCAATTTAACCGCAATGGGAGAGAGCTGGGCCACTTCTTGTGCTAATTTTAACGCTTCTTCGAGGTACAATTCTACGGGTACCACCTTGTTAACCAATCCAAGTTCGTAGGCGCGCTGGGCAGTGATGAATTTGCCGGTTAGTACCATTTCCATGGCATTTACTTTGCCCACATTGCGGGTGAGGCGTTGGGTGCCGCCGGCTCCGGGCATCACGCCAATTTTGATTTCGGGCTGGCCAAACATCGCGGTTTCAGAGGCAATCACCATATCGCAATGCATCACCAACTCATTGCCTCCACCCAGGGCAAAGCCCGAAACAGCGGCTATAATGGGCTTTTTGATTTTTTTGATGGTGTCCCAAGTGCTAAACTGGTCGATGAGCAGCATATCGATGGCGTTTTTACCGGCCATCTGCTTGATGTCGGCACCAGCTGCAAAAGCCCGCTCATTACCGGTGAGGATAATGGCCCGTACTTCCGGGTCCGCATCCAGGCTTTTGAGGGCATCACGTACTTCGCCCATGAGTTCAAGGTTGAGGGCGTTTAGCTCTTTTGGTCGGTTGAGTTGAATTAAAGCAATGTGCTGCGCATAGGCTGCTTCCACGCGTATATATTGGTAGCTCATGGGTGTAAAAATAAGTATTAATTGGCGTTGATTGATTTGTTCTTAAATCGGGAGCTTCGGACTTGATTCATGGCTTGGGGTTGGATTAAAGGTAATTGGCTAGCGAGGGGAAAATCAATAGGGCAAACGGAACGTTGTTTTGGGGCAGCTGAATTACACTTTTTGACCGATTTACAATAAATTGCAGCCTTAAAGTTGAAGCATGAAAAAATTATTCTTATTGCCTTTTACGGCAATGGCCATTAACCTTGCCCAAGCGATAAGCCCTCCTGACGAGGGAATGTATCCTATGAGTGAACTTGCACGCCTCAATTTGCAGGCCAAGGGCATGATGCTCACGCCAGAGCAACTATTCAGCACCGAAGGCGTGAGTCTGGTACAGGCCTTGGTACGTGTAGGAGGTTGTACTGGATCGTTTGTTTCGCCGAATGGATTGATCATCACCAATCATCACTGTGCTTTTGGTGCCGTAGCTGCTGCAAGTTCTGTGGATAACGATTATATATCCAATGGTTTTTTGGCTGTAGATGGTTCGCTCGAAATACCTGCAACCGGCTTAACCGTGCGCATTACAACAAGCTATGAGGATGTCTCGGAGCGGGTAATGGCTGCAGTAAAGGGTATCGAAGATCCGGCGGCACGTCTTGCGGGGATCAGGGCTGCTATGCGCCAGATAGAGGCTGAGGAAGCGGCTAAAGCACCTGCTTTAAAGCATGAAGTGTCGGAAATGTTCCTGGGCCGCAGTTATGTGCTTTTTCATTATCAGACCATCAATGATATACGATTGGTGTATGTGCCGCCTAGGAATATTGGCGAATTTGGTGGTGAAAGTGATAATTGGATGTGGCCCCGACATAATGGCGATTTTGCCTTTGTTCGTGCTTATGTAGCACCCGACGGTAGTGGGGCTAATTTCAGCAAGGATAATGTGCCCTTTAAACCGGCCAATCACCTCACGGTAAATCCCAATGGGGTTCAAGAAGAGGATTTTGTGTTCATCATGGGCTATCCTGGTCGTACTTTTCGGCATTATCCGGCAGCATATCTTGAGTATCAACGCGATTACTTGTTGCCATATACCAGCAAAACCTTCGATTGGCTTATCGATTATATGAAGGCTTTGGGCAAGGTTGATGAGGCTAAGGGAATAGCCTTGGCCAGTCGTCAGAAATCCTTAGCCAACGTCACCAAAAACTACAAAGGTAAATTACAAGGCATGCGTCGTATTGGTTTGGTGGAGAATAAACGCAATGAAGAATTGGATATGCAAAAGCAAATCGCTGCCAATCCGGCTTTGGCTGAGCGGTATGGGAATTTGATGATGCAGTTGGATAGCCTTTACGGACAGATGAAGTTGGCAGCACCGCGTTCTATGTGGATGAACTATTTGCTTCGAAACTCAGCAAGCATGCAGGTTGCGGTGACCATCGCTGAAGCCCGTATGGCTTTAGAATTGGCCCCGAAAGCTGAGCGTGCAAGCATGCTCATTAAACTCACACCCAAATTGCGCACCAGTATTGAAAGCGCTTTTGGGGCTTATGATGCGATGCTTGATCGCGATTTTATGGCCTATATGTTGCAAGAAAGCCGACAGTGGCCTAAAGATCAACAATGGACGGCCCTAACAGCCCTAAAAGGGAAGGGTAGTTTTGATGAAAAGTTGGAGTCTATGTTAAACAGGCTGTTTTCTGCTAAAGGTGGCTATGGTAATAAGGAAGCCATGTTGCTTGCTTTTGACAAAAATCCCATGAAGTTTATTTACCGAAAAGATGAACTTGCATTTTTGGCTTCCGAAGTCTTTATGCGACAGCAAGAACTTCGCTACAACGATCAGCAAATCAATGGCAGGTTATCGCAACTTTTACCCGAATTTTTAGAGCTGAAACTTAGTTTGCAGTCGAGCGATTTTGTGCCCGATGCCAACAGCACCTTACGCCTTACCTTTGGTTACATTCGTGGTTATGAGCCCGAAGACGGGGTATATCAGGCGCCATTTACCACCATTAGCGGTTTAATTGCAAAGGGAGAAGCAAGCGGTGATTATGAATTGAATCAGGATTTGGAACAAGCCTATGCGCGGGGCAATATGGAGGCTTACATCAAGCCGAGTCTGAAGGATGTTCCAGTGGGTATATTATACAATATGGATACCACTGGAGGGAATTCCGGTTCACCGGTTATGAATGCGAAGGGCGAGCTCATTGGGGTGAATTTTGATAGGGCTTATACAGCTACAATCAATGATTTTGCTTGGAATGAAGCTTATAGTCGTTCCATCGGTGTTGATATCCGATTTGTACTTTGGGTGGTAGATAAGGTTGCCAATGCCAGCTTCTTGCTCGAAGAAATGGGCATTAAGCCTTAAGTTTTGGCCTTGGAAAGGCAAAAAAAAAGCGGCTCTTCAGAATGAGGAGCCGCTTTTTTAATCATGAAAGCTTACTTTTTTTCAGGAACGTTGTTCAATCCGTTCGTTTTTCCGAAAAGCTCAAGCGACTTCTCATTGTAAGCCAATGCTGCTTCTTCTGGGGTCAGGTATAAGCCCAGGTCAATGCGCTCTTTATTGTGAAATATAATTGCACGAAACTTCTTGCCGCTTTTCACTACACCGCGGTAACCAAATTGATTCTCCGTTTTAGATGTATTGCGAACCACTTTAGCGCGAATCGCCCATTCGAGATTCGCCAAACGGCAGTCGAGCGGATTTCCATTGATGAGGTTTACCAACAAGCGCTCGTTAGAATCGTGCTTTGGAATAAACTTTTCAGCAATGAGTTTGTGCAAATAGATGGTTTCATTCTTATAAGCACCATCGCCCAAAGGCCAGTTTTTTTGAAAAAAAGCATAACCTCTTGAATGTTTCCTGAGGTTTGGCACAAAGCCAATTTTTTTCAGATAAGGGTTTTCCGTGAGGAATTCATACACATGATCATCTACAACGGCAGATTCATCGGTGTTTTTCAGTGGAATTTTTACTAACATGTTCTTGACTTTAGTTTATTGTTTTCGTCAGAAATAGGAAATTATCGAACGAATATAGCGCAATCAATAATTAATGTCAAGTTCAAACATTTTTACAAAATCCATGAGATACGGGTTTTTTGCTGCTAAATGCCCGAATTTATCAGCAGATGTTATTGGTTTAACACTTTCTGACGTATTTTCTAAAAAATCATACGCAAAATTTATAGCAAAATTTCCTGTCCAGTGCCTTAGTTTTTCGACCAATTCTTGTTTTTCCGATTCAAAAAGCTGATGCTGTGGGGTGTTGTGAATAATCATTCTAAATTGCTGGCCCGCATCTAACACTGGATGTGATTCAGCAAGTAAAGCGTGCAAGTAATCTTTTTTAGCTGCTTTGGTTTCTGTCAATAAGCGTTCCCAAGCGTCTGAAAAACTTAAATCGCCAATTTCTAAAGTGGGTTTCGAAAGGGTATCTGTTTCAACTTCCGCTTGCCTGGTTTTTATACCGGCTAAGTTTTTGCCAATTTTGATGATGCTGGCTGAATTGCTTTTGGGGATTTGTATGGCTGTTTTGGTCTCTGAAGCAGCAGAGGTTTGAAGAGGAGGGGAGTCGTCTTTTTGTATTTTAATGCTCGCAACAGCATTGGTTTTGAATGCAGTTACGGTTTGACTACTACTATTTTTTTTTTCTTCTTCTAAGGTGGCAATTTGAAGTAAATTCGGTAAAAAACACATCTTCATGAGTGCCAACTCTACCAATAGGCGGGGGTTTTTACTTTGTTTATAATTTATTTCTGTTTGAGCGCCATAATTTAAAGCTGTAAGTAAAAAACCTGCCGGGGCCAATTGGGTTTGTTCCTGATATCTCGTCCGCACTTCGTTACTTACTTCCAGTAGTTTTACCGTTCGGGCGTCTTTGGCCATAAGTAAATTCCTGAAGTGTCCGGCAAGTCCGGTAATGAAGTTGATGCCATCAAAGCCTTTGCTAATCACTTCATCGAGTAACAGGCTTACTTCGGCCAACTCTTGTTTGAGTAACATTTCAGTGGTCCTGAAATAGTAGTCATGATCAATGATGTTCAGGTTGTCGATGACGGCGGTATAACTGAGTTTGCCATTCGAAAAACTTACTACTTGATCCATGATGGATAAGGCATCTCGCAAAGCACCATCTGCTTTTTGAGCAATGATATGTAAGGCATTGTATTCGTATTCAATGCCTTCTTGCGCGCAGATTTTTTCGAGCTGTTTCGCAATATCATCAATCTGGATTCGGTTAAAATCGAAAATCTGACAACGCGATAATATGGTAGGCAGGATTTTGTGCTTTTCGGTGGTTGCCAAAATGAAGATGGCATAGGAGGGGGGTTCTTCCAGGGTTTTCAAAAAAGCATTGAAGGCTGCCGTCGAGAGCATGTGCACCTCATCGATGATGTAGATTTTGTACTTACTTCCCTGAGGGGCATAACGCACTTGTTCTACAAGGCTGCGGATGTCGTCAACCGAATTGTTCGAAGCCGCATCCAGCTCATGGATGGCCATAGAGCCACCCTTATTGAAGGAGTTACAAGAATCACAATTATTACAGGCCTCGCCCTCTGTGGTGAGCTGAGTGCAATTGATGGTTTTGGCAAATATGCGTGCACATGTGGTCTTTCCAACCCCGCGTGGTCCGCAAAACAAAAATGCCTGAGCCAACTGCCCGGTTCTGATCGCATTTTTGAGTGTTCCAGTGATGTGATGCTGACCAACCACCGTATCGAAACTCGCCGGCCGGTACTTTCGGAACGATACCATGTAGTTCTCCATAGCACAAATGTAAATACTTTTCGCTCGCGCATGACCTTACTTCATAGCTGCGTTATCCACACTTTTGCATGTGTTCAGATTATTTTCGCAATAACGCTTTTTCAATCCTTTATTCTTTCTTACATTTGCACTCCATTTTAAAATTTAAACTGAAACAAATGAATCAGTACGAATCCGTATTTATCATGACGCCGGTGCTCACCGACGAAATGGTAAAAGACACGGTCGCGAAGTTTGAGAAGGTGCTGAAGGAAAACGGTGCCGAAATAGTTCACCAGGCAAACTGGGGCCTGCGTAAACTTGCCTATCCCATCCAGAAGAAATCTACAGGTTTCTACCACTTGATTGAATTCAAAGCGCCGTCGACTATCATCGACAAGTTAGAGCTTGAATTTCGTCGTGATGAGCGCATCTTGCGCTTCCTTACCGTGGCACTCGATAAGTATGCCATCACTTACAACGAATCGCGCCGTAAAAATGCGAATAAAGCGGCTTCAACAACCGTAACCGAGGAGGCTTAATCAAATGATTAGTAATAGCTTTGCCGCCATTCCCGTCAAGGACGAGAACCGCAAAAAATATTGCCGCTTTAAGAAAAACGGCATTAAGTATATCGATTACAAGGATGCCGACTTCCTCTTGAAGTTTGTAAACGAACAAGGTAAAGTATTGCCACGTCGTTTAACCGGTACCTCATTGAAGTATCAGCGTAAAGTAAGTCAGGCCATTAAGCGTGCACGCCACCTGGCGCTCATGCCTTACGTAGCCGATGGTTTGAAATAAGAAGGGGAGGAAAGAATCATGGAAGTAATACTTAAGCAAGATATTAAAGGACTGGGCTACAAGTACGATGTAGTGAAAGTTAAGCCCGGGTACGGAAGAAACTACCTGATACCTGAAGGTTTGGCATCAGTTGCCAATAAAGCCGCCCTTAAAGAGCGTGCTGAAAATGTAAAGCAAGCGACCTTTAAACAAGAAAAGCTGAAGAATGATGCCGTTGCCTTGGCCGAAAACCTCAAGGCCCTTACCTTGTCGCTCGGCGCAAAGGTTGGTGAAAATGGTCGCATTTTCGGTGCAATCACTACCCTGCAGGTGGCGGATGCGCTCAAGAATAAAGGTTTTGAAGTTGACCGACGTAAACTTGAAATCAAATCAGATATCAAAGAGCTGGGAACATATACCGTAGAAGCCGATTTGCATCGCGAGGTAAAAGCCGAGTTTTCGATTCAAGTTGTTGCCGAATAAGCAATTATTGCTCGATACAAAAAAGTCGCTCACCATTTGGGAGCGACTTTTTTTATGCAGCTGAGCCTTGTTATTAAACCGGAATTTAGGGTGCTGTTTACGATTAGATTGACAATGCTTAATTTTAGATGCCTGAAGGTTTAGTGCCCCGGCAGATGCTTGTCGTGATGCCGACCCCATTTAAGCGAGCTGAACTTTAAGGGATGGAATCTCCTATGGTCTTTATTGTTTCTATTCATTAGCAAGTTGTCTGCTTATCGCTTATACAACTTAAACACCTGCTCGTGCAGCTTTGCTTGTAGCTTGAGGATGTACAATCCTGATTCGAGTCCGTGTAGGTCTACGCTGATTCGGCCATCTTGAACCTCCTTGAATGGTATTTCACGAAGCAGTTGGCCATTCAACCTGTATATGTGGATGCTGGCATGCTCAATGTGTGCATAATCGCCACTGATATAGCAGATATCCTGCGCTGGATTTGGGTAAAGTCGTAAGGCATCCTGCTCCAGCTGCAGCACAGGCAAGCCGGTGGCCCCATAAATACTACAGTCGTTAAAGGCCAGTTGAATTTGGGCTTTAGCTGCTTTTAACGCATATAGGGAAGCTTGTGCCCCGCCCGATGGTGCCCGCGCCCAAAGTGCCCCTACCACATAGCTGTTTACCTGCCCTCGGGTCATGCGAAATGGCCCCATGCTCATCACAAAACGCCTTGGCGCCGGATGCCCCGTGAGGTTTGGTCCGGGTTGGGCTCCCGTCCATTCAAAGGGGGCACTTACCGGATTGGTATGTGAACCGCCAAGTCCATAGCCATGTGGATCGGTATTTCCGGGATATTGATAACGCGCAGGTAAGTTTGTGCTGCCGGCACTGCCTGGATAGCCATTGCCTCCAAATACCATCTGAACGCCATTTTTCCAGCGTCCCGATAACTAATAATACATATGCGTGCCGGTGGTTGGATTTCCCATAGGCGTAGCATCATTATTAAAACTGATGAAATTCCACATGCTGATGTGCTCGGTAGCGGTTTGAAACGCACAATCTGGAACCATCTCGTCAATTTGGCCATTCAGGTTATTGTCGATGCCATCGTTAGGCGTGGAATAGGGACCGCGAAATACCGCGAATGCCGCTGCCGGGGATTGATACCATAGCCGAGTGGACCTTCATCGTCGTCATCGGCATTGTAAACAATGCCCATGCCATGGGTAACATCGCATCCGATAAAATCGTCGTTCGGGTTGCCTAAAGCGGGTTCTACAAAATTCCCGATGAAGGTACTGTCGAGTCGTACCGTAGATCGGTTGATGATTTTATACTGGTGGAAAACCGCATTGCGCAGGGCGCCCTGCCGGTTGAAAGCAAAAATGGTTTCCTGCACCTCGATGCCCAAGGCCGATGATTGGTGCCCGTTGCTATTGTACCTGTCGTTGTATACCATCCAAATGGCCTCATCGCCCGGAATAAGCGGATAGTCGCCATTTTCAGGATCATATAACCCATTGCCATTTACGTCTTCGAATGGCGCCAAATCGGGTGAATAGCCCAGAGCTACTTCGCCATTGCCTGGCCATTCGGCGATATTGGCTGGTACCTGATAATTGGGAAGCTGGTAATTGTTTCGATGATGTCGGATTTCAGCAGCAGTTAACTTCCAGCTTCTGTCGAACAGGTTACACTGCCCCTGGCTGATGATGGCTGAATCGGGCATGATGGGTCCAGGCCAAAAGCCTATACCCAAACTGCTGCTTTGACGGTAGGTTTGGCCGGCTACCTTTAAGAGACCCATAGCATCTATGCCACCCATCCAAAAATTCATGGCGTTGAAGGATGTTCTGCCGGAAGCTTTGGGGACTTCAAAGCCCGGATTGCCGTTGGCTTGCGTCCAGTGTGGTCCGCCAACAAGGTAATGGGCCCTGATGTTGTTGAGCTCCATCATTGTTCGGGATACCGGTGGGTTACAATTGGCCAGCTGCGCATGTGATTGACGCACATTAAAAATGAATAAAGCGAATAGGAGCGAAAGTAGCTGTGTTTTCATGGCATTGGTTTTAGGAGTTTACCCGATACTGCCTGTCAAAATCAATTAAGCTTGCTGACAACAGTTCCGACTTACCTTACAACAGCTAAAGTAATACGTTCACGGTTTTGTGTCAATCGCTGTTAAGAAAGTTGACAAAATCGTGACGTTTGGATTCAGCCGAAGATCTCAAGCAATGCCTTGGCTTTGAGCTTACACTCTTCAAGTTCCTGAGCGGGCACCGAATCGTAGGTAATGGCACTTCCGGTCATCAGGCTGAGATAGCCCGTATCGGCCCGGTACTGCAAGCTTCTGATTACCACATTAAAATCAAAATCGCCTTCGGGTGTAAAATAGCCCACAGCGCCTGAATATAGCCCTCTTTTGGCATTTTCATAAGCTTCTATGAGTTCCATGGCTTTTATTTTGGGAGCTCCTGTCATCGAGCCCATCGGAAAAGCATTTTTTAATGCTTGAACTGCGGTTACTTCGGCTTGTAGGGTAGCGCTCACGGTGCTGATCATTTGGTGCACCGTTTTAAAGCTATATACCTGCATAAGTTCGGGTACTTGTACGCTGCCTGCCAACGATGAACGGGATAAGTCGTTCCTTACCAGATCAACAATCATTACATTTTCGGCCCGTTCTTTGGGATTATTGGCCAATTGCTGCTTGAGGTTGTGGTCGAGTTCAGGATCTAACGACCGTGCCATGGTACCTTTGATGGGCTGACTCAGCAGCTGCTGCTTGTGTTTCCGAAGAAAACGCTCGGGGCTGGCCGACATCAAGCTGCGAATTCCCGATTTGAGGTAGGCCGAAAATGGTGCCCGGGTTTTCCGATTGAGTTGCAGGTAGGTGGCCAGGCTATCGAGCCCGATGTGATGGCAGCTCCATTCCATACACAGGTTGAGCTCGTAAATGGTGCCGGCTAAAATATCTTCGCGAATTTGAGCGACCGTTTTCAGGTAGGCTTCATCGCTCAAATGGCGTTTAAATTCCAGTTTTGGCAATTCAGCCCCCTTTTCATCCCTTTTTTCATCCCCCTTTTCATCCTCAAACGCCTTGGGGTACGGAAAGCCGAGTTCATTACGAAGCAGCTCAATTTTGCCATCACTGGCGCGTACCAACAGTTGAGGCCTGAAAAATGCCATCTGGGGAAAGGCCATGCCGTCGGTATTTTGGCTACGCAACTGCTCTAACTCGTTTTTCAAATCATAGGTCAAGTAGCCAAAATAGTAATCGGGTGCTTGACTCAGGAGTTGCTCCAGCGCATCGAAACAAGCGGTTGTTGGCTGCCAGGCTTCTCCATAACTTACAGCAAGCATCCAGTCGAAAGTGCAGTACGCTTCGGGGTATGTGCCAGGCTCAGGGTTGCTGTTGAGCAAAAGCAGGAGTGGGGCATCTGCAAAATGCCGGAGCCAGGGTTCAAAATCGAGGTAGTTGGAGCGATTCAACAGCTAAAGCCCTTTCGGTGAGTTTAGCTCCTAAATAAGGTTTGCGTGCGATCGGGACCTACAGATACCACCTTAATGGGCACTTCGAGTTTTTGCTCGAGAAAGGCAATATAATTTTGCAGTTCTGAAGGCAACTGATCAGCCGAACTCATACCTGTAAGGTCTTGCTGCCAGCCGGGCAACATTTCGAATACCGGTTCAGCATCGGCCAAGTCGAAAGGCAGGGTATCGGTGAGGCCTTCGGGGGTTTTGTAGTGCGTGCAAACGCCAATTTCCTTGAAACCGCTCAATACATCGCTCTTGGTCATGATGAGCTGGGTAGCGCCATTGAGCATGATGGCGTACTTCAGGGCAGGAAGGTCAATCCAGCCACAGCGACGCGGGCGACCGGTAGTGGCACCAAATTCATTGCCGAGTTTCCGCAGTTCTTCGCCTGCTGTGCCATGCAATTCGGTAGGGAAGGGGCCACTGCCTACCCGGGTACAATAGGCTTTAAAGATGCCATATACTTCGCCAATGCGTTGTGGCGCCAAGCCCAGTCCTGTACAGGCACCGGCCGTTATGGTGTTGGATGAGGTTACAAATGGGTAAGAGCCAAAATCAATGTCGAGCAAGGTGCCTTGAGCACCTTCTGCCAACACCTTTTTGCCTTCGCGCAAGGCCTGGTTAATCACCACTTCGCTGTCGATGGTTTTGAATTGGCTTAAAAAGTCAATGGCTTCCATCCAGCGGGCTTCTTTGGCTTCAAGCTCCGGATCTTCGTATTGAAGTAGTTTAAGGGTTTCGAGATGTTTGGCACGTGCCTGGGCATATGCACTTTTGAAACCAGCCCCAATCAGATTGCCGACACGCAAACCCGATCGTCCGATTTTATCGGCATAAGTCGGTCCAATGCCTTTTAAGGTTGACCCAATCTTATCTTCACCTTTGGCCTTTTCATAGGCAGCATCCAGGATCGGATGGGTGGGCATAATCAAATGGGCCTTACGTGATATGTACAAGCGGTCGTAAACCGGAACGCCTAACTGTAGTAGGTTGTTGATTTCACGTTGTAAGGTTACCGGGTCAATTACCACCCCATTGCCAATGATGTTCATGGCATGCTCGCGGAAAATTCCGGAGGGAATGGTATTGAGGACTACCTTAGTGCCGTCGAAGGCTAAGGAGTGTCCGGCATTAGGGCCGCCCTGAAAACGGGCGATGATGTCATACTCGGGGGTAATTACGTCTACGATTTTGCCTTTGCCTTCATCGCCCCATTGAAGGCCCAACAGCACATCTGCTTTCATGTACAGCTATTAAAGTCCAAAAATAAGGGCTTTTCAGATGTTTCCTAGTTTTTGTTGAAATGTGGACAATCTCCTTGCTCTTTTTGACGATCACAACTTGCGTATAAGTGCAAGGAATGGTGCTTTACCGTATGGTTAAAAAAGCTGCCCATATCGGTGCGTATTTCTTGAATGCGGGGGTCACAAAACTCTTCTACCCTTCCACACTCCAAACAAATAAGGTGGTCATGTTGCTTATAACCATAGGCCCTTTCGAACTGCGCCAAGTTTTTACCAAACTGATGCTTGGTAACCAGATCGCAGGCCAATAACAAATCAAGGGTATTGTAAACAGTAGCCCGACTTACGCGGTAATTTCGGTTCTTCATTTGGATGTAAAGCGATTCAACATCAAAGTGGTCGTTACGACTGTAGATTTCTTCGAGTATGGCAAATCTCTCCGGAGTTTTGCGGTGACCATGCTCTTCGAGATATGCTGAAAAGATTTGTTTAACTTCTGCTACGAGTTTTTCGGCCTGCATCGGGTAGATTTTACGCTAATGTCAACAATTTTACTGGTATTCGGTTCCTGAAGCTCGTTTTATTCAGATTGCGAATCGAATCGACTTACTTTAAGTACGCCCTTCACTTGCAGGAGTTTACGCATGAGGGTATCGAGGTGCTTGGTGTCGTTTACAAATACCATGATATTGCCTTCGAACATACCATCGTTAGAAACTACGCTTATTGACCTCATATTCACTTTAAGGTCATTTGAAATTACTTGAGATATGCCGCTGATGATGCCGATGTCGTCGAGCCCAGTAATGCGTATGCCTGCCAGGAAGCTCACCTCAGAAGCCCGGGTCCATTTCGACTTCACCACGCGGTAGCTGTATTTCGAGAGTAGGTGTACAGCATTCGGGCAATTCACCCGGTGTATTTTAATACCCTCATTTACTGAAACAAAGCCGAATATTTCATCACCAGGAATGGGGTTGCAACAACTGGCTAAGGTGTAGTCGATTTTGCTGATAGAGTCATCGATGATGAGCAGGTCGTCGGCCGCCGTACTGCTGCTGCGCACCAAGCTGCCAAAGTTGTTTTCATCGATTTTTGGTTGTTTACTGTCTTTATTTTGATTCGGGTTTAGGATAAAGCGTTTGATTTGGGCAATATCGATGCGTTCGGTAGCTATGAGGTAGTAAAAATCGGTGGGCGATTGAACGTTAAATTGCTTTACTATTTTATTGAGCAGATCATCGGTAATGGGTGTTTTCCATTGCTTCATTTTTCGTTCAAAGACTTCCTTCCCTTGGTCCGACATGTCTTTTTTGTATTCTTTAACTACTTGTTTGATTTTAGTTTTGGCCTTGGCCGTAGTTACAAAATTGAGCCAGTCGGATTTTGGCTTTTGGATGCTTGAAGTGAGGATTTCAACCTGATCTCCATTTTGCAGCTGGTAACTCAGGGGGACGATTTTATGATTTACTTTAGCGCCTATGCATTTCATGCCGATGTCGGTATGGATCTCAAAAGCGAAGTCGAGGGCTGTTGCCCCTGCGGCCAATTTGATGAGATCGCCTTTTGGGGTAAAGGCAAAAACGTCTTTGGCATAAAGTTGTAATTTGAAATTATCGATAAATTCGAGCGCATTTGGCTCCGGGTTTTCGAGCACTTCCCTGATGCGACGCAGCCAATCGTCGAAGGCGTTATCGTTGCCGCTTTCCTTGTACTTCCAGTGTGCTGCCAGACCTTTTTCGGCGATTTCGTCCATGCGTCTGGTGCGGACTTGTACTTCTACCCATCGCCCTCCGGCGCCCATTACGGTGGTATGCAATGATTCATAGCCATTGGCTTTAGGTGTTGAAATCCAATCGCGCAAGCGGTTAGGATTGGGTTGGTACATATCGGTTACGACCGAATACGCCCGCCAACAGTCTGCTTTTTCATGTTCGGGGTTGCTGTCGAGGATTACCCGGATGGCAAAAAGGTCATAAACTTCTTCGAATTCTACGCCCTGTTTGCGCATCTTGTTCCAGATGCTGTTGATGGACTTAGGGCGGCCTTTAACTTCAAACTTGAGGCCAGTAGCTTCCAGCTCTCTTTTGATCGGGATGATAAAATCGCGAATAAAACGGTCGCGTTTAGTTTTGGTTTCTTGGAGTTTACGGGCTATTTCTTTGTAGATGTCGGGTTCGGTGTATTTGAGTGCCAGGTCTTCAAGTTCCGACTTTACTGCATATAGGCCAAGACGATGGGCGAGTGGGGCGAAAAGGAAACTGGTTTCTGAGGCTATTTTGAGCTGTTTGTCTTTGGGCATGCTATCTAGCGTCCGCATATTATGCAGTCTATCGGCCAATTTAATTAGGATTACGCGAACGTCATCGGCCAGGGTGAGCAGCATTTTTCGGAAGTTTTCTGCCTGGTCTGAAGTATTGGTAGATTTATTGTAGAGGCCGGAGATTTTGGTTAAGCCATCGATAATGCGGGCTACAACATTGCCAAATTCTTTTTCAATTTGTTCAAGGGTTACTTCGGTATCTTCCACCACATCGTGTAACAAGGCACAGACCACAGAGGTAGTACCGAGGCCTATTTCTTCCACTGTAATGCGAGCGACTTCGAGGGGATGATAGATATAAGGTTCGCCAGATTTACGACGCATATCCTTGTGGGCATCGAGTGCGAGGTCGAAGGCCAGCCGAAGTAGCTTCTTATCCCCCTTTTTCATAAAAGGTTTTACAGCCCGTAGCAAAGCACGATAGCGACGTAAGATTTCGCGTCTTTCTATTTCATCGCGACTTAAAACAACTTCTTCTTCCATAAAAGATGCAAATACGAAGTAAAATTAAACAAATTGAGCCGCTAAATTAGGTCATTTGCCGGCATGCACAGTTGAATTTTTAGACGAGATATCAATTTGTTAATTGTGTGAATAGTGGTATCTTTGCAGGCTCTTAGCTTCATGGAAGTTTGATCATGGGTTAAGATAGCGAGCAGGACGTGCTTGAAGCGGATGTGGCGAAATTGGTAGACGTGCCAGACTTAGGATCTGGTGCCGCAAGGCGTGTGGGTTCGAGTCCCTCCATCCGCACCAATCATACGAAAGAGGTACATTAAACCTCATACGACATAAGTCATAAGTTGTGGGCAATAGCCTTTACGACCTACGAAGGAAAAATCAAATTCAACAAAGTGAATATTACAGCAGAAAAAATCAATGTTCTTGAGAACAAGGTGGTTGTAAACATTGAGCCTACCGATTATGCAGCCAAATTTGAAGAGGCTGTTAAACAATATCGTAAAAAGGTGAGCATGCCAGGTTTCCGAACGGGTATGGTACCAGTGGGCATGGTTAGAAAGATGTATGGCAAGGCCTTATTGTATGAAGAGTTGAATAAACTTGTACAGGATGGTATCAACGGTTATCTCGAAGAAAACAAGCTCGATATTTTTGCTCAACCCATGCCTGATGAGTCGAACAATCCGTTTGGTGAAGAGTTAGAAACGGATAAGGATTTTAATTTTATTTTCAACATAGGCTTAAAGCCAGAGGTGAATATTGATACGCCAGTGGAGGTATTTACCCGTTTTAAAGTAGAACCATCTGCCGAGATGATGGAAGACTATCTGAAGGATTTGCGATCGCGGCATTTTGAAGGGGCTTATCCTGAGCAAGCTGAGGCGGGCGACATGGTTTTTCTGCGAATCAAGGAGTTGGATGAAAACGCTGAAGTGAAAACAGACGGGATGGTAACGGTAAGTCTGGTGAAATTGGCAGAAGTGGCCGATGAGGCCCTTCGCAATGAGCTTACCGGCACTTCTAAAGATTACAGCACGCGTACTAATCTGGCCTTGATTTTTGGGGATGATGCCAGTAAAATAGCCGCAGGTATCAAAAAAACGGAGGAAGAGCTATCTAGTATTGGCAGGGAAGTAGAGATTACTGTAAGTAATGTCATGCGTGAAGGTTTGGCAGAGATGAATGAGGAGTTTTTTGCGAAGGTTTTTGGTAGTGAGGAAATTAAAACAGAGGCTGATTTCATGGCGCGCATTAAACTCGAGTTGGGGCGTTCATTGGAAGCAGAGGCAGAGCGTTATTTGCGTAATCAACTAACCGAAGCATTCTTCAAGACTGATGGCATTGAATTGCCCGACGAATTTTTGAAGCGCTGGTTATTGACCAACGCCAAAAACCCTATTGATCAGGCTACCTTAGATACACAATATCCTGAATATGCGAAACAGTTGCGTCGCGATTTGCTTATTGATAAAGTAATGGAGATGAATGCGATTGAAATTCAGGGTGAAGACATTGTGAATCAGGCAAAAGGATTGCTCTATCGTCAGTTTAGCAGCTATGGAATTCCCATGGATGACGCCATGTTGCAGAAGTATGCTATTGATTATTTGCAGAAGGATGATAATTACACCAATATTTATTACTCTTTAAAGTACGCGAAAGTGGAGGAGTATCTGCTAGAAAAGGCAAATATTGAGGAAAAGCCTATCGCATTTGAAGACTTTAAGAAACTTACTGAGCAAAATGCTGTTTAATTCAAGTAAATTTCGGACATGAACTTTACATCAGAATTTCGCAAATATGCTGTTAGCCATTTAGGTCAGAACAGCAACACCCTTGATGGCTATGTACGTCATCAAGTGAATAACCTCACGCCGTACATCATTGAAGAGCGGCCTATGAATGTGGCCAGTATGGACGTATTTTCGCGTTTGATGATGGACCGCATCATTTTTATGGGCGTTCCGGTAACCGACGAGGTGGCCAATATCATTCAGGCGCAATTGCTATTTCTCGACTCGGTAGACAGCAGCCGGGATATTCAAATCTATTTAAATAGTCCTGGTGGCTCAGTATATGCTGGTTTGGGCATTTACGATACCATGCAGTTTGTAGGAGCTGATGTAGCCACTATTTGTACTGGAATGGCTGCTTCTATGGCCGCAGTGCTTTTATGTGCTGGAGCAGCCGGAAAGCGTACTGCACTTAAGCACGCAAGGGTGATGATTCACCAGCCCATGAGCGGTATGCAAGGCCAAGTGACAGAAATGGAAATTGCCCTTAAAGAAACCCTGAAAGTCCGCGATGAATTGTATCACATCATTGCTGATCATTCGGGGCAGACTTTCGATAAAATTTCTAAAGATAGCGACCGGGATTATTGGATGAGTGCTGAAGAAGCGAAAGCCTACGGCATGATTGACGATGTTTTGGTTCGCAACGCGAAAAAATAAGTTATGGCAAAGCAAAAGGTTTATTGTTCTTTCTGCGGTAAAGAAAAGGAGCAAACCAAGATTCTGGTAGCCGGACTCGAAGCCCACATCTGCGATAGTTGTATAGTTCAGGCTAACGACATCATGCATGAGCAAATGGCTGAAGGTAAGGGTGCTATGGGGAGTGGTAATTACCGTAAATACACTAACCTTAAGCCACAACTTATTAAGAACCATTTGGATGAATATGTGATTGGGCAGGATGAAGCCAAGCGTACTATGGCTGTGGCCGTGTATAATCACTACAAGCGTATCAATCAGCAGTCGAACGATGATATAGAGATTGAAAAATCGAATATCATCATGGTTGGAGAAACGGGTACTGGTAAGACGCTTTTAGCGCGTACTATTGCTCGGATGTTAAATGTGCCATTTTGTATAGCCGATGCTACCGTTTTTACAGAAGCTGGTTATGTCGGTGAGGACGTAGAGAGTATTTTGAGCCGATTATTACAAGCAGCAGATTACGATGTAGCGGCTGCAGAACGGGGTATTGTTTACCTCGATGAAATAGACAAAATAGCTCGTAAAGCCGATAACCCAAGCATTACGCGTGATGTATCGGGGGAGGGCGTACAGCAGGCGCTCTTGAAGATGCTCGAAGGCACCGTAGTGAATGTTCCACCCCAGGGAGGCCGCAAACATCCTGAACAAA
The DNA here is from genome assembly GCA_046291695.1 of Bacteroidia bacterium. Taxonomy (GTDB): domain Bacteria; phylum Bacteroidota; class Bacteroidia; order UBA7662; family UBA7662; genus PNNG01. The sequence goes on from JBKBSO010000005.1 coordinate 131,329, forward strand.
AATTCATTCAGGTAGATACCAAAAACATCCTTTTTATTTGTGGAGGTGCTTTTGATGGTATTGAAAAAATCATTGCCCGCAGGGTAAAGGTAAATGCGATTGGGTTTGGCAAGGTGGGAGAAGAAAAGATTGATAAGCAAAACTTGCTGCAATACGTTATGCCGAATGATTTGAAGTCATTTGGACTTATTCCGGAATTACTAGGCCGCTTGCCAGTGGTTGCTTTTTTGAATCCTCTGGATAGGGAAACGCTTCGTTCTATTTTAACTGAACCAAAGAATTCCTTGGTCCGCCAATACAAACGTTTATTTGAAATGGAACAAATAGACTTGAGTATAGAGGACGCAGCATTGGATTTTGTAGTGGACAAGGCGATGGAGTTCAAATTAGGTGCGCGTGGATTACGATCAATTCTCGAAGCCATTTTGCTCGAAGCCATGTTTAGCCTACCAACAGCTAGCCCGAAAGTAAAAACCTTTGGTCTCGACCGGCAATATGCCGAAAATCAGTTCAACAAATCGAACATTAGCAGGCTCAAAGCTGTTAGTTGAGCATGAACTATACGATTGTGGCGGGAACGAGCCGCAAAAACTCTGTGACGGGTCAAATGGCCCAAATTTATCAACGTGAACTTGAATTACAGGGCGTATCGGCCAGTATCATTGATTTGGCCGATATGCCTGAAAATATTTTGAGCACAACCCTTTACAAAAAAGTAAAAGCTGAGAATAAGGCGTGGGAAGACATTCAGGAGGTTGTGTCGAACACTACAAAATTCATTTTTATCATTCCAGAATACAATGGCTCTTTTCCAGGTATTTTAAAGGTTTGGGTAGATGCGCTCCAATTTCCGGTGAGTTTTAAAGGCAAAAAAGCTTGCTTACTGGGTATAGCCGATGGTACGCAAGGTGCCGCCATGGCTATGAGTCATTTTTCGGATGTGCTTAATTATATAGGGGTTCATACGCTGGCTTTGCGGCCACGCTTTATTAAAATTGGCAGTTATATGCAAGAAGGTGAGCTTACCAATGCGGAGTACATCGATTTCATTCGTTTACAAGCGTCACAATTCATCAAGTTTTGAAGTAAAGCCTGCCCATCCGGTTTGCCCACCACTATGTAGCCATAAGAGGTTGCCGTTGTTGGGAAGTGATTCGTTTTGAATGCCTTGGTACACATGGAGTAGCAAGGCGCTATCGTATATGGGATCGGCCAATATGCCGGTTTGATGAAAGCAGGCCTGGGTGATTTCGAACATATCCGGATGTAGTTTACCAAACCTGCTTTTCACCGGTTTGGGATGAAGCTGAGCGAAGGGATAGATTGCTGCAACTTGCTGATTAATTTCATGAATGAAGCTGAAATTAGCGATGGCGCTTATACCATGTAAGTGGATATTGGAATTACGGTCGCGTAGTCCCTTAGCTAGAGCTAGAAGCATAGCTCCTGTACCACAGCTTAGCATAAGATGGCTAAAGTCCGACAGGTCTTGTTCGTCGAGCAAGGCGGCTGGGGCATGGTGCTCAGGTAATGGGTAACCTCCTTCGGGTATGAGCAGCGCTTCGGGATATTGACTTTGCAAAATGGAATAGAGTTGCTCTTTATTTCGATAGATTTCACGGTTTACGTAATGCAAACGGGCTCCCAGCTGCATTAACCAGTGTTCGTATGTGTTTTTGCTACGCTCTTCATTCCCCCTTAGGTAGCAAATGGCTTCGAACTTATGGAGCTTGGCAAGGGTAGCCATGGCCAATAAGTGGTTCGAATACGCACCACCTACGCTGATTAGCTTATTTTTGCCTGCTTCTGTAGCCCTATTCAGATAATGACTCAGCTTTCTCCACTTATTGCCATTAATGAGTGGGTGAATCAGATCATCTCGTTTGACAGCAAGCTGAATCGGTATTCCGCGGAACGTAAAACAAATTTGGTCGATGCGGCTAGGCAGCCCTAAGCTTAGATACACGTTATTTAATGAATCACTAGCCGTTCGAAACGTGGATTGCCATTGCCTTCCAAACGCAACTGATACATGCCTGAGCTTAGATGTGGTACATTGAGCGTGTGCAGGCGTTCATTAGGGTCCAACTCAAATTTATGCACCACTCTACCATGCTGATCGAGTAGGCTAGCGGCTAAGAGATGCATTTCAGCTATTGCGCGTATGTGGATTTGTTCTCCCGATTTAAGCAGATTTGGATACACCAGTAGATCGGCCTTTTCCTGATCAAAAACTGAGGCAGCATAGCCCTGAGTGGTGGTGAATTGACCTGATTGACTGGGTCCCATACAAGTCCAACCGTGATTGTAGGGCCTTACTGTATAGTTGTAGGTTTGTCCAGGTTGCAATAGCGATATGGTAAAGAGATAGCTTGTATCTGAGGAAATGAACTCAGTAACCTGCTGCTGGCCAAGACGGATGCGCACATGGTATTTGGTGGCTCCAATGGCTTGTGTCCATTTGAAGAAGACCCAATTTGACGGAGAGGGTGGGTCGTTTATCAAAGGTTGGAGTAGGGTTACCTGGTTCCGTATGGTGTCCCAAGCGGGCATGGGAAATATGGTTAGGTAGCCTCTTGGTGCAGCAGTACTGGCATCACCCAGCATGGTGAAGCGCATGGTATTAATTTGTTGAGGCGAAAACCTGTTCATGCAAAAGTCCGAAGAATACGACATAAACAAGCTAGGATCGGGTTGAAATAAATCGCCATTCAGATCGGTATCGGAATGCGTTGTAGTGTTACAGTTCCAGCGGACACCAATATAATCGGCAGGAGTATCACAAAATCGATCGCCAAGCGTGGCGCAATTGGCCGGCAACCTTGGCGCAATTTCATTGGTATTTCGGGTTACCCGTTCGGCGAAAACATCAAGTGTATTGGGGCTGGTGCCCTCAAATGGATGTGGTAAGGCCAAGTAATGACCCATTTCGTGGGCCAAGGTTGTATTTCCTACTTGAGAGCAGGGAATACTCATTACAATGCCTCCCTGACTCAGGGTGTTTCCAGGTCCGCTTCCCGGGAAGTAGGCATAACCACAAAGACTGATGGGGTTTAAATCGACGAAGTAAATATTAACCACCCGAATTTGATTGTGCTGAAGCATCATTTGGGTGCCGGTATTAAAGGAAGTATGGCGGAAGAAATTTGAATTTGAGATCACATTTACATCGCCTTTCAGGTAGAAATAAATCCCGGCATCGGCGAATTTTTCATTGAGTTCGCACATCACCGTAAGCATGGTGTTGTAGTTGTATCTATTGCCAAAAATATCGGATACTATATGGATTTTTACGGGGATGTATATTTTATCAGTGGCTACCCGTTCAAATCCCAAATCGTACTTTTCGTTGATCATTTCAAGATATTTGAAATGTGAAGGTTCAGGATTAGGTGTACCACAAAGCAGCATGGGCTGCGACCAGGCGCTGAAAGCAATAAATAGCAATAAGAGTGTTGATCCTAGTGACTTCATACAGGTTTTTCTAACAGGCTAAAATAGTGAAAAAGGCAGACTAATACAATCGCTCTAGCCAGAGAATTAGGGTATTATCACAATTTTCTGCCGGAAAAAATTTTGATTTTGCTCGAGTTGAAGGATATATAGGCCTTCGGATAGTTCTGGCAGCTTGATGCTGGCGATATCGCTGGTTTCAAAAAGTTGGGTTTGGTAAACAATGTTGCCCGATAAGGAGCTTATAATCAGCTGCACTTCGGTTTGGCCAGGTAGACTTTTGATGTGAAGCGGCTCGTGATTACGTAGAAAACTAGGATAAACCCTGATTTGGTTTAAAGGGTTCGTTCGTACACCTGCATTCAGGCTGAACGGCCCGGCATAGAAGTTTTGACGATTTGTATAAGGAGTGCAAAGGTTGGCACCATTTAAACCTCGTACTTCCCAGAGGTGTTCTCTGTTTTGTCGGATACTGCTTCCTGTGCTGATGAAGCTGGTGTCGGATAAAGTAGTATCGAGTACAGTGAAGTTTTGAACGTAAATTCTTAGCTGATAGAAATCGGCATTGGGTATAGATTTCCAACGGAAAACAGCATAATTGGGGATTACAGTATCTGGGGCTAATGGGTAAAGCTGAGCAGGGCTAGTGGTGATGACCCCATAGTTGGGCATAGGGACATCTAATAATCGGCCTCTCGGGTTGTTTGGGCCATTCAGTGTTTCCCGCATCACCAGCATTTGCTGTTCACTAAAACGGCTCATACAGGGATCGGCGGCATAACTCATAAACATGCTGGAATCTGGTTGAAAAGCATCTCCGTTAAAATCATTCGCCTGATTAGCTGGGCTTCGTGGACATGCCCAGCGGCTAGCAATAAAATCGGCCGGGGTATCGCAGAACCTGTCTCCTGCGGTATTGCAATTCGCACTTAAGCGTCCACCGGTTTCATTCGGATTACGGGTTACCAGTTCAGCAAAGGACTGATTAGGAAAACTGGCTGTACCTTCAAAGGTATGAGGAAGGCCAAAATAATGACCTGCCTCATGGGCAAGTATGGGGTTGTTAGGGCCTGAGCAGCTAAAACTCATTACAATTGCGCCATCGTCATTTCCGGCTGGGGGTGGGCCAGGATTGGGAAGGGTGGCAAAACCGCACAGGCCCAATTGGCTTAAATTGGTGAAATAGATATTAACAGTACGAGGAACATAGCTGTTGTTGATCATCGCAAATAAACTATCGAAAGTTAACGCATTGAAGTAGTCGTTGTTATTAATGAAACGAATCGAATCGGGCATGTAGAAGAACATATTGGCTGCCTGAAACTGGTTGTTCAAGTTACAAATGTTTTCATAAGCGCTTACCGCTGTAAATCCTCCGCTGCCATTGCTGGTGCGCATCACATGAATGGTACCGGTATGTTAAGCACGTTCGACTGTTCTGCTCGCAAGGAGTCAAAGTCGAGTGACTCAATGTATTTCAATAAACTTGAACTGGGAGAGGGGGCTCCACAAGGTTCAAATTGTGCATAAGCACTGATGGCTGTACCAAGGTATGCCAGGATGACCAGGATGAACTTTTTCATAAACAGGCGGTTATATAACTATTTAACAGACCTATTTAGCGTTTGTTCAATACATTGTGGAATTAATGTTTTTTTAATGTATCCTGAGTTTAATTGCTATGCTTCGATCCTTTTGTTTGAGCTGTGTGAGATATAGCCCGTGTTCTAACCAGGGTAATTGCAGTGCTTCTTGTTGGTTTTCAGCTTGTGCACGATGATTAAAGACTTTACGCCCTTGTAAATCGAAGATTAATAATTCAAAAGGAATTCCTGGTACTAAACCAGAAATGATTAATCGGTCTCCTTCCGAAAGTAAATTGGGGTGAAGCTTTAGTATATCCTGCTCTACTTCATTGAGGCTGAGCGCTTGTGGACCGATGCTTTGGAAAAATACCCGGGGCGAAAATGGCGTGCAAAGATTAGCACCATTAAGGGCACGCACTTCCCAGCTATGTTCTCTAAAATTGCGAATATCGCGTGCACGACTTACGTAAAATGTATCGGTAGTAATGGTGTCGAGTACGGCGAAGTTGAATAAGTAGATTTTGACTTGATATCGACTTGCTCCGGGAATACGATTCCAACTAAAAAGCGCATTATTGGGCACTACAGTGTCGTTACTGGTTGGGCGTAATTGCTGAGGGGGCAGGGGTAAATCGAGGTAGTTTGGAAAAGGAGGGATGAGCAGATAGCCACGAGATGCGCTGGTATTGGCCAGGGTAGCCCTCATCGCTGTGATTTGCTGATCAGAGAAGCGACTCATGCAAGCATCTGCCGAATAGCTCATGTAGTAACTGGCATCGGGGATAAACTGGTCCCCATTGACGTCGAGTTCTATCCGGCCTGTGGGGCACGACCAGCGAGTACCTATAAAATCAGCCGGAGTGTCGCAAAAGCCATCACCTCTGGTATTGCAATTGGCGCTTAAACGGGGTGATATTTCATTAAAGTTTCTGGTAACCCTTTCGGCATTAATGGCTTGGGGGTTATTGGAGGTTTGGTCGAAGGTATGCGGTAGGCTGAAAAAGTGGCCAACTTCATGTGCTAAGGTTGTGCCGTTGGGCTGTGAACATGCAAAACTCATGACCACGGCTCCATTGTTTTGAAAACCACCGGGACCAGAATTGGGGTAAAAAGCAAATCCGCATAGAGAAATTTGAGCTAGATTCGTATAGTACACATTCATGGTACGTGGCACATTGTAGCTTGAAATCATCCCGAAGAGCGGGGTAGTTGAATTGGGCGTGTATAACAAGTCGTCATCAATGAAATTCACCGGTCCGGGTACATGAAAAAACATACCGGAACTTGCCATCCGCTGGTTAAGATCACAAATGGTAAGGTTAGCTTCGTTTTCTAGAAAACCACCCCCACCATTTGAGCTACGCACAATGTGTAGGGTCACAGGAATATAGATGGTTTGAAGGTCTTCAGCTTGGGCTTGGGTGTAATCGATGTTTTGGATGAATTCCCGAATATGGGAGGGTGCAGGGCCTGTTCCGCAAGGCTCGGTATATTGCTGAGCCAAACTACTGAAGGGCAAAAAGCCCAGCCACAAAAGGAGCCAGGCTTTTGGATTTGCTTTTTTTACATACATCATGGCATCACAACAATTCGCTGGGTTTGTTGTTTGTGCCTGCTCATCATCCTGAAAATATAGGTTCCAGCACTTAAACGGCTTTCAAGTGCTAAATGATGTGTTCCGGGTGCTAAGTCGAATTGAAGTACCGTTTGTCCTTGCAAATTGCTCACCACCACAGTCGTCGACTCTTGAATTGGATTCAATAATTTTAAAACATCTTGCTGACCAACTGGATTTGGGTAAAAGGCCAGTTCATCTGCTTGGTATTCTCTCAACGAAGCCGCAGTAGGCTGGCCAGTGGTGAATGTCTGCCAATTAAATGCTTTTGGCATGTAGTCTACCCGGTTTGCAGGTCGTACTGCCCATTGGTAGGAGGTATTTGACAACAATTTGTTGTTGTAAATCGACATACTGGTGGCAGATACCAAAGTATCGAAGGTTAAGATGTTCGGTAAACTGCTGCGACGAATGGTTACATGGTACCATTCAGCACCGCTAACGGCTGTCCAATGCAAGTGAATGAAGTTCGGATGTAAACCGGTCTCTCCATCAGCAGGAATAGTAGGAGTAGGCAGTGCTGTGATGGCATCAGGAGTTGGCTTTGGGAAAACCGTGAGATAGCCACGAGAGGCAGACTGGCTTGCAATGGTGAGGTTCATGGCATTCATTTGTTGCTGACTAAAAATATCGCGACAATTATTAGCAGCATAGGACATTACGAGGGTAGAATCAGCAAAAAAACGATCACCATTGATATCAAATGTTGCCGGATTAGAAATACATTGCCAACGAGCCCCATAAGGATCGGCTGGGGTATCGCAAAAAAAGTCTCCGGTTGAATTACAATTGGCGGCTAAACGCGGTTGCACCTCCTGAAAGTCTCTGGTAACCCTTTCGGCTGTTGGGCTTTGTGGATTCCCTGAGGTACCCTGAAATGGGTGAGGCAAAGAGAAGAAGTGTCCAAGTTCATGAGCGAGTGTCCCAGAATTGGGTTGTGAGCAAGAATAGCTCATGACGGCGGCACCACGACGCACGGTTTGACCCGGGCCGGAATTGGGGTAGTAGGCATAACCGCATAAGCCTTGAGAACCCAAATTGGTAAAGTATATATTAACTACCCTTGCTATATTAAATGAATCAATTACATCTTCAAACATCTGCTTGCTTGGCGGGGATGCCCAATCGGCATTCGGTATAAATTTGGGAGGACCTGCTAGGTAAAATTGCATTTTTGCAGGTGCAAAGCGACGGTTTAGTACCCGCATGGTGCTCATCAAGCTATCGATGAGTATGCCAACATTGCCATTTGGATGATGAATTAAAAAAAGCTGAGCGGCCATCCATGTGGTATCATTGTTTTCGAAGCGAATAGCATCATGATCGATACTTTGCAGCCATTTAGAAATGTGCTCAGGACTATCACCTGTACCGCACTCTTCCAGGGTCAAATTTTGACCATTAAGTTGTAGCGCACTTATTGTGAATGCAATGAACATGGTGGCTATGAGATTGTATTTCATCATGATTGATAATCGTTTGATTAAAGTTTTGCTTAGCGGCTAATCACAACACGTTCGAAATATGGCGTGTTCCCGTGCATGATTCTAATCATGTAGGTGCCATTGGGGAGGTTATTTAAGTCAATTTCAAAACGATCGTCGCCTTGGGTATTTAAGCTGTTTTTAAGAATACTACGGCCTTGAATATCCATAACTTCGTAATTAACTTGATGCTGGAGCATATCTTTCGCCTGAACACGAATGGGTTCGTAGGTGTTGAGTAGACTGGGATATATTTGAAGAAAGTCTTTTTGTTGCTCATAAACACTTACTCCATAACCTTGGCCTGCAGTGAAGTTTATTGTTTGTCCGAATGGGCTACAGGTAACTTTGTGGTTCAGCGGCATAATGCGTACGTTGTATTGGGTACCGGGATTTAGTTTGCTGCCTCTATACAAATAAGTTGTGTCGGGTCGGTCTAGAAATACTTCATCTACAAGGATAACATTTTGGCGAGTGATACGCAATACATATTTTGTTGCACCAGGAACGCTATTCCAACGGAAAAAGGCCCAGTTCGCAGGGATGCCGGTGGCATTATTGGCTGGCTCTAACACGGTGGGTGTTGAGGTGATGGTGTCGTAGGGTTCCATAGGAGGGATGAGCAGGTACATACGTGGTCCGACCACATTTTGTCCTTGCTGGTTTTGGGTTAGTGTTAGGGTAGCGCGCATGGCGGCGATATTTTCTCCTGAAAAACGGTTTTGACATGGATCGTTGGAGTAGCTCATGTACAGGTCGGATTGTGGATTAAAAAGATCGCCGTTGATGTCTGTTACAGTAGAATTCGGTTGAGGGCAATTCCAGCGTGCACCTCTGAAATCTGCTGGCGTATCGCAAAAGCGGTCACCTGCTGTAGCACAATTGGCAGCAAAGCGGGGTGCTTGTTCGTTAGGGTTACGGGTTACGCGCTCAGAAAGGGGGCCCGATGGGTCATTTGAGGTGTCTTGAAAGGGGTGCGGAAGGTTGAGAAAGTGACCCATTTCGTGTGCGAAAGTGGTGTTATTGTTTCCAGAACAATTGGGAGAAAGATAAATGGCACCCTGACGTAAAGGCTCATTGGGAGCACCCGTGGTTGGAAAATTAGCGAAACCACAAAGACTTGCACCAGACAAGTTCGTATAATATACATTAACCACCCGTATGACATTGTACTGGGTGTTTACAGCAGCAGCGGCCTGCATAGCAGCGACCGGTCCTTGGTTGTTTCCAAGGTTTACCAGGTTGGAGTTGTTAATGTAATTGATATCTCCACGAAGGAAAAATTGGATGTTTGTAGGCTTGTACTGTTGGTTTAACTGGCAAATGTTGCGCATCAAATCATCTAAACGATGATAGCCTTGACCGTCGTTGGTGCCGATGATATGGATTTTAAGCGGAACAAAAATGGTATTTTGTACTTGTTCAATGTCGAGGTTATCGAATACACCGTTGGCACGTAGCTGTTCAATGTATTCGAGATTGGCTTGCGGAGCATCGCCCGTTCCGCACCAGTTGCCATGTTGTTGGCCGAATGCAAAGGTAGCTGATGCGCTTAATGCAAGCGTAAGTAACGATTTGTTAATGGCTTTTAAGATCATGTGTTTTTATTATTGCTTGATTCTTTTGACTTAATCAACCTGCAAGGTACGAAAAACGGTTTGATTTGACTAAATTTGAGCTTCCAAAAATTAATCTCTCAATATGAAAATTACAGTTGTTGGTGCAGGTAATGTTGGTGCAACCTGTGCAGATGTTATTGCTCACAAGGAGCTAGCAAACGAAGTTGTTCTGGTAGATATCAAAGAAAATTTTGCTGAAGGCAAAGCTTTAGACATCTGGCAAACCGCTCCGGTGAATATGTATGATACTCGGATAAAGGGTTCAACCAATGACTACAGTAAAACTGCCGGCAGCGAGGTGGTAGTAATTACAAGCGGATTGCCACGTAAACCTGGCATGAGTCGCGATGATTTGATTTCAACCAATGCCGGTATAGTGAAATCAGTAACTGAAAACGTATTGAAATTTTCTCCTGATGCGATCCTGATTGTGGTTTCGAATCCGCTTGATGTAATGACGTATTGTGCTTATTTGGCTGCAAAAAAGGATTCGCGTAAGGTATTCGGTATGGCAGGTGTGCTTGATACAGCACGTTACCGGGCGTTTTTAGCGGAAGCACTTGATTGCTCGCCTAAAGATATTCAGGCTGTTTTGATGGGAGGCCATGGGGATACGATGGTTCCATTGCCGCGCTACACTACCGTAGGCGGTATTCCAGTAACTGAGCTTATTGCTGAAGACAAGTTAAATGCAATTATTGACCGTACCAAGAAGGGTGGAGGTGAAATTGTGAATTTGTTGGGTACCTCAGCTTGGTATGCCCCGGGTGCTGCGGCTGCTCAAATGGTAGAGGCCATTGTGCGTGACCAAAAGCGTATTTTCCCTGTTTGTGCCATGTTGAATGGAGAATATGGTCTCAAAGGAATTTACATGGGCGTGCCTGTAAAACTTGGTAAAAACGGTATTGAAAAAATTATTGAATTGAAGTTGAATGCCGAAGAGATGCAACTCGTGAACGAATCTGCAGCCGCAGTAAAAGAAGTGATGGACGTGCTCGACGGCATGAACATCATGTAATTTACATTTAACGCAATCAAAGAGAGACGGTGTGTTGAACATCGTCTTTCTTGTTTATATGAAGTACAAAATCAACTTACAACTCGTGCCTCTTGAGGAATCGGGTTTTCATCTGCTGCTTAAAGCAAATTGGAACGATCGGAGCCTGCAGCTGGTGCTCGATACGGGTGCCAGTAAAACGGTATTCGATAAAAATGTAATTACGAACTGGTTTCCTGAACTCGAGCTTCAACCAGTTCATCAAACTTCAGCCGGTCTCGGTACCACTGAAATGGAAAGCCATGTTTTTGAGCTAAAACGATTTCAAATTGGTGATTGTCGTATCAAAGGGGTGAAAGCCGCAGCCCTCGACTTGCAGCATATCCGTGAAACCTACGCCCAACTTGGGTATGGTGAATTGGATGGGATTTTAGGTGGCGATATTTTACATAAATATAGGGCCAGTATCCACTACCACAAGCAACTGTTGATTCTGCGCGATGGCAAATAAAATCCAAGAGCAAGTTGAGTTGGTTTTGTTTGAAGCCGGTTTAAATCGTGAAAGCAAATTGCTTTTAGGAATTAGCGGCGGACGTGATTCAGTAGTACTGGCACACCTACTTGTTCAAAACGGTTGGAATATCAGTTTGGCGCACGTAAATTATCAACTCAGGGGTAACGAATCGGCTGAAGACGTCCGCTTTGTACGGCAATTGGCTAAGCAATGGCAGGTAGAGCTGCATATTCATATCGCTGAACAAGTCCCCAAAAAAGCTAATGTACAATCATGGGCGCGAGAAATCAGATATACTTGGTTTGACGGGCTCTTGAAGTTGCATGCCTATGCGGCCATCCTTACCGCACACCATGAACTCGACCAAGCTGAAACAATATTGATGGCCTTGTTTAAGGGCAGGGGAACAAATGCAGTGCAGGGAATACGGGCGGTTGACGAGCACAGAGTGCGCCCTTTGCTGGGAACATCTGCGGAGCATATTGTAGCTTATGCGGCGGAACATCAATTAAGCTGGCGAGAAGACTCGAGCAACCTCAAAGATGTTTACGATCGGAATTTTATTAGGAACCGACTTGCTCCGATAATTAGTAGTCGTTTCGAAAATTGGGTAAGTCTTGTTGCCCGACAGGCCAAACAATGGCAGCAGCTACAAGATTTCATAAATGCCCAATGTGACGCACTTTCAGTTGATTTCGTGGAAATTCGCAATGAGAATCAGCATATATGGAAGTTAGATTTGCTGGATGATTTGGGTCATTCGGCCATGTTTTTGTCTGAATTTGGACGTCGATATGGCGGCAGCCAGCACGAAATTGAAGCGCTATTGGGTTTAAAACATTTACAGCGAGGAAGGCGAGTTTCACTGGGCAAATGGTGGGTGTACCATTCGGCAGAAGGTTATGAGCTTGTGCAGAAAGTAGCACAACAGGATGATGAGATATACCTGGAGGTTACAGCGCCAGGGACTTATCGGGTTTCGAATGTTGAATTACAGCTGGGTGAAGAAGCAAATTCAACAGATGCAGAGCCCTTTGGAGTGGCTGATTTATGTTTGCCCCTCGTGTTACGTCCTTGGCAACCCGGCGACAAAATTCAGTTGACGGGGATGAAGGGGAGTAAGAAGGTAAGCGATTTGCTAAGTGAGTGCAAACTGGATGTAGTAAGCAAAAAAAAACAATTGGTGCTTTGTGATCAAAAACGACTACTTTGGGTTATTGGACTTAGAAGAAGTAGCTTTGCAACCAAACAAACCACCACGGATGGGGTGTGGTGGATTCAAGTACGTTATGACAGATAAACATACACATCTAAATCAGCAGCTTGGGCAGCAAAGCGAGTCGGGTGATGAGCAGGAACAAGACGATTTATTTGAGCACCATCGCCTGACCATCGATAAAGGGCAACAAGCTGTTCGGATTGATAAATTTTTGATCGATCGTTTGCCCGGCGCGAGCCGTAATCGAATTCAGAATGCTATTAAAGCAGGTTCTGTTTTGGTAGATGGAAGAGAAATAAAGGCAAGTTATAAAATCAAACCAGGTGAAATGGTACAAGTGATTTTGGCTTATCCGCCAAGAGACACAACCATTTATCCCGAGGAAATGGATTTGAATATTCTTTTTGAAGATGAAGAGCTGCTCATTTTGAATAAACCGGCAGGTCTGGTTGTGCACCCCGGACACGGTAATCCCAATGGTACCTTGGTGAATGGTTTGGTACATCATTTTGGCAATTTACCAACACATCGAAACGGTGATATTCGTCCGGGTTTGGTCCATAGGATCGACAAAGATACTTCGGGCTTGTTGGTGATCGCAAAAACCGAGTATTCGATGACCCATTTGGCTAAACAGTTTTTCGATCATAGCATCGATCGTGCCTATTGGGCATTGGTTTGGGGCGATTATCAAGAGGAGGAGGGAACCGTGAATGCGCATCTCGACCGACATCCCCAAGACCGAACCAAAATGGCTGCTTATCCCGACGGCAGTAAGGGCAAGCATGCGATTACGCATTATAAAGTCTTGGAGCGTTTCGGTTATGTTAGTTTGCTTTCGTATAAGCTGGAAACCGGCCGTACACATCAAATTAGGGTGCACAGTGCGTTTACCGGACATCCGATATTCAATGATGGGGTATATGGTGGCAATCGTTTAGTAAAGGGTACTACCTTTAACAAGTACAAACAGTTTATTGATAATTGTTTTCAGTTGATGCCTCGAATGGCATTACACGCTAAATCCATAGGTTTTAGCCATCCGACAACAGGGGAGAGGTTGTATTTTGAATCGGATTTGCCGGCTGATTTTACTGCTGTACTCGAAAAATGGCGGCATTATATTCGGTTCAAGCCCTCAGAGGAAGAAGAGTAAGCAAATGAGCAAACAACTATACATCATCCGTCACGGGGAAACAGATTTTAACCGAAATCACATTGTGCAAGGGCGTGGCATGGATACCCACTTAAATGCTTTCGGCCAACGACAAGCTAGGGCGTTTTATGAATCGTATAAAAATGAAGGCTTTGATTTTGTATATACCTCTAACCTCAAACGCACACAACAAACGGTAGAAGCTTTTGCGCTCGAAAAGGGTCTCCCTTTTAAGGCACTTTATTGCTTCGATGAGTTTAATTGGGGTATTTATGAGGGCACGCGGTTCGGTGAATTTAGTCAGGAATACCGCGATTTGATAGCTGCCTGGAGTGCAGGGGATATTCATGCGGCACCTCCATGCGGTGAGTCGCCCTTCGAAGTAAGTCGCCGCTTGAAGCGTGGCTTAAGGCTTATACAGGAGAATCCGGCAGAAAAAATATTGTTGTGCATGCATGGCAGGGCGATGCGATTGTTTTTATGTATTTTGCTTGATTTGCCTTTCAGCAAAATGGAGCAGTTTGAGCACCAGAATTTAAGTTTATATCAACTTGAGTTACGGTCTCAAGGTGCTTTGCTACTTAAAGCCAACGATCTTTTGCACTTGCAAGAAGTTAGGCCTGATTAAGCCGGCTTAGCACAGTTCTTATGAGCAAGTCGATGGTTTCCTGGGGATTATTGCTGAATTGTCCGGTGATGCGATTGGCAATGATGGCGTTTACCGACAAGGCTTGATGCCCAAGCAGCCGGGCTAATCCATAAATTCCTGCGGTTTCCATTTCAAAATTGGTGACCTGTTCATGGGCATGCTCAAATCCTCCAACACGAAGGGGGAGGTCGACAATGCTGGGCTGATAGCGTAATTTGCGGCCTTGTGGGGCATAAAAGCCTGCACAAGTGAGGGTAATACCGCTTCTCATCTTTCCATCAGTATTGATGAGTTGCATGAGTTCATCACTGCCTTCAAAAAATACGGGAATGGCGCAGTGTTCAATTTCGGGCAGATAGGCACGAAAAGATTGCAGCATTTCAGTCTCTTTAGAGCTGGAAGGGTATTGGTAAAAGGGCATCAAGCCATCGAGGCCCAATCCCATGCTGCTGCATACCAGGCTGTCGACTTCAATATCGGCCCTAAGTGCACCGCTGGTGCCCAAGCGGATGAGTCGTAAGCTGGTGAGTTGTTCCTTTATTTCCCTATGAATTAGGTCGATATTGAAAAGTGCATCAAGCTCATTAATTACAATATCGATATTGTCGGTGCCAATACCGGTAGATACCACCGAAACGGGCATGCCTTGCAGCATACCGGTATGGGTAATGAATTCCCGATGATGCACCCGGTACCAAACGGCATCAAAATAACGGCTTACTTGCGGTACCCTATCTGGATCGCCAACCAAAAAAATGGTAGGTGCAATTTGTTCGGGCAGGAGGTTGAGGTGATAAACCGCACCTGCTTTGGTGGTGATTAGCTCAGATGCGGGAAAAGCCATCAGAGATAACGCTCTTTAATGATGTTCATGTGGTGTATTTCGTGTCCAACAATCACACGGCCTATCGATTCAACGGTGGCTTCGGTTTTGTTGGCTATGCCTTTCTTGGCCAGCATAGCCGGGCTGAAGCTCTCGAACAGGGCAATGCTGGCATCGCGCACACAGGCAAATTCACGCATCAAGTTGTACATAGTACGGCGATTGGCGTCGGAAGCTGTTACATAATCGTTGTGTTCGTAGCCCGGCAAGGGTGTTTGTTCGCCACGTGCAATACTCAAAGCACGGAAGGCGAAGATACGCTCCGAATCAATCAGGTGCTGAATAAGCTCTTTGATCGTCCATTTGCCTTCAGCATAGCTTTTTTCTGCGTCTTCGTCAGAAATTCGGCTTAGGATAATTTGCGTGGTATCATGCGCCTTACGCATATTGCTTACTAAATCGCCTTCTGAAAGGCTGATATAATAGTTGTAGTAGGCCGGAAAGGCCTTTGGTGTTTCTTCGGCTGCCATAGTTATTCTCCGAGGGTAAAACTAATGAAGCCTGATGAATTTCTTGTAAAGTATCCTCAGATTAATGTGGCATTTGCACGCTCGCCGATGGCTTTGGTGTCTTGTTCTTCCATGCAGCGGAAGTGTTTTTTAGGACATTTGTCGAAGCCTATTTTAGAGCAAGGCCGGCATTTGAGGCCCTTTATTTCGAAGTTTTCGTAGGCATGGGTATTTTGGGGCATGTAGGGGTACATGCCAAATTCCGGAATGGTATTGCCCCAAATGGCGATGATTTTTTTATTCAAGGCTGCTCCAATGTGCATTAAGGCCGTATCATGGGTTATTAGGGCGTCGGCCTGACGCACCCAATCGGCCGATTCGTTAATGGTAAACTGGTTGCAGGCATTATAAACCAGGTTTGTTTGGCAGTTTTGCGTTACCCAAAGTGCCGTTTTAGCGTCTTCTTTACCACCTAAAAGCACAACGGGTTTTTGAAGCGATTGGCAAATCTCCAGTATTTTGGCAGGAGGTAAACGCTTGGTGCCGTGTTGTCCACCAATGGCAAAAGCCAAAAAGCCATTTTTAAGTTCTACATGGTAGTTTGCAGGCTCTATTTGGCAATCATCGGGTATAAAATAGTCCAGACCTTCTTGATCGTTCCTTACGCCTAATTTAGAAACCGTATCTAGATAACGGTTAACAATATGCTGGTTGGGAATCATATTGATGCCGGTATTGACCAAAAGCCACTTTTGAATATTCAGTTTGTTGAAGCTGTAGCTTTTTCCGGGTATCGCCCTTTTAAAACGCATGGAGCGCAAATTGTGCTGCAAATCGATGATGTAATCATAGCGCTCTCTCTTGAGCTGATTAATCATTTTTTGTTCGTCGGAATCAAGCAAATGTATGTGGTCGATGTACGGATTGGCCCTTAATAATTCATAATTCACCTGCTTGGTAAGGTAATGGAGCGTGGCTCTCGACAATTGCTGCTTGAGGCAACGGACTACCGGACTGGTGAGCACCACGTCGCCCATCGAGCTGAATCGAATGATGAGTATTTTCAACGACAAAAGTTTTCACAAAGTTAAGCAATATTGCCCAGTATAGAAATGGGAATTATGCCCGTTTTGGGAAGTTTGTTTTATTCAGGGATGAATTCCATTCTTGCGAGGAACCGATCAGCCTGCATTACGCTTTTCAAAGTTCTGTAATGCTGGTAAAATGGCCCCAATTCGTTTGCAATGGCTTTTTGACGTGTTTCGAATAGGCTGCTCATCAACAGCTCAAATTTATCAGGCCGTTCAGGCAACTCTTTCAATTTGTAGTTTTCAAGTCCGGCCATACGTGCAGCGCAAGCAATGGCATCATTTAAATCGCCCATGGCATCTACCAAGCCCAGTGCCAAGGCCTGCTCCCCAGTATAAACTCGACCTTGTGCTAGGCTATTTACACTATCGGTACTTAAGTTACGCCCATCCGCTACCACCTTCAAGAAGTCGTGGTATATGCGATTAATCATGCTTTGAATGATTTGTTCTTCTTCGGCGGTCATAGGCCTAAGACCATTCAGAATGTCGGCATAAGGACCGGTAGTTACGCGGTCGAAGGTAATTCCAATTTTATTTTTCATGAAGCGGTCGAAACTGGGGATTAGCCCAAATACGCCTATGCTTCCGGTGAGTGTATTGGCTGAAGCAAAGATGCTGTCGGCGGCGGCAGCGATGTAGTAGCCACCTGAAGCAGCCAGGTTGCCCATACTAACGACCAATGGTTTTTCGGCTTTAGCCAGAACGGTTTCGCGCCATATAATATCCGAAGCGAGTGCACTTCCTCCAGGTGAATTTACCCTCAATACAATGGCTTTAACGTTATCGTCGAGTCTTGCCTTTCTGATAGCCGCTGCTAAACGGTCGCTGCCGATGGTCTCATCGTCACCCTCACCTCCGGTGATATCACCAATGGCGTAAATTACTGCAATCCGATTTTTTTCACCAAGCTGCCGTTCTGTGGCTAAGCTACGGAGGTAGTCGCTCGCGGTTATAAATCGGATTTTGTCAATTTTTTTGACGTCGGTTTGGCTTGCAAGCAAGTTTAGTACTTCATCACGAAAGCATAAGCGATGAATCAGGCCATGTGCTACAGCATCTTTAGGGCTTCTGATTCGTAATTCATTGGCAATAACTTGCAGGGTATCTACAGGCATGTTTAAACTACGACTCAAATCGCTTAGGTACTGTTGGTTGAGGCTGTTCAGGAAGCTTGATATTTGATGTCGATTGTCGTCGCTCAGGTTTTCACGAATAAAAGGTTCTCCTGCACTTTTATATTTGCCAACGCGGATAAGCTTAACATCAATATCCAATTTTTCGAGCATTCCTTTAAAGAATAGGGGTGAACTTGCCCAGCCGTTAAACAGCATATCTCCAGTAGGAACCATAAAAATACTGTCGGCCACACTGGCCAGGTGATACGTATTCTGTAGATAACCTTCACTAAACGCATAAATAAATTTGCCACTTGTTTTAAAATCAATCAGTGCAGTCCGAATGCTGCTTCTGATGGTGGCATCGACATTGATGTTGCTTAAATCCAGGAAGATGCCTTTGATATTGTTGTCGTTGGCTGCTTCGGTAACAAGCCGAACATAATCTCGGCCAGAGATGCTGCTGGTTTTTTCAAAACTGTTAAAATCGATGCCAGCTAATGGGTCATTCGATGGCCTATCGGAGATTAATTCGCTGAAATTGAGGTGCAGCACAGAATTTTGCTGTACGTTAACTTCTTTTTTGCCGGAAGATGCCAGGGAGGCAATGATTCCTATCCCTATAAATAATAAAAGGATGCCCGCCAGTAAAAAACCGGTCATGGATGCTAAGGTGTATTTCAAAAACTGCCGCATTTGAGTTAGGTTTGTGGTGCTAAATTAAAAGCAATTTTGGACAAACATCATGTAGCTGTACTTCTGGGGTCGAATTTGGGCAATCGTTATCAAAACTTAACAAAAGCAAGGGAGTTAATGCTATCTGCAGGACTGGAGTTAACCGCTGCTTCTGGCATTTGGGAAACAGCCCCTTGGGGATCTAATAGCCTATTGCCCTATTACAATCAGGCACTTACGCTAAAAGCCACAGAAAGCCCCGAAAAGCTCATGCAAATGTTCCTCCAAATGGAGCTAGAAATGGGAAGGGAGCGAAGCGCTCAAAATGCTGATCGGGTAATTGATATCGACATGTTATTATTTGAAAATCGTGAATGTTGTTCTGATTTGCTCATGTTGCCACATCCCCGCATGCAAAATCGCAGGTTTGTACTTGCACCCCTCGCAGAGATTGCCGGTGATTGGGTTCACCCTGGTTTGGCCCTGAACGTAAACGAATTACTTCATAGGTGTACAGATGAATTAGCTGCAAGAAGATTGGAGGTACTGGTATGATCATGTCGCGCTACATTGCCATCGAAGGGAACATTGGAGTAGGTAAAACCACCCTAACCCAACTCTTGGCAGAACGCTGGCAAATACCTGCTATCTACGAGCGTTTTCTTGAAAATCCATTTTTACCCAGGTTTTATGAAGATCCCAAACGATACGCTTTTTCGGTAGAAACCGCTTTTTTAGCCGAGCGTTATCGCCAGATGCACGATGAATTTGCCGCCATCGATTTGCGCAAAAATGGACTTTTAGCCGACTACAGCTTTTATAAAACCTTGATTTTTGCGCAGCGTAACTTGGATGCCGACGAATACCGATTGTTTTCGGAGCTTTTTGGGATGATTAATGCCCATTTACCACAGCCTTACCTGTTTGTATATTTGAAAACAGATACCGAGAAATTGCTGTCGCAAATTAGTCAGAGAGGCCGCGACTTTGAAAAGCACATTACAGCCGACTATTTAGAAAAAATTGATGCAGGCTATTTAGATTTTATGCAACAGGCCAGCGGTTTGAGGTGTTTGATGGTGCATGCCAAACAGCTTGATTTTGTAAAGCAGCCAGAAGATTTTGTTTTACTCAGCAAACTTCTCGAAGCCGATTATCGCTATGGGATTACCGAAATAACCATTGGTTAAAAAAAAAATGCTTCTTAACTCAAACTTAAAGCACAGATTGCTGGCGAATTCAATCAGGTTCTTTAGTTTTACCACCCGTTAAATTCTGTGTATTGAAACAGTTTTACTCTGTACTTGTATTGCTGATGTGTTCACTTCTAGCTGCTGCTCAAAATGGCAGTGTTCAGGGCGTGGTAACAGATGCCGATGATAAGCTGCCACTCATTGGTGTAAACGTAGTAATTAAAGGCACTACATTCGGAGCTTCTACCGATTTTGACGGGAGATACAAAATTTCGAATATCCCCCCCGGTACTTACAATATTGAAGTAAGTTATTTGGGCTATGAAAAAAAGGTATTTACAGGAATAAAGATAGAGAAGGGGCAGGCGCGCACCTTGAATATTCCGCTGGGACGCAGTTCACTTACCTTTGATCAGGAGGTAGTGATTGTGGGTGATAAGCCCTTGGTAGATATAGAACAAACCCGTACAGAACAACGGGTTTCGCAGGAGGCCATTGAAGCAGCTCCCGTGCGACAGCTACAAGGGGTCCTTAATACCCAGGCCGGTGTAGTTCTGAATCCTGAAGGGATTAGTATTCGCGGTGGCCGAACCTATGAAACGGCCTTTATTATCGATGGCGTTTCGGCTAGTGATCCACTTGCAGGCACAGGTTTCGGTATCGACTTAGGCACCAATTCGATTGAAGCAATTGATATTACCACAGGAGGCGGTGACGTGGCTTATGGAGATGGTACTTCGGGTATCGTAAAAACCAAAACCCGATCGGGTGGCGACCGCTGGGAATATTCATTTACGCACCGACGCGATAACCTGGGCTTTAACAGTGGCTGGGGTTCGGTTTGGAATAATGCGGTGTATGAAGGTACGGTGGGGGGCTCCATTCGTGGCTTGGCACCCAAGCCCATCCGGATGTTCTCCTCCTTTAAGGCTAGTTTCGATGATCAGTACTTCCGGCGTCCTGCCGATCAGGTGGTATCTTCGCTTTATCCAAACACGGCTTTTTCGCCTTTTCAAGACAATCGATGGGCAGGGATGCTTAAGTTCGATTACGATTTTAAACCAGGTATGCGTTTGAGCTTTACCTACTTAAGGTCGATTACCATCAATCAGGATGTGAATATGCTCCGGATTATCGGTAATGACGTGCCATTTTTGCCGGGTTTCCAGTTTGACCATATGCTGCAGCCGGATAACGCCAATACCTATACACACGATACCAATATGGGTACCATCAATTTTACCCATACCCCCAGCAATAAGTTTTCGTACACGGTAAACGCATCGCGATTATTTGTACGCCTCCGGGCCGATGCCAACGGACGTTACTGGCGGCCCGATACGGTGGATGAAGAATTTGAACCCCGAAGCATTGTGAATTTTCCGGTGAGCTATTTTAATCCGCAAGATAGCCAGGTATTTGTATTACCTGGACCGGGATTGTTCAATAATGGGGGTATTGGTACCTTGTGGCACGACCACTATGTAACGGAATACAGTACCCGTTACACAGGTAACTACTACTACAATTCGCGAGGTGATCGTTTGATTTTTGGGGCAGAAGTGAAAGCCCAGGATATGCTTTGGATCGATATTATTCGTCCCTGGATTGGCGCGCCGATTCCGTTACCTGACGGAAGTGTGAGCCAAACTTTCAGGTTGGGTGAATATAGCGATGTATGGAAGGTGAGTCCAACGCGAGGTGCCTTTTATGCCTCAAATAAAATTAAATACCGGGGCTTAATTGCTGAGTTTGGCGGTCGCTTGGAATATTGGTTTCCCGGACGCTTTGTTGATGAAGCCGTTCAAGATGAACGTTCTCCCATTCGCGATGAAATTCGCCAAAATTATCAGGATAATACCCTCGGTGTATTTGGCCGACGCATGAAGATGCGCCTATTACCCAAAATTTCAGCTTCTTTCCCGATTAAGGAAAATCAAGTGATGTTTTTTAACTACAACCATTCAATGATCCTGCCTCATCCGAGTTGGGTGTATCAGGGGTTGAATCCTTTATATCAAGATCGTTCAGTACTTTCTCGTGTGGGTAATCCTGATTTGAATCCGGAAGTCGACATTTCTTACGAGTTAGGGGTGCGTTCCCAATTAACCAGTAATGATGCCCTTACGGTATCAGCCTACTGGAAGGATAAGTACGATTTTATAACGGCTGCTTCGGTACAAATTCGTGACTTTACTGGAAGGGAAGTCACCCGTACTTTGAGAATCAATGCCGATTATGCGCGGGTGAGGGGCTTGGAAGTAACCTATTTGAAGCGTATTGGCAAGTGGTTTGTGGGGCAAACCTCTGCATCATACATGGTGGCAACGGGGCAAAGCTCATCTGCTAACGAAGCTTTAAATCAAATTTTAAATACAGGGAACCGCGAAGATACCCGCGAAACTTTTTTAGCCTGGGATAGCCCTTTTGATATTAAGGGTAATGCCACCTTTACCGTGAATAATAAGCGTGGTTTGTTTGGTGTAAAGGCCCTCGATCGCATGTCGCTTTATGTTGAAGGTGTTTACCGCACCGGTCGTCGTTATACACCTTTCATTTTTCAGGGAGATGAGCCAATTACCGGTCGCCCGATTTACGAACGCGATCCTAATCCGCAGGCGTTGTGGTCGGGCTTGGGCGCCAGTCAAAATTGGGTGGATATTAATTTGCGAAAGTGGTGGCAGGTAAGAAAAAAGCTAAGGATTGAAGCCAGCTTTCAGATGACCAACGTATTTAATGTATTGAATACGATCATTCCGAACCCCATTACCGGAAGGGCGTGGGAACCAGGCGACCCGGTGCCCTCGAATCAGCGTGATCCTCGATTCTTAGATCCTCGAGATTTTCGTTCGAGAGGTACTCCGCCAGATAACCCGGCGCGCTATCTCGCCGGAAGGCACATCATGTTTGGCTTAGGGGTGCGCTTCTGAGCTAACCATTTCAAGCATCGGCCTAAAGCATTTAGGAGCAGTCATACTTTTTCTGCCTAACTTCCATTTAGTATACAGGCTGGCACGGTTGTTCGTGCTAAGCCAATCTAAATTTTGTTATGAAAAACCTATTTTTTTCGTTGAATATGCTTACCTGCTTATGGCAAGCGGTGGTTGTTGGTGCGCAGACAGCCACGCTCACCGAGGTGCAATTGTATTTGGAATCAGGCCGTTTGCACCATGATTTTAGTTATAATTTTACAACAGGGGTTCAAAATCTTAAAATCAGCCAGTTGGCTTGGGATGCCGATCCGGCAAGTGTAAAGCTGCACTTACCCCACGAACTCAAGCTCATTAGCTCCGAAATCGTCAGGCAAGCTTTGCGGAATGCACCCGAGCCTGCGGTTTTAAAGTCGCGCATCGATTCTCTAAAAGACTATAACCGGCGTTTGGAAAAGCTTAAGATGCAAAATGCTGTGCTGGTACAAGAACAGGAGTTGATTTTGGCCAATAAGCAGCTTGGCGGAGCCCAAGGGGTAAGCGTAACTGAGCTTCAAAAGATGGCCGAATATTACCGTCAGCGACTCAGCCAACTTAATGAATTGATCTGGAAAGCTGGCCAGGAAGAAGCTGAACTGCAACAAATGGCAAGCGGCATTAAACAAAGATTGAATGAAGCCCGATCAAAATTGGCTGAATTTGAATCGTTTTTGTTGCTTGAGGTAGAAGCTTCCAAGGCAGGAAAGTATGAAATCGGTTTTTCGTACCAGAGCAATTCCTGTGGATGGGAGCCCGAATACGATATTCACGCCAAAGCACTCGATAAACCCGTGGAAATAGAAATGCAGGCCATGGTCTATCAGCATACCGGACTCGATTGGCAAAATGTGCCCATTCGTTTGGCAACAGTTCGCCCGGCACAACAAGCCGAAAAGCCACATTTTACGCCTTGGGTGCTCGATTTTGTGACAACTAATACCGTAGTTCGCTCCCCACGCTTCGACGGGCTTATGTTAGAAGATGCTGAGATAAGCAGTATGGCAAAGGGTTCAAGGCAAAAAGCTGTTTCGAATTTCGAAAGTCGCGACGCGTTTTTGTACACGGAATATGTGCCCCAGCAAAAGCTCAACTTAGCCCATGCCGGAAAGCGACGTATGTTGCTGGCTTCACACAAACTCAAAGCCGATTTCGGGCATTTTGCAGCTCCAAGATACCAATCAGACGTATTGCTAATGGGGTATTTGAGCGGTTGGGATACCTTGCGTTTGATTCCGGGTACCGCTGCTATTTATTTCAATCAGACCTTGATAAATCGAAGTTGGATGAACTTTAGCAGCAATAGCGACAGTCTTGAAATTGCTTTTGGGGTTGATCCCGCGGTAACCGTTAAGCTGATCGAAAAATTAAGCTTTACTGAAAATCGCCGCCTAGGCAATAATAAGGAAAAGCATTTCAGCTACGAAATTCAGTTAAGTAACCTACACAAGCTGGATGTGCAGCTGCAATTATCCTCCCAATTACCGGTTTCGGTTCAAAAGGAAATTTCGGTAGATGTAATGGAACGGGGAGGAGGGCAACTGAACGCTGAAACCGGTGAGTTGCTTTGGGATTTGACTTTGGCCCCTTTATCGCGCAAAAGCCTCAATTACAGCTTCAAGGTGCGCTATCCGGGAAATAAACGGGTTCGCAATTTGTAAGTGATGCCATTCATGTAAACAAAATTGCAGCAGCTTTGTATGTTTAGGTATCAAATTTAAATGCATGGCTGTTATCAGATTGTTTGCCTTGTTGGTGCTTATGTGCTTTTCTTTTGGGCTGAACGCACAAGCCGTTCGTGATGCTGCCCTGTTGGAGCTTAAGCTCGATGACGATTACCGGCCGTTTTTGCACCAGCAGCGTGCCAACCAGGTTTTGGCGGGTTGGTCGCTCATGTCGATGGGAGCAGGCACCGCCCAGCTGTTCAGCCGAAATCCCTACATCAGGGCCTTTGGTATGCAAAACCTTATTTGGGGAGCGGTAGACGGCGGCATTGCCTGGTACGGTCATCACCGGCTAAATAAGCTGCAACCCTCAGCTGTAAATTTGTATTTGGAGCGTACGCAATTTCGGAAAATTTTATTGGTAAATACTTTACTCGATTTGGGCTATTTGGCTGCCGGTTATGCCTTAAGCCGGTCGGCTAACCCTCGCTGGCACGGTCATGGGGCAGGAATTATGTTGCAAGGCGGTTTTTTATTACTGTTTGATGGGGTAAACTACGCCCTGACTTTTTAATTCGGGCCGCGGGCTCATTTTTAGGATTTCTGCATAGATAGGCGCTTTATAAAGTGTAATTTTGCCGCTTCGAAATTATTTACCCATTTAAGCGTAATTTTTTTAACATGAATGAATTTGGATTGAAGGCAGAAAAAGCCACGCTGGCAACTATTGGTTTACAGCATGTTGCAGCTGCGCATTGGAACCTGTCGGCTGCCGAGCTGGTAGAAGAATGTATCATTAGGGGAGAAGGTCAGCTTACTTCTACCGGTGCCCTGGCTGCCGATACGGGCGAATTTACAGGTCGATCGCCTAAAGATCGCTTTGTGGTTAAAGATGCTATCACCACCGATACGGTTTGGTGGGGAGATGTAAACACCCCTTTTGCACCCGAAGATTTTGACCAGCTTTTTAATCGTGTTGCTGCCTATTTGGCCAATCGTGAAGTATTTGTAAAGGACAGTTATGCTTGTGCCGATCCAAACTATCGTTTGAACATCCGTGTGGTAACGGAATTAGCCTATTCGAATCTTTTTTGCCATAACCTCTTTTTACGCCCAACTGCTGAGGAGATAAAAAAGACTGAGCATCCTGATTGGCACATTGTGTGTGTTCCGGGATTTAAAGCCGATCCGGCCATTGATAAAACCCGTCAGCATAATTTTGCCATCCTCAATTTCACGCGACGTATGATCTTGATAGGCGGAACCGGTTATACTGGCGAAATGAAAAAGGGTATTTTTGGCGTGTTGAACTACTTATTGCCTCAGGAACACAAGGTTCTATCGATGCATTGTTCGGCCAATTTGGGAGAGGAAGGCGATACCGCTATTTTCTTTGGTTTGTCGGGTACTGGTAAAACAACACTCTCTGCTGATCCTAATCGTAGTTTGATTGGCGACGATGAACATGGATGGGGAGCACGTCAGATTTTCAATTTCGAGGGCGGTTGTTATGCAAAATGCATCAACCTTTCGGCCGAAAAAGAACCGGAAATTTGGAACGCCATTAAGTTTGGTTCAATAGTCGAGAATGTGGAGTTTTATCCGGGGACTACTGTAGTTGACTACGATAATGGCCAAAAAACAGAAAATACCCGATGTGCCTATCCGATTGATTATATTGAAAATGCGTTGCAGCCATCTGTGGCGCCTTTGCCCAAGCATATCTTCTTCTTAACTGCAGATGCTTTTGGGGTATTGCCCCCTATTAGTAAGCTGAACAGCTCACAGGCCATGTATCACTTCATTTCGGGCTATACAGCCAAGGTAGCAGGTACGGAAGTAGGGGTTACCGAGCCGCAAACTACTTTCTCAGCTTGTTTTGGTAAAGCCTTTTTACCTTTACATCCAGCAAAATATGCCGAGTTGCTGGGGCAAAAGCTGGAAGAAAATGATGTTCAGGTTTGGTTAGTGAATACGGGCTGGACGGGTGGACCTTACGGTCTTGGACATCGTATGTCTTTAAAATATACCCGCGCCATGATTACGGCTGCACTTGAAGGAGAACTACAACAGGTGGCCTTTGAGAGACATCCTGTATTTGGTGTGATGATGCCGAAAACATGCCCAAATGTGCCCGATGAATTGCTCAATCCACGAAATACCTGGACCGATCAAGAGGCTTACGATCAAAAAGCCCAGCAACTGGCTCAGGCCTTTATTGAAAACTTTGAACAATATAAGTCGGGGGCTACCGAATCGATTTTAGCAGGTGCTCCTCGGCTCATGGCGCTGTAAAATATCTTTCCTTTAGAAAAACCGGCCTTATGCCGGTTTTTTTGTGTGCTTTAAATGCGATGCGAGTAGCGTTAATATTTGTAATTTAGCACGCCTTAAAGTTTATGCAGCAGTTGTTTCGATTTTTTTTTGCTTGTTATTGCATGTGTTGGATGCAGCAAGCGGTTGTAGCTCAGTCGACCGATAGTTTACGCGTTCAGTTGCAAAATGCAGATGTTGATCAAATGGAGATTGCCTTAAGTGAATGGCAGGCTCGATTTCAGGCCGAAGCTGATAGTGCTTCGGCATTGCGGTTTACCCGTGAACTAGAAAAATGGGCTGAAGTTAAAGGGCCTGAGGCCATGCGGGCACGTTTTCACTATGCAGCCGGTTGGTTTAATAGATGGGTTAGTTTGAATTATGCACGGTCCATCATGCATTACGACATTTGTTTTGAATTGGCTGAAAGCAGTTCGCAAAGACGTTTGATGGCCAACGCCATGCTACAAGCTATGGAGACTTTTTTAGAGCTAGGGTTGTTCGACGAGGCCATTCAATATTTATTTAAAGCCGAACAAGTTTTTCAGAAATACGATTATGAAGGTTTTCGTTCGGTTACCGGCAGTTTATTCAGCATCGGACAGTTTTTTTATCGTGCTGGGAACCATGAACAGTCGGTTCAATACTTTGAGAAAGCATTGGTTTTTAACGATTTAAACGATGATGATTATAGTCTCATGCATGCATACAACAGTTTGGGATTGTCGTACTTGCGTCTGGGATCTTTTCAAAAAGCCATTGAAGTTTTTCAAATTTCGAACCAGATGGCGCGCGAGATGGGGGATACGGGATGGGAAGCACTAACTTATGGCAATATCGGTATGGTGTATGCTGAAATGGAGGATTATGAACCGGCCATTGCCCATTTGAGTTACGATATAGAATCCAGTTCACGCGTGGAAGGTTGGACCAGCGCTGGTAATGCCGCCATTTTAATGTGCGAGGTTTATTTAAAAAAAGGAACGCCAGAACTGGCCTTAATTTATTTGCAAAAGGCGCAAGACTTTTCGCAACGTGAACCCTCACTTTATTTGAGAAATGCGGTAGCCAAGCTGGCTGCTTCTGTTTACAGTGCCCTAGGGCGGTATCGCGAAGCTTTTGATGCTCAAAAATCACATGAGGTATTGGGGCGGGAAATACGTCAACGCTCAATGAGTCAGGAAAAGGCTCAGATGGCCAAACGCACACGGTACGAAAAGCAAAAAGTGGCTTTGGGGCTGGAGAAGCAGATAGAGAAGTTGCAACGAGATAGTGAACAACTGTATCGTATCGTATGGATATTAGGAAGCTTATTATTGCTCACCCTTGCGGCCTTGATGGTGCTATTGAGT
Source organism: Bacteroidia bacterium (assembly GCA_046291695.1). GTDB lineage: Bacteria > Bacteroidota > Bacteroidia > UBA7662 > UBA7662 > PNNG01. The sequence goes on from JBKBSO010000005.1 coordinate 159,322, forward strand.
CGCGAAAAAAATCTCCGTCGATTACAGGAGGCACAACACAGCGAAGCCCTTCATAAGCGTGAATTGGCTCACCTAAAAAAAGAAATGTTGCTACAGATAGGGCATCACCACTCGGGACCAGTCTTGATAAGCCCGGATAGCTGGGAGCAATTGCGCATGTATATGAACCTGCTCTATGATAATTATTTTGGCCGGCTTAAAACCAGCTATCCTGAACTTACGGCCGAAGACATACAGTATATGGCTTTACTTAAGCTGAAATGCAGTGAGGAAGAGACTGCCGCCTTAGCAAGCAAATCGATGTTGGAGTGGGAGCAATGGAAACTTCGGCTCGAAAAGAAATTGGGCGGCGTAAACGCCACTCAATTATTAGGCTTGGTGCAAAGTCTTTAGTATTTGGTTTTTACGAGCGGTACCATTTTGGCTTGTAGGCAATAGTTAGCCAAGCTGTTTAAAGCATTCCCAAAGCACAATTCCCCCGCAAACACTAACATTCAGCGAGTGCTTAGTACCCGCCTGTGGAATTTCAATAGCATATTGGCAGCAAGCGAGGGCTTCATCAGATACGCCTTCAACTTCATTTCCAAAAACCAAAGCATAGGATTGACCCTTTGTAAAGTTGAAGTGGTGTAGCGGTATGCTTCCGGAAGTTTGCTCAATGGCCACACAATGGTACCCGGCTGTTTGTAATGTTTGTAAAGCAGAAGCAATTTTATCCACATGCTCCCAAGGCACTACATCTTCGGCTCCTAATGCTGAGCGGTGGATTTCACGGTGTGGAGGTTGGCCTGTAAAGCCACAAAGCACGATTTTCTGCAAGCTGAATGCATCGGCCGTACGGAAGAATGCCCCTACATTATTTAGGCTGCGCAAGTTATCAAGAACGGCTACAACGGCTATTTTTTCGCTATTTTTGAAGCTGTCCGCGTCATGGCGGTTCAGTTCATCCATCGATAGTTTTCGCATAATTAAATTAAGACATTGGCGAAGTCAACAAGCGCAAAGGAAACGCCTTTGATGCAACAATACAACAGCATTAAGGCAAAACATCCGGGAGCCATACTTTTATTTAGGGTAGGCGACTTTTATGAAACCTTCGGAGAAGATGCGGTAAAAACAGCCGGTATCTTGGGGATAGTGCTTACCAAGCGTTCGAATGGTGCTGCCGCCGACATGGAGTTGGCCGGTTTTCCGCACCACGCTTTAGATACTTACTTGCCTAAATTGGTACGTGCAGGCCAAAGAGTTGCCATTTGTGAACAACTCGAAGATCCGAAAACAGTTAAAACTATCGTTAAACGCGATGTGACCGAAATGGTGACACCCGGTGTTGCGTATAGCGATAAACTTCTCGACCACCGTTCGAACAATTATCTGGCAGCCATCTATTTCGATGAAAAAGAAGGAGGTATAGCCTTTGTGGATGTAAGTACAGGAGAATTTCATTTAGGTGAAGGACCGTTGGCCGAGTTAGAGAAATTGATGCAAAGTTTCCGACCTGCGGAAGTGCTTTATCAAAAAAGTAAGGGCAAGCAGTTTGTGAGCCTTTTTGGTGAAAAGTGGTACACGCATCCCATCGATGATTGGGCATTCACTAACGATTATGCACGTGAAACCTTGCTGAAACGATTCGAGACAAGCTCGCTAAAAGGATTTGGCGTAGAAAATATGGCCAAGGGGGTGATTGCTGCTGGAATTGTGATGCATTACCTTAATGAAACCCAACATCCACAAACAGAACATATTTCTGGCATCGCTCGAATCGATACCAATGACTATGTGTGGATGGATCGGTTTACCATCCGTAACCTGGAGCTCTTGGAGCCTGCACACGAAGGAGGTGTTCCGCTGATACAAGTGATAGACCATACTAAAACTCCAATGGGAGCCCGAATGCTTAAACGCTGGCTTGTTTTTCCGCTAAAGCAGGTAGATCGCATACGCGACAGGCAAGAGGTTGTGCAATATTTTTCGGAACATATTGATTTTACGCGTAAAACCGAAGAGCTTTTGTCGCAGTTCGGTGATTTAGAACGCCTTGTTTCGAAAGTAGCAGTGGGTCGCATCAATCCACGTGAGTTGGTGCAACTTCGCAGGTCAATGGCACTTTTTGCCCCGCTTAAAGCCTTATGCAGTCAAAGCGAGTTGCCTCAATTGATGATGATTGCCGATCAACTCAATCCTTGCCAATTGATTTTTGACCGACTTACAGCCGAACTGCAAGACGAGGCTCCGGTAAACCTGAGTAAAGGAGGCGTTATCGCGAGTGGGGTGAGTGAAGAACTGGATAAGCTCCGTCACATTGCCTTCTCGGCCAAAGATTTTATGGCGCAAATGCAAGCACGCGAAATTGAACGTACAGGCATTAGCTCCCTGAAGATTAACTTCAATAACGTGTTTGGCTTTTATCTAGAAGTAACCAACGCGCACAAAGACAAAGTACCTCAGGAATGGATTCGTAAACAAACTTTGGTAAATGCCGAACGTTATATTACCGAGGAGTTGAAGGAATTCGAGAGCCAATACCTTACCGCTGAGGAAAAAATTGCCCGCATCGAAGAACAATTGTTCAATAGGTTGGTGGAGGCTATCGCCGAATACATTCAGCCCATCCAGCTTAATGCACAGCTCATTGCCCGAATCGACTGCCTGCTATCGTTTAATCAGTTGGCGGAAGATCGAAAATATAGCCGACCTGAGGTAGATGACAGCGAAATTACCCATATCGAAGCTGGCCGGCATCCGGTAATCGAAACCCGACTTAAAGCCGGTGACGTCTATGTGCCCAATGATATTTACCTCGACAGCAATAACCAACAAATCTTGATGATCACCGGGCCCAATATGGCAGGTAAGTCGGCCCTATTGCGCCAAACGGCTCTCATTAGCTTGCTGGCACAAATTGGCTGTTATGTGCCGGCCAAATTTGCCCGCATAGGATTGGTTGATAAAATATTTACCCGGGTAGGTGCTACAGATAACATAAGTTCTGGTGAATCAACCTTCATGGTTGAAATGAATGAGACGGCAAGTATTTTAAACAATATATCGGCGCGTTCACTCATTTTGCTAGATGAAATAGGCAGAGGTACGAGTACCTACGATGGCATTAGCATAGCTTGGGCCATTGCTGAATATTTACATGAACATCCGGTTTGCAGGCCACGAACCTTGTTTGCTACCCATTATCACGAGCTCAATGAAATGGCAGCGCAATATCCGCGTATTCATAATTTTAATGTGAGTATTCGCGAGCATGGAAATAAAATCATCTTCCTGCGTAAGTTAGTACCCGGTGGGAGTGAACACAGTTTCGGCATTCATGTGGCCCGTATGGCGGGTGTGCCTCAATCGGTAGTGCGAAAGGCCGACGCCTTGCTCGAAGGTTTAGAACAAGAAAAGGCCAAAGGCAACAAAAAGCTGCAACGAACAAAAAAGAGCGAATTTCAAATGTCCCTTTTCGAAATCAACGATCCTCAATTGGCCCAAGCCAGAAAGCTTTTAGAAGAAACCGACATCAATCGAATTACGCCTGTAGAGGCGCTTTTTTTACTGAATGAACTTAAAAAGGTGATTAGTTAGTTGTTTTGGGAAAATCGTCCACAAATGGGATTTTTTGAGCCATTTATGATGCATAAAAAGCCACAATGCAGCCTTATATGCTCGATAAGGGTATAATGGCACATTCTTGGTGATACGCGCACATGATTATTGATTGATGAAGTTACTTATACGTTCGCTGTTTTTTGTTTTAGGAATATTGCTTTTAGGGGTAGGATCCGCCTTGGGGCAAGGAGTGGTATTTAAGCAGGCATTAGGAAATAATGGCAATGGTACGGTTATCAACCAAGCCATTCCAACACACGCCAATGGAGATTTGCTGATTATGCATTTAACAACCAAAGGCAATCCCGACATTTCAAGTATTTCAGCCGGATGGATTTCATTAACTACAGTGACTTCAGGTGCCAATACACGGAGTTTTGTGTACTATAAGTTCACTTCCGGCAGTGAACCCAATGTGAATGTTCAGATTACAACCGGATTAAACTGGGCAGTACAAGTACTGAGTTACAGCAATGCGTCAAATCCGAATTTTTCGGTTTTTTCTACCAATACGGGTACGGGTGGTACACAAACCACCAATAGCCTCACCACCGCTGTAGATAGCGCACGCTTGCTTGTTTTGTACGGATTTGCATCTAATGCAGGTAATCACACCCTGAATAACCCGATTACCGCGCCAACAAATATGACATTCAGGGATTATCAGGAAAGAAATGCTGGAGGTAATAACAAAATTGGTGCCTATGCTGCCGATCAGCTGATACCTGAAGCAACCAGTGTAGGCACGAGAGGTATAACCGCTAGTGTAGATCCACTAACCTGGACGGCCATTGCGATTTCAATTCGCCCTGTTACTTCGGTTTTGCCTCCGCCGTCCGAGGAAATCATTTATGCCTACCAATCGGGTAATTGGAATGAACCCTTGAGTTGGACAAGAGATCCTTCGGGTACCACCTTGATACCCGAGGCAGGGATTTTGCCAGTAACTGGTGATAGTGTGGTGATATTAAACGGTAGGATTATTAACCTTACGGCCGACGTTACTACCGAGGGATTGGGACTGCGAATCGCAGGAGGGGGCGTACTCAATCTCGCTACTTTTCAGTTTACTCAAGCCTTGAGGAGCTTCAGTGGAACCGGACGCTTACGGTCTTCGCGAACGACCGGGGGAGTAACCTACATGCCTACTGTAGCGAGTACCAACCGTTTTATAGGCATCAATGGGGGAATCACAGAGTATTACTGTCAAACGAATGTGACCTTAAACAATGCCGTGAGCACCTATTTTTCATTGGAGCTCAGTCTTAAGGTTTCGGGTACGGTTACCTATACCTTGGCACATAATCTTACACTTCATGGCGATTTGATCATCAGTCGAACCGGATCTGCAAGTCCCACACTAACTTTTGGTGGCAGCAGCAGTAGGAGCCTCAATATTAGTAGGAATATGCTTGTTGAAGCCGGTGCAAACTTCCGCATTGCAACAAATAACCAGGCACACAACGTTAACTTGAATGGCGATCTGGTCAATAATGGTAGTGTTCGGTTTTTAAATAATACGAGTCCAGATTATTTGAATGAGCCAACCAATGGGTATGCCACCATTACTTTTGGAGGGCTTTCAGATAATAAAGTTGATTGTTTTGGAGAAACCAATTTTTACCGCTTGGTGCTTGACAAAGGCAGTGATGCCACCTATATCCTGACCATAAATAGCTCAAATGTCAATAACTTTAGGTTATTAGGAAGAAATAACCAATCGAACAATCCAGCACAAAACCCATCCAATGGAAAGCCTGATATTTTTAAGGCGCTGACCTTAAATCATGGTACGCTAAGATTAAAGGAAAATATTGAAATACCGAGTTTGAGTGAGGGAGGTGATGATATTTGGGTGCGTTCAACCGCTTGTTTGTGGGTTGATGGAGCCACGGTTTATACTACAGAAACCGCCAATGGTACTTCTTACCAGGCCATTACAGTAACCGGAAGGGTGCTGGTGAGTGCCGGATTACTAGATACCCGAAATGCCGCTGGTATTATATATACGATAGATGGTATTGTTGAGATTAGAGGCGGAAATATACGGGCATGTCAAATGCGTTCTACCGGTGGTGGCCAAACAGCCTATATCCAAACGGGTGGGACCGTTGTGATTGATGGAGTTGGCGAAAATGCGACAGGTACACCACGATTTCAGCTGACCTCGGCTGCCAGTTCTTTTACCATGTCGGGCGGCTTATTCGATGTAAGAAACCCAAACAGTACGGCCAATGGTGGTTTTGACTTGAATGTGAATGTGGTAAACGGGAATGTTACCGGAGGAACCATTCGTTTTGGCACAACCGGCGCTACGGATTTTGAATTCAGAAGCACTGTGCCATTTTTTAATCTTGAAGCTAGTCGTGTGGGGAGTCCTTCAGGAATTATCCAACAAAATAGCGCAAGTATATCTGTGCTTAATAATTTCAGCACATTAAATGGCCAAACCTACAATTGTAACAATAACAACTTGGTGGTAGGGGGTAATTTTAGTATTGAAACGGGAACCATTTTTATACCAGGAACCAATACACTTACATTGAATGGTTCTGCGCGTCAGCTTTTCACTTATTCCGGTACAATATCGGGTAATCTAAATAACCTTACCATCAACAAATCCGCGGATACCTTGGTAATGGCAGGCACGCAAGCAAGCTTGATTGTGGCCAATAATTTTAGTTTTTTAGCCGGTAGTTTGAGAGATGCTGGAAAGGTACTAGAGTTAAGAGGAGATGTTGTGATGTCGGGCAAACACTTTGGTACCGGTGAAATACTTTTAACTACTTCAAATTCACGAACCATAAGTGGAAACGGCCAGGGACGCTTTCAAAACCTGAGTTTGTCAGGAGGTGCAGCGCATGTTTTATACAATGTAACCACGGCTTTGCGCATTGGTGGTGTGCTAAATTTTATAGATAATGGAAGTTTTAGACGTGTTTTTAGCATAGGGGCAAATAACTTATTGCTTGAAGGGGCAGCCAGCATCAATAATGCCAATGAAGTACGATTTATTCGTACCAATGGCTTACAGTCGGCAGGGGGAGTTACCAAAGAGTACAACAGTACCAGTTTTAATTTTCCGGTGGGTACTACGGATAGCTGGAAGTATACCCCGGCCCTTATTAGTTTTAATGTGGCACCAACAACTTATGGCCGAATTACTGTACGTCCGGTTAATGCACAACAACCGGCCGTTACTGCCAATGGCAAAGCGTTGCAATACTACTGGCGTGTAACTGGTGCTGATTTTGTTTTAGGACCAGCACAGGTAACCAAGGTATTTACCTATGTAAATGCCGATGCTCCAGCCAACCAAGCCAACTACGTTCCGGCTTATATTGATTTTGCTGATATTGTTTGGACGGTTGGTGCAACTTCGGCTGTAGATGAAGTCAATAATACCATCACCTTTAGTGGCGTCAATTTTAACAATAAAATTTCGGGTGAATTCACTGCAGGGGATAACTCGGCTCCTAGTCCGTTCGGAGCTATAACCGTGTATTACAGCCGTACGAATAATGGAGCCTGGAACGATGTAAACACCTGGACAACCAATGCTGATCATACCACCAATGCGCCACCTGCTACACCTCCCGGTGGGAATTCCATTGTGCGGATAGGTAACGGCACAATCAATCATACTATATTGGTTACAGCCAATGGGGCTTTGTCAGGTAATTTGGTTATTGCTTCGGGTTCTACTTTAGATTTACAAGGGTTTACGGGCAATAATTTTGGAAGTATAGCCGGAGAAACCATAGCAGGTAATGGTTTACTGCGCATCAATAAAAACGGCGGAAGCACCTATGATTTTCCTGGCGGTGACTTTGGCGATTTTTTGAGTCAAAATGGAGGAGAGGTGGAATACTACAACACTTCAGCGGATCCTGTTAGCCTACCGGCGGTAACAGCTTACCGTAACCTGTCTTTCAATGCGGCAGCAGGGGGTAATATTTTATTACCCATCACGGCTATCGAAGTTTTTGACACCTTAAAAATCAGGAGCACAGGTTCGGGTATTTTGCGTACATCAGAAGCTAACACTGCGGGTGGATCATTGGTGGTAGGCAAAGATTTTAAAGTGGTGAGTGGTGTCTTTGAAATGGCATCGCCTGGGGGCAGTGGAGCTCGAGTGATTACGATTCAAGGGATGTTACAAGTAGATGCCGGGGCTACCTTTAGAATGCAAGGGAGCGTCACTACTACGCATACCATCAATGTATTAGGCGATATTGTCAATAATGGTACCCTTAACTTACGTTCGGCTGATGGAAATCAACGCGCTAATTTGCAGCTTAATGGCAATCAGTCTACGGTACTTACGGGCACTGCCACCCTAACGCGCCTAGCCGGCTTGCTGATCAACAAAGGGCAAGGACGAAGCCTCGTTTTAGAGCTGAATGTGACGGGGACGCTTGAGACCTTAGGGACGGGCTGGTTAGATATTCAGAATGGTACATTCAGGTATAATCGTACGGGAAATCTAACCATTCATAATAGCACAACTACACCGTATGAAATTCTGGAAACAGCAGCGATTTCAATTAATAACGGTACTGTTTTTATTGGCTCTGGCAATACCGACAACAGTGATTTGGTATTACGTGGCTTGCTTGAGATAACGGGGGGTACGGTAAATATTGGCGATCCAATAAATACAACAGTGAATAACGACATCATTGTGGCGGCAGCGGGTACACCTGAAATTAATATTATGGGAGGTAGCTTGCGTATCAATGGACAGTTGCGCAGGGATTTACTTAGTCAGGCAGGAGCCTTGCGATACATTCAAGGCGGTAACAGCACAGTACGTATAGTAGGAAGAAATCCTGAAGTTAGCAGAGGCATGATAGAAGTGGTGAATTCAGGTTCCTATTTTCAAATGGGAGGCACTTCGGAGCTTATAATCAATCGGGGAGGTAGTGTTAACTTTGCCGATTTGTACGTTCGCCCCGAAGAGAGTGAAGTTACCGGCGGGACGGTTCGGTTAACACCTACTGATGCCCCTGGTAATCAGGTTTATAAATTTGATGTAACCTATAGTTTTTATAATCTCGAAATCGTACAGGATCAAAGTAAATCGGCCACGGTTGAACTCAACGTAAATAATCTTATAGTAAATAATAATCTAACGCTTGATGCGACGGCTACGCTTAATTGTAACAATTTGAATGTGAGTGTAGGGCGTAAATTTCTTAAGCAGGGCACCTACAATGGAGGAACAAACACTTTGCGGTTTTTTGGCACAGCCTCGGAAATTGAAGGTGAATTCACCTCACAAAACATTCACAATCTTCGCGTATCGCAGAATGCGGTTCTGACTCTTGTAAATACTACTTCATTACGTATAGTAAATACTTTGTTCATTGAAGCTGGTGCCACATTGAACGACAATGGTCGGTTGATAGACCTTAAGGCCAATGTTGATAATCTGGGAACACACACTAGTCCAACGAACGCATCTACGAATACGCTTCAGTTTACAGGAAACGATGTACAGGAGGTGAGTGGTAATGGTGCCTTTGGTAACTTTGTGATTAACAATTCGGCTGGTGTTTACCTCAAGGGCCCTATGACCATCAATAGGCAGTTAACGCTAACCTTGGGATTGCTCGATATCGGTGAGCACCAACTTACTCTTGGCCTTAATGCACCTGCTGTAAGTGGTAGCTTTAGTGATGGCCGCATGATTAGGACCAATGGTGTGCTCAGCGATGGAGGAGTAGTGAAGTTATTCCCTGCTTCAGCTGCTAGCTACTTCTGGCCTATTGGTGTGTTTCAAAAATATACACCTGCCACCATAAACCTTACAAGTAATTCGGCTACCGGTAGTATTCAAATACGTCCAGTGAATACCAAGCACCCATCTACCCGCGAAGCAGCCAATTTGCAGCTTAATTATTTCTGGCAAGTGGATACCATAGGCTTCGCGTCGGTAGTGGCTACCCATCAGTACAATTACCTGCAAGCAGATGTAACGGGTACAGAGTCGAACTATAGGGCAGGTCGTTATATTTTTCCGAATTGGGCGCCTATAGGTGGTATTAACGGGGCAGTAAACACCAGTAATAACACCATCGATTTGGTAGGAGTCAATTATCTGAGTGGAGGCTTTACAGCAGGGGAGGAAGCTGAGTTCGCAGCAGTGGCTACTTATTATTCCAGAAACGCAACCAATGGTGGGAATTGGACAAGCCCGGCCAGCTGGAGTACAGATGGTCATGATGGAGATGCGGCTTCGGATGCACCAGAAGGTGCACCCGTAATCATTGCGAGCGGACACACCATCACGGTTACCAACAATACCCGTTTGGCAGAGTCGATGCAACTTAATGGTACGGCTATCCTTGATCTCACCAATACCTTTGCCCATAATTTCGGAGTGGTTACCGGGACAGGTACTATTCGAATTAGAGCTACGGCAGGTGAACAATTTGTATTTCCTGGAGGTAATTACGATGACTTTACATCGGTAAGCGGTGGGACGGTAGAATTTTACAATAGCGATCCCGGCATTTTACCCACACAAACTGTATACAATAAGGTGATACTTAAGGATGCTGCAGCCCGTACGCAGCCAGATGTGAATTACATTGTGAATGGATTATGGACCATCGAAGGAGGTTCGCTGTCGAACAACACCTTTGGCCGGAATATCGAAATTAGGAACAATTGGCTTAACCAGGTAGGGGCATCAGCCTATTTGCCCGGAACAGGCACTATTATTTTTAACAGCGCGAATGCTCAAACCATAACGGGGGTTACTTCATTTTACAACATCCGTTTTAATGGCGGTGGAAGTAAAACGCTCAACGATTCAATTTCCGTATTTAATCAACTTGTTTTGAACCATGGCCGGGTTTATTTAGGCAATAATAACCTTTACATGGATTCTGTTTCAAGTACTGCAGGTAATCCGGCTGATTCGGCCATGGTTGTGCAAAACGGAAGCGGAAGGATAATCAAAAGGGTAAGAGGAGGGCAGCCTACTTTTACTTTTCCAATAGGTGAGGAAACAGGAACAGCCGAATACAGTCCGGCCACCATCGTATTTACTACCGGTGATTTTACACTTGATGCAACGGTACGTGTGCAGGTGGTTGATGGCGATGCTCCGGAATGTGGAAGTGGCGCTAATTTTATTACAAGATATTGGAGTTGGAACCAACAAGGCATAAGTAATTTTACGGCTACCGTTACCGGCACTTATACAGATGCTGATGTGGAAGGCACAGAGGCACAAATTTCTGCACGCATGTCACAAAACGGACCATGTATCAACGGCCAAGCAGCTAATACTTCCCTAAATCGACTCAGTATTACTACTTCCGAATTGAACATTTTTACCGGAGGTGAAGCTCCCTTGGACACGCCAACGATTTCAGCAACGTTTTTAGTATTTTCAAACGTAACCGGAAATAGCATGACCATTAGCTGGACACGCGGTAATGGAAGTGGTAGAATTGTTTTGGTAAAACAAGCTTCCGCAGTGGATGCCACCCCAGTTAATGGTACTACCTATGCGGCCGATGCAGATTTTTCTGACAGTCCTGATGAAATAGGAAGCGGTAACTTTGTGGCCTACCTGGGAAACGACAGTGTGTTCACCTTATCAGGTTTACAATCTGAAACAACGTATCATGTTGCCATTTTTGAATTTAATAACGGAGGTGTAGAAAGGGTGTTTAAACAAGGTAATCCGTTGATTGGCTCGCGTTCAACCTTGGCAGCTGAACCAAGTCAGGCGGCATCAGACATAGGCTTTTCTGTCATTGGAGTAGCCAACCTTACGATCAGTTGGGATAATGGCAATGGCGCAGGTCGCTTGGTCCTGATGAAGGCAGGATCGGCAGTAGACGAGGCACCAGAAGACGGGGTATCTTACGCTGCGAACAGTGTTTTTGGTCAAGGGGCTGAATTGGGTACTGGAAATTATGTGGTGGCTACAACTGATTCGGATGCTGTTGTGGTCACGGGTCTCGATCAAAACACGCGTTATTATGTGCAGGTATTTGAATACAATGGCTCAGAAGGTGCGTCCAACTTCCTGGTCACTAATGCTCCAGAAGCCAACCAGCACACTTGGCTGCGCTTGCAGATGAATGTTTGGCTCGAAGGCCCATACAACACCATTTCTGGTAAAATGCTCACCAATTTAACGGGTATTATCCCAACTGTACATCCGTACTCAGGCGGGCCTTGGAACTTTGGCGCGTACAGCAACATTCAGCAGTTGCCGTCGGGTGAATTGGTAGATTGGGTAATGCTCGAAATACGCATGTCAAGTACTGCAGCCAATGCCGGTTCTGCCACCATCAAGGGCAGGGCGCTTGCCTTTATCAATGAAAACGGCGAGTTGTTAGATACGGCTGGAAATTTAGGTGTGGTAGTACCTACCGATTCAAATGGCCAGTTTTACGCAGCTATTTACCATCGAACCCATATTCCGGTGATGACAGCAACTATGCCTACAGCCCCGGTAGATCAGGAAAATGGAAGTTATACTTACGACTTTACGGATGCTCAATCCAAGGCCTATGGTACAGAAGCTTTGGCAGAGGTGGGGAGCAATATTTGGGCGTTGTATGCGGGTCGTGTAGAAAACACAACGCCTTTTGTAATCGATACCCCAGACCGAGATTTTAGCTGGGAAGAGCGCAACAAACTGGGCTATGAACCAGCCGATGCTGCGCTAGAAGGGCTAGTAGATGCTACGGACCGAACGCTGAGCTGGAACAATAGGCAGCGTAGTTCACAAATTCCTGAGTAGAATTGTAAGACAAGCTTGGGTCAATAACCCAAAATTCAGCTTGAACTTATTATATTCGCGCTTATGATTCAAACAGCAGAAAGATCTTCGGCCCGTAGTGCTTCTGAAAATCCAATTTATCAGCGTCATATCATCGCTTACCAGGAAGCGGCTACTCGTATCGGGGGTTATGTATTGGAAGTAGGATGTGGCGAAGGATATGGCATCTCAATCCTCGCGCCTGTTTGTGATCAGTATCTTGGTATAGATAAGTTTCCTACCCAGATCGACTTACCTAAACATGCACGCATATTGCAGCTCGAAGTACCACCGTTTACCGGATTGGCCGATGATAGTTTTGACTATGTGGTGAGTTTTCAGGTTATTGAGCATATACAAGACGATCTGAGGTTTCTGCAGGAAATACGCAGGGTGCTTAAGCCAGGAGGTAAACTAATACTCACAACCCCCAACCGTTTGATGTCGCTGAGCCGCAATCCCTGGCACATTCGCGAATACGTTCCGGGTGAAATGAAGGGGATATTGACAGAAGTTTTTGATGCAAAAAAAGTAGAGCTCTTAGGGGTTTTCGGTAATGAAAAAGTGATGGCCTATTATGAAAAAAACAAGGCCTCAATTCGTCGATTTACGCGCTTTGACGTGTTTAATCTACAATATAAATTGCCTCGACGCTTGCTGCAAATACCCTACGACATGGCCAATCGATTGAATCGGGTATTGCTGAAAAAAGAAAATGAAGGTTTGGTTAACGACATTGTCGCCAGTGATTATTATTTGGCTCCGGTGAACGAACAGGCACTGGATTACTTCGCCATCGTGACCAAATAAGCGATATTTGGTAGTTAAATTACCCTTTTACGGGTATTTCAGCGACTTTTTCACGACTTAGATTTACAAATGAATTTGTAGGTTATGAAAAAGTACTCCATGAACACTTTGCTCATCTTACTATTCGCCCTCTTGGGTTGCCGTAAAAAGGAGACTGCTCAGTGCGACTTGAGCAGCGGCATATGTTTTATACTAGATAATGAATTGGTAAGTGGTGAAGCGGTCTGGTATCGAATTCCTAACCAAAACCGTTTCCGAATCCTATGGCAGGCAGGTTCAGGTGATACTTATCGGAATCTGGAAATTGATATTTATACGGCCGATAGTACACTGAAAAGCGGGACTTTTACTGTGAATGCCGCGAATATTCCGGGTACGGCAGCGATACAGAATTATGCCAGCGGAACGCCTTGGTATGGCAATTCGGGTTTTGTAGAAATTACCGCCATCAACGGGAATGCCATAGATGGCACGTTTAATGCCGTAATTGCCAAAGATGGTAATGGCGAAAGGCGAAGCATAAGCGCGGGCGAAATCATTTCCGTAGCCCGCGATTAAAGAAACCCGTGAGGGTGTAAGCCAGTTTCTGGCAGGTTTTGTGCGCCGCTCCTTTTGGGGCGGCATTTATGTTTGCACTTCGGTGTAGGTGCGAACGATAGGGCCGCCAATTGCAGGATGCATTTTGCTGAGTCGAACCCGAAACCCTGCTTCTGGATAGATGGATTTCAAATCATCGAGGATGCTTTCGGCAAGGAATTCAATTAAGTTCACCGGTTGTTGCATACGCTTTTTAACGGCTATGTAAATGAGCTCATAATTAGCCGTTTGCGCTATCTTATCAGTCCCACCTTCGAATGGGTAGTCGATATAAACATCTACTACAAATTCGCCACCACAAACACGTTCTTCGGGATGAAGCCCGTGGTATGCGTGAAATTTCATTCCTTCTAAAACAATCAGCCCCATATGGTTATTTAGATTAGGTACACAAAGACCCGGCTAAAGTCTTAAATTTGTCGCACTTTCAAAATTAAAACATGAAAACTGACCGCTTTCAGCACCCCGATCATTATTTAGTGGATGAATTGCTCACCGATGAGCACAAGTTAATTCGTGAAACGGTGCGTGCATGGGTAAAAAAAGAACTCAGCCCCATCATCGAAGATTATGCACAACGTGCTGAATTTCCAAAGCATATCATTAAAGGTTTGGGAGAAATAGGGGCTTTTGGACCTTCATTGCCTGCCGAATATGGTTGTGGTGGCATGGATCAAATCAGTTATGGCATCATTATGCAAGAGTTGGAGCGTTGCGATTCGGGCATTCGCTCTACGGCCTCAGTACAAGGTTCTTTGGTGATGTATCCGATATATAAGTATGGGAGCGAAGAACAACGTCGCAAGTATTTACCGAAACTGGCAACAGGCGAGTGGATGGGTTGCTTTGGTTTGACTGAGCCCGATCATGGTTCAAATCCTGGTGGCATGACCACCAACTTCAAAGACATGGGCGATCATTATCTGCTCAATGGTGCCAAAATGTGGATTTCAAACGCACCCTTTGCCGATATCGCTGTAGTTTGGGCCAAAAATGAAGCGGGCAAAATACATGGAATAATTGTTGAGCGTGGAATGGAAGGCTTTAGTACTCCTGAAACACACAACAAATGGAGTTTGCGCGCCTCTGCCACCGGAGAGCTTGTTTTTGACAACGTTAAAGTACCCAAAGAAAATTTACTTCCAAATATCAGTGGGTTGAAAGGCCCATTAGGCTGCTTAGATTCGGCCCGTTACGGTATTGCATGGGGCGCCATTGGCGCTGCGATGGATTGCTACGATTCGGCCAAAAACTATGCTGCCGAGCGCATTCAGTTTGATAAGCCCATAGGTGGTTTCCAGCTCACACAAAAGAAACTGGCAGAGATGCTTACCGAAATTACCAAAGCACAATTGCTTACCTGGCGTTTGGGCGTGCTTAAGAACGACGACCGTGCTTCCACGGCACAAATCTCAATGGCTAAGCGCAACAACGTAGCCATGGCCCTTGAGGTTGCCCGCGAAGCCCGCCAGATACATGGTGGTATGGGAATTACAGGTGAATATCCCATCATGCGGCATATGATGAACCTCGAGTCAGTGGTTACTTATGAGGGTACACACGATATTCATTTGCTAATTACGGGTATGGACATAACCGGTATCTCTGCATTTCGTTAAATCAAGCTCGTGATCATAGCACCTTCAATATTAGCGGCCGATTTTGGCAATCTACATGCCGATGTTCAAATGATAAATGCTTCGGCTGCCGATTGGTTCCATATCGATATTATGGACGGGGTATTTGTACCCAATATTTCTTTTGGTTTTCCTGTACTGTCAGCCATTGCTAGTAAGGCCGAGAAGCCGCTCGATGTGCATGTGATGATTGTACAACCCGAGCGCTATATACAGGCCTTTGCCGATGCCGGAGCAAATGTACTTTCGATCCATCTCGAAGCAAGTACCCACCTGCACCGCAGCTTGCAAGCCATTCGCCAGGCAGGGATGAAAGCAGGGGTGGCAGTTAATCCGCACAGCTCAGTCGATTTGCTTGAAGATGTACTGCCTGAGCTGGATTTGGTATGTCTCATGTCCGTAAATCCTGGTTTTGGTGGACAAAAATTTATTGAACGTAGCTATAAAAAGGTAGAACAACTGGCCGCCATGCGGACGGCACAAGGCCTTGACTTTTTGATAGAAATCGATGGGGGTGTCAACAGTTCAAACGCCCCGCTTTTGGTCTCGGCCGGTGCTGATGTGCTTGTTGCTGGCAATTTTGTATTTGCTTCAGAAGATCCAGCGGCAACTATAGCCGAATTAAAAGCCCTTTAACGTACTACAATTGGTTGTGCAGCGTTTTGGGTTTGTGTTTCGGATTGCGTATTTATGCTTCCTGCTTATCGCCTTGCTGCCGGCCTTATTGTTAGCTCAGGAGAATGCCCGAATCCGGGGAATTATTCTCAATGAAAAAGGAAGCCCACTAGAATTGGTGAGCATTATGGTGCTCGAAACCAATTCGGGAGTCGTATCTAAAGCCGATGGTTCCTTTGTGATTGAGGTTAAACCAGCCCAAACCTTTACCATTAGCTTCCGACTCCTTGGCTATCAAGAACAACAGCGTACCGTAAAAGCAAAAGCCGGGGAGCAGTTGAGCTGGCAAATCACGCTACGCGAAATGGTGTTCAATATACCTGATGTTTCTGTAGAAGACCGGCGTGAAAGAACAACCGGCCTGATCAAAATAGATCCTAAAATCAGTGCGAGCCTGGCTAATCCTTCCGGGAATTTTGAAATGATTCTGCAAGGGATGGGGGCCCGCTCACAACAGGAATTAAGCTCTCAGTACTCCGTACGCGGAGGTAATTTTGACGAAAACCTAGTGTATGTAAATGATGTAGAAATTTACCGACCGGTGATGATGCGTTCGGGACAGCAAGAAGGCATGAGTTTTATCAATCCCGATTTGGTCGGTAGCATTCAATTTTCGGCTGGAGGTTTCGAAGCCCGGTATGGCGATAAAATGAGTTCAGTCTTGGATGTTCGCTATCGTAAACCTGAAGCCTTCAGGGTGGGGGTACAGGGCAGTTTACTAGGCGCTGGTTTGACCCTTGAAGGAACCGATAGTAGTAAGCGCTTTACCTATTTAATCGGTACGCGCTATCGTACCTTGAACTATTTGCTTGGCACCCTCGATACGAGAGGAGAGTACTTCCCTTCAGCAGGCGATGCACAAGGCCTTTTTACATTCACTCCAAATAAGAAGTGGGAGTTTAGCTTGTTGGCCAATTACAATCAAAACGATTTTCGTGTGATTCCTGCAAACAGAGAAACAGTTTTTGGTACGGTAAGAGAAGCCCTTCAACTGCGTGTTTTTTTCGACGGAGAGGAAGTAACCAGCCTGAAATCATTTACCGGAGCAGCAACGGCTACCTATCGGCCGCATGCTTTGCTTCAATTGAAGTTTATCGGGAGCATGTACACCAGCGATGAGCGAGAGTATTTCGATATAGAAGGGGCCTGGTTGCTGAATCAGCTTGATACAGAATTGGGATCTGAGAATTTTGGTAAAGTAGCATTTACCCGTGGGGTAGGAGCCTTCCATAATTACGCCCGTAATCAATTGGCCGTGCAGGTTTATGCCTTCGACCATCGGGGCGATTGGGAGTCGGCCCGTTTTGGTTTTGTGCGTTGGGGACTTCGTGCCCAAACTGAATTTATGGCTGACCGATTGTTTGAATGGCGTAATTCAGATTCGGCAGGATTTGCATTTCCCGGCTGGCGCCCTGGCGATTCGGTAGTTCGCCTGCAAGAAAGTATTTATGCCCGAAACCAAATCGCAGCACAGCGGTTTTCAGGTTTTATCCAAGATAGTTGGGTGTTGAATGAAGCACGGAATATGGTCCTTACCACAGGCATCCGATTCAATTATTGGACATGGAATAATGAATTACTGGTAAGCCCGCGTGCTGAAATTGCCATGAGCCCACGTTGGCGTCGCGATTGGGTCTTTCGTGCAGCTACAGGCATGTATGGTCAACCTGCATTTTATCGTGAACTACGCGACCAGTTTGGACAACTCAATCCAGCGATCAGGGCTCAGCGTGCAATCCATTACATAGCAGCAGCGGATTACAGCTTTAAGGCATACGATAGGCCGTTTAGATTTGTGACGGAGCTATATTATAAGGACCTACGCCGGTTGGTCCCTTACGAATTGGATAATGTGAGGGTACGCTATTTTGGCGATAACTTGGCTCGCGGATATGCAACAGGTATAGATTTTAGAATCAATGGTGAATTTGTGAGCACCTTGCAGTCGTGGGCAAGTTTATCCTTGATGCGCACTCGAGAGCTGGTAGATAATGCTTTTTATAAAGACGCCAATGGCAATCAGGTACCTGCTGGGTACATTCCCCGTCCTACCGACCAGCTGGCCATGTTTAACGTGATGTTTCAGGACTTGCTTCCGAGCAACCCGACCTACAAGGTGCATTTGAATGTAGTATATGGTTCACGCCTGCCGTTTGGGCCTCCTGACTTCGACCGGGCCAGAGATACCTTGCGTATGCCACCGTATCGTCGGGTAGATATAGGCTTTAGTAAACTCATAATTGGTGAGGGAGCCAAAAAGCCGGGTGAAGGCTGGGCCAAACACATTAAATCACTTTGGATTAATGCCGAAGTGTTTAACCTGCTCCAGGTAAACAATACCATATCTTATTTATGGGTGCTCGATACAGAAGGTTTTTTGCAGAACATCCCTAATTACCTTACAGGCCGACTCATAAACATACGGTTAGTAGCTAGTTTTTAGTCGCGTTTTTCTGAGGAAATACGTGTCCTTTAAGGTAAGCTTGGGGAGCAAATAAAAACTTTAGAGTTGACCCAATTGAAAATGAGGCAGTTTGATTTTTTTGATTAAAAATCTTTGCAGAGGCCTTGCTGAAATAGAAAAAGTATCTACCTTTGCTCTCCCGTCACGAACGGGTGTTCATTGAAGCAAAAGTTTATTGCGGGAATAGCTCAGTTGGTAGAGCACAACCTTGCCAAGGTTGGGGTCGCGAGTTCGAGTCTCGTTTCCCGCTCACGGGCCCAGGTGGTGAAATCGGTAGACACGCAGGACTTAAAATCCTGTGTCCGTTGAGGACGTGCGGGTTCAAGTCCCGCCCTGGGTACGAGGCGAAAAAAAATAAAATTTTTCGCTTGCATATTCAAAACTTAAAGTTGTACCTTTGCAGCCGCTTCGCACGACAGATGGTCGTAAGAATGTCAAGCAGAGATTGAAGGAGTAGGTGTTAGTGGGGATAGTTTGAGTTTTGGAGCGATAAGATTTGAAGAGATTGAAGTCTTAAGATCGAGCTTAGTAGTTGGTAGATTGGGTCAGAGATGATCGGTTGCCGGGAGATTAGGTAAGATTGACAGAAGTTCATTGACATACTGGATACCAATTTAAAACAAGGAAAGCAGCGTACTGAGAATGCTACTATGACACGTGAGTGATCGGTACTTCGAAGACAAAAAAAAATGAACAAGATTAAACTTTACTACGGAGAGTTTGATCCTGGCTCAGGATGA
>JBKBSO010000006.1:0-174260 GCA_046291695.1 Bacteroidia bacterium
TTTGGCGAAAATCTCTTCCAGAGGCTTGCAATAGCACTTTCAAGCTCTAACTTGCAATCTTGCGGATGAGCAGAAAATTTAATATTAAAATTGACGAGACGTTATAATCTATTGAGTAGGCTGCTCAATATTGAAGCACCTGTTTCGTCGCTCGGGCTGCGCCGAGCTATCCGGGATTCGGAGTGCTAACAGGCCGACCGCAGTGTCGTTAGCCCGCGAGCGAAGCGAGTGCTCTACAGCGCAAAGCGCGTTCCCCCGTGAGCGTCAACGAACAGCCCCCTAATCAGTAAGCTCTACTGCCTCAGGATCGGCCTCCGCCTTTTCTCCCGCCTTTTGCAGCTTACGCGAAAGAAATACCAGCATAATCATCACCAGGATAAGCAGGATTGCCCGGGGATTTTTGAGTAGTAATTCTGGCTGTCGCCAACTCAATTTGTTTTTTTTACCCCTTTTGGCTGGCTTTACCTCCAAACGAGTCGCCTTAAGGATGAGCGAAGCACCTTCCTTAGTGGGTAATTTTTCCGCGATTTGATCTACAAGCTGAACGATTTTCCGTTTGTTCGCTTCATCATCTGATGCCTTAAGGGCTGCAATGGTAAAATCGCTTAATACCTCTTTGGCTCTTGCACCCATCGATTCAGCGACATCTGGTTGGTCAACTTCAAGGCCCTCTAACGACCGGTAAATGGCCAGAAGTTCGATATAAACCCTGTAAGGTGTTTTGATGCTGGGTAGATTGTCCATTTTACTAGTCGAAATACCCGCTGAAGTTAAAAAAAGCGCGCTTATCCACAAAATAAGGTGCATAATTAATACTATCTATAACTAAAATAATCTGTAAATTTATACAACCAAAAATCTGTTATATGAAAAAGGTATTATTGATTACAGCAATTGCGCTCTTTCTGAACGAAGGAGTGAGTGCACAAAAGGCGGCTTCTGGGGATTTAACCCTGGAGGGTCAGGTATCCTTATGGGGTCCCACGCAGGTGGTAGCCCCCATCATCAGAGCAAGGTATTTTTTGAGCGATGATTTAGCGGCCCGCGTGCAGTTGGGTTATTTCAGCAATTCATCAACCACAAATTTTGCTGAAAATCCAGACGGCACAGGTGGAACAGGTAGCGTTACCCGTACTAACTCCTTGTTCGATTTACGCTTAGGGGCTGAGAAGCATTTTGGCGAAAACGACCGTTTTTCGCCCTATTTCGGGGCTGAATTTATGTTTGGTATTGGATCAGCCACCGAAAGTTGGAGCAATGCTGCTGGCTTGGGGGGTGGTTATGATGCCAACACGAGTGCAACCATTACCGGAGGTTGGGGACCCGGTGGAAATCCCCAGTATGCCCCCGGCAGCCGTATCGGACTCAACTTGATTGTAGGTGCCGATTATTACATTTTCGAACAATTGTACGTAGGTGCTGAATTTGGCTATGGCTTTATGAGCCTGTCGGGTAGTGACGAGGTAGCTGAAGTAAGCGTCGGAGGCACAACCAACAAATTTGTATCACCCGGCGGTTCAAGCAACTCCCTGGGTATGTACAATATGGTAGGTGGGCTGAGGGTTGGTATGAAGTTCTAAACCTCCCTTTTCGTCGAAAAAAAAGCCGGTTATACAATCGGCTTTTTTTATCTTTTTTTTTGACGAGGTTTTGTACATCGCCATCATGTTCAGTTGAGGTCACTTGCCCAGCTTCCTTGGCTCCACGTGAATGTTTCTTGTTGTACGCCACACGCGGCAGGCTCACTTCCGGAACAAAATTGCTTTCGAAATTGTACTTTTGCAATCGTGTTGCAAAAACAACTTTTATATTTTCTGCTTTTTTGCTGGTTAAGTCCGGTTACATTGCATGCACAACATGTGTTAAGCGGTCAGGTGGTAGATAATCAGGGTCGGCAATTACCAGGTGCCAGCGTACTCATCCACGAATTACAAAAAGGTCGGATTGCCGATGGGCATGGTAATTTTGAATTTAATAACCTGAAACCCGGACATTACCATTTGCATGTGCATTATCTAGGATATGAAGCGCAGCGAATTGATGTTGAAATTACCCAGAACATGCAATTGAGGGTGTTGTTAAATTCCTCGCATTTGGAATTGCGCGAAGTATTGGTAGAAAACGACCTGACGCGCGCCAACGAAGAACAGCTAACCCAAAGTACCGACATTGTAAGCGAAGCCCAAATCAGGAAATACGCCGGACTCACGCTCATGCAAAGCCTCGAGCGATTACCCGGCATTCAAACGATCAACACCGGCATTGGCATTTCGAAACCCGTTATCCGGGGCATGAGCTTTAATCGGGTAGTGGTGGCCGAAAATGGCATCAAGCAAGAAGGGCAGCAATGGGGAATTGATCATGGGCTTGAACTTGATCAGTTTAATGTAGGACGGATAGAAGTGCTAAAGGGCCCTGCCTCTTTGCTCTATGGCTCTGATGCCATGGCCGGCGTTATTCAGATTAAACCCCGCATTTTCCCGGCTGAGGATACCGTTCAGGGCAGCATTACCCTGCTCGGACGCACCGTGAACGACCATATTGGCACCTCAGCTGCTGTGGAAGGCCATCGGGCCTATGGGCTGGTGTACCGCATGCGGTTAACGGCCCACAGCTATGGCGATTATAAATTGCCTGCAGATAGTTTCCAATACAACCGCTTTGTGATTCCCATTCCCAACGCAAAGCTTGAGAACACCGCGGGAGAGGAACTTCACCTGAGCGGCGCCATCGGCATCAATAAAAAATGGGGTTACAGCCACATCAACCTCAGCAGCTTCGATCAAAACATCGGCTTTTTTCCGGGTGCCATTGGCCGGCCCCTCGGCTACCGGGTGGTCGACGATGGGAATAGCCGCAATATCGCCCTGCCTAGCCAACGCATCAGGCACTATAAGCTGAGCTCGAACAGCAGTGTTATTCTGGGCAAAAACTGGCTGGAGCTCGATTTGGGCTATCAACTTAACCGACGCGAGGAGCTATCGGCACCACACGCCCACGGTCGCCCCTTGCTCGACAGTAGCAACACCTTAGCCCACGGTATGGACCTGAGCACCTGGAGCTATAATGCCCGTTATCATCTAAAGCTAGATAGTGTGCGCACCCTCATTCTGGGTGGTAGCGGACAATACCAAACCAATCGCATCGATGGTTTTGAGTTCCTGATCCCCGATTTTGATGCCTGGCAAGCGGGTGCTTTTGCCCTGTTGCAATGGCAGCTGCGCCCCAATTTTTTCACCAATGCAGGCTTGCGTTACGATATAGGCGGCATTCGTTCGGCAGCCTATCGCGAGAGCCTCATCATTCAAGGGGAGCTCATCGACCGGCAGCGGGCACCGGAGCTCGACCGCTTCTTCCATAATTTTTCAGGTGCTGTGGGCATGAGCTGGATGGCCAGTAAAAGCTTGAACTTTAAGGCCAATTTGGGCAGCAGTTTCCGCCTGCCCACCGTGGCTGAGCTCAGCAGCAATGGTGTACACCACGGCAGCTTCCGTCACGAACAAGGCGACAGTAGCCTCATGCCCGAGCGTGGCTGGCAAATTGACCTGGCTGCCCAGTACCGCACATCGCGCTGGCAATTGAAATTTAGTCCCTATTTTAATTATTTCAGCAATTACATCTACCTCCGCCCAACCGGACAGTTCACCTTTTTGCCAGAAGGCGGACAAATTTTCCGTTACGAACAGGGCGAAGTGCTACATACCGGTACCGAAATTCAGCTGGAGTACCACCTGCTCGAAAACCTGCACCTGGGCTTGGTGGGCGAATATGTGTGGATGCTCAATATGAGTACCTGGGTACCTCTGCCTTGGACCCCGCCTGCCAGCCTCATTTGGGAAGTAGAATACCAGTTTAAAAAGGGGCCAAAGTGGCTAAAACTTCCTTATGTAGGCCTAGACTGGCGCTGGGTGGCTGCCCAAAACCGTGTTGACCGCAACGAAGCGCCTACCCCCGCCTACCAACTCCTGCAACTGCAAGCCGGTGGAAACTTTAAGCTGGGCAAGCAGCAGTTGCAAGCACGATTAATGGCTAACAACCTGTTGAATGCACGCTATTTTAATCACCTGAGCCGCTACCGCCTCATCAATTTACCCGAGCCACGACGCAATTTGCAAGCGGTTTTGAGTTGGTATTTTTAGCGGACTAATACTTGATCCACCGCAAAAATTGCACTTGCTCCCCGGCCTGTAGCTGCACGAAATAAACCCCTGCCGGCAAATCGGGTAACTGCAAAGGCAAGGCATGGCTACCCGCTTCTAAATGGCTCTTGTGGCTGTATACCAGCTGACCTTGCATATTACGTATGCTGCTTTCCACCAGGCTAGGTGTTGTTAAAGCGAACGCGAGGGTTGTTTGCGCTCCCGATGGATTGGGATACAGCCGCAGCTGTTCCAATGGCTTTTGTGCCCTGATGCTGGCAGGTAAATCGGCGCAACTCGCCAATTCGAAACAAAAATCATCAATGGCAGCACCTTCGCCTAAACCAACATCATCTGATGCAAAACGGAAACGCAATTTTAAATCACCGCTAAATGGCGCTTTGAATACCTGTTCTTGTGTATAGTATTGGCCCATGGAGCCACCGGTCCAACCCAAGCCCATATTTATGGGGCTTTGTGTGATATCGCGCAAAGCAAAAACCATATTGTTGTACCAACTCATGTTTACGGTATCTACACTGCCCATGGTTTGCCAGTTGCCCAATTGATTTTGCATTTCAATGGTAAACCCATCTCCCCACAATGGAGGGTAAGTAGGATTATTTTGAAAAAAATCAAACATCCAATTGGCCTTAAAACTTATGCGGTAGCAGCTGTCTTTTGTAACCTGAATAACGGGGCCATACAAGGCAGAACTTTCGTGCGGCCGATAATTGCTATCAGGCCCGGTATACCAGGTATTTGTGCCCGAAGTGCTACCCTGAACATATTGTTTCTGGGGCAATCCGCTGATCCAGCTTCCCCCATAGCGCAAACTTTCGCTGTGTACTGGCACCCACAATTGCTGCGAACCCTCAAAATTATCGCAATACGGAAGCTGTGCCACCGACTTCAGGGCTGGCAGCTGCTCGCAAAGGGTATCGGCCTGACTTACTGCTTGCCCGTTTAAATGCCCATGTCGCACACATAAAGGTTGATCTTGCGCTTGTATTTGTCGCGAAAAAACCAGCGTGGTATCGCGCATAAAGGGCAGGTTAAGCATAAAAAGCTGGCTATCCGGCGATGACTGCGCATTGTGATACATCCAAACCGAACGTAACGTATCGACGCCATGGTTTCGAAGCTGCGCGTGTAACTGCAGCTGATCGCCCAACATGGGTAATGGAACACTCATATCCAACTGCCGCATTTGGACCCCATTGGGTCGCTTGTTATACACCACCACCTCATCAACTAGACAGCCGTTGACAGCCAGAGGAGGTCCGAGTGGCAGATATCTATTTTTAGCCTGAAACTCAACTATGATTCGATCAGTCCCGAGCTGTAAGCTATCAATGGCCCAATCGTAAGTTTGGAAACTTTGGCCGGGACCGCTGGCTTGCAAAGTAGGGCCTATTTGTATGCCATTCACCAATACCCGGAAAAAGCTCAAAAGCTGATCTGGATTTGTACCTCCCGCTAGTTGCAATAATTTAAAACGAACACACAGGCTGTCGGTACCCTGATGGTTCACGCGAATGCTTTTTACCGACAAATATTCAGGATTCCAGGCCTCATCCCAAACATCGGCTGGAACCTGGGTGTTGAAAATGGGTATGAGGCGCGAAGCTGTCATCACCAATAGCTTTTTAGTCGGATTGTTACTTCCAAAAGGATAATCCATTACAATCGCTGATGCGCTTCCTCTGCTCGCTACGCAAGTAGATGCAAGTTGATTTGGCAGTTCGAAATTTTCGAAATAAGGAAGGTTGACCGGGCTGTTTGCGTTGAAGTAAAAATGCAGGGTATCGGTATTTTGTGTTGGAGCTTGCCCATTGCTAACGGCCAGCACTAAGGTGTCGATACCCGATTGAAACATGATGGGCTGCGAAAACTCAAAGGGCAGCGATTGATTGGGTGAAAGTGGACTGTTGAAACTTTCGCTTTGCCAAGCGGCCTGGCCGTATTTGTAGGATGCGATAAAGTCGGCGATGCTGCTGCTTCCAACATTTTGCACCATAAACCGTAGCTTTTCGAGACGGGAGAAACTGCAAAAATCGGCATGAGGGTTCAGTATCGACCTGATTTGTAGGTTGCTTTGGGCTGATAAGGGCTTGGAAAAGCCTGCACAGCAGGCCATCAGCAGCAAGAGGTTTAGAATGGTTTTGTAACAATTCATGTTGGCAATATAGGTATTGCTAACTGCCCGATTGTCTGATTCAGGTCATATTAGTTTTTGCAACAGGCCCCGCCAAACTTAGCGCCTTTTTTCTTCGCGCAGGTAATTGAGGTAAAAGGCCAATACAAATAAAAAGCCGGCAAAGCTTACGCTCCCGGCAACAATACGCCATTCAGGCCCTGTTTGCCAGCTTTGATAGGCGAAATAGCCGGCCAACAGATTAAAGCCGATCAACAAAATGAGGATAATAAGCTGGCGGGTATTCATGTTTTTTGGTCAAAGATACAAAAGCTGTTGTAGTGCTGGGGTGATTTAGTATGAACCGACATAACTCATCTGCGAAACCAAGTGGCATCAATCATCAGCAGCAAAGCAGTGTGAGCAGCTTAACAAAATAGGCGATCCTATGGACCGGCTAAACAGGTTGGCATAATGTAGTACTCCCCAATCTTTAGACCGCTAGCTTATTAAAAATGTTCATCTAACGAGCGTTTAATTGTTCAAAAGATTAGCACTGCACGGGATGTACGGTTTTACCGGTGCCAACTTTTCAGATGAATACTCTACAGTAGTATTTGCATTTAAGTAAAGGAAGGCTCTGAAAAAATGCGCATAGTTTGTATTGTTTTCAATGTCGAAGAACATGACTTTTTTAACAGTTGCAATGGTGGTAATTTGAGGGTGTCCATGCTCATACCTGTAAGATATTCGGTTAAAGTGGTTGATTTCCTCGATTTTATAGCCGCAAATGCTGCCCGTGATGAGCACCGCGTTGGGGTGCAGCTGGGCCTGCGCAAAAAACTGCTCGAAAGTCGCTTTGCTTTCGATGAGCTGCGCCAGCTGCGCCTCGTTGAATCCCGTGAGCCAGCTGATTACTTCGTGCAACTCTGCTACGCTGCGGCCTTTGCGTTCTACTTTGGTTATGTAATGCGGGTAGACTGATGCGAAGGTCATGCTGGCCATCCGCGCGTTGTGTTTAAGACTAGGCATCATGGGTTTATTTTTTCGAGTTTGCCTTTGCGTTTGATGAGGTTTTTGTAGTCCCACTGAATGCTCCTTGCCTTCTGCAAACAGCTTTGCACCGCCTCGGGCTCAATCTCTTCAACCGAATTGTAAAAAACCGACGCATCCTTAAATTTCCCGCCGCGCACATTCAACAGCGCTTCGTCAAAATCGGCCCCGCTCCAAAACATCAGCCGGATGCCCTTTTTTTGCTTGCTGTAACCCACCACGGGATTGTCCTCCAAAAACCAAACCGGGTGCGCATGCCAAATTTTGCCCTCGGCCTCAGGCAACGCTGCGGTAATGAGCTCGGCCAAACGTTCGCAAATGGCTTGCTCCTCGGGGGCGAGACTTTGGTGGTAGGGTTGGAGATAGGGTAACATAGAATGAAGCTTTACTATTTAGTTTCTAAGGCAGCCAATGGGAACTACCCAAATGCCATCCAACCGCTTATAGACCATGCCCCCGCCGGTAAGCACCATCAAAAATGCAGGACTTCCCATGGTTTCAGCATTTACCCGATCGCGTAGAGCAAGTAGGTTTTTAGCGGCTTCTTCAATTTGTTTTTGACCTAGTTTTACTTCTACAGCAGCCCAACGGCCGTCTCTCAAACGAATGATGAGGGCGGCTTCAAGGCCACTTTTGTCTCTGTAATGAAACACATCACCATCGTTGGCTTGGGCATATATGCGTACATCCCGCGTGCAAAGCGATTCAAACAAAAAGCCAAAATATTCAAAATCTTGCAATAAGCCTTCTGGGTCAAGGCGCATGATGGCTGTAGCTAGCGATGGATCTACGAAGTGGCGCTTTTCGGAGGTGCGAATGGCGGTTTTGGAGCGTAAAGAGGGTTGCCAAGCAGGCAAATCTTCCACCACAAAAATGCGGCGCAAGGCGTTGATGTACGATGCAATGGTTTTGTCTGAAATGCTATTGTCGGTAGCTTCAATGTCCTGTTTGATGGTTTGATAATTGGCAGTAGTAGCCATATTTCGGGCCAACGACCGCAGCAACAAACGCACGCGTTCTGGATTTTTTTCTACCTCGTCTACAGCCGATACATCGTAGTTTAACACCGATTCTACATAATCGGTGGCCATGCGCAAGGCGGGTTTTGGTGGCAAAGCAATGCTGGCAGGCCAACCTCCACGGCACAAGGCAAAGGCTATTTTTTCGATCGAAAGGGGAGATAGGGCACCTGCATCCGACTGCGTGCCGTCGAAAAGAGCTGCTAATGAAATGTCGCCGGTTGATTCTTCGGATTCGAACAAACTCATCGGCCGCATTTTGATACGTGCTATTCTACCAGTGCCAGTATGGGCAGTGGTGTTATCGAGTGGTACAGCCGATCCAGTGAGGACAAACTGCCCAGGAGTGTTTCTTTGGTCTACTTCAAACCGGACTGCATCCCATAAAACGGGGGCCATTTGCCATTCGTCGAGTAGGCGTGGTGTTGCTCCTTTGAGTAAGAGCGATGGCTTGGTGTCGGCCATAGCGAGGTAGGTGCTGCTGTTGTCGGGATCTTGCATATAAATAACACTCCGCGCTGCTTCTGTGGCGGTACGTGTTTTACCACACCATTTGGCACCTTCTACCAATACGGCTCCGGCCGACTGCAATGCAAGTTGCAATTCGGGATCCGCCAAGCGCTTTTTGTATTCCTTTTTTTGCATGTGGGGAGGCCTTTCTGGCAACAAAGTTAATACAATTTCCGAGTTTGGCACCATTTCACTTCCGAGTTTGGCACAAAAATACTTCCGAGTTTGGTGATTTTTGATTGAACAGCCAAAGGTTAAGCATCTTACTATCAGGATCCAAGTCCAATGCCCATTAAAAGCATGGAGTAGTACGCCAGGGCCTGCACTGTCAAATAGCGAGCAAAGCGAGCGGTGAGGATTTCTGATTTCCGATTTCTGACGTAAGATTTATGATTTGGTGATGATGCCTAAAAATGATAATGCTGCGCAGATTGACAAACGCCAGGGCCTGCGCTGTCTCTCAGCGAGCAAAGCGAGCGGTCTGTTAGCGCAGCGGTCTGTGAATGAGCGAAGCGAATGGTCTGTAAGGGAGCCGCAGGCGACCGGTCTGCTAGGCGAGTGGTCTTACTTAATGCGTCACCACCACCTTTTCACGTGCCAGCAACTGCCCACCTTTTACCAATTGTAATACGTACAAACCCGCTGGCAAATCGTGCACGGCAATTTGGTACTGCAATTCTTCATAGCTGCCTTCCCATTGGCGTTGGGTGCGTCCGACCATATCGATGAGTTTAAATTGGGCACCATGTAGGGGCTTTTCTGATTTTACCAGCACATTGAGCACCTCACTCACCGGATTGGGCCAGGCCTTGAGGTACACTGGCTCAGTAGTGAGCTCGCGTAAACTCACTGCACAACCCGGAACCAAGCAGCCCATGCTGTCGGTTTTGATGATCCAGGCGTATTGGGCGTGGTCGAGGGCGCTGGTATGATTTTCGCCACGGCCAGCAGCCACAATGTTGCCCAATTCGGTTACGGCCACATGTTCTAAGTAGCCCCATTGTGGGTCTTGCAAGCTAGGAAATGGCAAAAAGAATCTTTGCCATTGCATTTCACCTTGGGCATTCAATTTGGTCATCCAACCCACCCTGGGGTGATTGGGATTGGAATGGGTACCTACGGCTACATAACCACCACTGCGATCGGGTACTACATGAGCCAGATTGGTCGATAGAGATTCGATGCCATAAATGCTGTCCCACTCTAGCTGCAATTGACTATTCAGCTTAATAACAGAACCTTGATAGCGATAATTGGTGGTGCCGTTGGGTTGGGGGTAATTATGGATTTTAACCGCACTAAATATTGCCCCGCCATCTGCAGTCGTGGATGATTTGAAAGCAGCACCTCGATTATTGACAGGGGGAGTGAAATACTGCCGTAAGAGTTGACCGGAAGTATCTACTGCGAATATCCAAGCCTGATTAATAGGTGTGCCATTTCCCGTACAACCTTGGCAATCTCCCGCAGCCACTATGATTTCGTTGTCTGCATTTACATCAAGTCCACGAGGAATTTGGCTAAAGCCAGTTGCGTTACTGCCATAGAGGTAACGTGCTTTTTCGTTGCCCAAACTATCAAGACGTAACAAACACACCTTTTGGTCAAGTACCGAGTTTGAGGTGACTCTTCGCCATGAAATGGCCAACCATATTTCACTGCCTAGTTTAATGATGCCTTCTGACGAAAAGGTAACGTCTGGCAATCCCGAATCAAATTCTTTGTAGAGAATTGAGTCGCCATTGGTATTCATTATCAGCATATAGGCATTATAAAATGGCTGATTTGGAAAGGGTGAATTGACGGGAATGGTCCCTGCTATACACAACAACTCACCATATTTTTTTATATCGCGCATGAAGTAATAGCGATCGGCCCTGCCTCGAACCCATCGATTAAAAACTTGATTATTGTAATGTTTTGAAATCATCAACTGAACCTTCAAAGAAGGATCGTAACCATCATATATTCCTAATGTATAGAAAGTAGAATCATTCTCTAAGGCAAGTCCGGCATAAAGAGAACCATATGAATCATTCGTGGTTGTATCGCTGAAATATTGTTGGGCAAAGGTGAGTTTGCCCAACAGCATAAGAGTTATTAAAAATAATGTCCGCATAGAGAAAAAGCAGCAGCTGCCAGCTTTAACAGGCAGCTGCTATAAAATTAACGACTGATTACCAATTTATCACGCTTTAAAATGCCTGTTTTGCAAACCACCGAAGTGATGTACATACCTGCGGGCAGGTTGCGTGTATCGATGAGTTGTTGGCCTTTCTTACCATCTAAAAGAATCCGGTTTACAATTTTACCTGTTAAATCGGCAATGACCAAAGTGGCTTCTTCAACATCTTGCGGCAATTCGAAGGCCAGGGTAGCAAAGGCATTGGCTGGATTAGGGTACAACTTCAATACAGTTAAATCTTCGCGCAGTTGCTGCAAGGCTTGTTCTTTATTGGCTGCTCTTCGGCCTTGGGGTTCGCTTTGTGGTAGGTGTAC
Organism: Bacteroidia bacterium; assembly: GCA_046291695.1. Classification (GTDB taxonomy): domain Bacteria; phylum Bacteroidota; class Bacteroidia; order UBA7662; family UBA7662; genus PNNG01. The sequence goes on from JBKBSO010000006.1 coordinate 11,358, forward strand.
CTGGTGTATTTGCGTACTGCCCTGGTGTTGTAGGGCGTTTTGGGCCAAGGCAAGGCTGTAGTCGAAGGCATCATCAGTTGAAGCCACAAAATTTTCTAACCAGCTGATTCCTTCTCCATTTACACCAGCCAAGCCAGTTGTGCCCAGGCTTTGTTTGAATGCAATCAGACTTTCGAAACGGGCTTTTTCGGCTAATTGGGGTTGATTCAGGGTAAATTGGGTTGAGAGACCGTTGGTTACAGCCAGGGCAGTGCTGTATTGGTTTTTACGTGCATGGTGCCAAGCCAGGCGGTACTTCGAACGCAAGTCGAGCGCTCGGTTCAGCCAAAATTCTACTTGGGCGTCTTGGTTGGTGGAGTCGGTGAGAAAATAACTCATAATATGGTTTAAATGCCAAGCCAAATTTCCGGCTAACGGCCTTGTGATAAATATTTTAATGCGTCACCACCACCTTTTCACGTGCCAGCAACTGCCCACCTTTTACCAATTGTAATACGTACAAACCCGCTGGCAAATCGCGCACGGCAATTTGGTACTGCAATTCTTCGTAGCTGCCTTCCCATTGGCGCTGGGTGCGGCCGACCATATCGATGAGTTTAAATTGGGTACCATGCAGGGGCTGCTCTGATTTTACCAGCACATTGAGCACTTCACTCACCGGATTGGGCCAGGCCTTGAGGTACACTGGCTCAGTAGTGAGCTCGCGTAAACTCACCGCACAACCAGGCACCAGGCAGCCCATGCTATCGGTTTTGATGATCCAAGCGTATTGGGCGTGGTCGAGCGCTCCAGTTAGGTTTTGGCCTTTTCCTGCGGCCACAATGTTGCCAAACTCAGTTACAGCTACATGTTCTAAGTAGCCCCATTGTGGGTCTTGCAAGCTAGGAAATGGCAAAAAGAACCTTTGCCATTGCATTTCACCTTGGGCATTCAATTTGGTCATCCAACCCACTCTGGGGTGATTGGGATTGGAATGAGTGCCTACGGCTACATAACCACCGCTTCGGTCGGGTACTACATGAGCCAGATTGGTCGATAGAGATTCGATGCCATAAATGCTGTCCCACTCTAACTCCAATTGGCTGTTAAGCTTGGTAACAGAACCTTGGTAACGGTAATTGATAGAACCGTTGGGTTGCGGATAATTATGAATTTTTACAGCACTAAAAACGGTACCTCCATCAGGTGTTTGTGTAACTTTGAAAGGGCTGGCTATATTTTTACCAATGGGCGTAAAATATTCATTTGAAATTTGACCAGAGGTATCAACATTAAAAATCCAAGATTGCCAAACAGGTACGGTATTTCCTCCACAGCCTTGACAATTATCAGCACCAACTACGATCTCGTTATTAGCATTTACTTGTAAATAACCAGGAACTTGGCGTAAACCGGTTGTTTGATTTCCGTAGATGTAACGTGCTTTTTCATTTCCCAAGCTATCAATTTTCAATAAAATCACTTTTCGGTCTAAAACTGAGTTACTTGTAACTGTCAGCCAAATTGAGGCAATCCAGATTTCATCAAAAACGCGTATAACCGATCGACCTGGCATAGAAACATTTGGTAACCCTGATTGATAAGTCTTGTACCAAATTGAATCTCCGTTGTTAGAACGGAGTGCTAAATAGGTTGATAGTAGCGGTTGATTCCCAAGCGATCCGCTGATGTACTCGCCTACAACTAGTATTTTGCCTTCATCCCATCTTTTTAGATCAAGCACGTGATTATTGGAAGTCATAATTCCAAATGAATCAATAAAAGCAATTTGACTATTCTGGCGTTTTACAAGAGAAGCAATTGGAGTTATTCCATTTGATGTAAGAACATGCATTGCACCCAAATAAAATGTACTGTCGTTATCAAGCAAAAGCGCATTGTAAACAGATGATACGCTATTGTGGGTACTAGTGTCGGTAAACAAGTGTTGGCCTGTGCACACTAATCTTACGAAAACAAAAACAAAAATGAGGACTATTCTCATAATTAAAAAGGGGCTGCTGCTATCATTTGATAGCAGCAGCATTAAAGTTAGCGGCTAATTACCAATTTATCACGCTTTAAAATGCCTGTTTTGCAAACCACCGAAGTGATGTACATTCCTGCGGGCAGATTACGTGTATCGATGAGTTGTTGGCCTTTCTTACCATCTAAAAGAATCCGGTTCACAATTTTACCAGTTAAATCGGCAATGACCAAGGTGGCTTCTTCTACCTCTTGCGGCAATTCGAAGGCCAGGGTAGCGTAGGCATTCGCCGGGTTCGGGTATAACTTCAATACAGTTAAATCCTCACGCAGTTGCTGCAAGGCTTGTTCTTTATTGGCTGATCTTCGGCCTTGGGGTTCGCTTTGTGGTAGGTGTACCTGGTGTATTTGCGTACTGCCTTGGTGTTGCAGGGCGTTTTGAGCTAGGACAAGGCTGTAGTCGAAGGCATCGTCGGTAGAAGCTACAAAACTCTCTAACCAGCCAATGCCCTCGCCATTTACACCAGCCAAGCCAGTTGTGCCCAGGCTTTGTTTAAAGGCAATTAGACTTTCGAAACGGGCTTTTTCGGCTAATTGGGGTTGATTCAGGGTAAATTGGGTTGAGAGACCGTTGGTTACAGCCAGGGCAGTGCTGTATTGGTTTTTACGTGCATGGTGCCAAGCCAGGCGGTACTTCGAACGTAAGTCGAGCGCTCGGTTCAACCAAAATTCTACTTGGGCGTCTTGGCTCACTGAGTCGGTGAGGTAATAGTTCACGATTTGGTTCAACCGCCAAGCCATATCACCTGCCTTAGCCGCCATTTTGGCTTCAAGAACCGTTCTCAAGGTCATGTCTTCCCACGAAAGTACCACTAAATCGATCATATAGGCTGGTAGTGCAGGTTGCAATTCATTTTGCAAAAATTCTATAAATCCATGATCGTTACGGTGAGCATCAGGGTTAGCCAGCAATGCCTCTAACAACATGGCGCGCGGGAAATTTTCATTATGCGCAGCCTCTCTCAACGCATCCCGGCTCAAATAGGGTGAATGTTCCAAAAGGTCGGCGCGCAAATCCCAAGCTTCTTGCGGCCAGGTTTCATAAATGCTTTGGAGTAAGCTGGGGGTATTGCCTCCATCCAGTTGCTGCTGCAAATTGTGGAGCAAATTGCCGTATTCGCTCTCTAATGTGCCGTATTGCGCAATTAGATCAGGCAATTCAGTAGTTCCATCCAACCGTTCTTCAGTGTAGCCATCATTGAATTTTGATTTACATTCAATTGGTCTTTCAGGATCATTGGGAACAACCCTACTCGTAGACCTATTAGTCGGATATCCAGAACCATTGTGATACCAATAAATTATTGAGTTATCGGTATGATTGAGGTAATTGCCCTCGGGATAAATGGGGTTTTGCGAAAAACTATTACCTGCTGAATACTCGTCTACAGAAAACTCTTGACCTTCTAATTGATGTAAACGGATGCCTTCATATTTGGGGGTTTTTACCGGAATAATGGCATTGTCGAACCACACTTCATTAAAGTTGCCGCATAAAAAACGCAAGCCTGTTTGGCCCCAAGGTTCGCGGTTGGTGTAGTTCGAAACAGATCCATATTGAATACCGTTAAAATTATTGCGGAAAGTTTGGTTATCGGCTTCACCCGCAGCCGAAACCACTACACCAACGGCAATGTTGGTAAATTCGCTCGAAGGGTTGAAGTTGTTTTCTTCAATGCGGAAACCTGTTCCCGTGTAAACAGAGATACCCTCTGAAGGCCCCATATAATTTGCCCCATCTGAATAGGTGCTCCATTGTTTACCCAATTCAAAGTTGTTGCGTACCAATACAGAATTGTTCACGCCCACATTGTGAATACCCCACTGGTTGTCTTTGAAGTCGGTGTAGGCAACCGTAATGGGGCGATCCTGTTCCATGGTATGTGCCGAAATGGCATATTTTAGGTTTTTGAATGAGCCATTTTGTTTGGCAGGGCAGGGGTCGAAGCCGGCAGGGCAGTAATAAGTTACTGTATACTGGGCATCATGTGAGAGAATGCCGTAACCTCTATTAGCGAATACATGTTGATCGGCAAACACCAAATCAGGGTGATTTACTTCAAAATCACATCCAAAGTACCCTAAACCTCTTACATTCCACATTGTAGCGAAGGCTCTGAAATTAACATGCGAAGCTGGGAATAGATGGTTCGCTTCAAAGTTGCAATTCTCGAACTTAGATTGTGAAAAATAAGGGTAGGAAATAAATTCAACCGACCGGCCGTTGTTTAAAAACAAAGTGTTTATAGCCTGCACGATGCCACCAGTTGACGAGTAATTGCCTTCCTGCCATAATTGAACCGCTTCACGAGCATAAGAAACCGTAGAATTGTTCAATTGCAGTATGCCTTGATGTAAAGGGCTCTGTGGCTGGTTTATGTTGCCAAAAACCTGAATGCCGTGCCAAGGTGCGTCGCTACAACGATTATCATGACTCAAGGTAGCACCATTCGTAACTAACTTCCCCCCGGGCTCCACCAAAATGCGGCCAGACGGGGAAAACCTAACGCTCATATTGTTAATGGTTAGTGTTTTGCCGCTTGCTACCACTAAGGTGTCTTTGATGTAAATGCCATACGGATTGTTAAATGGGTTACTTTGATTGGTCCATGTTTGGTTAACGTTAACGGTGTAAGAAGTGGCGTCAAAGCCTCGCCAGGCGAGATACTGATTTGTAGATAGTCTATTACCATTTATGGTGTAGCTACCATAGTCGGATAACGTGGAAATCCCGGTAGTAAGTGGTACACTTCCATGAGTACTGAATGCATTAGTTTCTATAACCCAATTGGTGCAGCCCCCATTTGGGTTGGTACATTTAAGCACATCACTTCCATTGGTTAAAATCAGATTTCCTTGTCCATCAGGTTCAATGTGCGAACGCGCATATCCGTCGAGTTGAGCATTGGTTAAACCAGTAAAGCCATCAAGTACTGTTATTCCTACAGGATTGGTTGTTAAATCCGCCTTTACGAGAATATAGTCGTTATATAAATTGTTTCTTTGTTTAGAAATATAAAGAACTTCACCTGTTTCATCGAATTGGAGGCCACTTGGGCGAGGTCCAGTAGTTGATTGATTTGATCCTCTCGAAAACTCAATTACCTTTTTAGATTGCGCTATGTAATTGAAATTTGCGTCAAAATCAAGGACTGATATTACAAATCCAGGCACTCTAGGTGGAATCGGAGATCCTTGAGGTATCGCTGGGTTTTGGGCAGCCTCCACAGCATATGTCATTCTATATCCGCCGCCTGATAACGGGTGAATTTCGAGTTCGCTTGATAAGGACTGGCCTTTGCTTCTAAAATAGATGTATTCATCAGTACCATTTACTATGGTTAATCCTTTGAAAAAGAAATCGCTGTAGGTGCCAACTAGTTGAATCCCAAAAGGACTAATTCTGTAGAAATACAAATCAGTAATATGTGAATATACCAGTAGGTAATCATTAGATCCCGGAATGGATGTCACATTCATATGCACATTGAATTGTTGAAATCCATCATAATCTAAGAAAGGGGGTACATTAGTATTGTAAGGCCCGCCAATAAAACTTGGAGGTAATGGGATCTTTTGAGCAGTTGCGTTATCCGAAAAGAAATTATTTAGCTTACCATTAACATGTACACCTAATACGTTTTGATTCAAGTCTAATATCGAATAATAAGGCTCTAGACTATATTCATTGATTGAAGGGCCTGAAGTTGGATCTGATAGAGTGAATATGTAAAATTTTGTTACGCATGTAGGGTCTTGACCTGGAAATGGAACAATCAAGCAATTGATATTCGACCTAATTTCGTAGTTCACATCATTGATTTGTGGGTGGGTTCTAACATTGTTGACCATCTGATCTAGTACTTTACCATTTTTGTCTACAATGTAGCTACCAATAATGTAAAAAACCGGGTTTCCTTGTTCATCTAACCAAACATTTTTGCCTGAAATTAGGTCGGTTGGAATTGAGTTGGGAGTGTTGGCAAAACCTTGGTCGAAAGTCGTGAAGTCCAAACTTTGGAATGGAGAACTTACCGAATTTCCATTGCTTGTGCTTTGGTACAAATAAGGAAATAGAGTTCGTTGTTGAGCGAAAGTGTAGTTACTTTGGATAATCATCATAAATACGATGACCGTTTTGAAAAGGCAGGATGCACCTCCACTAAAGTGTCGTTTCAGATTGGCTGTAAGGTGTTGATAGCTGACCTTGAACTGAAAGTTGGGGGGGGGGGGGGTAATCTCTTGGTTAACAAGATGCTGTGCGTAATTGTAACGCGGGTTTTTAATTGTATTCATAACTATAAAATTGGGTTAGTTATTCAATACTACACAAAATTACTGATACGAAAAAATTTATATCCAAAATAATAATCAATGTTGAAACATCAAAACACTTTTCAGCATCAATTTTAACAAAAGGTGACGATTTATTGATAATTTATTTTTTCAAAATAACGATCTGACTTCGTGAGGAATATTTCTGAATTTTAGGTAATGCAACTAGTAGGTTTGAAAAAAATTGAGCAAAAATTTTTTGAAGATGAGTAGGATGCCTTGTTTTTACATGAGCTATCCGAAGAAGTCGAGTAAAAAAGTGTTGATCTTTTTCTACAAATCTTTACCACCGGGAGCTTGCACCTTATACTCCTAAGGAGCTTGTTCAGAGGCAAGCAGAACTGACGTGCGATTTGCAATTTCGATTTGATGTGAACAACGACCATCAAGACTAATAACCAAATTCATCCTGCCCAGCGCTCCTATACGTCAGGGCCTGCGCTGTCTCTCAGCGAGCAAAGCGAGCGGTCTGTCAGCGCAGCGGTCTGTGAATGAGCTAAGCGAATGGTCTGTAAAGCGAGCAAAGCGAGCGGTGAAGATTTCTGATTTCCGATTTCTGACGTAAGATTTATGATTTGGCAGTGAACGGTTGGGATTCGCGATTTTGGATTTCGATTGGCGATTTCGGATTCAATGTCGTTTAGTTAACGCTGATGCTACATCCGTCAAACCCTTGAAGCGTACCCAAAGCTGCTTTTCTGCGCGCTCCGGTCAAGCTACAAAGTAGCGTAGACCAAAAGCCTCCGCCGGTCGTTGAGGTGCTCGAAACGCGTGACCTGCCAACAGCCATTTTCTGTGGTCCTTGAGCCCCGCCGAAAGGTACCAAAAACAGCTATTTTGAGCTACCTACTATTAAAAAACGCAGGGAGTCTTTCGAGCGACAATAACCTCCCTGCGCCACAGCGGTAAATGAACGCTTTGTCTATGACTTACCGCGACATGCCTTAACTAAACGACATTGATTTCGGATTTGGTTATGAACCAAATCGTTGCATCTGCTAAAAATGATAATGCTGCGCAGATTGACAAACGCCAGGGCCTGCGCTGTCTCTCAGCGAGCAAAGCGAGCGGTCTGTTAGCGCAGCGGTCTGTAAGGGAGCCAAAGACGACCGGTCTGTGAATGAGCGAAGCGAGTGGTCTGTTACCGAACCGCAGGTGAGCGGTCTGTAAAGTGAGCCGAAGGCGAACGGTCTGTTAGGCGAGCGGTCTAAAAAAGATGTAACTTTACACCTCATCAAAAACACATCATGAAAATAAACATGCATATCGCCACACCTGCCGCCGGCAAAGCGCAGGTGTTTTTTACTGCCCCTGGCAGTGCCCTTAGCAAATTGAATTTAAATGAGGCGGAAGTAGCTTACGTAAGCGCCCGCATCGACAAAAAAGCCAGCGTGGTGGCCATCCACCAGCACCCGCAGTTGCGCTGGGTGGTGCAGCTGTCGGACAAAAAAACAGGCAATGCCGCCCTAGAAGCCGCCCGTAAAGCCGGTCATACCCTCTACCAGCAGCTCAAAGCCTTGGAAGTGTCCGAAGTCATCCTCCAAAACGAAGCCGATAAAGACGCTTTTTTGGCTTTTGCAGAAGGCTTGGCTTTGTCGGCCTATCAATTTAACCGCTACAAAACCAGCGAGCGTGCGCCTAAATACAGTCTCCAAAGCATCGGACTGCACAGCGCCAACCTCACCGAAGCCGAAGTAACCGAGCTCAGCAACCTGCTTAGCGCCGTTTTTGAGGCCCGCGACTTGGTAAACGAGCCCCTAAGCTTCCTCACAGCCGAGCAACTGAGCGCCGAATTCCGTCGCCTCGGTGCCGAAGCCGGCTTCAACGTGGAGGTCTTCAATAAAAAACAAATCGAAAGTCTTAAAATGGGTGGACTCCTGGCCGTAAACCGGGGTTCACAGCGTCCACCAACCTTTAATATACTCGAATACAAGCCCGAAAATGCGGTGAATAAGCAACCCATTGTGTTGGTGGGCAAGGCCATTGTGTACGATACCGGAGGATTGAGCTTGAAACCAACGCCGGGCAGTATGGACTGTATGAAAAGCGATATGGCTGGTGGCGCGGCCATGGGGGCCACAGTTTATGCCATCGCCAAAAACAAGTTGCCCTTACATGTGGTAGCGCTCATCCCGGCTACCGACAACCGTCCCGGCGAAGATGCCTACGTGCCCGGCGACGTCATTACCATGTACAACGGCATGACGGTAGAGGTACTCAATACCGATGCCGAAGGCCGCATGATTTTGGCCGACGCGCTGCATTACGCGAAAAAATACAAGCCCCAATTGGTGATCGACATGGCTACGCTCACCGGTTCGGCGGTATTGGCCATTGGTTCTCAAGGAAGCGTAACCATGGGCACGGCCGAACAAACGGCCTTCGACAGCTTGCTCGAAAGCGGCTTGCAGGTGCACGAGCGTTTGGCGCAGTTTCCGTTTTGGGATGAGTATGCCGATATGCTCAAGAGTCATATTGCCGACCTCAAAAACATTGGCGGGCGCGAAGCCGGGGCTATCACCGCTGGTAAGTTCCTCGAATATTTTACCGACTATCCCTGGATACATATCGACATTGCCGGGCCGGCCTTTTTAGACAGTCCGAGCAGCTACCGCCCTAAACATGGTACGGGTGTAGGCGTCCGTCTGTTGTACAACTTCCTCAAAAAGCACTGTCATGGACAATAAAATTCGTTTAGGCATATCGGTAGGCGACCTGAATGGCATTGGCATGGAGCTCATCATCAAAACCTTGATGGATCCGCGCATCAACCACAGTTGCATCCCTATTGTATACGGCTCTTCGCGTACGGCATCCTATCACCGGAAAGCGCTGGGGGTAAACGACTGGAGCTTTAACATCATCAATGATGCAGAAGCTGCCAACCCGAAGCGTGCCAACTTGGTAAATGTGTGGCAAGACGAGGTCAACATTCAGCTGGGTCAGGCCGATCCCGAGGTGGGGCGCTTTGCCTTTCTTTCACTCGAAGCTGCGGTGAACGACCTCAAGGCTGGTAAAATTGATGCTTTGGTTACGGCACCCATCAATAAAGACAGCATACAATCCGACCAGTTTCGATTTCCCGGCCATACCGAATATTTACAAGAAGCCTTTGGCACCTCCGATGTGTTGATGTTTTTGGTGAGCGACCGCTTGCGAGTAGGAACGGTAACGGGGCATATCCCTTTAAAAGAGGTGTCTTCGGAATTGAAAACTGAAAAAATAGTATCGAAGCTCAAACTGATGTACCGATCGCTACAGCTCGATTTTGGGGTAAGTCGTCCACGGATTGCGGTCTTATCGCTCAACCCACATGCCGGCGATAACGGTTTGCTGGGCACCGAAGAGGGGAGTATCATTCAGCCAGCCATAAATGCGGCGCAGGAAGCCGGTATGCAGGTATATGGGCCATATGGCGCAGATGGCTTTTTCGGTTCGGCCTTGTATGGCAAGTTCGACGGGGTTTTGGGGATGTACCACGATCAGGTGTTAACGCCCTTTAAGGCATTGGCCTTCGACAGTGGGGTGAATTTTACAGCGGGTTTGCCAGTAGTGCGTACTTCGCCCGATCACGGAACGGCTTATGATTTGGCAGGGAAAAACCAGGCCGAAGTGGACTCATTCCGTGAGGCCGTGTATCAGGCCATCGACATCAGCAAACAGCGGCGCGAGCAATTGGGGTTAGAGGAAAACGCCATTAAACCAGGGCAGCTGAAGCTAGAGCGCGAGCGGGGTTAGCCTGTTAGCGGGCTTGGGTACTGATGCCGCTGCGGTGAATGCAATGCTTCAGCCAGCATTCGCCACTCTTTTTTTAATGCCTTTTTACAATTACAGAAAAAGGTATTACCTTTGCCGTCCTGAATTGCGGGGCGTAGCATGGAAGCATTAAAGGCATACGATATCCGGTTCTCGGGTTTGAAGAATGGATTCCACTATTTCGATTATGAGATAGGAGGAGGTTTTTTCGAGCATTTCGAGGGTAGCTTGATTAAGGATGCCTGCTTGCAGGTGGCCCTGGAGCTAGAGCGCAAGACGAGCGGTCTGGTATTAGAATTCAAAATCTCAGGTGCTTTGATGTTGCCTTGCGACCGTTGTTTAGCTCAAATAGCGGTTCCGGTGAACGACAAAGCCAGTTTGGTGGTGAAACTTTCGGCCGATCCGGGAGAAAGCACTGACAGCTTGTGGTTCCTGCCGATAACGGCTTGGGAAATCAATCTGGGGCAATTTTTATATGAAACAATCAGCCTGATGATGCCATTACGGGCATCGTGTGAGGCCGGTGATAGCGGAGCATGTCAGCAAGACTTTGAGGCAATGTTGAAGAAGTATGATGGCAGCACCGCAAAAGTGGAGGAAAACGAAGAAGTAGACCCCCGCTGGGACAAATTGAAGAATTTAAAGTTAAACTGACATGCCAAATCCAAAACACCGCCATTCGCGGAGCAGAAGAGACAAGAGAAGAACCCACTACAAGGCTGAAGCGCCTACTGTAGCGACTTGTCCTACTACCGGGCAGCCGCATCTGTACCACCGTGCCCATTGGTTCGAAGGTAAGATGTATTATAAAGGCAAGGTGGTTATCGACGCCACTGCTTAATTTAGATGGATTTCGATGCGGATAGGCGTCGACATGATGGGGGGTGATTTTGCCCCTGAGGCCACGATTTCAGGCGTGCGGTTAGCACTGGAGCAACTTCCGGCCGACCTGCACCTGAGTTTGTTTGGTGATGCTGCTGTGCTTGAGGAGGCCTTTGGGTCGCATCCTGAGTTAGGCAAGCGCATTCATCTGGTACCAACCACCCAGGTAATTGCCATGGGTGAGCATCCCACTAAGGCCATTCCTAAATACCCCGACTCCAGCATTGTGGTCGGGTTTCAGTATTTACGGCAGGGCGAAATAGAAGCCTTTGCCGGGGCTGGTAATACGGGAGCTATGCTGGTTGGCGGAATGTATTCGGTAAAAACCATTCCCGGCGTGATTAGGCCTTGTATTGCGTCGCTGGTGCCTAAGCAAAAAGGAGGCATGGGTTTAATTTTGGACGTAGGTGCCAATGCCGATTGCAGGCCCGACAGCCTGTTGCAGTTTGGGGTAATGGGCGATTTGTATGCCCGGCATATATTGGGAATTGCTTCGCCTCGTGTAGGGTTAATGAACATTGGCGAGGAAGAAGAGAAGGGTAATTTGCTTGCGCAGGCAGCATATAAAATACTGAAAGATAACGGGAAATTCGATTTTATAGGCAATTTGGAGGGGCGCGATTTGTTTAATGACAAGGCTGATGTGATTGTATGCGATGGATTCACCGGCAATGTGATGATCAAGTTGGCCGAATCGCTTCATGAGTTGATTGTGCACCGTGGAATAGTCGATGAATTTTTCGATAGTTTTAATTACGAAAATTACGGAGGGAGTCCGATTCTAGGGTTAAACAAGTCCGTGGTGATTGGGCATGGCATCAGCAGCGCCAAGGCCGTTATGAACATGATTATCCATGCCTCGGAGCTGGCACGACATGATTTGACCGATAAGATCAGGGATGCTTTCAACTAAAGCTGTCCGACTCCCAAAAAAATACTAATTTGCAGGTCTGATTTTGAAAGCAATTTCAGATGCATATTCCTATTCTAATACGCTGAAATGACTAAAATAACTGCAGCCATCACTGGTATTCATGCTTGGGCCCCTGAAAATGTGGTCACTAATTTCGATTTGGAGAAGTTCATGGATACCAATGACGAATGGATAACCACCAGAACCGGCATTAAAGAGCGGCGTTGGTTCAATGAGCCAGGCAAGGCTACTTCCGATATTGGTGTAAAAGCGCTGGAAGGGCTGATGGCCAAAACCGGTCTTAAGCCTGAGGAAATAGAATTGTTGATTTGTTGCACCGCCACGCCTGACATGGCTTTTCCGGCTACGGCAAATATCATTTGTGATAAAATTGGTGCCCACAAGGCAGCCGGTTATGATTTATCGGCAGCTTGTTCTGGATTTTTGTTTGGCGTAACCACCGGAGCAAAATTTATAGAGGCTGGAATGTACAAAAAGGTGGTGGTTGTTGGGGCCGACAAGATGACCAGCATTTTGGATGTGCAAGATCGTGCTACGGCCATTATTTTTGGTGATGGTGGGGGAGCGGTGCTGCTTGAGCCCAATACGGAAGGTTTTGGTGTAATTGATAGCATGATGCATAGCGATGGAGCTGGGCGTCATTATTTGCACCAGAAGGCTGGCGGTTCGTTAAAGCCGGCGAGTATTGAAACCGTAACCAACAAGGAGCACTTTGTGTACCAGGAGGGCAAAACGGTATTCAAATTTGCGGTAACCAATATGGCCGATACGGCGGCTGCCATTATGGAGCGTAACCATTTGTTGGCGGCGGATATCGCCTGGCTGGTACCACATCAGGCCAATAAACGCATTATTGATGCTACTCGAGAGCGTATGGGCCTCGATGAGGATAAGGTGATGATAAACATTCAGCGCTACGGAAATACCACCAATGGCACCATCCCGCTTTGTTTACACGAATGGGAAAACCAATTACGCAAGGGCGACAACATCATTTGGGCAGCCTTTGGGGGTGGTTTTACCTGGGGTGCCCTTTATTTGAAATGGGCGTACGACCCTAAATAAATCCATTTATTTTTGCCACCCTATTTCTGAACTATTAAATTGCATTTTATATGGCCAGCACAGCTGAATTTAGAAACGGGCTTTGCCTGAAGTTTAACAACGACATTTACCAGGTTGTAGAATTTCTTCACGTAAAACCCGGCAAAGGCGCTGCCTTTGTGCGTACCAAGCTTAAGAGCATGACGAATGGTCGTGTTTTAGAAAATACCTTTCCTGCGGGAGCAAAAATTGAACCCGTACGAGTAGAAACGCATGAGTTGCAGTTTCTATATAAAGACGATATGGGCTTTAACTTTATGAATAGTGAAAGTTTTGAACAATTTTCGGTAGAGGAGCATAAGATTAATGCTCCCCAGTTCTTGCAGGAAGGGGCCATTTGTTTGGCCTTGGTGAATACCGAAGATGAGAGTATTCTTGGCCTTGAATTGCCCAACTCAGTAGAAATGGAAGTCACGTACACTGAGCCGGGCTTAAGAGGCGATACTGCCTCAGGTTCGGCCCTAAAGCCGGCCGTGGTAGATAACGGCCCATCGGTTAACGTGCCTTTGTTTGTAAACCAGGGCGACCGCATAAAAATTGATACCCGTACCGGGGATTACATAGAACGTGTAAAATAACCTTTAACCTTTTTTGACTATGGATTTGAAAGAAATACAGGATTTGATCCGCTTCGTTTCTAAATCGGGTGTAACCGAAGTGGAAGTGGAAAGAGATGGCTTTAAAATAGTGATTAAGGCCGAGAAGCCTGTCACAGAATATCATGCCGTAGTACCTCAGCAGGTAATGATGCCAGCTCAGGCAGCCGTTGCAGCTCCTGCAGCAGCCCCTATTGCGAGCCCGGCTCCGGCCGCTGTACCGGCAGATAGCGGTCTGCCTATTAAGTCGCCAATGATTGGTACGTTTTATCGTTCGGCGGGTCCCGATAAGGAGCCTTTTGTAAAAGTGGGCGACCGTGTTGAAAAAGGCCAGGTAGTATGCATCATCGAGGCCATGAAGCTGTTCAATGAAATAGAATCAGAAGTAGCCGGCGTGGTAACCAAGGTATTGGTAGAAAATGCCTCACCGGTAGAGTACGATCAGCCTTTGTTCCTGGTAGACCCGGCCTAAGGTTTTTGTTTCACCTTAAACCTGAGCGTTGTGTTTAAAAAGATTTTAATAGCAAACCGGGGCGAAATTGCCTTACGTGTAATTCGCACCTGCCGCGAAATGGGAATTAAAACGGTGGCGGTGTACAGCACTGCCGACCGCGACAGCCTGCATGTGCGCTTTGCCGATGAGGCTGTTTGTATTGGCCCGCCTAAAAGCGCCGATTCCTACCTAAACATCCCCAATATTTTGGCAGCCGCTGAAATTACCAATGCGGATGCCATTCATCCTGGTTATGGATTTTTGTCGGAAAATGCCAAGTTCTCTGAGATTTGCCGTGAATACGGCATCAAGTTTATTGGACCGCCACCGGAAGCCATCAATGCCATGGGCGACAAAGCTACTGCCAAGGACACCATGCGGAAAGCCGGTGTACCGGTAGTTCCTGGTTCCGACGGCTTATTGCAAAGCCTCGATGAAGCTAAAAAGGTAGCTGCCAAAATTGGGTATCCGGTTATCATTAAAGCTACCGCCGGAGGTGGTGGTCGCGGCATGCGGGTAATTTGGAAAGAAGAGGAGTTGGAAGCCAATATTGAATCAGCCAAGCGCGAATCGGGAGCGGCCTTCGGAAACGATGGTATGTACATGGAGAAGTTCATTGAGGAGCCTCGCCATATCGAAATCCAGATTGTTGGCGACCAATACGGAAAGGCATGCCATTTGAGTGAGCGTGATTGTTCCATCCAGCGTCGTCACCAGAAGCTCATTGAAGAATCACCTTCGCCATTTATGACCGATGAGCTTCGCCAACGTATGGGAGAAGCAGCAGTTCGTGGTGCCATGGCTGTGAACTACGAAGGGGCAGGAACCATTGAGTTTTTGGTAGACAAGCACCGCAACTTTTACTTTATGGAGATGAATACCCGAATTCAGGTAGAGCATCCAGTAACGGAAGAGGTAATTGATTATGATCTTATCAAAGAGCAAATCAAGGTTGCTGCCGGAATTCCTATTTCGGGTAAAAACTATATCCCCAAGATGCACGCCATTGAGTGCAGAATCAATGCTGAAGATGTATACAATGATTTTCGACCGTCACCCGGTAAAATCACTACCTTACATGTTCCGGGAGGCCATGGGGTGCGGGTAGATACCCACATTTACTCAGGCTATAGTATTCCGCCATTTTATGACTCCATGATTGCCAAGGTAATTTCTGTTGCGCAAACGCGCGAAGAAGCCATTGCCACTATGGAGCGCGCCCTCAGCGAGTTTGTGGTAGAAGGGATTAAAACCACTATTCCCTTCCATATGAAAATGCTGAAAGACGAAAACTTTATCAGCGGTAATTTTAACACCCAGTATTTGAATAACTGGAAGATGGAAGATTAGCAAGGATTCGTTTGAATTAGCAATACCGGCTCAACTCGTTTGATCCGGTATTTTTTTTGCCGGGCACTTGCTGCTTCAAAACGGTTGTTGGCGCTCGAAATTTTGAAAAAAAAAATCCCGCCGGAAATCCAGCGGGATTTTGTAGCCCGTAGGGGAATCGAACCCCTGCTACCAGAATGAAAATCTGGCGTCCTAACCCCTAGACGAACGGGCCGTCTGTGAATGTGGGTGCAAAGATAGGGTGAAAGTGTAAATCTGCAAGTGATCTTTTGAAAAAATTCAAAAAAAGAATGAATGGTTGATGCTTCAAACAGGCGCCGATGCCCTACAGCATGGAGGAGTAGCGGAAGATGGGCAACGAATCCGCTGGAGTGCTGAAGAGATTCGCTGATGAGAAGGTAATTCAGCAACAGTGTTTTGTGCGTTTATCGAGGCTTTGGCATGGGGTATTTTACGCACGGGCATTCACAGCATGGGCCCTTTGGCGCAATGTCATTAAGTTGAGCCGGTTGAGACAATTATTTTGTCTTCATGACCAGCATTTCGAGATGCGACCCCCTCGGAGTCGATCACCACCTCCAGTGGCTAAGAAATCTCTGAAACGGCCATAAATCAACGCGTCACCACGATTAATGCACCCGGAAGGGTGTTATGTTTATAGTAGATTCATTTCCTCCAAAATAAAACGAGTCCGAAGGAGTCGAACAGCGCAATCACCGTGTTAAACATTTAGCCCGCTTGTTCGCTGCTTTACTTAATGACATTGCCCTGTGGAGGTAAAAGGTGCGCCCACTTTTCGCGAGACCTGCGAGCAGGTGGCCAGCGATTTATGGTCGTTGCTTTAGTAGTGCACAATTAGCGCTGCGATATTGGGCTGCTGAAGGCGTGTTTAGCGACTTGTCACTTCAAACTCCCCACTATAGGGCGGTTGTACACAGTATAGGCTGGCAAGCAAGCTTTGGTATTGGCCAATGATCGTTTGAGTTCGGTAGCCGAGCCGATTTTTTTTTTTCGTCGGCCTGCAACCGCCAGGAGTTCTTTAGTGATGCCCGTGCTTGCGGTAACATCGCATCGGCCTTACTGGGTCGCATTGATTTGAAGCGACTGGTGAAGGTGTAAGGGGGTTGGCGTAATTTAGCGTGAAGTTGCAGGGCCTAGAATTTCATGACAACCAGCTCCACAGAAACAGCATGGTTCCTACCGTTGAGCGTGCTTTCATACACATTGAATGCGTAATTGTAAAATCCTTCGTATCGCAGTCCAAGTGCAGCGTTAAAGCTTCCCGGACTGTACTTTTTGCTTCGGTCAATGAGCCAGTAGCAGCCAAGAGAGAAGCGCTTGGCATTGTTATTCCAGTCTACCTGATGAGCTTTATAGTGTCGATATCCATAGTCGAGTCGCAGACTGTACGAGCCATATCGTCCAGTTAGTCCAACATTCAGGAAGTCATCTTGGATTTCTCTCATGTAACTGATTTTATCCGCCCGGATGTTATTGAAAGTGCCGTTAAAGTACCATCGAAACTCTAGTGATGCCAAATCGGGCAAGGACGGGATTTTGTATCCAACTTGAAATCCAAAGCCGAAACTTGCGTACAACATCATACTGGTGCTACTAGCAGCACCTTCCTTTTTTACTTGAAAAGGGCCAAATCCTCCGGCTGCTTCTATATAATCACCAATGTAAAAACCTTTGGCTAGATCGTTCCATGCATTGTTGATCAACCATCCTATAAACGAGATGTTGCCATGAAAGGAAATTCCGCCTCCAAAGCTATTTACCTCAACATTATCATACGTATGAACAGGGGTGATGATCCCGTCAACAATCACATGATCCGTTGAGATATGTCGTTGCGTGTATCGTTTCGCATACTGAGTCCCTAGTCCTATGCCAGCAGTATTGATCTGTGCATCTGTGATGTTGGTAATCAGGATAAGTAAAACGCACAATGTGCAACTATTTAATGGGCTGTTGCCCAAGGTTTCTTTTGTGAACAAGGGTATCATTTGTGATGGTGCGTTTAGGCGCTAAGGAAGTTTCTGCTTGTCTCAAGAGCTAAATGACAAGGCAACACTTGATGTGAAGTAACCACCTTTAAAGAATAAGCCCTGACGTGCACCCGCTTCCAAGCCGAACATGACATTCACTTTTCGTTTAGAGCGAACCCTATACATTCCCAACCGCCAGCCGAGGTTGGAGGTGCGTAGGCTGCCCTCCATATTGGGTTCGATTTCATGCGATGCTAAGATGCCTGTATTCGGATTGGCAGTAATGAATGGATCAAATTGCACATTCGGTGCATAAAGCAAATCGAAGTACACTTCTTTGAAATACTTACTCACCCATGTTTTGTTATGGGATTTGTATTTCACATTAGCGAACTCACTCCATGAAAAGCCACCATACAATCCAGAAGTGCGCATGTTGGTGAAAAGCTCGGTATAGCGACCGATGATGCTACCATCCTTTGTCACGATGCCTCCGGCAATGCCATTGTCGAGGGTGCTCCAGCGCGAAGTGACTGGGGTTACGGTGGAGTACATGCCTCCGCGTAGTGCAAAGATTTTGCGTACAGGGATGCCATTCAGCTTGGCATAATAGCTATACATGCCAGATGAACCTAAGTAGCCTTTTGCTTTGATGTTTCTTTTTCTATCGAGGAGGTGCAGGCGGCCTCCGGCTTCAAACATATTGAATTGCGACAGGTTGTCGTTTTTATTCTCCCATATTTCAGCATCCGATGCTAACATGGTTGAGTACACGGCTTGATGCCAAGCTGCATTCACTGAAAGGATTTTGGGAAAGAAATAATCGCCCCTGACGCCAACACCCAATCTCAGTATATCACTGATGCCGCATTCAAAATCGGCAAGCTTCAGTTGTAGGATTATACTCGTTTGGTATGGGTTGTCCTCAAGCACCTCTACTTGAGCGTAGCTTTGCAGTGATGTGATGCTAAGGATGATGGCAATTATAGGCGCAATGGGTCGGCTGTAGTTGAAGGTGCTCATAGAAATGGGTTTATTAGTCAAAACTAGCGCCTAGCTTGCGAAATGGAAATCGCCCAAAATGCGTATTTGATTGGATGTGTACAGACAAATCAATGGAATTGGTATGCTGGGTGCGTCACATCACTTAGCAACGCGAGGTCAAGCAAGCCACAGGTAATGATTACTTCCTGTATTTATTGATTGCTTCTGTTTTGTTATTGACTTCCAGCTTCTGATAGATGTTTCGGATATGGGTGCGAACCGTGTCCATGCTGATAAAGAGTGCCGCTGAAATTTCCTTGTACCTTCTTCCTTCCGATAGCAACTGCAGGATTTCGGTTTCTCTTTTCGTAATGGGCAGCTTCATGGTTTGTCGATTGGCCTGGGTAAAGAACTGAATCACCTTTCTGGAAATCGAGCTACTCATAGGCGAGGCACCATTGTACACATCAACAATTGCTTTTACAATCTCAGCCGATGTGCTATTCTTAAGCACATAGCCGGTGGCTCCTGCGCAGAAAGCATCAAATACGTTGTTGTCATCATCAAAAACGGTGAAGGCAATGAATTGGGTTTCGGGTCGAAGGGGCTTGAGCTGGCGGATGCAAGCAACGCCATTGATCCCAGGCAGGCCAATATCTGTCAATACCACATCGAATGCTTGCTTGTCATATACCGCAATCAGCGCTTCAGCGGTAGGGAACAGTCCGGCAACTTCAATTTCTTGGCTGGCAGACAGGAGGCTTCCTAGGGTGCTGAGGTATACCTCCTCATCCTCAACCAAGGCTAACTTTATTTTCATGTGGATGTGATTTTATATGCAAGGGTATGCCGCTAATCCTAATTGCCGTGCCTTGGTTATGGGCAGTGATTATGGCGAATGAGCCTCCGATGTTTTCGATGCGTTGCTTCATATTTCGCAGGCCTCGCTGATCAACTGCTGTTGGGTTAAAGCCGACACCATCGTCAGCCACGCTAATTTCGGCCATGTTTTCGTGAAAGGATAATTTCAGCAGGATGGTAGCGGCTTGCGCATGTTTAACGGCATTATGCAGGGCTTCTTTGAGCACCGGGTAGAGCTCTTTGAGTACTTTGTATTCGAAACAATACCTTTCATTGGATGGCGCACTGAGTATGAATTCATGCTGAATGTCGAAAGGCTCCAGAAAATCGTAAAATATCTCCCTTGTTCTTGCAATGAATCTATCGCATGATTGGTTTTCGGGCTTCAGTGACCACATCATCAGCTGCATGTTTTCTGTGAGCTGGCTAGATGTCTCCCGCAGCGATTTTCCATACTTTTTCAAATGTGCACTGGCTAAGGTATGGCTTTCAATTCTTTCTGATATAACCGTTAGCTTCGATAGACAGCCGCCGAGTTCATCGTGCAAATCCTTGGCTATTTGGTCGCGCTCCCACTTCATTAACTGCACCTTTTCTTCTTCAGCACTCGGAAAGTTCATCGACTTATAGAACAAGGTCATGTAAATGCTTGTGGAAATTATGGGGTAAACCAAGTATAGTATGGTAATGTCAGATTGAACAAGGTAGAGCGAAAGGGGTATGATGAGAATGGAAAGGGATATTAAACTGAGGGTAATCCAAGTCAGCCAATGAAGGTTCATTTTGCTGGCATAGGGTGTCGATTTGAGGTTTGAATTGTACTTGACGACGATTTTTACGGTCCAAGACCAGTAAAAGATGCTTTGCAGCGTTGCTACTGCCAATACCAAATTAGCTTCTGCCGGCTGAACAAGCATAGCATTTTCATAGAATGAGATGATTTCGCCTTCCGTCTTTAAAAAGAAGGAGGAAACGTAAGCCAGCGGCGCAGCAAAAGGAAAAATGTGTAGCCACGCATACCTTTTCCATTGAATGTTGGTGCCCGTCATCACCGCTGCGTACTGCAAATAGCAAGGACCAATCAGGAAAATCAAGGGAAAGCAAGCAGCAGCGAACCAATGCATCCAAGGAGCAGTGGCTACCACATGGGTCTGGATAATGAGGTGATTGAGATGCACATATCCGAAACAGAACATGATGCAAGCCAGCAGGCGGTTTGCTTTACGATTGGTTTTTTTTAGGTATAGAATACTCGAAAACAGGAGCAGATGCGTCATGCATATCCAAGCTATCGTTTGGCTGGTCATCATCGCTGGCCGGTTTGGTAGAAATGGTTTAGATAGGTTCAATGCCAAGGACATTGTCGCTGCGGACTTCGCTCTTGTTGAGTGAAGGTATTAAAGTGGGGGCAGATTTCAGTCGCGGGATAAAAAAAACCTGGATCGACTTAAGCGACTGGTGAAGATATAGGGGGGTGACAGCTTTGGAAAATCAAGATAACCTGTTTACTTTGGCTTAATTGCAACCGGTTGTTGAAAGTAAGTGGTAAAGCCACTGGGTAAGTTCTTTGGCTTCAGGAGATAAATTTTCGCTTCTGTAATTGCCTTGCATGTCTAACAAGACTTTGGTGTAAACTTTGGTGTCTTCGTTAAAAGTAAAGCATATTAATTCTATGGTGCCAGCATCAAAAAAAAACTTGAACAGGAGGGGTGATGGCACCTTCAGCGGCTCTGGGGATCAAGGCAATTTTAGCGGCTAGTGCTTCTCTATCGATGATATGGCAGATGGTGTCGGTCTGTAGGACGTTGAAATTCATGGCTTGATTCACGATTCTGCCATCTGAATCAACAAAGCGCCAATGTGGTGGTTTGCGGTACGAATAAACAACCCCAGCTGAATCGATTAGAAAGCCATTATGGTTCATTCCGAAGTTGACTCCGCCATATTCGTATTGGAAGTATATGCGTTGATTGGAGCTTTGAACAACTTTTGGCGTAGGTGTTTCAACGGGTTGCTCTTTGCCACAGCTCATGAAAGCAAGTCCCAAAAGTACTAGAAAGCGGATTATGGTTTTCATACAAGCCGTTTTTTAATGTTGCTTTTGAAACGAGGATTTAGTTGTTAAATATAGTAAGTATTTGTTTATTGAAAGATTAGCAAGGGTATTCATGCTGTTTCCGATGTCGTTCTATAGACACAGTCGATCTTTTGCCTGCATGGCTTACTGTCTATTCCATAAACCCGTGCCGTGCGGCGGCGTAGTCGGGTTGTAAAAGCCATCGCTATTTCAAAGTGGGGTATTTGCAGTCCATTGGTTAATCGAACCCCTTCAGCATCCATCTTTAACTGTGGCGCTTGATTGCTGAATGCACGAGGACCGATCCTGCCGACCTGCTGCTTGCATTCACCGCACTGGTTGGCCCTCGTCTGCCGCCTTTTCATGGCAATCATGCAGAATTCTAACCACCCCCGCAATAGTCCTTCTAAGTCTTTAAGGGTTTGGCAGATTTGCTTATCTTTGCGCTGCATTTCGCACTAATCCTAACACTCATGAAGAAAACGAAAATCGCGATCAACGGATTTGGCCGCATCGGCCGATTGGCTTACAAGTTCTTGCTCGAAAACGAAGCAGTGGAAGTAGTTGCCATCAACGACTTAACCGACACCAAAACCTTGGCGCATTTGCTCAAGTACGACTCTGTACACGGCAAATTCGACGGCACGGTAAGCCACGACGAGGATGGAATCATCGTAAACGGTAGCAAAATTAAGATATATGCTGAGCGCAACCCAGCGGCTTTGCCATGGGCGAGCTTGGGCATTGATGTGGTGGTTGAATCTACCGGTCGTTTCACCGACAAAGAAACCGCTTCGGCACACATCCAAGCGGGTGCACGCAAAGTTGTGATTTCGGCGCCGGCAACAGGTGATTTGAAGACCATCGTATTGGGTGTGAACGACGATGTGCTTGATGGTACGGAGACGATACTTTCGAATGCCAGTTGTACCACCAACTGCCTCGCGCCGATGGTGAAGGTACTCGACGATAACTGGGGTATTGAAAGCGGCTTCATGACCACGATTCATGCATACACTGCGGATCAGAATTTGCAGGATGCGCCGCACAAGGATCTTCGTCGCGCGCGCGCAGCTGCTTACAGCATCGTTCCCACATCTACCGGAGCAGCCAAAGCGGTTGGCTTGGTAATGCCACACCTGAAAGGTAAATTAAATGGAAACGCCATGCGCGTTCCTATCCCTGATGGCTCGGTTACCGATTTTACAGCCATATTGAAGAAGCCCGCAACCGTAGAAGAAATAAATGCTGCCTTTAAGGCAGCGGCCGAAGGGACTATGAAAGGGGTGCTTCATTATGAAATTGATCCGATTGTTTCCATCGATATTGTTGGCAATCGCCACAGTTGTATTTTCGATAGTCAGTTAACCATGATGATTGGACAAACGGTGAAAGTGGTGGGTTGGTACGATAACGAAGCCGGTTACAGTGCACGTATTGCCGATTTGGCTGCGCGGGTAGGATAAACGGAAGCACATGAAAAGCATAGAGGACGTAAATTTCGCAGGCCGTAAGGTGGTCATGCGCGTTGATTTTAACGTGCCGCTCCACAAAGAAAGCCGCGAAGTAACCGACGATACCCGTATTCGTGCCGCGGTAGCCAGTATCCAAAAGATATTGGCCGATGGCGGATCGGTGGTTTTGATGTCGCATTTGGGCCGCCCAAAAGAGGGCCCCGAAGACAAATATTCACTTCGACACACCGTTGCCAGTTGTAGTCAGCTTTTGGGTGTATCTGTGAAGTTTGTGAACGATTGCATCAGCGAAGCATCTTTCGCCATGTCGGCAGCTTTGCAGCCAGGTGAAGTGTTGTTGCTCGAGAATGTGCGATTTTATAAGCAAGAAGAAAAAGGCGATGTGGCTTTTGCCGAGCAGTTGGCTAAGCATGGCGATTTTTACGTGAACGATGCCTTTGGCACCGCTCACCGCGAGCACGCCAGCACGGCCACCATGACGCGATTTTTTGGCGAAAACAAAGCTGCTGGTTACCTCATGGCAGCTGAACTTAAAAATGCAGATAAGGTAATTAAACATGCCGAACGACCTTTTACCGCCATCATGGGCGGGGCAAAGGTGTCTGACAAGATCATGATTATTGAAAATCTGCTCGATCGCGTAGATAACTTGTTGATTGGAGGAGGTATGGTTTTTACCTTTTTTAAGGCCATGGGCGGCAGCATCGGAAATTCGCTGTGCGAAGACGACAAGCTCGAGCTGGCCTTACAACTCATCGAAAAAGCCAAAGCCAAGGGCGTTAACCTGGTGCTGCCGGTGGATTCGGTGGTGGCCGATGCCTTTTCGAACGATGCCAACACGGCTGTGGCCGACAATACGTCCATTGAAGCAGGGTGGATGGGGCTCGATTTAGGTCCCCAAGCCATTGCCCAGTTCACCGAAGTAATCGCCAACAGTAAAACCGTGCTTTGGAATGGTCCTGCCGGCGTTTTTGAAATGCCGAAATTCGAAGCTGGTACCAAAGCCGTGGCTGAAGCCATCGTGCAGGCCACTTCAAAAGGCGCTTTCTCACTCATAGGCGGGGGCGACTCTGCTGCGGCCATCAACCAATTTGGCTTGGCCGATGAGGTGAGTTATGTAAGCACTGGTGGTGGCGCCTTGCTTGAATATATGGAAGGCAAGGAGTTGCCGGGTGTGGCGGCGCTGGGCTTTTAAAACACATTGATTTAAGATTTCTGATTTCCGATTTCGGAGGTAAGATTTGGGGCCGTTTTCCTTCGGGGAGACGGTCTTTTTTTGTTGAAACAGGGAGTTCTTTCAGGGCATGGAGGATTATTGATGTGCCTCAGTACATCTTACTTAATTGCGGATAAAATGATCGTTGGGTGAAGGCTAAGTGATTTTGTGTTTGAAATCGCTTTGGTATGATTTTTTGGTTTTGACGATTTTTTTACTTACTTATTCCGTTAGTAATGTTCATAGGTAGTAATGATTAAGGCTTTTGTCGATAAACCAACTGAAATGATATGGAATGGCATTCGATCAAAGTTGTTGCCACCGGATATTCAGGAAGTTGCTCGTTGTAAGCTAAGGATGGTTAATAATGCCCAAGATGTAACTGACTTGAGAATCCCCCCGACGAATAGACTAGAGAAATTGAAGTGGAATTTGCAAGCCTATTATAGCATTCGAATCAACAATCAATGGCGGTTGGTTATTCAATGGATTGGTATTGACATTTACGACGTGAAAATAGTAGATTGTCAATAAGTTCAAGTTATGGAAAAGCTGAAGCACATACATCCGGGGGAGATCTTGTTAAGGAGTTTCTAATACCCATGGGGATCTCCGCCTACCGATTGGCAAAGGAGACTTTTCTGCCACAAACGCGCATTTCGGAGATCATCAAAGGGAATAGAGGTGTTTCGGCGGATACAGCATTACGTTTCTCTAAATCCCTTGGAACATCAGCCAAGTTTTGGTTAGGCTTACAGGATGATTATGATTTAGAAGCAGAGCAAAGGCAGAAAGAGCAGCTTTTTGATAGAATTAAACCTATGCGAATGGATGTCGCATGAGGCCATAAGCAAAATGGAATTTCCACATTGAATGACAGCATGGTAGGTGTCTGCTTGTCTCTGTTCTTTTCAGTTTTACCGCTCAAAGCCCCAATGCTTGTCGAGTTTTGGGGCTTTTTTTTGACCTGTGATGGACTTAGTCGCTTGCGCACGGAAGTGCACGGGTCGAAATCCTCCCACTTTATCCCACTATTTGGGAAAATCCACCTAAACAAGTTTTTTTCGAAGGCTTTTTGTGTGTGAAGCTCGATTAATTGCCGGGCAAGTCGACGTCTGTGCAGCATGCATCGGCCGGACTCGTTTGGAATGAACAGTGAAATAGAGGGCTTCAGATGCGTTTTGTCTTGTGCAATACCTCTGTGGATAAAAACAGGGTGTCTTTTGGTGGGGAAAAGTGGGAGAATGTGGAATTGTTTGTACCTTAGTGTTTGTAAAGCACTATCCGTGACCCAGTTCTTAGGTGAATTTGAAGTGAAGCTCGATGCGAAAGCGCGCCTGGTGATGCCGGCGGGTTTACTGCGTCAACTGCCTGCAGAGGCAGGGGGGCGGCTTGTGCTTAATCGGGGTTTCGAAAAAAATCTAGTATTGTATCCTGCCAATGAATGGCAGGTAATTGTGGAGGGCTTAAACAAGCTCAATCCTTATGTAAAAGAAAACCGGGAGTTTGTCCGCTATTTCCTGCGAGGGGCTACTCCTATTGAGCTCGACAGTGCGAATCGCATCCTTTTGCCAAAGCCCTTGCAGGAGTATGCTGAAATAGAAAAAGACCTGGTATTGTCGGGTAATCTGAACAACATTGAAATTTGGAGCAAGCAGTTACATGCTGCAGTGATGGACAAGGAGCCGGTCGATTTTTCGGATTTGGCTGAAAAAGTAATGGGAGGCCTGCGCTGATGACTGCTCAAGCCTATCACTTGCCGGTAATGCTGACCGAATGTATCGACGGTTTGGACATTAAGCCGGCCGGCACTTATGTGGATGTGACTTTTGGGGGAGGAGGCCATAGCCGTGCCATTCTGAACAAGTTGGGCCCGGGTGGCCGATTGATTTCGTTTGATCAGGATCCTGATGTGCACTCCCAGCTTCCGCAGGATACTCGTTTTACTTTTGTGGATGCCAATTTCCGGTTTCTTAAGCGTTTTTTACGCTTACATGGCGCCTTGCCTGTAGATGGTATTTTGGCTGATCTGGGAGTAAGTTCACATCAGTTTGATGAGGCTGAGCGCGGTTTTAGTTTTCGTTTCGACGCCGCGCTCGACATGCGCATGGATAGCCGTTCGGCTAAAACTGCTCGGGATCTCATCAACGAATACGACGAAACGCAATTGCGTGATGTGCTTCGTAAATATGGAGAGCTGAGTAATGCCAGCCGCTTGGCACGTCTTATTGTGCATGCACGCACCAAAGGGCCAATTAATAGCATTGAGCAGCTCAAGCAGGCTACTGCAGCTGCGATGGGTAATGAGAAGCCGGCTAAATTTTATGCCAAAATTTTTCAGGCGATTCGAATTGAGCTAAATGAAGAAATGCAGGCGCTCGAAGAGTTTTTATTGCAGTGCGCCGAAGTTATTCGTCCTGGAGGTCGATTGGTGGTAATGAGTTACCACTCGCTTGAAGACCGCTTGGTGAAGCACCTCATAAAGCAGGGCAATTTAGAAGGCAAGACCGAAAAAGATTTTTTTGGCAATGATTTAAGACCATTCGACCCGCTGCAAGGGCGTGCGGTGGTGGCTTCGGAAGCCGAACAAGCTGAAAACCCGCGTTCGCGCAGTGCAAAACTCAGGATAGGAGTACGCAGGGCATGAATACTTTTAAACCCAATACCGAACCCCAACCACAAGCTAAGCAACGACGGTCGTTCAATCCTTTTCGACTGCTTGACCCGGAGCAATACATCAAAACCCAGGCAGTGATTCATCACTTGCCTTTCGTGCTTTTTTGTGGCTTTTTGGCGCTTTTGTATATCGCCAATGCACATACAGTTGAAAAACGCATTCGCAAAATTAATCGACTCGAAAGCGAGATGAAAGATTTGCGTGCTGAATACATTTCGCTCAAAAGCGAGCTGATGTACCTGAGTAAACAAAGTGAAGTTGCTAAAAGGGTAGAGTTAGCCGGTTTGAAAGAGCTGCGCAGCGCCCCTAAAAAAATCTATCTGAACCGATGAGTACCAAGCACGACATCGTCCGACGGATTTACCTTTCCTTTGCGTTCATCGCTTTGTTGGGCTTGGGCATTATTTTACAAGCGGCGCGTATACAAACCGTACAAGGACACTATTACCGAAACATGGCCGATAGCTTGACTACGGCTTACCGCACTATAGAAGCCATACGTGGAAATATATATGCTGCTGACGGCAGCTTACTGGCTACATCGGTACCCATTTACGATGTTCGTATGGACACCCGTGTGGATGGCCTCACTGATCAGATTTTTGAGCAGAAAATAGATTCGCTGGCGCGTGGCCTGGCCCGGGTGTTTGGAGACCAAGCTCCTGCAGAATATTCTCGTAAACTTCGTGAAGCACGTCGTTTGGGTAAGCGCAATTTTCTCATTCGCCGCAACATCGACTTTCAGCAATTGCAGGCGGTGAAAGCCCTGCCTATCCTCAACCTTGGACGTTATACTGGCGGCTTAGTGGTTGAGCAAAAAACCAAAAGAGAAATGCCATTCCGACATCTCGCCAGGCGCACCATCGGTTATGCCATTGCCGATGTAGCGCCGGTGGGGTTGGAGGGTGCCTATAACCAGGAGTTAGCGGGAATAGGAGGCAAACGTTTGATGCAAAAAATTGCAGGAGGGGTATGGATTCCGATTAACGATCGGGATGAAATAGAGCCTCGGCATGGCAATGACATCCTCACCACCATCGATATCAATATTCAGGATGTAACCGAAGCGGCTTTGTTGCGGGCGCTCGAGCGGCATCAGGCCGACCATGGCTGTGCCATTGTGATGGAAGTTGCTACAGGGCAAATAAAGGCCATTGCGAATTTGGGGCGCGACAATGAAGAAGGAAGTTATTACGAAAAATACAATTACGCTATTGGTGAAAGTGCTGAGCCGGGCTCAACCATCAAGCTTGCTTCGCTCATGGTAGCCTTAGAGCGCGGTGACGTTCAGCTCAGCGATAGTATTGATCTCGAAAAGGGGCAGTTTCGCTTTTACGATCGCATCATGCGCGATTCTGAAAAACACGATTACCGAAATACTACAATGAGTCAGATGTTTGCCATCAGTTCTAATGTGGGTGTTTCGCGTTTGATTAACGAATTGTATGGCAACAAGCCTGAATTGTATGTAGATGGGCTTAGGAAGCTTGGTTTGGGGGTGACTACGGGAATAGAAATTGCCGGTGAAGGAGAACCGTTAATTAAAGACCCCAAGCAGCGCGATTGGAGCGGGGTAACCTTGCCTTGGATGAGCGTAGGTTATGAATTGCGTTTAACTCCTTTGCAGGTGTTGACGTTTTACAATGCTGTAGCGAATGGTGGTACCATGATGAAGCCATATTTGGTGCAAGAGGTTCAGCGTTATGGTGAACCCGTAAAGCGCTACAAAGACGAAGTCTTGATTAGTAGCATTGCTTCCAAAAAGACCATTGGTCAAGCACGCGAATTGCTGGAGGAGGTAATGATAAGTGGTACCGGCAAACATTTGCAGGGTAAGGAATACCGTGCAGCCGGAAAAACGGGCACAGCGCTTATCGCTGAAAAAGGCTCTTACCGTCAGAGCATAAAATATCGCGCTTCTTTTGCAGGTTATTTTCCTGCCGAGGATCCCCGATACAGCGTTATAGTAGTAATTGCCGACCCTCGAATGGGTGTATATTACGGAGGATGGGTGGCAGGGCCGGTTTTCCGTGAAATCGCCGATAAAGTTTATGCCTCGCACATCAACCCTTACCTAATGGCTGAAATGCCTGAGGAGCGTCCGCGTAAAGTGCTGCTTAAAAACGGCCGATGGGACGAATCAGAATTGGTATTGCGTCAGCTCAAGTTGAAGTATGAAGGCAGTCCGGAATCCGAATGGGTACGCGCCTATGGTGTTGACAGCCTCCAATTGGCCGAATTGCGTATGGAAAGCGGATTGGTGCCTTCGGTAGCCGGTATGGGGCTTAAGGATGCACTCTATCTGCTCGAAAATGCAGGTTTGCGAGTGCTGCCCATAGGTAAGGGCAAGGTTGTGCGTCAGAGTTTGCGTGCAGGTACACCATTTCAAAAGAATCAGGAAATCGTAATTGAACTCAGCTGATGCAGGTATTGAGCGACATATTATATAAGGCAGGAGCGGTAGAAATTCACGGCAGTACCAAGCGCAGCATCAGTGCGTTGAGCCTTGATTCGCGCAAGGTACAGCCGGGCGGCTTGTTTGTAGCCATCCGAGGTGCTGCCCATGACGGGCATGCGTTCATCGACAAAGCGGTTGGCTTGGGAGCAGCAGCGGTGGTATGTGAAAGTTTGCCCGATAGTATGCATCCGGAAGTGACGTACATTCGGGTAAGCGACAGCGGTAAGGCCTTGGGGTGGATGGCTACCAATTTTTACGATCATCCATCAAGTCGGTTGAAACTGGTAGGCATTACCGGCACCAACGGTAAAACCACGGTGGTCAATTTGCTTTTTGATTTATTTACATCGCTTGGCTATCCTTGCGGCCTGTTGTCAACCGTTGGCAATCGTATTGGCCCTCGCTTACTCGAAGCTACCCATACTACCCCTGATGCAATCAGCCTAAATGCCATGTTGGCCGATATGGTAGAGGCGGGGTGCAGCCATGCCTTTATGGAAGTGAGCTCACATGCGGCTCATCAGCACCGTATAGAAGGTTTAAACTTTTCTGTGGCCATATTCAGCAATATTACCCACGATCACCTCGATTATCACGGCACTTTCGACAACTATATTAAAGCCAAGAAATCGTTTTTCGACCGGCTGTCCACAGGGGCAACTGCTTTGGTTAATCGCGACGATAAAAACGGCATGGTGATGGTGCAAAATACCCGTGCGCGGGTGAGCACTTACAGTCTTCAGAACCAGGCTGATTTCAGGGCAAAAATACTGGAGAATAATTTTTCGGGCTTGCACTTATTGCTCGATGGCACCGACTTTTTCAGCGGTTTGATGGGTAGTTTTAATGCCTATAACTTGTTGGCGGCTTACGCTACTGCCCAAATTTTGGGTGAAGATAAGCTGGAGGTGCTTACAGCACTTTCTTCTATACAGGCACCCAGTGGGCGTTTCGAATATGTACGTTCGGCCCGTTTGGTGACCGGTATTGTAGATTATGCTCATACGCCCGACGCCCTTGAAAATGTGTTGCGTACCATTCGCGACATTCGTCAGGGCAACGAGCGTATCATAACGGTGGTGGGATGCGGGGGTGATCGCGATAAGGCCAAGCGCCCGGTTATGGCAGCATTGGCAGCCCGTTTCAGCGATAAAACCATATTTACGAGCGACAATCCCCGCTCCGAAGATCCCGAGCGTATCCTAGACGAAATGATGGCCGGGTTAAAGCTGGAGCAGAAGATCAACACCCTGCGCATCAGCGACCGCGCTGAAGCCATTCGTGCGGCTTGCATGCTGGCACAAGCGGGCGACATCATTTTGGTAGCCGGCAAGGGGCACGAAACCTATCAGGAAATCGCCGGTGTGCGCTATCCTTTCGACGATAAAGCAGAACTCATCAAACAACTCAACAGTTAAGCCATGCTCTATTATCTATTTGAATACCTCAATACCCAATACGACCTCACTGGAACGGGGGTTTTTCGGTACATTTCGTTCAGGGCCTCCCTAGCTGCAATTCTGAGTTTGCTCATCAGCTTGTTCATCGGAAAGCGCATCATCAATTTCCTCAAGGCCAAACAAATTGGTGAGAGTATCCGTACTTCGGGCCCCGAAAGCCATTTCAGTAAAAAAGGGACGCCCACCATGGGGGGTATCATCATCTTGCTGAGCATCATTATTCCAACCTTATTGGTTGCCAAGCTCGAGAATGTGTATGTACTCGTGATGCTGTTTGCAACCATTTGGATGGGTGCCATCGGTCTCACTGACGATTATATTAAGGTATTCCTCAAAAATAAGCAGGGCTTACGTGGTAAGTTTAAGGTGATGGGGCAAATTGGCCTCGGCATCATCATTGCCGCCACCCTCTTTTTTCATCCTGATGTGCAATCTATTGCGCTCAAAACCAATCTTCCCATAACTAAAATCATGTTGGACTATGGTAGTTTGGCACCCACGGCAGGCTTCGCTTGGCTCATCTACTTCCTGGTTATCATTTTTATCGTAACAGCAGTTACCAATGCGGTAAACCTCACCGATGGAATCGATGGCTTGGCAGCAGGGGTGTCGGCCATTGTAGGAACCGGATTGGGTATACTGGCTTATATGAGCGGGAACACCATTTTGGCTGATTACCTAAATATCCTTTACGTGCCGCTATCGGGTGAGGTTGTGGTTTTTTTAGCTGCCTTGGTGGGTGCCTGTATAGGCTTTATCTGGTATAACAGCTTCCCGGCTCAGGTATTCATGGGCGATACGGGTTCACTTGCACTTGGTGGTGCGTTTGCCGCAGTGGCCATCATCATTAAAATGGAACTCTTGCTGCCCATCCTTTGTGGTATTTTTTTCGTCGAAAGCCTGTCGGTGATTTTACAGGTGAGTTACTTTAAGTACACTAAGAAAAAATATGGTGAAGGTCGTCGCATCTTCCGCATGTCGCCCATTCACCACCACTACGAACTCAAAGGAATTCCCGAGCCCAAAATAGTAACCCGATTTTGGATTGTCGCCATCTTCCTGGTGATAGTAACCATCGCCTTACTCAAACTCAGATAATGCAGAAAAGGATTGTCATACTCGGCGCAGGTGAAAGCGGCATAGGTGCAGCGGTTTTGGCTAAGAAGCTGGGAGCCGAGGTATTTGTGTCGGACTCAGGCAAGCTTAAGCCGGCTCAAGAGGCCGAACTTAACGGGCTAGGTGTGGAATGGGAGCAGGGAACGCATACGGAAGCCAAGATTTTGAATGCCGATTTTGTAGTGAAGAGTCCGGGTATACCCGATACGGTGCAGCTTATTCAGCGCTTGCGTTTCCATGGCATAGCGGTGATCAGCGAAATTGAGTTTGCAGCTAGGCATACCCAGGCCAAGCTCATAGGCATTACCGGTACCAATGGCAAAACCACCACCACCTTACTCACCTATCATATTTTCAAAAATGCGGGTTTACGGGTGGGCTTGGCCGGAAACATTGGTAAAAGTTTTGCGCGACAGGTGGCAGAGGAGGATTTTGATGTGTTTGTGTTGGAAATCAGCAGCTTTCAGCTCGATGGCATGTACAAAACACGACTGGACGTGGGGGTATTGACCAACATTACTCCCGATCATCTCGATCGCTATAACAACCAGCTTGAGCTGTACGTGGCTTCTAAGCTACGTATTGCACAAAATATGGGTCCCGAGCAGGTATTGGTGTATTGTGCCGATGACCCTATTACCCGGCAGGCGCTTGAGGGGGCCAGCATTCAAGCCCGAAAAATTGCCTTTAGCCGACAAAAGCAGTCGGATGAGGGTGCCTGGATAGAAAATGAAAACCTTGTAATCAGCATAAATAACGACAGCATGAAATTTCCATTCGATGAACTTGCCTTAAAAGGCCGGCACAATACCTATAATGCCATGGCAGCCGGTGTACCTGCGCGCTTATTCGACATCCGTAAGGATACCATACGCGAAAGCATGAGCAATTTTGAGCAGGTTGAACACCGGCTTGAAAAGGTAGCTGTGATTAAAGGGGTAGAATACATTAACGACAGCAAGGCCACCAATGTAAACAGTACTTGGTATGCACTCGAGAATATTTCACAGCCCATTATATGGATAGCCGGTGGCGTAGATAAGGGCAATGATTACGAAGTGCTTAAAAGCCTGGTAGCTGAGCGGGTAAAGGCCATTGTATGCCTGGGTACCGATAACCGGCACATCCATGAAGAATTTGGTTCTTTAGTGCCCATTATGGTAAATACACAAAGCATGGAAGACTGTGTGCGCATGTCGCACCACCTGGCTGAAAAGGGCGATGTTGTGCTGTTGTCGCCAGCTTGTGCCAGTTTCGATTTGTTTGAGAATTACGAGGACCGTGGACGTCAATTTAAGAAATACGTAAGGGCGCTCTGATGCAAAGTTTGTTGCATAAAATAAAATTACGGGGCGACCGCACCATCTGGTTGATTGTGGGCATATTAACGCTTGCATCGATGTTGGTGGTGTATTCGTCTACCGGAACGCTCGCCTACAAGGCCCGTGGTGGAAATACCGAGTATTTCCTCATCAAGCATTCCGCATTGGCCGTATTTGGCCTAATTGTAATGTATTTTGTGCACCACCTACCGTACCGTTATTTCAGCCGTATTGCCCAAATACTGTTGTTTTTAAGCATACCATTGCTGGTGTACACCTTAATTAAGGGTACCAGTTTAAATGAAGCCAGTCGTTGGATTACCATTCCGCTTATCAATCAAACTTTCCAGAGTTCGGATCTGGCTAAATTGGCCTTGTTTATGTATTTGGCCCGCACCTTGGCCCGTAAGCAAGATGAAATAAAAAGCTGGTCGCAGGCTTTTTTGCCTGTAATTGCGCCTGTATTTATTATCAGCTTCCTCATTGCCCCGGCCAACCTAAGCACAGCCATGCTGGTGTTTTTTACCAGCTTAATGGTGATGTTCATTGGCCGCATCAGCATGCGCCAAATAGGACTGATGTTAGCCGTGGGGAGTTTGGTACTGGGCAGTTTTGTTTTTGTAAGTTACCAATTGGGATGGTTTCGTGCCAAAACCTGGGTGAATAGGGTTGAAACCTTTGTGGCGGGTAGCGATAAAGAAGAGGCTTACCAGACCCAGCAGGCTAAAATTGCCATAGCCACCGGCGGGTTATTGGGCAAGGGACCGGGCAAGAGCACCCAACGTAATTTTTTACCTCACCCTTATAGCGATTTTATATATGCTACCATTTTGGAAGAATACGGATTGTTGGGCGGGGCTTTTGTGGTATTGCTTTACTTGGGATTGCTGTATCGAGTTACGCGGATCGTCATACGAGCGCCACAAGCCTTTGGGGCCTTGTTGGCCATTGGTTTGTGCCTGATGCTGGTGATTCAGGCTATGGTAAATATGGCTGTGGCGGTGAATTTGTTTCCGGTTACCGGGCAAACCCTGCCCCTCTTGAGCATGGGGGGAACCTCTATCATATTTACCAGCATAGCCTTTGGC
Organism: Bacteroidia bacterium; assembly: GCA_046291695.1. Taxonomy (GTDB): domain Bacteria; phylum Bacteroidota; class Bacteroidia; order UBA7662; family UBA7662; genus PNNG01. The sequence continues at coordinate 45,558 of JBKBSO010000006.1, forward strand.
ATTATCTTAAGTGTGAGCCGCGAAATAGAATCAGAAACCCAAGAATATAATCAAACCGAGAATAGTATACATGCAGCAGCCTGAGCGCCCATATCGTTTTATCATCAGTGGTGGTGGCACCGGGGGACACATCTTCCCGGCCATTAGCATTGCGCGAGCGCTTGAAGCTGCGGTGCCCGGCTGCGAAATCTTGTTTGTTGGTGCTCGTGGCCGTATGGAGATGGAGCGTGTGCCCGCTGCCGGATACAAGATCGAGGGATTATGGATCAGTGGGATACAGCGTTCGCTAAACGCACAGAACTTGGCATTTCCATTTAAGGTGCTGGCCAGTGTAAATAAATCCTTGGGCATCTTGAGGCGCTTTAAGCCCGACGCGGTCATTGGTGTTGGCGGTTATGCCAGCGGCCCTTTGTTGTATGCTGCGCAAATCAAGCGCGTACCCAGCTTTATACAGGAGCAAAATGCCTATGCAGGACTTACCAACAAATTACTAGCAGGCAAGGTGAAGCGTGCTTATGTGGCCTATGAAGGCATGGAGCGCTATTTTCCGTCAGAGCGTATTATGCTCACCGGCAATCCAATCCGACAGGATTTGGTTCAACTTCCACACAAATCGGCCGAAGCCTTACAAGCCTTTGGTTTGGCAGCGGATAAAGCAGTGGTTTTGGTGCTGGGCGGAAGTTTAGGTGCACGAAGCTTGAATCAAAGCACCCGCGATGGGCTTGGAGCCCTGCAGCAAGCCGGAGTGCAGCTCATTTGGCAAACCGGAAAGGCATTTGCTGATGAAGCCGCCAGCGCAGTGGCAGGAAAGGAAGGGTTTTATACCGCAGCTTTCATCCATCGGATGGACTTGGCTTATGGGGCTGCCGACCTCATCGTTTCACGCGCCGGTGCCGGTACCATCAGTGAGCTTGCGGTAATAGGTAAGCCAGTAGTGTTGGTACCATCGCCTTATGTGGCCGAAGATCATCAAACCAAAAACGCACAGGCACTGGCACAAAAAGGTGCTGCCGTGTTGGTAAAAGATCACGAGGCTGGCGACAAACTCATTGATACCGCTTTGCAATTGCTGGCTGACGGCCCACAGCAGCAGCGGTTGAAGCAAGCCTTAGCGGCCTTCGACAAGCGCGATGCCGCCCGACAGATAGCCGACGATATACTCAAAACCATAGGAAAGGAGGCAAGGCGATGATCAACGAACGCTTTAACCACTTTTACTTTATTGGCATTGGAGGGATTGGTATGAGTGCCATTGCACGGCTCTTGCTGGAACGCGGCTTCGCGGTGGCCGGTTATGACAAAACCCCATCAGACATTACCCAATCTCTTTCGGCAGCGGGGGCGCACATCAGCTTTGCCGATGAGCTCCAATCCATTCCCGAAGATATGCGTTCACCAGAGCGTACCCTGGTGATTTATACACCTGCAGTTCCCGCTGCGAATGTGATCCCCGGCTGGTTCCGTAAGGAGCAGTTCGAAATGGTAAAGCGGGCCCGCGCCCTTGGCATGATTACAGCCGATGGCATAACGCTGGCCATTGCAGGTACCCATGGTAAAACCACAACTACTACGCTTTTGGCACATATAATGATGACGGCCGGACTTGATTTTACGGCTATTTTGGGCGGAGTAAGTGCCAATTACCACACCAACCTCATCAGTAGAGGATCAGATTATTTTGTTACTGAAGCTGATGAATTCGACCGTTCGTTTTTGCAGCTTCGGCCGGCTTACGCCGCCATTACCAGCATGGATGCCGATCATTTAGATATTTATGGCGAGCACGAACATATGCTCAGGGCTTACCGCGACTTTGCAGGGCTGTGCACCCATAAACTGCTGTACCGCTACGGATTGCCTTTAGCGTCGAACAGCTCGGCACACATGGTGTCTTATGGAGAAGGGGGAGAAATTCGTGCCGAAAACATCCGCATTACAGCGGGCAGCTTTGTGTTCGATTATGTGGGAGAAACCAGCCTCTTAAACATTCGTTGTGGCATGCCCGGGCTGCACAATATTGAAAATGCCTTGGCTGCAATTAGCCTGGCACTGGCGATTGGCATACCTGCGACTGTAATCCCCAAGGCTATGGCTTCGTTCAAGGGGGTGAAACGCCGTTTTGAGGTGGTTTGGCAGGGCAATAAAGGTATTTATATTGACGATTATGCCCACCATCCTGCCGAGATTAATGCACTTATCCGTTCAGTTCGCATGCTGTATCCGGGTAAAAAAGTATTGGGTGTATTCCAACCCCATTTGTTTAGCCGTACCCGTGATTTTATGGATGGCTTTGCTGAAAGCCTTTCACTACTCGACAGCTGCTGGCTGCTCGATATTTATCCGGCTCGAGAAATGCCCATAGAAGGCGTAAACTCGGCAGCGTTGCTCGAGAAACTGAATACCGACAAGCGCATGGTTAGTCGCGATAAGCTGCCAACAGCCTTGGCTGAAGCCGATTGGGAAGTATTACTGAGTATTGGTGCTGGCGATATCGACCGCTTGGTAGCACCCATCAAAGCGGAACTAGAAAAAAGGGAGGAAGCCGCATGAAACGCTTGAAACTCATCGGACGTGTATGTTTGCACCTGTTGGTGGTTGCGGCTTTGTTTACGGCCTTTGGCTTTATTCATGTAGAAAAGCAAAAGCAGCAGATTCAGGAAGTAGACTTGCGGGTTGATCATCGCAACGGCAGCTATTTTGTTGACAAGGAGCAACTGATGGCCCAGCTCTCGCGTAATGGTTATGGTGCATTACTCGGCAGTACACGCAATACGCTTCGTTTGCGCGAACTCGAGATCTCACTTAAGCGCAATCCGTTTGTGGCCGATGCACAGGCCTATATCGATATTCAGGGACGGTTAAGCATCCGGGTGAGCCAGCGTGAACCTGTTCTACGTGTAATCAATCGCCATAACGAGAGTTTTTACATCGATCATGAAGGCTTTACCATGCCCGTGAGTACCCAATACTCGGCAGGGGTGATGGTGGCCAATGGCCATATCGACGATCGTCCTGCACCTGGCGATAGCCTGCGTAACGACGGCTTGCGGGAATTGTTCATGCTGAATGAGTTTTTACGCAGCAACGAGCTGTACAACGCACTTTTTGTGCAGATATATGTAAACGCGCGTGGCGAATACGAATTGATCCCCAGGCTGGGTAATCATACCGTATTGCTGGGCGATTTAACCGATTTAACCGAAAAAATGGAAAAACTACTGGCGCTGTACCGTTCCGCACTCGATCAGGATGGCTGGCAGCAGTACCGTCAGGTAAACTTAAAATTTAAGGATCAGGTGATATGCAAAAGGTAAGCAACAACGACAACAAAGAGATCATCGTTGGTCTCGACATCGGCACAACTAAAATTTGTGCCATTGTAGGTACCCGGAATGAGTATGGCAAAATGGAAGTGCTGGGTATGGGTAAGGCCGAATCGCTTGGGGTAACCCGAGGGGTGGTAAGCAATATCGAAAAAACGGTAGATGCCATCCGTAAGGCCATTAAAGAGGCTGAAGACGAGGCCGGAGTCGATATCCGGGTGGTAAATGTGGGCATTGCCGGGCAGCACATCCAGAGCCAGCAGTACCGCAATATGATCACGCGCCAGAGCATGGACGATGAAATTTCACGTGCCGACATCGACAAACTCGTAGATTCAACACACCGCATTCCACAACAACCGGGTTACGAAATTATACATGTATTGCCCCAAGAGTTTATTGTAGATAACGAGGTAGGGATCAAAGACCCAATCGGCATGAGCGGAATCCGACTGGAAGCTAATTTCCACATCATAACCGGGCATGTTACGGCCGCCAATAATATTTATAAATGTGTTCAGAAGGCGGGCTTAACGGCCAATGACCTGATACTGGAACCCCTGGCATCGGCCGATGCGGTATTGAGTGAAGAAGAAAAGGAAGCAGGTGTGGTTCTGGTAGATATAGGTGGCGGCACTACCGATATCGCCATTTTCCAGGACGGTATCATTCGCCATACAGCAGTGATTCCCTTTGGCGGCAACATTATTACCGAAGACATTAAAGAGGGTTGTACGGTGCTGCGCCAGCAGGCTGAATTGCTCAAAATACGCTTTGGCTCCGCCTTGGCCAGCGAAACGCAAGACAACGAAATCGTTTCGATTCCCGGATTACGCGGCCGCGAGCCCAAGGAAATTTCGGTGCGGAACCTCGCCAGTATCATTCAGGCCCGCATCGAAGAAATCATCGAACTGGTACATTACGAGATCAAGTCGTCGGGCTTTGAGAAGAAACTCATTGCCGGCATAGTACTTACCGGAGGTGGCTCACAATTGCGGAATCTGCGCCCCTTGGTGGAATACCTCACGGGCATGGATGTACGCATCGGTACTCCTAACGAACACCTTGCAAAGGGCGATAACGATGTAAAAAGCCCGATGTATGCAACGGGTATTGGTTTGGTGCTTATGGGACTGAACAAACAAGAGCAAAAAACAGCTTCGGCCATGAAGCAAAATGCTGCACAAGGCCGTGAACAAGCTACCAAACGCCCGGGCTTATTGGAGCGCATCCTCCAAAAGGGTAAAGAATGGATTGATGACCCCGAACTCAAAGACAGCAAAGATTTTAATTAAGTACACCCCCTGAAAACAAAGCTTATCAAATCGTCATGGATATGAATACACTGAACAACAATGTGGTTTTTGACTTACCAAAAACCCGACCCAACATCATCAAAGTTATTGGTGTTGGTGGTGCCGGCGGCAATGCCGTAAACCATATGTACGCCTTGGGCATCAAAGATGTAGATTTTGTGGTAACCAATACCGATTATCAGGCCCTCGAAAAGAGCCGGATTCCGAACCGTATTCAACTCGGCCCGTCGCTTACCGAAGGTCGTGGCGCAGGTAACCAACCCGAAGTAGGCCGCAATGCCGCCATCGAAAACATCGAAGATGTTAAAGTTCACCTGGGCAGCGAAACCAAAATGGTGTTTGTAACCGCCGGAATGGGCGGTGGCACCGGAACAGGGGCAGCGCCCATTATTGCACAGGCCTGCCGTGAGATGGGCATTCTCACAGTTGGAATTGTAACACTACCCTTTGGTTTTGAAGGCAAAAAACGTCTTGAGCAAGCCAATCGTGGTTTGGATGAACTGCGTCAGCATTGTGATACCACCTTGGTAATCAGTAACGATAAAGTGCGCGAAATTTATGGCAATCTGGCCTTCGACAAGGCCTTTGCCCGTGCCGACGATGTGCTGGCTACCGCTGCTAAAGGCATTGCCGAAATTATTACAGTAGAAGGTTATGTAAACGTTGACTTTGCCGACGTTAAAACAGTGCTCGAGTCGAGCGGTAAGGCCGTAATGGGCAGTGCAACTGCCGAGGGCGAAGGACGTGCTCTTAAGGCCATCGAATCGGCCATGAGCTCACCCTTACTCAATGATAATGACATCACCGGCGCCCGCAGCATCTTGCTGAACATCAGCTCGGGTACGGCTCAAATTACACTCGATGAAATAGGTGAAATCAACGAATTTATCCAGGAGGCAGCCGGAAGAGATACGGACATCATCTGGGGTAATTGCAACGACGACAGCCTGGGCGAAAGCATTCGGGTAACGGTTATTGCTACCGGATTTGAAGGCGGACATGCCCAAGCTCCCGTAGTACGTAAGTTAGGCGACGACAAGGAAAACGCTGTGCCTGCAGCTGCACCAATGCTCACCGAAATGCGGGGCGATCGGGAAGTGAACGTTTACCGGCTCGATAAAGATGCCCCGACGCCACAGCCTCAAGAAAATCGCTTTACCAGCCACAGCCCAGCTAACGACGCCAATTTGTTCGATTTTCAGCTTAAGCAAAATGAAGCACTGCCTAAAATAAACGAAGCCCCACCAACCGAAAAAGTGGTGCGCTCACTGTACGATAGTCATGAAGACCCAGAAGGTATTAGTGCCATTCAGGAATCAGAAAGCTCAATGAGCACCGAACAGCCTGCTTTTAACGATATGCTCAGCAAATCGATGGCACGTATTCAAACCTTGCGCCAAATGAACACACTGCGTAGGGTAGATGCTGAATCGCTCGAAAGCCTCGAAAAACAACCTGCGTATATGCGCCGGGGAGTTGACCTTGATCCGGTTGACCATAGCTCCGAACCTTCAGTGAGCAGATATACCCTGAGCAATAATCAGCAGTCTGACGACAAACGTCCTGAAATCCGCCCAAATAATTCCTTTCTGCACGATAATGTAGATTGATTTTTTCCTTTTCCATGACGAAACCCGGTTGCTGTTTAGCGCCGGGTTTTTTCGTGGTTGTCAGAAAGCCTGGCTACGGCTGGTAAACAAAACCGAATGTGGTATATTTGAACATGCGACGCTTGTTCATTCTTCTCTTCATTTTAGCCAGTTCTTTGGCATCTGCCCAAAAACGACCCATTACCCATGCCGATATGATAAAGGTATTATCGGTGGGTAATCCCGAGATAAGTCCTGATGGTAAATGGGTGGTTTTTAGCCTCAACAAAAACGATTACGACAGCGATAAGCGCCACAGCGATTTGTGGCTGGTACCGACTGACGGGAGTAGCCCGGCCCGGCCCATCACCTCCGGCAAAGCCGCCGAAAGCAGTCCTGCCTGGTCGCCCGACGGTAGCAAATTGCTCTTTACCGCCAAACGCGAAGGCGACAGCAAGACACAACTTTACTTACTTGATTTGCGTGGTGGTGGTGAGGCACAACGCATTACCCAACTGAGCAGCGGGGCTTCGGCACCGCAATGGAGTCCCGATGGCCGTTATGTGCTCTTCAATAGTAAAATTTATCCCGACGCCGATACCGATAGTATCCAGCAAAGGCGTACAAAAGCCAAAAAAGAAGCGAAAATAGAGGCGTTTGTATACGATAATTTCCCGGTACGTAGCTGGGATCATTGGATTGATGAGCAAAAAACAGCCTTTTTTGTTCAGGCAGTGCATCCCGATTCACCAGCCGTGCATTTGTTGGCCGGTGATGCCGATTTCCGGGAACGGGCTTTTCAGCCTGCTTACGCCCGCTGGTCGGCCGATGGTACCGAATTGCTATTTGTAGCCAGTACCAATTATACCGAAGGTGCCTATCGCGAAGTACAGCGGTCGCTGTTTCGTATCGGCATCAAGGGTGGGAGTAAACGACAAATTTCCTTGCCTGCTGCTATGCAGCCGGGTAACTTGTGCTTTAGTCGGGATGGCCGTTTTTTGTACCTCACCCTTACGCCCGGCCTCGACAGCATAGGCAAAACCTATCGTCATGGTCGATTGGCGCGCCTTGCCTGGCCCGAAACTGGCAAGCCCGAGTATTTAAAGCTTGAGGCCGATTTAGAGCTATCGAATTTGCAATTTTCGGCCGATGGCAAGGATTTGTGGCTTATGGCTGAGCAGGGAGGCCGTAACGGGATTTTCAGGTACGAGCTCAAAAGCAGTAAGCTATTCCCCTTTGCCGCAGGGCATGCCGGTAGTTTTTCGGGACTGAGCATCAGCAGTAGCGGCAAGACTACCCAGTTGGTTGCCGGTTGGCAAAGCAGCAGCAATCCTCAGGAAATTTACCGGCTCGATGTGGGAGGAAGTCATTTCAGCCCACTTACCCGTTTCAATCAGCATCTGCTCGATAGCCTCGATTTGCCACGTTTGCAGCCAATGAAGAGTAAAACAGTTGGGTTTGCGCCCGAAATCGAAAGTTTTTTGGTGTTGCCACCGCTTTTCGACAGCAGCAAAAAGTATCCACTTTGGGTAGTGATGCATGGCGGTCCGCACAGTGCCTGGATGGACACCTGGCACAGCCGTTGGAATTATCATTTACTGGCCAGTAAAGGGTATGTACTCTTGCTTACGAATTACCGGGGTTCTACTGGCTATGGCGAGGCATTTGCACAGGCCATTCACCTGGATCCCTTCGAAGGGCCGGGAAATGACATCATCAGTGCGGCCAATGAGGCCATACGTTTGTATCCTTTCATCGATACGGCAAAAATGGTAGCGGGCGGTGCCAGTTATGGCGGTCATTTGGCCAATTGGATGTTGGCGCGCACCCACCAGTTTAAATGCTTGATTAGCCACGCTGGTCTTATCAACAGCTTTAGCCAATGGGCCACTAGCGACGCCATTTACCACCGCGAGGTTGGGGCAGGAGGGGTGCCCTGGGGCAGCAGTGAGGTGTGGATTCAGCAAAACCCACTTACTTATTTGCAGAATTTTAAAACCCCAATGTTGCTCAGCATTGGTGAAAAAGACTATAGGGTACCCATAAACAATACGCTGGAGGCATGGAATATTTTGCAGCGGTTGCAAGTGCCTTCGCGTTTGGTTGTGTTCCCAAATGAAAACCACTGGGTGCAGGATCCGAGAAATCACAAGTTTTTTGTTGAGGAAATGCATCGATGGATTGGACTTTGGCTAGATAAGCGTGAAGAGTGACAACTATTTTCAGGCACTGCCAAAACATTAATTAGGCCCACACAGCAACGGACTAGGGTAGAGCCCTGGCAAAAGCAGCATGCACGAATGTTAAGCAGCGGAGGTGAAAAATAGGCCACCGCATATCATGAGTCAAGCCATGGTATAGCGTTCCAAGCACATGGCTTATTTTGATACGCGTGGGTTTTAGGCCACTTGCGGGTTTGGGTAAGTTTTCCTGACTTGTCCGCCCGTGTGTAAGCTAGATTAAAAAATGGCCATTTGAGTGAATTTGAAATTCAAAATTCATCGCTCGGGCTAGGGCCCATCGCTATTCAAGATTCAAAATTGGAGTATGACGTCATCCACGGTGCCGCTCGCTGGCGGTATGAACGAACTCGTGAAAAGCCCTGAAAGGGCGCAATACCTTCACGAAACCGCAATTGGAATCGTGCTCGAAATGGTACAATCGCTTAGCGCATCATGGGCGTTAGCCTATTTCCGCACCTTCAGCGCTCATATTTCGTATGCATCCTTTACGAAAGGGCTTCACCCTGCCCTGTTGTATGGGGCGCCTTCAGCGCTGTTTTAATTGTGCTAAATCATAGAGGCGATTTCACCAGCCCTGCATGGGATCGCATCGGCAAAGCTGCCTATTATTTGGTCAGTTGGACTTAACATCCAATAAGTAGCTAAACCGCACTAAAAAGTACAAGTCGGGGGGAAGTTTTTGCGTGGCATTGCTGGCCTGAAACCACATTCGCTTGAACGGCTGTAGCACGCCTTCGGTTAAAGCTCTTCAAACACAGTGACCTTTAAACCCATAGGGGCCAACATGGAACAGCAGCATGCGGGGGTGTTGCTCCTAGGCAGTTCTACCAACCTTCAAAAATGCTGAAGCAACTTAAAATAAAGGATGGCCTGATTAATCAAATCATTTGGATATTTGCAACATTGTTGCATATTTAATGTGGTTACTAAAAGAAATTCAAAGTTGGCGCACTTGTTTGTTGGTATTAAAATCAGCACCATACCCGAATTTAGAAAGTAATGGAGAAGCATTAATAAAGGCAGTAAAAGACGGTAACTATCTCAATGAGCCAAGGTATGAAATCAATAAAAAAGCTTCCTGTAACCGTGCTCAGCGGTTTTTTAGGTGCGGGCAAAACCAGTCTGCTTAATCATATTTTGCACAATAAGTCAGGGCTCAAAGTCGCTGTTATTGTGAACGATATGAGTGAACTGAATGTAGATGCACGTTTGGTTGAAAATGAGCAAACTCTTTCACGCACCGAAGAAAAACTGGTAGAAATGAGTAATGGATGTATATGTTGCACGCTTCGGGAAGACTTGATGGTAGAAGTTGAAAAGCTGGCGAAAGCAGGTCGTTTCGATTATTTGCTTATCGAAAGTACAGGCATTAGCGAGCCTGTACCCGTTGCACAGACCTTCTCCTTTGTAGATGAAGAAGCGGGAATTGACTTGTCAAGATTTAGTTATATTGACAGTATGGTTACGGTGGTAGATTGCTTTAACTTCTTCAATGATTTTGGTTCGGCTGAATTACTCAGTGATCGCCAACTCACGAATATGGAAGGGGATAACCGTAGCATTGTAAATTTGCTTACCGATCAAATTGAGTTTGCGAATATTATCATTTTGAATAAAACCGACCTGGTAGCAGAAGATACTGTAGGATTATTGCAAGCGGCCATAAAAAAGCTCAACCCTGGGGCCAAGATACTGAGGAGTAGTTTTGGCAAAGTAAGTCCATCGGAAATATTGCATACCGGTATGTTCGATTTTGAAGAGGCACAACTTTCGGCAGGTTGGCAGAAAGAGCTAGAAGCCGGAACGCATCAACCCGAAACAGAAGCATACGGCATCAGCTCATTTGTCTTTAGAAGTCAGCTTCCGTTTCATCCTGAGCGTTTTTGGAATTATTTGAATGAGACCTACCCGCCAACGATTATCCGCGCTAAGGGCTTGTTTTGGCTGGCATCGCGTCCGAATGATGCCATCAATTTTTCGCAAGCGGGTGGTTCTTCGCGCTTAGAGCGTGCCGGGGTTTGGTGGTGTAGTATGTTTTATGCGGAGCGCATTAAATATGCCGCTTATATTGATAATAAAGCATATTTAGAAGCCAAATGGAGCAAGCAATGGGGAGATCGTTTAACCGAATTGGTTTTTATCGGACAAGATTTAGATCAAGCACAGATTAAGGCAGATCTTGAGGCAACCTTGCTTACAGATGAAGAAGTTGACCGTTTTAATTCGGGCTATACATTTTCTGATCCATTTCCAAATGGCATTTAATGCTTTAGGCATCAAAGGCAGGCCATAGTACGCTTAACATAACCTTCGTAAACCACAGTTACCGCCTTGTGATCGAGCAGCTGAGCATTTAATGCCGCTTGGATGATGCCCTACGGTTAACAGGCTCTAGTGTACCATAGGGCGGCGGACCAGGGCTGTTCGAACTGGCCGGCGGCCGAGTGCGCTTGGATGCGTACAACTTATGGAGCTGCCGCGTTATGCATAAAATGCATACAGCTTTTTTCCAGCTCTGGAAAAAAGGCTTCAAATTCGGCTTTAAAGGCGTCATACTCTTCGAAAAGCAGGTCGGGCGCCTTGTCCATGCCTGAAACAAAGCGGGTACGCCTACTCATGCCCTGCATTACCCTGCGGATGCCCAAAGGCCGGGCATAGTTCGTAAGCCAGTCGTGTTGTACCATAAAGGGCAACATGTGCTGCGCGCTGGCCGGCATCTCATTTTGACGTGCTTGCAAGAGGGCATACACCTGTTTGCTGAATTCAGGCAGCGGAAGATTGTGAAAATTTGACCAGCCAATGGCCAAAAAATGGTCGTAAAATACATCCACAATTACAGGGGCGTACTTGCCAAATTGGGGACGCACCCTTGCCTTACTTTGCGCCACGATGTTGTGAGTGTCGGTGTAGCGATCGATATGGCGGTGAAGAGCAATTCCTTGCCGTATAAGCTGATCAAATGGGAGCTGCCTATCGGGACCCTTGAGGTGATCGGCTATAAAGTTGCCAAACAGCACATCGTGTTCATTTCCTGAGAGGTAAAGGTGCGCCAAATAATTCACGCCATAAGATACAAACTAAGTCCGGAAGGTTTTCCTTTTGGTTGTGTTAATTTAGATAGCCGGTTGCATACTTTTAAAAGAAAGAGTGTTAAATTGTTGGCCCGATGAGCTTACCAAAAAGCATTTTGTGCCTTTGTCTGTTTTTTTTGATTGCAGGAAAAAGCAAGGCCGGAATCATTCCTTCCGACAGTTCAAAAAAAGAGGGCGTAGCCGTAATGCCATTGTTTTATTATACACCTGATACCCGCTTTGCTTTAGGTGCTGCAGGGGTGTATTATTTCCGAGCGAACAGTACCCGCGAAGGTGTGCCCGAGCCACGATTGAGCTATATTCAACTTTTAGGCGACTATACCCAAAACGAACAGCTTGATGTATGGGCACTTTGGTCGGTTTTTACCAATAATGAGGACTATTTGCTTAGAGGTGAATTGCGGTTCAGGAATTTTCCCGATCGGTTTTATGGCGTGGGTAATGCAACGAACGAAGACCAAATGGAGCGCTATTATTACGATTTATTCAGTTTTAAAGCCCTGTTTATGCGTAAGTTTGGCCGTTACTTTTTTGCGGGTTTCGACTATCAGCTACGCAATGAATTCAATTTCGGCTATTTCGACAATAAGGAGTTGATTCAGGGGACCCTTCCTGGATACGCTGGTGGTATTGGTTCGGCTTTAGGGTTGGTGGCCAGCTACGATAGCCGTGATAATGTGATTAATGCTTTTCAAGGCCAGTTTTTTGAGTTTTCGTCTTACTTCTACAATAGTAATTTGGGCGGAACTTTTAACTTCTTCAATTTGAATGCCGAGTACAATACCTATCGAGAGCTCAAGCCGGGTTGGGTTTTGGCAAGTAATGCGCGATTGGTACTGAATTATGGAGAAGTGCCTTTTTTGAACATGGCCCGAGCAGGGGGCGAAGATTTACTCCGTGGCTATGCAGCCAACCGTTTTAGGGATCATCATTTTATCGGCGGACAAATGGAATTGCGCTTACCGCTCTATAAGCGATTAGGTGGGGTTGCTTTTGCGGGTATGGGTGATGTGTTTCGTCAAGCGGATGATTTGGCATTGGATCGTATTAAATATAGCGTGGGGACAGGTTTACGCTATGCACTAAACCGTTCTGAGCGCTTGAATGTTCGGCTCGACTATGGCTGGGGGCGCGGCACGGGCAGTTTTTATTTTTCGGTGACTGAGGCTTTTTAAGCCAACAAGCCGCCTTATCATCAGATAAGGCGGCTTGTTGAGGGTGCTTGCAGCTTTCTTAAGGTGTAATGATCAGCGGTAGCTGCACCTGACCAATACCGTTCTTCAGGATCACAAAATAACTTCCTGCGGCAAGGTCCGAGGCATCGAAGCTGTGTACAAAACTGCTACGGCCGGTTTCGATCCATTCACTCCGTAACAAACGACCTTGCATATCCCTGATCTCGAACTGATGCAATGTCGGTCCTTCCAAGGGATCAATACGCAGTTTGAACAAGCCTTTACCCGGGTTGGGGTACACCATCGCACGCATGGCTCCCGATTCCGCTACCGAGGTTGCAAATGCCGCCACGAGCTGCATGCTGGTGTCGCTATTGCAAGTATTGGAGGTGATGAGGCGTACTTCGTAACCGGCCGACAGCAGGTAGTTGTGCGTTGGATTGGGGTCGGTACTGGTATTTCCATCTCCAAAGTCCCAGAAATAGCTGGTAGCATTCGGACTATTGCTTAGGAACTCGATGGTGGTAGCATTGCTGGTGTAACTAAAATTAGATAACGGGAATTCAGCTACCATAAGATTTTGCGTGGCCGTTGCAGGCCCGTTCGGGCCATCAACCGTAAGGCTAACTGTTTTACTTCCGGCACTGCTGTAAACCACTTGGTGTGGACCAGCCGAATTAGCAGTTGGCGGATTAGCATCGGTGCCAAAATCCCACAGATAGGTGTTGATATTGCCGGTGCTCAAGTTATCGAATAAAAGGCTATCACCTACGCAACGTTCGGAACTAATGTTCATAGCAGCTACTACACCAGTTGTGCTATTTACCTCCACATTGGTAATATAGAGGTTATTGCCGTAGCCGTTTATTCCTACAAATTTGAGGCGAATATTGTTGCCGAGGTAAGGACTAAGGTCTACGCTATCGCGTCGCCAGTGTCCCGGATTGTTTGGTGTGAAGGCCCCGGTTTGAGTGCCTGCTGTAGCGAGGTCGAGGTTTTCTTTGAAGTAAGCAGTTGGGATATAGGTATTTCCACAGTCGGTACTTACTTCAATGCGTAAACCGTCGTACAAAGTGGTGCTGTAACGCGCATAAGCAACATCAAAGTACAAGAATGGGGCAGCTACCCCAGTGGTGAGATCGATAATGGGGGTGAGCAATTCGTCAATCTGGCCAGCAGTGTTGTAGTTATAGAAGTTGATCCAGGCCATACCGGTGGTTTGGTTGTTGGGGCCTGATCCGGTGCGGAACTGCCAGGTACGGGCATTATCGGGATTAATAATATCCCACCCGCTGGGCAAACTCGCCGTCACAAAGCCTTCGGTTACCGGCAGCAGCTGTCCATTTGAAACCTGTATATAGCCCGTTCGGCTTAACGTATCTGCCCCAAACTGATTGCCAGCAATAAGCTGAATATTGTAGCTCGTGAGGGCATTGAATTCCACTTGCGGATTTTGTGAAGTGTCGTTGGTGCCGTTTACATAGGTAAAACTTGCCGGACTGATGCTCCACTGCCAGTTCGTAGCCAGGTTAAGGCTACGGTCTTCGAGCGTCACCGGCTGGTTGATGCAGGGTTCCAGACTCGTGGCCGTAAAATTGGCCCCTGGTGCAGCCAAACAACCAAAGGTGGTATCTATGGGCTTTGATACAGCTATCATTCGTCGGCCACGAAGGCCATTTGGTCCAATGGGTGCTACCGAAAACCAATCTTCGTCGGTAGTTACGGTGCCAGTTACAATAAAATTCGTTGTAGAGGTGGTGCCTATAGAGTCCATATACATGTTGCCAAGTCGGTAAACGATGTAGCCATCGGCACCGGTCACCGGATTCCAAGTGATGCCAAGCTCGGTGGGGCAGATGTAGCCGAAGGTCAAATTTGTAGGCAAACCGATAATACTAAAGTTGCCTTCCGATTGTCCGCTCACGCTTCCAGCGGTTACGCGAATACGCGCTTGTCCGGTGATATTGGCTGGAACCGTCCAGGCGAAATGGCGGGTGTTGTTGGGTAGGTTGCTTACAATATTGGTCCAGGTACTGCCATTATTTACGGTGTAGTCGATGGTATAGGTGCCGCTCACGCCTACCGGATCCCAGCGGATGAGCTCGGTTTCGCCAGGCACAAAGCCTTCGCCACCCATAGGGTAGGTCACCACAATTTCGTCGGTATACCATTCGTACACTATCCAATAAGTTTGTGGTCCAAATGGTATGGCCGTGCCACTAACGTTAACGGTGTAAATGCCGGCAGCCGGATTGCTGAGCGTAACTTGCTCAGCGTTGTTCAGGGTGTCAACACCACGTACGGCAGGGCTATTGAGGTTGCCGGGCGAAGGAGTTGGGTCTAGTACCCAAGGCAGGAAGCTGCTGCCGCTAGGTGTAATCAGTCGCAGGTCGAGGTTGTTTACCAATGCTTTGGCGGCATTGGGCACGCCGGCCTTATCGGCCCAGTAGAGCATAACCCGAAATTCCTTTACATTGGCTGGCAGGTCGATGGTGTGTAAAAGGCTATCGTTTTGCGAAACTGTTCCGGTGAAATAGCGCTCGTTTTCGATTACTTGCACGGCACGGAGCGCGTTAATACGCCCCCAGCCGAAACGAAAATCAGGTCCGGGATTTCCCAAGTCTTCTGCCGTATTGAGCATGCTTGCCTTGAGTAGGGCCGATGGGGGTACGCTGTTGCTGTTCCATTGGCGCCAAGCCTGACTCAGCTGAGCATAAATGCCGGCAATACCGGGCGAAGCTGCTGAAGTGCCGCCACCAACCAGGTAAGTGTTGTTCGGACCAGTAGAGAGCTGTTGAAAGCCATTGGCTGCAATATCTGGTTTGATACGCCCGTCGCGAGCAGGGCCCCTGCTGCTTGAGTTTTCGAGCTGATCGGTATTCCGTAAATTGGCCACAGCCATCACGTTTTTAGCAGCTTTATAGCCACCAGTAATGTTGCCCCAGCCAGCACCCGCACCATAGCCGTGGTTGGCAGTTCCAGCGTTTCCAGCTGAAAATACGTGCATGAGCATGGTGTTATCGCGAATTTGATCGTCGACCGTAGCGGCATTGCCATTGTACAGTCCGCCATTCACTTCGCTGTAGGAGGTAGAGGTGATGGTGGTTCCCAAATTGGTATAATTGGCTACCGCAGGCACTACGTGCGGGTAACCACTGATGCCGTACATATGCAAATATGTACCTGGTGCCATGCCTTTTTTGGTAGGGTCGAGGTTAGCGGCACCAACGGCTATACCGGCTACCATATCGCCATGGGTGTTGCCCAAATTAAAGTTGGTGGTGTATTGGGTCACACGGCCGGTAAAATCGATGTGCGGACCAATGGCCCCGTCGTCGGCAATGCCCATGATGATGCCACTACCGCTGTAACGACGACCGCCCATCAATTCGTTGTCGATGGTATGCGAGCGGTGCAACGAACGGCCTTCGCGGTCTTCGGGTTCACCCTCGGGTGAAGAAGGCTCGATATACAGTACGGCAGGATGTGCAGCAACTTTTTTCAAATCGGCCGGATGCAGAAAGCCGCAGAGGGCCGATTCGTTGGTGCGCGACTTGGCCGGACTAAAATCGGCAGTTTGCCATATAATACGCTGCAGTTCGGTGGTGTTTACACCTGGCTGAGGCTCGATTTGTACCAAGACTTTCTTACCCTCTTTTTCAAGCGGGCGCCAGGACTTTGGCTTCAGCAAATCGGGATCGATTTTCATCTCAACCGGCATGGCTTGTAAGGCAGTTAGGCCGAAGTCGAGAAGTACTTCGGGCTTAAATGCCAGGTCGCTTGAGGCGATATAGGTTTTATGGGGAAGATAGGCATTGAGCTTTAGGCCTGCTGCATTCAGCTTGTTAAAATTGGCTTGAGAAGGCAAGGAGCTGAACTGCACGAGGAAGTATTTCTGGCCATTAAAAGCAGGGATTTCGGCCCATATTTCGGCTAGATTCCGATTTTCAATGGAACTGAGGACAATGCTGCCATTCCGACTTAGCACGGCTTCAGGTTGGCTTGCTGAGGCCGACCATGCCGAAAGCAACATGAAACAACCGATAAATAAAGAGGTAATAGAACGATTCATACAACAGATTGAAATAATCAGCCTCTAAAATAGTGAGAAAAGCTGATTTTTAGCGCAATATGCTTTCATTGTGATGTTTGAGGCCAAGCTTAGTCCATTCATTTGCACCTGTGGGGGTTTTTTGATGATAAAAGGGCATATTTTGCCGATCGACACGCGTTGTGGCTAGGCCGAGGACCTTATGACATTCGGATATGCAGGCAGTCGGCTGTTTTTTGCTGAAGGCGAATGCTGTGCATGGCCATTTGACCTTCGGATAATCAAGGTTATCTTTTTGTTAAGTGCTGGGTGTTTTGTTCAAAATAGGTAAGTTTAGGCATGACTTCTACCCTTAACATCCTTCGTGCTTTCTTGCTTTTTGGCTTGGCTGCGTTTTACGCTTGCAGCCCCTTGCCTAAAGAAACACAAGCGGAAGATGTAGTAAAGCATCTCCGGGTAATTTGGACCGAAAATCCTTCGGAATCCTGCATTGTTTCTTGGACTGCCTTTGAAAATTCGGGCGAAAGCTATTTGCTATTGAGTACAGATGCAGAATTCCAAACATCGGTTCGCATGAAGCCGGCACGAAGTGGCGCCATAAGCTTACGGGCTGCGGATATTGCTGCGCAGTTATCGCCGGCTTGGTATCATCACGTGGTACTCGAGGGCTTGATACCCAATACGCGTTATTACCTTCGCGCATGCGAAGATGGACAATGCACGGAGCTGTACTACTTTAGAACGGCTAATCCCGAAGCCCGCGAAATGAGTTTACTGAGCGGGGGTGATTCGCGTTTGCGCGATTCGGACGAGGGTGCTATAGCCGATTCTGTGGAAGCGCATAACGATCGCAGGGCGATGAACAAGCTTATCCGTGAACTGTTTGAAGCTGACACATCCATTATGGCACTTGCACATGGCGCCGACTACTGTCTCACATCCGATTGGCGGTATCTTAACTATTGGTTCAACGATTGGGAACTTACTACTACGGCCGATAGACGCTTATTGCCCCTAATCATCAGTCGGGGCAATCACGATCACCAGATTGGCTTTACCGAATGCTTTTGGCTTGGGGAATTGAGCAATCAGAACAGTGAAGGGTACTATTACTACACCCAAATTACAGATAGGATAGCCCTCATTACCCTCAATACCGAAACCAGCATGGCGGGCTATCAGCGCAAATGGCTCAGTAAGCTGCTCCCTGAAAAACGTGGACAGCTCGATTGGCTAATGGCGCAATATCATAAACCTGCCTATCCGGCGGTGAAGGATTTTAATCGTGAAGATTTTGTGCGTGTACGTACCCATTGGGTGCCTTTATTTGAGGCGTATGGGCTTGATTTGGCACTCGAATCGGATGGACATGCCCTTAAACGTACAGCGCCTATTAAAGCGGGTACAATTGATGAGCAAGGTATAGTGTATATTGGCGAAGGCGGATTAGGTGTGCCTCAACGTACAGCTGATTCGAACCGATGGTACTTTAAAGGAGGCAAGGCCATTTCGGCACACCATGTTTGGAAACTTGATTTCTGCGATAGTCTGTTGCATGTTACTGCATTGGGCATAGGGTCCGATACGCTCGATTATGTACAAATTGCCAAAAGAAACTACCCGAATTAAGCTTGAGCAGCTTGTGCTGCTGGCATTAGGTTTAGGCTACTTCCTCGAGTTAATCAAAGGGGGCCCCATTTCGGCTTATTTGCTCATGTACCAAGGATTTAGCCCAGTGGTTAGTGTCCATGTAGAGAGCATTTATGCTTATGTGCTGTTAATCATGAGCTTGCTATCTCTTTTTCAAAGCCCCTTTATTTTTAGGCTGATTATGGGTTTAATGATCGGATTGATTGCATATGCCGGTTTTTATGCACATGGAGGAGCTTTTGGATTGAGTAATATGTTAGGGGGTATGCTCAGGGCTATTTGGCCAATGCTGATGATGTTTCAGGGGAATTTTAAATCACATGCAATTCGCATTTGGTTGGGTTCAGTATTTCTGTTGCACGGCTTACAAGCTTGTTTCCATAGTCCGGCTTTTTTGGATTACATCCTTAATTTTGTTTTTCAGATTGGTCAAACCTATGTCGACCAAGGCTGGGTTGAATGCCTGTTGATAGGGATTGGGTTGGTTGATTTGGTGGTGGCAGGCATTCTCTGGTTTAGGCCTAATACCCCAGTTTTGCTTTGGGCTATTTTTTGGATTCTACTCACCTTTGCAGGTCGATTTGCCTCACTGCAGCTACAGGTACTTCCAGACCTATTTGTCAGATCCAGCTATTTATATGCCGGATTTTATGTGCTTTGGCGGATAAATCCCGATAGGACTTAATACTAACATAACGCCATTATTACAATCTCTTAAACCAAGCGTAACTTAGGGTTTACCTGCCTTAGGCACTTTTGCACCCATATGAAGATGGAGGTTATGACGCCTGGATTAGGTAAAAAATGTCCCAAATTAGCACTCATTGTTGTGTTCGCTTTCACCACGGTTATGCCTGCCCTGGCTGCCAAAATAACGGGTAAGGTTCGTGATTCCGCTACTGGGGAATATTTAGTGGGTGCCCATGTAAGCTTTAAACACCAGAATGGCACTTCAGTTTACCATACAATCGCCGGTTTGGATGGTAGTTATAGCGTTAATGTCAAGGAAACCGGGGTTTACAGCATTCAGACCAGCTATTTGGGTTACGAGCCTTTAACAGAAAAGTTTACCGTGCAGGATGCGGTAGCCAATTACACCAAACACCTGAATTTAAATCCCAGTTCTGCCACCTTGGGAGAAGTTGAAATTGTAGCCGATATCCGTGGTTCTGATGTTTCGGCCCGCAACGTCGAAAAGTTATCGCCCAGTGTGGTGAGCGTAATCTCGGCCAAACAAATTGAACTCTCGCCAGACATTACCGTAGCCAATGTCATACAACGTGTATCGGGGCTTTCGATTGAGCGTAATGCCAGCGGTGACCCGCAGTACGCCATCGTGCGGGGTATGGATAAACGCTACAACAATACCCTGGTGAATGGAATTAAAATTCCATCGCCCGATAACGAAAACCGCTATGTGCCACTCGACATCTTTCCAGCCGTTTTTCTTGAACGCTTAGAGGTATATAAATCACTCACTGCGAATATGGAAGCCGATGCTATCGGGGGTACAGTAAACATGGTGATGCGTTCGGCACCCAGTACGTTTTTACTGGATGGCGACTTTCAATTGGGATACAACCTCCTAAATCTCGAACGGCCGTTTGCTACCTACGACCGATCAAGTCTTAACAGGCTGTCGCCGAAAGAACTTTACGGTGATAACTATCGGGCAGTACCTGCTGACTTCCCTGTGGAGAATATGATTATCAGAGAAATTACCCCCATGCCTGATGTATTTGCCAACCTTACTTATGGCGATAGGTTTTACAACAATAAATTGGGTGTTATGCTCGGTGGTAGCTTCCAGAATTCATATCGCCCGGTGTCGAACTACTTCTACGATCCATCGGTAAATAATATGCCGGGCAATCCGCAAATCATGCGCCAGCTGATTGACCGTGAAACCAGCTCTCAATTGCAACGGTATGCAATACATGCTAAATTCGATTACCAGTTGAATAAGCGAAATAATGTGAGCTTGTATGTCGGTCAGTACAATCTCAACGAATTCAGGGTACGCGATCAAATCAGGCAGCAACAATTTGTGGCGGTAACCAATTATGCGGTTTACCCCATCACACGTTTTAGCAATATTTTCCAAAGCATTACCACTTTTGACTTGCGTGGCACGCATGAATTGTTGGCTAACCTCAAAACCGATTGGTCAGTGGTTTATTCTTTTGCCCAGAACGACCGTCCAGATGATGGCGTGTTTTCTCGTGCTGGCCAATTCGAAGTGGATAAGGGTGAAATTACCAATGAGATTGTGTATTTCCAAGGTACCCGAAATTCAAGAGCATGGGAGCGCAATAGCGACACCGATATATCTGCCTATTTTAATATGAAATACAGGCCGGGTTGGGTGAATGAGCATACCGAACTGCAATTTGGTGGGGTTGGTCGTTATAAGGTGCGCGACAACTTCTTTAACTATTACAATTACGCCCAAATTTTTGGTCAGTTTCGCGGCTTCGATTGGAACGACTTTGGTGATGTACGATTCACAGCCATGGCTAACCCATTGGGCAGCGGCGATCGTTCTAATTTGGTTTACGATGCGAGCGAGCAGATTTATGCAGCCTATGTCAATACTGTTTGGGAGTTGTCGGGTTACAAAATTCAAGCAGGCTTACGAGCCGAACAAACCATTCAGGCCTACGAAATCAATCCAACTTCGGCTGCTGCTAATGCTACTGATTTGTCGGATCAACAAAATTATACCAATCTGTTTCCCGCGCTGAGTTTGAAAAAAGCCATTTCTCCGAAGTCAAACCTAAAGGCAACCTATTTTAAAGGAATAAGCAGACCGGGTTTCTACGAGATCGTGCCTACCATCCGCTCGAACGGAGGGGGTGATGCTTTTTATTCGGAACGTGGCAACCGTGAACTGCGTCCGTCAATAGGTCACAGCGCGGATTTTAGATATGAATATTTTCTTTCAGGAATTGATCAAATTTTGGCAGGAGTATTTTATAAGCGTATCATCGACCCAATTGAATTTGGTTTTCCGCAAGTGGTTGCAGGCCAAGCGCCTATAACGAGCCAGATTCTGCCGCAAAACTTCGACGATGCCATTAATTTTGGCTTCGAAGCTGATGTGACCAAATATTTTAAACGGATTGGCATTCGGGCCAATTACACTTTTACCAACTCAGCAATTACTACCAACAAAATCGTGCTTGAGGCCGATGGTAATGCCAGTCTTGTCAACCAAACCCGACCGTTACAAGGTCAATCTGATCATATTGCCAATTTGGCGCTTTTGTGGAAAGATCAAAAGCGCAGATTCGATGTCCAGTTAGTGTTCAATTATACAGGTGAGCGTATAGCTTTTGTGTCGCCCTTTTTTGAAGCCGATCATTATATGAAACCCATGACGCAACTCGATTTTTCACTCGAAAAGGGCACCAAGTCGGGCTGGGTATTCTTTACCAAAATCAATAATATCCTTGATACGCCGTATCAACTCTATGTACGAAAGCCTTTGGCCATACCTACCGATCCTTATCCTTATCAAACTGATCCTTACAATATAGGTTTTGTCCGTCGTGATCTTTTCGGAAGGGCTGTGCGACTGGGTGTTCGATATAACATTTCTGCTTCTAAAAACAATAAATCTTTAAATTCCTAAATTATGAAAAAAGTGTTGATGTTGATGTTTGCAGTAGTTGCGTTGGCTGCTACATCATGTAAAAAAGACCAAACGCCAGAGCCTAACAATCCAAACCCTACCAACCCTGGTGGTGACGGTATTGTGGGAGATCTTACCCAAGTAAATTTTGCCGCAAATACCTTGTATAAGGTGGTGGGTGACCTCATTGTGCCCGAAGGCGCAACAGTAACTATTCCTGAAGGCGTAACCTTGGAGTTCCAAGAAGGCCCTAATGGCGAAGCTTGGTTTCTAGATGTATTCGGATCGCTTCGCGTATTGGGCTCTGCCAGTGCACGGGTTACCTTCACGGCTTCCGACGCGCTTATAAATTCCGCTAAAAACCAAGGTATTGGACAACTTTGGGGTGGTATTGTAGGTACCAACACTGCTGGCGATTTAATTATTCGCTATGCTGACATTTTGTACGCAGGCGGTGCTTGTCGCGAAGAAAATGCCTATGCGTTACCTGCTACGGGCGGAGGTGGAGAATTGAGTGCTGGTGATGCCGGATATGCACTTTATTACATTCGCCAACGTGATATGCGCCAGGATGGTATTTTTGTTCTGCAGTATTCGCGTATTGCTTTTTGTCCGGATGACGCCATTCGTATTAACGGCGGTAAAACCCTAATGACCCACAACGTATTCGAAGTAGCAGGAGGTACAGGTGGTGATGCGGTAAATATTAAGTCCGGTACTTATGGTGATTTCGCTTACAATTTGTTTTACAATTGTGCTACCAATGGCCTGAAGTCGGCTGATACAGGTCCTGGTGTTCGTGGCATTTGCGAAACTAATTTCTACAACAATACCTTTGTAGCTTGTGGATATCGTCGTGCAGAGCCGGGTCGCGGTGCAGGCTTGAATTATGAGTCAGCGGCATTTGGAAAATGCTACAATAATTTGAACGTAAATACACGCTTTGGTTTGCGCTTGGTGCCAGGAGAAAGAGCACCAGACATTTCGAAGTTGGAGTATGGTTACAACTGGTATTACGGAAGTGTATCTACCATTACCGATGAGTTTTATCCAACCACAGCCACCTCATCGGTGGGTATGATTGGTAATGATCCAAGCACACCCATTCCTGCTTCTGATGTTGCTGGCGCACCATTGGCAAACAATCCACTTTTTGTGAATTTCGACCCAAGTACTTTCGTGTTCAGTGGCAATACCTCTATTCAGACCGACCCGCTGCGTAACAACATTCAGCCAATTCCTGCTGGTGCCAACTTCCGTTTGCAGGCAAATTCACCAGCCTTAACCGGTGGTAAGACGGATTTCGGGCCTGTTGTTGCAAATTATGCTTCTCTCGATGGCGCTTTGTCTTATACGGCACCAGCACCATCTGCCTTCTTTGGTGCTTTTGGCACAAACTAAAACGATTTAAAATGATGGATCCCGGGGAATACTGCCCCGGGATTCTTTCCATTTTATGAAGATACTCTCTATTGTTGGTCTTGCCTTGTTGATATTGGCATGTAAGAAGGAAACCACAGCGCCCCATAAGCCTCCTATACCTTATGCCTACGATTGGTTTAATCACCTGCCCTTCGTAACCCAATATGGTACTTTTAATATGCCGATAACTTCGCTTTATTCGCCCTACCCAGAAATTAAAGGAGAGGTGAATTTGTCGGAAGCTTCGGGTATAGCATTTAGCAGGGTTAATTCGGGTAAACTATGGGCACACAATGATTCAGGGCATCCCAATACGCTGTTTTTAATTGATACGGCCACAGCAGAAATAGTAGCATCTTACAATGTGCTGGGTACTGTTAATATCGATTGGGAAGATATGGAAGTAGCCTATGGCCCTATCCCAGGGCGCTCATACATTTATGTGGGCGATATAGGCGACAATAACGAACGTCGTCCATCGTACGATGTTTATAGGTTTGAAGAGCCCGTTTACGATTCTTCTATTCATTATCGACGACTTAACGTAATTAATGATATAGCGGTCGATCGCATCCGATTTTTTTATCCCGATAAAAGCCATGATTGCGAAGCGCTTATGGTAGATCCAGCAACCAAAGACATTTACTTGGCTACAAAGCGCGATGCAGTTTCTATGCTTTTTGTATTACCTTATCCGCAAAAGCTTGAGGGGCTTGCCGACTGTTTTCATGTCGGAAATTTCTCGTTTAGGGAAGCTTCGGCTGGGAGTATTTCAATGGATGGCCAAAAGGTTTTGATTAAAAATCGGCAAGAAATTTTTTATTGGGAACGTGCTGATGTTGTAATGCCGTTATGGCAATTGTTGGCGCAAACTCCGGTAAAGGCACCTTATGCCGGCGAGCCCCAAGGTGAAGCTATATGCTTTGATCCTCAGAATCATTATTATACCTTAAGCGAAGCCCTGAACAGTTTTATTAAACCAAATTTGTATAAGTATTACTTAAATTAGATATTATGAACATGATGAAAACGAAAGTTATTGCTTGTTTTTTACTTGCAGGGTTTATTTTTGGTTCGTGTAAAAAAGAAGAAACACCAGATCTGGTCAATCCTCCTGCTGAGGTTACTATTGTTGATCCCTTATTGCGTGAACAAATCCGTCTAAAATTAGGATTGGCTGAATCGGAGGTCATCAATGAAGAGAATATACTGCGCTTAGACACGCTCGATTTAGTGGGTGAAAACGACTTAACAGGAGCCATTAACGGTATTTCGAGCCTCGAGGGATTAGGTGCAGCAACTGAATTGAGCTATTTGCGATTTGGTGGCACCCAAGTTAGCGATCTAACGCCCATTGCTGGTTTACGCAAGGTGAAGTATTTAAGGTTAAATAATACACCAGTTACGAGTTTAGCGCCTTTGGCACAGTGGACTTCACTCACTTACTTTAATATCAATTCAGTAACCGGTATTACGGATATCAGTCCAATAGCTGGTAATACCAGCCTACAAGAAATTATCATGCGCGATGTGCCATTTGGTAATGCCGGGATGCCCACTTTTAGTAATTTTAATGTGCTATATCGCCTCAATATCAGGGGGACAGGCATTACCGATATAGCTGTACTCATTACGTTGATGCAAAATGGTGCCTTGCTCGATAGTACGCCGGGTGCGGCTGCTGCAGGAGGTGCAACGCTCGATTTAAGAGGGAATACGGTAGATTGTGCCTTACTTGACCCATACAGAAGTCAAATTAATAGCCTGAACGGTTGTTAGGACTTTTGTAGTTTGTTTATATGCTTTTACCCCGTTGATAATCGTCGACGGGGTTTTTTTGTTCCGAAATTCACGTTGGTAAGAAGTGCGATTAAAACAAGAAAAACGCAGAAGCCTGGTTTAATAGATGAATTTTATCCAATGTGGAAGACCTGCCTGCTGTACTTCCAGAAAATACAATCCAGGTTGGAGTGGAGGCAAATTCAACCGACCTTCTTCACCGAGCGTGCTGGTTACGACGCACTTTCCTTCACTGCTAATCACCCTAACTATAGCCGGTATTGGTAAGTCGCCAAATAGTTGTATGAATTGCTTATTGTGGCTCAAATGTAGTTTCAGTTTGTTTTTGGCAGCTATTGGTTCAACATGTACTACTTGGCTTAGGCTTACTTCATAGAGGGCACCCCGAACATTGTTTGAAGGACTTCCTTCATCGGTCATAAAAAGCGTGTTCCCATTAAGAAAGGCGATAGCCTCTACTTGATCTACCCTAGCTGAAAAGAAGTACCGATTGAGCTGACCTTGAAAAAAAAGAGCAGCAGGATAGTTGTAAAAACAAAGCAACTGTGACCGTGTAAGCAAAGCTAGTGTTCCGGTCGCTGTATCGATATCAGCAGCTGTAACACGACCTCTTTGGGCATCACCATCTACAAAGAAACTGTCGACAAGCCGAGCTACATAATTACCGCTATCTGCAGGAAGCACATACATTTTGGTATAACCTGTAAAGGGAACCGACCGATCTTTAGTGAACAAATAAAGGCTGTCGTTGTACCAGCTCATGGCTTCGATGTCAAAATTATGCTCACTGGCAGGTGGCGGAAAGGCAATCTGATCTTCGAAACTGAATGCAAGCCGGATAGCCTGAACGGTATCAGCCTGATGCAAATCAGGATTGTTAATTCGATACAGCCTTAAATCTCTTCGGCCTTGCCCGTTATTACCCGCATCATTAATCCAAATATTTCCCTCGTTGTCACGTGCTATATCTTCCCAATCGATATTACTTGCATTTTGAATTACTAAGGTACGGAGGAGGATTCCGGTGGTATCTACCAGAAAGAGGAAGTTCGGATCCCCTGAATCGCTGTGGGTCCATATTTTGTCGGGTCCTGCCATTACCAGTCCTGAACTTTCGCTTATGGTGGCAGGCAAGTCACATATTTTGCGGGTATTTGCCGACAAAGATTGGGCACTCAGGTCGTTGGGAATTGCACAATGCATTACCAACACTGCTATGCAACCAATGACACAAGGGGCTATTAATTTAAACTCCATGAATCAAATCTAAGGAAACATGCCAAGGGAGCGGGATGTAACACTAGGAGTTAATTTAAAATTAACCTACCTTTTGTATTTGTAACAATTATGTAATCTTTAGACAACACCATGACCCCTCAAAAAAACGTGCTTTGCATCAAAAATAGTTTTATGAGAGCAGTATTCTTTTTATTGATTTTATTTGGGTTGCACCAGCAAAGTACGGCGCAGCAACTCATTCATTATTGGCATTTTAACACAGTAAGTGGCACGGTTGATTCGGTAGCGGCTGATGTATTTGCGGGTGCACAAGCGCCTTTAATCATTTACCGCCCAGCTTTTTCGTCGGTTCAGCCTATTAATCGCGGTTACATGGATAATGTTGCTGGCGATACAACCAATGCTCGCTTAGCGGAGCCTGCAGGTCAGGGAATTCGACCGCGCAACCCATCGGATAGCATGGAGTTATTTATTCAGTTACCGAGCACAGGCTTCCAAAACCTTCAAATCAGCTATGCGCTACAACGTTCGGGCTCAGGTATGCTTAAGCAAGTATTGTATTATTCTGCCGATGGAATTAATTATACGGCTCATCCCGATACGGTTTTTGTGACTACGGCCTGGAACTTGGTTCAGTTTAATTTGGGCATGATAACGGCCCTGGCAAACAACCCTGATATGTCGGTCAAGATCCGGTTTTTCGAACAAAACGTTGCATCCAACGGCAATAATCGTATCGATAATTTTGTATTGGAAGGCAGTCCGGTATCCACATCCACCGCACAGCTTATCCATTACTGGCATTTTAACGGGGTTTCGGGCAATGTAGATAGTGTAGCTTCAAACGTTTACCCCGGTACACAGCCCGGATTTTTATATTATCAACCGATGTTCCCCGGGGTTGTGAACCCTGGTATTATGGATAACGTAACAGGTGACACTATCAATGCTCGTATGAGTGAACCTGCAGGTCAGGGTATTCGTCCTCGTAACCCTTCTGACAGCATGGAGTTGTATATTCCGGTGCCCACTTCCGGCTTCGATAATATTCGCCTTAGTTATGCCGTACAGCGTTCTGGTTCCGGCATGCTTAAACAAGTTCTTTTTTATACAACCGATGGTACCAACTATGTGCCTCATCCCGATACTGTTTTTGTAGGAACGGCCTGGGCATTGGTTAATTTTGATTTATCCGCCTTAAGCGCAGTTTCGAATAATCCACAATTCGCCCTTAAACTTAGGTTTTACGAACAAAATATAGCCTCCAATGGCAATAACCGGCTCGATAATTTTGTGGTAGAAGGCAACCCATTGGGAGGTCAGGTAACGGGTGTGAGTATAAGCCCTACAGCTTTGCAACTCGTTGTGGCTGATAGTGCCCAATTGAACGCTACCGTATTGCCAACCAGCGCGAGCAACCAAAATGTAAGTTGGACCAGCTCGGATGCCACAGTAGCTTCGGTTGATAGCAATGGTGTGGTACGGGCCCTGGCGGCGGGCACCAGTTGGATTATCGTCACAACCAATGATGGTGGCTTTAGCGATAGCTGTCAACTATCTGTAGCTAATCCGGCACGGTTAACGATTCAAATCAATGATCAGTCCAATACGGCATTGGTAGGTGCTGAGGTGATTATCGGCAATGATACTTTACTAACTTCAGCCACGGGTATTGTTGTATTTAGTTTGTTGCCGGCATCCTATCAAGTAAGTGTTAGAGCGCCTGGTTATTTCCCGCTTGATACGAGCTGGAATTTAACTGCGGATACTGCGATTATTTTAACCATGACCGAGCTTTCTGCGGTGGTGCATTATTGGCACTTTAATAATTTGGCCATTGGTACTGTTTTGCAAGTGCCTGCCGATTTTAGCCTCTTCCCTAATCCTCCAGCCATAACATACGTTGGAACAGGCTCTGGTTATATGGATGATTTTTCACCAGGATCAATTCGAAATGCACAATTTAACGAGCCGGCAGGTGCTGCTTTACGTGTACGTAATCGCTCGCACGAAAAGGCATTGATTATTCCTCTTCCGTCAACGGGCTGCTCCGATATCAGACTTTCTTTTGATATTCATCGCAGTGGTCAAGGAATGCTCACCAATGTGTTTGAGTATACCCTCGATGGTGGCACTACGTATCAAACAGCGGGTATTAATCCCCAAACCATTCCGGTGACCGAAACCTATACCACACATGTTATCGATTTTTCGGGAGTTACAGGCGCTAATGATAATCCTAACTTTGGCGTGCGCATCACTTGGATTGGGAATACAGAGCAGGAAAACGGAAATAATCGCTACGATAACATCACCATGATGGCTACCACCAGTAGCACTACCTCTGTAACAGAAAGTCAAGGGATACTTCCCATTTTGTATCCTAATCCCACTACCGGTACTTTCCGCTTGAAAAATGTGGCGTCAGCTACTGAATATCGGATAATCAACCTACAGGGACAGCTGGTGATGCAGGGCAT
This sequence comes from Bacteroidia bacterium, assembly GCA_046291695.1. Classification (GTDB taxonomy): domain Bacteria; phylum Bacteroidota; class Bacteroidia; order UBA7662; family UBA7662; genus PNNG01. The sequence continues at coordinate 74,572 of JBKBSO010000006.1, forward strand.
TACGGGCAGTAGTGACGAATTAATTGCCGCAGATGAACGGCTCGAAAACGGAATTTATTTCCTCATGTTGTCATCAGCCAACAGCACCAAAGTGCTCCGGTTTGTAGTCCAAAAATAGATAGAGTTTCAGCTTTTAAAGTCCGTTCAGAACCCTAAGGTGCTGAACGGATTTTTTTTAAGCATACCAAAAGCTTTTCAAATCGCTTCCAAAATTGCAGCAACTGTCGACCTTGCTTTGTAGTTGTGGGCTTCAATGTCTTCGATAGTGGTGTGCGAAAAGAATTGAATGTGCGTTTTGGTGCTGTTTAGCTTATCGGATGGCGCGAATGCATTCGTCAGCGACAAAAACCCGAAAGCCAGCAGGCCTAGTTTCAATGGTTTGAACACGATTACGGTTTTAAAATAATGCCTTCTGAAATGGTAATAGGGCTGTAGGCACCAAAGTCTGCATCGAATTCGGCTCCCGAGGTAATGGCTCCTTTAATACGTACCGGGCTACCTACTTGGGTGCGTGTAACTGTTTCGCCGGCTTGCAGGCTTACGAGGATGTAAATTTCGCTATGTGCCGTACCCATACGTAACTGGGTATTGCCGGCATAGTCGGTACTCAAGTCGAGCAAGATGCCGCTCACGTCAAGCACATGGCTATTTCCGTCTTCTGATAAAAAGTATTGATTTGCAGCCACTGCATCGGCTTGATAGCGGGCAATAAGGGCGGCTGCATCTATTTTTAAATCGGTTTTAGCTTTTTTTACATCCCAATGCGGCATGTTTATAAGGTAAAGAGCCGCTCCAACCCCAATGATTCCCGCGCCGAGCAACCGCAAGAGCAGGGTTTTGATTTTTCGATTTTCCATCGGCTTCGTTTACTGAATGAGTCAACGAAGCTGGACATTCCTGACAAATTATTTTGATTTTTTTTCGAGCGCGTTCAAAATTCGTAGCTTACTCGCCTCATCCAGCTTAAACACCGAAGGGGCGTCGGTCGACTGTAGGGCACGGTCAATGAGCCTGCTTTGATTTTCGTAATTTTTGCAATAAGCACATAGGCGTTGGTGCCAACGCAAACGCCATTTCTGGTGCCAGCTGATGCCTGTAGTGAGCATGCGCTCCACCAAACGCGTGGCTTCGAGGCAGTGGATGGGGCCTATGTATTGCTTTAAATTCATTGTTTCTTAAACCAGTTTGCTTGCAAACATTGTTGCATTTGCACTTTAGCCCGGTGGTTGATTTGCCAATAGTTGGTCGTGCTGATATTTAAATCCTGACAAAGCTCGGCCGTATCTTTATTTTCGAGGTATTTGCTTTCGAGTACGGCGCGCCAAAGTTCGGGAAGTTTTGTTAAACAGGCGTACAACACTTTGATGAAGGCTGGCTGGTCGAGCAACTCAGGCTCGGGGGGCAGGGGAGCGCTGTGTGCCTGCCAATGGCCTTCGGCACTGAATGTATCGTGGTACGAATCGGAAGCCGCTGAAGTCGATTGGGGCATTTCTCGATATTGCTTACGAAAATGGTCCATGATTTTATTCCGCAAAATGCCAAACAGCCAAGTGCGGGGCTTGCTGGCAGCTTTGAAGCGGTGTAAATTGTTCAGCGCAGCTTCAAAGGTATCTTGCACCAAATCGGCTGCCAGATCAGCATCTCCGGTTTTTAAGCGGGCGTACTGATACAAAGCATCCCCATGCTCATCGAGCCATTGGGCCAATTGCGAAGCGGTGTTGTTCATGCAACGGCCAAACTACGCAGCATGGGCTTAACGAAAAAAAAAATAATTTTTCTTGTCAGGTTTTTCCAGAAGAAACGACTGATGGCTGTAGCAGTTAACGGCTATGGAATTCATTTAATTTTTAAAACTGCATAAACCACTGTCATGAAAAGAATCGTAATCTTAGCCATCCTCCTTGGGAGCTTTGGCGAAACACAAGCCCAAAAAGCGCAACTTGAGTCGGAAGTATCGCTCTCCGCCGGATCTGACGAATTTGCGTTGTCGCTCGGCGGCTTGCGTACCCACCGGCTCTTTAAATCCGAAAAATGGTTGTTGGGTTACGGACTTCGCTACAACCTGTTTGCCGCCAGCAATGTCGACTACATCACCGCGCCAGCCAGGCTTACGCTAAACGACAAGCTCGACACCTTCAACATGGCGGCACCCCAGTTGCACATGCTCAATGCCTATGTGATGCTAGGCTATCAATTCCACCCGCGTTGGTCGTTTGAGTTCGACATCGATTTGCTGGGTCTCAGCTTTGGCGGACAAAAGGCCGGCCTATTCAATTCGAGCGAATTTCCAGCTTTCAATGGTACCCACAGCGCCAATCCCACGCCGCTGAATGTGTTGCTGGTGGGCGATAACGACCTCGGAAGTCTGAGTTCAAACTTTCGCTTGCACTACCGGTTAAACGATAGCTGGGGTGTACGTGCCGGTTTTAACTATTTCTTCACCGAATATACCACCACTATGCTTTTATCTGAGCAAAACGATCGTTTTCGTCGAAAAAGCGGTATGTTCAGCCTGGCAGTAAACAGGAGGTTTTGATGTTGAAAACAAGGTTATTAGTGTTTTTGCTACTTTTTTCGATAAGCCAGGGGCTTCTCGCCCAACAGCAAGCCTGGGAGGCTGCCGAAACAAGCATTTTTTTTTACATTCGCAATGCAGGTTTAGAGGTGGAAGGCAAATTTGAGCAGGTGGCGGGGCAGTTTATTACCCGGCAAGCCGACGGTTTACCTGTGCTCATTACCGGAAAGGCCAGGCTCAGCGACATCAATACAGGCATTGGCCTACGCGACAGCCATTTACAAGGTAAAGATTACTTTCATGCCACTAAATTCCCTGAGATTGAAATGCAAATGGTGGAGGTGAATGCAAAAACCATTAGGTTCAATGTACGCATCAAGGGCAAATCTAAAGTGTACGAAATGCCGTATGTGTTTAAAAGCAACGGGAAATCAGGCGAATTTGAGGCCGTATTCACACTCAATCGCCGCGATTTTGAGGTTGGTGGCCGGAGTCTCATCATGGCCGACGAGGTAAAGGTGAAAATGGTATTAAAGCTCAAAGCCCTATGAATCAGCTGAGTATTGTAAGTATTGAATGTTTACGTCAATTGCAGCAATGGCTCGAATCGCTCGATGCGCCGACCTACTCGGCCTTGCCTCTGGGTTTGTTGGGAGCTAGCATGGGCAAACATTGCCGCCACATCATTGAGTTTTACCAGCAGTTGTTTGAAACCCCTCCTGGAGAAGCGGTTAACTACGATAAGCGCGAACGAAATCTTTTGCTCGAACAAGCGCCTAATGAGGCGGCTATGGCATTGGAATCGATTATTCAGCGAATTTTAGATGGGGTAAACGACCAGGCTTTGACCTTAGAAGGAGAACTTACGAAACATACGACTCCTTTTGCTACCAGCCTAGGACGTGAGTTGCTGTATGCGTACGAACATGCCGTGCATCATATGGCACTGATGCGGGTCGCCAGTCATGCTGCCTTTCCCCACCTAACTTTTCCTCCCAATTTTGGCGTGGCCTATGCTACCTTGCAGCACCGAAAAAAGACATGTGCACAGTAAGTTTTCTGCCTGGTCCTGAAGCGGGCGCTTTTACCTTTACCTCAAATCGCGATGAAACTCCCGGCAGAATGGCAATGCCCCCGGCTAGTTTTGTGCATGAGGGAGCTACCTGGCATGGCCCGCGTGATCCGCAAGCCGGGGGTACCTGGTTTGGTACCGATGGACGTGCTTTTAGCCTGTGCGTGCTTAACGGTGCCTTTGTAAAACACCAACATCGGCCTCCTTACAAAAGGAGTAGAGGCTTATTGATTCCTCATTTTTTGGCCAAACCAGATGTTTTCAAGTTTGCCGCTACTTACGATTTCGAGGGAATGGAGCCTTTTACCCTGCTGCTGATTGAACACGCAACCACCATTTTGAAACTTTTTGAAATGCGATGGGACGAGAAAGAGTTGCATTTGCGAGCCTTGCCCGTGCATGAACCTCAACTTTGGCAATCGAGTACCCTATACACGTTTGAGCAGGCAGCCGAACGCGAGCAATGGTTCACGAACTGGCTCAATAGTCATCACCCCCCACACGAACATATCATGCAATTTCACCAAAACAGGCAATGGGGTACCCCCGAAACAGCTATTTGTATGTAGCGTGAGCGGGTACGCACAACCAGTATCAGTTCGCTGCAATGGCGCAATCAAACCGCACAACTGAGTTACTACGATGTGTTGAACAATCATTATTTTTTTCATGAGCTTTTTTGACCGTCGGAAAAGCTATGCCTTTCGGCCTTCAGAATTTTGGAGCGACTGGCTCTGGCAGCTGCCTCTATTGTTGCAGGGGGTTGGATTGGGGTTTTACAAAGGTGGCTTGTTGTGGTTTAGCAAAGTAAATCCAGCCATGCGCTGGGGGGGGATGTTTAATTATTCGAAAAGTGCCGTACTCGCGCAAATCCCAGTTATATATCGTCCTTCGGAACGCATGTTCAGTTGGCAAGGGAAAGTAGAAGCAGTTCCTTTAGATGTGGATTACCCTCAGGTGCTCAAACCCGACCAAGGCGAACGAGGTAGGGCTGTACACCTGGTAAACAACAGTCTTGAATTAAAAAACTTGTTGAGCCTATTGCCTCTAGGAGATTACGTTCTTCAAAGCTACCTCAACTTGCCTTTTGAGTTTGGCGTTTTTGTGATGCGCAATGCACAAGGCCGGATACAGGTGCACTCGCTGGTGTGGAAAATAGCCTTGTGCGTTGTAGGTGATGGCCAAAGCACGGTCAATCAATTGTTGGAAGCTCATTTGCGGGCACAACGGTTTCGCCCTTTAATAGCCGAAAGGCTTCAGGCGCTTGCTGATACCATCCCAGAAGCCGGGAGCTGGGTCCCCCTGCATTTTGCCGGAAACCATTGTAAAGGGGCCGCTTTTATAGATGCATCGCAGCTCATCAATGCAGCATTGCACCAATGCTTCGACGCTGTCATTGGGCCTATGCAAGGCTTTAATTATGGCAGGTTGGATGTGATGGTGGAAGAGCCCGAGGCCTTGTGGATGCCTCAAGCGGTACAGGTGCTTGAGGTTAACGGTGCAAACTCAGAACCTGCCCATGCTTACGACCCTAAGCACAGCTGGTGGTTTGGACTACGAGAACAGCTGCGTTTTCAACGACAGATGTGGCACATTGCCAACCGGCACCCCAACGCTATCCATTCGCCCGGCTACCGCTGTTTGATTACAGAGTTAGGCCATTGGGCTGCGCTCCGCTCCCGTACCAAATCCATGCGTAGCCATATAAGGCCAACAAGTTAATGGGTGGTTGCTTGCGGTCCTGTAGCTGATTTTGACATTTGGTGCCTGTAGCTTTTTATAGCTTAGGGATTCCATAAGGATACCTAAGAGCCAAAATCTGATACCGCAAAACCAACACTTCATTCCATATGCTTTCACACAAAAGCGCAAGCTGTATTAAAAGCTGTAATTTAACACACAAAACCCGCCTTCAATTGTAATACTAATTATGTCGCTTACCCGAACCGCCGCCTTCCGACACCTCCGCTTGCCCTTTTCATGGTTTTTAATGCCGGCTTTTTTGCTTGGTTGGTTGGCTACACCCCAAGTCTCCCCGGGTAATTTATTATTGTTGTTTGGGATCTTACATTTGCTAGTATATCCTTCGAGTAACGCTTATAACAGTCATCAAGATCAGGACGAAGGCCCCATTGGAGGCATGGAGCATCCGCCCAAACCGCCCGAATCGCTGCGCTACATCAGTTTAGGCATGGATGTGCTGGCCTTAGCCTTGGGCATTTGGTTACATTGGGGAGCTGCGCTGGGCTTGTTGGCCTACATTTTGGCTTCGCGGGCTTACAGCCATCGGGCCTTGCGCTTAAAAAAATATCCGCTGGCCGGATTTTTCACCGTTGTGATTTTTCAAGGGCCTTGGATAATGGCGCTGGTGGCGGTTTTTGGCCGGGCCGATTTTGCCTGGTCCAATGTGTGGCAACCCGGGTGGTTGTACCTGGCTTCGGCCTTGATGCTGGCAGGCACTTATCCCCTTACCCAAATTTACCAACACGAAGCCGATAAACGCGATGGGGTTTTAAGCCTGAGTGCCTGGTTGGGCATCATGGGGACTTTCCGCTTTAGTGCCCTGGCCTTTTTGCTGGCTGGGCCGGCTCTATTGATCCCATTGTACCTGCAGAACCGGGTTGCCTTGTTGCTATTGCTTAGCCTGGCCTTGCTTCCTGTACTGGGCTGGTTTGTGTATTGGTGGCGTGCTTGTGCAAGGGATGTGGCCGCGGTCAATTATAAAAATACCATGCGCATGAACATGCTGGCTTCCACCTTGTTGAATATAGCCTTATTGCTTGCCTGTATTTTGAATTTATGAGCCACTTAAAAGCCATCCATACCGCCGTTCCTCCCCATGCAATCAACACCGAGGCTTTTGTACATTTTGTGCAACAGCAATCCGCTGCAAGCAATACCGATTTGCGGAAATTACGTTGGTTGGCCTCGCGCTCGGGCATTGATAGCAGGTATGCTGTTATCCCTGATTATCACCAGCCGGCCAAAGCCGAATTGTACTATAAAAATCAGCTCCCACATGCCGCCGACATCGTAGAGCGCATGGCCATTTACCGCCGCAAGGCCCTAGAATTGAGTATGGCTGCCTGCAGTCCGGTGCTTCAAAACCAACCAACGCCTACCCACCTCATTTATACCAGCTGTACCGGGTTATCGGCCCCAGGAATCGATGTGGATTTGCTTCGTGCTTTAAACTTGCCGGCTACCACTTTTCGACATACCGTAAACTTCATGGGCTGTTATGCAGCCCTGCATGCCTTGCGTACAGCGCATTACATATGTTCAGCCGAACCGGATGCTGTGGTTTTATTGCTGTGTACGGAATTGTGCAGTTTGCATTACCAAAATGCGTTGCACGACGATGCTTTACTAGCCAATTTGTTGTTTGGTGATGGTAGTGCAGCGCTTTTGATTGCTGGTGCAGCCCATGCCGAAGGTGCCTTGTTGCACTTCAACGGCTTTCAATCGGCCTTACTACCCGGTGGCGAAACCGACATGAGCTGGGAGTTAAGCCCATTGGGCTTCGAAATGCGACTGAGCTCCTACGTGCCTAGTTTGCTTAATGCCCACCTGGCCGAGGCTTTAGGTACAGCCTGGCAAAAATGGGGCATACAACAGGAGCAAATCGGTCATTGGGCCCTGCATCCGGGAGGTAAAAGTATTTTAGAGCTGTTGCAGCAGTCCTTGACCTTAACAGACAGCCAAATGGAAGCCGCTTATAGCGTTTTGAACCAATATGGCAATATGTCGTCGGCCACCGTATTGTTTGTGCTGCAGCAGCTGTTGAAGCAACAACCCTTGGCCGGCGATAAGGTATTATTGGCGGCCTTTGGCCCGGGTTTGTGCATGGAATTGGGCTGGGGAGAATGTAGTGGTTTACAACTATGAGCAGCTGGCACTATCCGCAGCGATCACTACAAGCTGAATTGCTCGATGCTGAGGATTTACCGACCGACAGCTTGCATCGTAATTTACGCGAGTTGGCCGTAGTAAATCGCTGGTTGGGCGGCTACCGCATCTCAAAGTTGGCGCTAGCCGAAATGCAAAAGCGCTTTGCGTTCCACAGTTTTATCGACATAGGTTCTGGTGGGGGCGATACCTTGCATGCGCTGTTGCCGCATTTGGCTGAGGATATTCGCATTGAGGGATGGGATCTCAAAGCCGACTGTATCGAATTCGCCCGGCAACATTATGCCCATTGGCGCATCCATTGGCATCAGGGCGATTTTAGGGAGGCCGTTCGTAGCCGAAAAGCCGGGGTGCTTTTTCACGCAGCCCTCTTTTTTCATCATTTCCCCAACGAGCTCATTCGGCAGTTCATTGGCGAAATTGTGGCTGCCGGACACGGGTTGATTATCAACGACCTGGAACGCCACCGCTTTGCCCGCCACAGCATAGCCGCCATCACCCGGCTATGGCCCGGGGCCTCCTACTTGGTGCGGCACGATGCCCCGTTGAGCGTTGAAAGGGCTTTTTTGCGGTCCGACTGGGTGCAGTTGCTGCAAGGCATTCCCCACTGCCAATACAGCATTAGCTATCGCTGGGCCTTCAGGCACCAGCTGTGCATTTGGCCCCAAAAGACGGAAGGTAAGGTATGAAGTGCGATTTGGTGGTGATTGGTGGCGGTTTGGCAGGCTTGGCCCTGGCCATCCTCGAAGCGCGTGCAGGCCAACAAGTGCTGCTGTGTGAACAAAAGCAGTACCCCGCCCACAAAGTTTGTGGCGAATATATCAGTCTCGAAAGTTGGCGTTTTTTAAACCTGCTGGGCTTGCCGCTCAACCAATGGGACTTGCCACAAATTAGTCGCCTGGAACTTACATCCCCGCGCAAAAGAATTCAGCTGCCCCTCGATTATGGCGGTTTCGGTTTGAGTCGCTACAAGGCCGAAGCTGCATTGGTGGAGCTGGCTAAAGCAGCTGGTGTAGCGGTGCACACCAATTGCAAGGTCCACGAAGTGGAAGGGAGTGTAGGTAGCTTCATAGTGCAGGCCTCGCAAGGCAATTTTTCTACCAACTGGGTGGCAGGAAGCTGGGGTCGCCGGTCGAATTTGTACCAACAAGCCCCGCAAGCTCGTAATTATGTAGGGGTAAAGTGGCATTTGCAAGGCAACTTGCCGGCCGATTTAATTGCTTTGCACAATTTCAGAGGCGGTTATGCTGGTATGTCGCGCATCGAAGACGGCTTGAGTTGTTTTTGTTACTTGGTAGATAGTCGCCGACTGCAGGAAGCGGGGAAGATCGAAATGCTCGAAGCCGCCATGATGGCCGAGAATCAGCATTTGCGGCAAATGCGTGCGCCGCTCGAAGCCGTTTGGGAAAAGCCACTAACCATTTCTCAAGTGAGTTTTAGTCCCAAAACCACCGCTTACCAAGGGGTGTTGCTGCTCGGCGATGCAGCTGGTAGTATTGCGCCCCTTGCCGGCAATGGTATGAGTATGGCTTTGCACGCAGCTTGGTTGCTGCACTGCTGCTGGGAAAGCGAGGGCCGAGGCGTACAACAGCCCGAACTACTGTACACAGCTTATGCCAAGGCCTGGCAGAAGCAATTTGCCTTGCGAACCGCGGTAAGTTACCGCATCCAGCATTTGTTTGGCCAAAACTCCCTTACCCATGCCTTACTTACTACCATTGAACACTTTCCTTGGTTGGGCAAAAACCTCATGCGGCTCACGCATGGCCATGATTTTATTCCCAAACGGCAGATGTAAGCGTAAAGGTTAATGGAGCCCCTATCCGATTACCTGCTAATCACTAAACGGGCATATTCCCAGGGACGATCGCTACGCTGCACCAAATAAAGTCCAGTAGCCAGTGTAAGCAGCTGCATTTCGGCTCGGCCCGATTCTGCTCTGAGCGTAACCACCGGCTTTCCCCACTTATCGAACACCACTAGCTCGTGTTCTTGACCATCAAGCGCTTCAAATTCGAATCGCACGTGCTCACGGGCCGGATTTGGTATCACGCGAATCGAAACTTCACTGAAATCTTGCACAACGATGCTTTTTACCTCGCTGGGAATCCTCCCTCCCAGCAAAACTTGATAATACAACTTTTGGTTGAGGGGTGGTTGGCTGTCGGTAAAGCTGTAGTTCACCGCCATGGCCGAATCGCCACAAATACCGCCAATGAGTCCAATGCCTTCAAACTGGCTGCTGTCGACGCTGCGCGTAATTACAAGGCCATTGCAGGTAAAGCCGGCCGACAAGGTGAGGTCAACCCGAACCGCTCGGCCTACGGTTTGAAGGCTGAATCTGTCGAGCACCCCTGGTGGTAATTGTGCCTCCACCAGACTACTGCCACTTAAAAAGATGCTAAGGAATAAAAGCCAGCGCATGCTTATTGAAACGATCTAAAGCGTTAAAAAGTTGCAAGGAAAATGTCCTAAAGCGTATTGGCAGGAAGCAGAGGAACGAATGACTTTTGCTTACACAAAGGCCCCCCGACCAGCATATTTGCACTTGTCAGAGGAGCTGAAAAAGCACTTTATTACTCAATACTAGTAAGCAGGGGCACCGCTCAGCCTTCTTCTGGTGCTATCTCCCAAGTTTCCGACAGCTGGCTTGGTATATTATGAGCCTTGGTTTTTTTTTAGTGAAGAAAGCGTGGGTTCGCTTGGCAATTAAGTACGCAACGCGAAGATTACGCTTTTACAAATATTGCATCCACCAACGGTGCGCGTACTGTTTTTTCATTTTGGCCCACCACACGCAAACCGGAAACAAGGCTACCACTACGCCTATCCATACCAGATAGGTTACGCCTAATGAAAATCCATAGCCTTGTAATTGTTCAGCATAATTTACCCAAACATCCAACCGCATACTTTCCCAGCCATAGCCGGTAAGTTCGGCGGCCAGCAAAGCGAGCAAATGAATGAAGTAGATGTGTACTACATAAAAGAAAAGAGGCACACGACCAATGGTGCTTAGTGCACGGGCGATAAAGCCTGAAGGTGGCTTCTGTTCGAAGCGGTTCAAGAGCCAGAGTGCTGGTCCCAGGGTCATCAGAATAAAGAGGAGTGAGGGTGGATATTTGGTTGTATTTACGAACGAAAGCAGGTTATAAAGTTTGTTGTCGTATAGGGTCCAAGGCAGTGGATCGCCATAAAGATCCGCCAATCGTAAAATCACAAACAATAGCAGGGCAAAATAGGCCGCATTACTTAACCAGCGTTTCCGCAGATCAGCCGGGAATTTGTTTGCGAATAGGCTTCCGGCACCAAAGCCAAGCAGCATGACCCCAAACCAGGGAAGGATAGGATAGGCTACAAATAAACTGAAACTACCAAAATCGAACCAGGCCATTTGATGGAGTATAGCCCAAATTACCGATGCAGCCCCTTGTCCCTGTATGGCAATGCCATCGAGCAGGTTATGACCAAAAACCAACAAAAAACCAAGGATAAGCACAAAACGCAAAGGTAGATTTATCAGTGCAGCTAGCAGTAGCATAGTCAGGCCTATGACCCAAATGACACCCAGCATTTGTGAATTAAAAGCGGGATTAAAATACCAAGCAAAGTTCACTACCGTGAGTTCAAGAAAAATGAGCCAAATGCCTCTGCTCAGTAAAAAGCGACGCAATGCGCTTAAGCCATACTTTCTTCCATAAAGCCAGGCACTGCTTCCTGCTAAAAAAACAAAAACCGGCGCACAAAAATGGGTAATCCAACGGGTGAAGAAGCTGAAGCTATCCGATTGGTCTAAGTTGGTAGGGTCGAACAAAAAAGCAGATTGATGAAAATAATCGCGTACATGGTCGAGGGCCATGATAATCATCACTAAGCCTCTCAATATATCGAGGCTTTGTAGGCGACCCTGTGCATTGAGGTCTGTCATACGTCCATTTTTCGGGTAAGTTCACGCACCCATTTGGTTTGCGAAAAGAAGGAACGAGCCACTACCCTAAATATCGTATACACAGGAATGGCAGCCAGCATGCCGATAATGCCGAATAAACTGCCGGCTATGAGGATGACTATAAAAATCTCGAGGGGGTGAGCCAATACACTTTTCGAAAAAATAATAGGTTGAAGCACAAAGTTGTCGATGAGTTGGGTGATGACAAATATGCCCATAATTTTCACGCCATAGGGCAGAAGTCCGGTATTGGTTCCTGCAGCCAATTCGGCACTTATGGCAATGAGAACCCCCAAGCTACCTCCGATATAAGGGCCTATGTAGGGAATGAGGTTAAAAATACCAGCCAATAGGCCTAGGGTGAGGGCATATTTTACTCCCAATAGCGAGAGACCCGAAGCAATGAGTATGGCCACAATGCTGATTTGAATGAGCAAGCCAATAAAGTAACGGCTCAGCAGTTTACGTGTTTCGTGTATGGCCTTATCCATTTCCTGAATACGGTTATCGGGCGTAACTGCCTTAATTACTCGTGCCGCTACACCGCCTTCTTTGAGCATGTAAAAGCTAATGAAAAGCACTGAAAATAAACCGATAAGAAAATCGAGGGTAAAACTAAGCGCTCCACCAAAATAAGAACTTATGTTTTCAAGAGAAAAATAACTCAGCAGCTTTTCTGTAAGTTGTTCCCATTGCGCATTGCTCGGCCATAGTCCCCATGACTTGAGTTGCAAGGTCATTTGGTTTAGTTGGGCTTCAAGGTTGATGATGATTTCATCGCTTTGTATGTTGCTGAGCATCAACGCCTGAGCAGCTAACATAGGAAATATGAGGTATGCAATGCCACTCATTAAGCCGGCGATGCAAATCAGACTCAGCACTGCGGCCAAGCTGCGATTGAGCTTAAGACCTAACACACCGTCGTTACTTAATAAGTTAACTAAGGGATTGCCTATGAAGGTAAGGATGATGGAGAGGATGATGTACATCCAAATGTGGGAAAGGTACACAAGGCTGAGCAGGAGTAGACTAATGGCTATCAGCCAGGCAAGCCACCGCAGGATTTGATGGAGCATAAGCAATGTTGAAGGTTGTGGTAAAAATAGCGGTTTCTGATGGTATATCCGCATGGGGTAGCCGCTGTGGTCGCAGCGTCGATTTAATATGTAATTCCATATTTGAGACTATTTATGGGCTTTGTTGATTCGTAAAGTCATTTTGAAATTGTTAATGAAAGTTAAATAAAAGACGTCAAGCACATCAAATTATACTTTAAAAGGCGTATATATCATAATTTAGTGATAAACAATAAATAAAAGAATTATATAAGTAAATATGACAAAAAACTGGCACGTTGTTTATAAGTCGAGAGTTTCTACCTTTCGGACATCAAAGCACGCAAAGACATGAAAGCTCAAGACATATTCCGCAAAATTTTGGTAGTTGCCCTCATAGTGAAGGCATGGTTAATTCTACCTGCTAAAATTTCTTTGGTGATGAGTGTAATTCTCGCTTGGGCACTTTCGATTGGTTCGGGTAGCAGCTTTGCTTATCCTCGAATCTCCGACGAGCAGGTTCAAAATATTTTGGCTGCTGATTTCAGTGAAATCAAAAACGCACGCTCCGAAATGGTTGTGGGTTTTGTATCGGAGGGTGGTATGCTTCGCAGCTTAGGCCAAAATATGAATAGTATCAGCGGTGCTTATGTTGAAGCAAAAGAGGGGCAAATCAACCAGGTCGAAATGGAATTGCTTATTTATGCTAACTATGTAGCGGAACTCGACAAGTTTCAACAAGAAATACAATGGCATCTGAAAAACCAATTTCAATTTGCTGACCTTAATCGTGAATTGGCTGTAGGCATTCGTGGTAGCGATTACATTCGCCTATTCATCAGCGGTTTTCTGGGACTCATTTTAGCGCTCTTCGGATTCGCAATCAAACAACACATTTTTTAAACCTTACGGGCAAGTAAGAAAGGGTACAAGCCATGAAAAATCTCCTCAAATTCCAATACAACAACATCTATAATAGAGTTATAGGTATAAATGTCTTAAAAAGCCTCAGGATGGGCTTCTTGGCAATGGCCTTGCCATGGGTTTGGTTTAACGTTGCTTTCGGCAACCAGCCGCTTTCAATGCATGTTGAAATGAAAAACAGCTACATGGACGGCGGTAATTATTATTTCGACATTTACCTGCAACAAGCAGGAGATGCGCCCATCCTGATGGCTTTTTCTGATTTCGTATTCGAAGTATCACCGGCTCAGTCTGGTTTGCAGTTTCATTATCAGCCCAACTCAAGCTATTTGGTTAATGCCTTCGGGGCTCAAATTAATTATAACAATTTGCTCAGGGTTGATATGCGCCAGCGCAGTGGCATACCGGTGGCCATCATCAATGCCGATGCTCCCGAACAAGTAAATCAACAGAACTACATGCACCGCCTCGCGCGCATCGATGCCCAAGCAGGCCAGCATCGGCTCGGTCGTTTTTACATTTCAAACTTTATGGGCAATCTGAACGACTTTGATCTGAATATGCTTCTTGATGCGCATGGTGCGAACAGTAAGGTGTATAGTTTTGTGCCTCAACTGGGCTTACAAGCCATGTGGGTGAATGTCGATTTTATTAAGCCGGATGCCGCTAGTCAACGTGCCGTACGCAGCATAGCTGCTGGTGTAAGTGGTGATAAGGTAGAGTTAAAGTGGGTGAGCTCTTTTGAAGAAAATTTGGTACGCTACCGTGTGCAAAGATCATTCGACCGTAAAAACTGGCATGTGATTGAAGATGTTGCTCCACGCAATTTGGGAGCGGCCATACAGGAATACAAAGTGGTGGATGCTCGTCCGCAAGGTGGTCAACGTTTCGATGGGGATGCCCAAGTGTATTATCGCATTGAGGTGGCCGACAGCAAAGGGGGCGTTGCCATCAGTCCGGAGAAAAAGGTAGTGATTCATAAGAACATCAACTTCAGTATTTATCCTAATCCTGCCCGCGATGTAGTGTTCCTTAAGTTGGAATCGCAAGAAGTTTCAAATATCGACTTAAGGGTTTACGATATTCAGGGCCGAAAAGTATTTGAGCAGAAGCTTGACGGAGTAATTGAGCCAGCCATCGACCTGTATCCCTTTTCTGCAGGCGCGTATATTGTACAGCTGCAAAGTGGCAGCCGACACAATTCAAGCCGCTTAATTATACTCAAATAAAGAACCGCTGTTCAAAAGCAAGCCGCTCCAGTATTCCGGGAGCGGCTTTTGTTTGTACGGCTATTGGAGGGCTTTTCGCAGGTAGTCCTGATCGCGCAGCATTTGTTCCTTGATTGAATGGATAGCTTGGCGGAAGGCTTGCATATTGGTTTTACGTACACCGCTTTGTTGTCCATCGCCCGAATGGGTGGCCATATACCCATAAAGCGCTATCGGTATGCTATGTTCCCCATAACCTCTGTATTTGCGAATAAGCTGGTTTTGGTGGTTGTAAACTTCGAGCTCCACTTCCATAGCGGTTTCATAATGATAAAAAGGCATGCCTGTAAGGGAAATTAGGCCCGAGGTTAAAAGGTGGGGTACCAACAAACCCAGACGGTGAAACCGACTTTCGACAATGGGAAGTTTGAGGACCATACTGCCCTGTGCTTCTCCATGCATTTCGATGAGTTGACTATACATTTCACGTTCAAACAGGGTCATGACATCCTGGTAACGTTTGTCAGATTGTTGTATACTCCGGCTACTGAAACTTCGATTGTCGAAGAACAGGGGTTGGTCGCCTAAAATAATGCCCGAGCTGCTACCGGTTGTTTGTAGCAGGCCACGGCTGAAGGCACTTTCGAATGAGGTTTGATCGTAATGGATTTGCAATTTAGGCAAGTTGGCATGCGGGGCTGAGCTGCTGATGTGAAAATCGCTAACTTGAATGGTTTTGCATGCGCTGCTACCCATGATCATCATGAACAACAGCATTCGGACTGGATGTTTCATTTATATTCCTCCTTTAGTTGGTGTTTTATAATTAACAAGAAACTATCCAAATTAAGGGCGCCCATCTAAGGATAACGCTTTTTAACATATATTCGAGAAAAAAAGCCATGGAAAAGGTGTACGCTACTGATGATGTGAGTGTGTATTGGTATTCAGAACGCTGTATACACTCGGCAATATGTGTAAAATCGCTACCTGCCGTTTTTAAACCCAAGGAACGCCCGTGGATCGATGTTCATGCCGCTCCGCCTGAAACCATCCGGAAAGCGGTGTTGTCTTGCCCTTCAAAGGCACTGTCCCTTGAGCCACAGCTAATACATGAGGATGCACTACCCAATCGTAAACGCCCGCTGCCTGAGGTGAAGCTGCATCCGGATGGCCCACTTGAGGTTTCCGGCGATTTGCGAATAGTAGAAGAGGGAATTTCCACAGAGTTGATTGGGAAAACTTACTTTTGCAGATGTGGAGGCTCTGCCAATAAACCTTATTGCGACGGCAGCCACCTTAGGAATGGGTTTCATGGATGAGTATTACGCGATTAAACATTATAGATTTTTTGACAGAAGCACCTCAAGGTTTATGCCTCGATGTACGTTCGCCCGCAGAATACCAGATCGGTCACATTCCTTTTGCTGAAAATTTTCCGCTATTTACCGACAAGGAACGCGCCCTCGTAGGAACAGCCTATAAGCAGCAAAGTCCGGATGCTGCCTTAGAGCTGGGCTTGTTGTACGTGGGGCCAAAGATGGCTGAGTTTGTGCGTAAAGCCCGTAAGCTGGCAAAAGGTCGTACGGTGTATTTGTACTGCTGGAGAGGAGGACAAAGATCGGCTTCTATGGCCTGGCTGCTCAGCCAAGCAGGTTTACAGATAAAATTGCTGGAAGGAGGGTATAAAAATTGGCGGCAATATGTACATGGCTTGTTTGAAGTAGATTGGCGTTTGCGTGTGGTCGGTGGAAAAACCGGCAGTGGCAAAACAGAAACCCTTCACCATTTGCAACATATGGGCTGTCAGGTGCTCGATTTGGAAGCTATTGCCCGCCATAAAGGCTCGGCATTTGGTGCTATTGACATGCCGGAGCAATGTAGCAACGAGCATTTTATGAATTTGCTCGGTATGGCTTTGCACACATTTGACCCCGCAAAAAGTGTATGGGTAGAAGACGAGAGCCGCATGATTGGCAATTTGAATATTCCAGCAGCCATTTTTAAGCGGATGCAAGCAGCCGAATGTTATGTGCTTGATGTAAGTCTACCTCGTAGGATCAAGCGATTGATAGCTGAGTACGGACGTGCAGCAAGTCCGATTTTACGCCAAGGCTTTGCACGTATCGGACGAAAACTGGGAGGGCAAAATGTGCAAGAGGCTTTGTTGGCCCTCGATCAAGGTGATTTAAGCACAGCGGCATCCATAGCCCTGCGTTATTATGATCGGGCTTACGAACTCGACCTCAAAGCTAGAGATGCGCAACGAATCGAATTGGTGCGCGCCCTTACCGAAGAGCCTCAAGTCCTCGCGGAAAGCTTGTTAGCCCTTCAAAAAGATAAAGAATGAACACAGTGAAACTTACAGCCTTTAGTAGTAGTTCGGGATGCGGCTGCAAATTGGCGCCTGCAGTACTCGAGCAAATTTTAGGTGGACTTGCACCCTCGCACCATAAAAACTTATTGGTTGGGCCAGAGAAGCGCGACGATGCAGCAGTTTTGAAACTATCCGGAACCAATCAGCAATTGATAGCCACTACCGACTTTTTTACCCCCCTGGTAGATGATGCCTATGACTTTGGTCGTATTGCAGCTACTAACGCACTTAGCGACATCTATGCCATGGGAGGGAAGCCCATTTTGGCCTTAAGTGTACTCATATGGCCTACGCAAAAACTGGCTGCCGAGCTGGCTGCGGAAGTGCTGCGGGGTGCACAGGAAGTATGTGAAACAGCCGGAATCCCTTTAGCAGGTGGACATAGCATTGATGGGCCTGAGCCGGTTTTTGGACTATCAGTAAATGGTTTGGTGGATCCGCATGCATTACGTACCAATGCAGGAGGAAAGCCGGGCGATTTGCTTTACCTGAGCAAGCCTTTGGGCATTGGCATATTAGCAAGTGCGCTAAAAAGAGAAAAAATCAGCACCACCGATTATTTCAAGTTGCTGCAGCTGACCACCGAGCTTAACCAGGTAGGGGCGCTATTGGGCGAATTGCCTTATGTGCATGGCCTCACAGATGTTACCGGCTTTGGCCTGCTGGGGCATTTGCTCGAACTCTGTGAGGCTTCGGCTTGTGCTGCAGAGCTGATTTTAGATAAAGTGCCCTTAATTCCGGGCTTACAAACCTACCTCGATCAGTTTATTTTGCCCGACCAGGTTTACAGGAACTGGAATGCCTATAGTACGAAAGTGACGGGTGTAACCGGTGCCGAATTTATGTACCTCTGCGATCCGCAAACCAGCGGTGGGCTGCTCATTAGTATTGATGCGCAGGCTGCCCTGACTTTCGAAAATCGCATGCAGCAATGCGGTCAGTCTGTTTGGCAAATTGGCCGATTATTACCCGGTTCGGGTATTCAACTGGTATAAACCCTCGTCGGCTGGTTTTATTTGTTACCATAAACAATTTGATGATGCGAAAATTACTGTTTTGGGGAATATGGCTGAGTTGTCTGAGCATAACTCAACCGCTGAGGGCCCAATCGGCCGAACAGCCGCCCGTGAATTACGACAGCAGCCTCGCACAAATACTCGCTGCCGACGAGTACGGCATGCGCACTTATGTGATGGCTTTGTTAAAGCGAGGTCCTAACCGACCTGAAAACCGGGTTGAAGCGGCTCGTTTGCAACAGGCCCATATGGACAACATCAACCGCCTGGCAGAGGAAGGAAAGTTGATTATTGCTGGGCCTTTTTTAGACACCGGCGAGCTTAGGGGGATTTACCTTTTTAAGGTAACGAGCCTCGAAGAAGCCGAGGCGCTTACCGCCAGCGATCCGGCTATAGCCCATGGCAGTTTGGTGATGGAATTGCATCCATGGTACGGTAGCGCCGCACTTTTGCAAATCCCTGAATTACATAAACGTATTCAACGCAAGCAGTTTTAGGCACATATGCAATAGTCAAATTTGAGGGGGGCAATTTTTGGAAAGCATGAGCGCATAGATAAAGACTTGAAAGCTTCACAAACGTTCAGACGCTTGAAAAAGGCACTTTTCTTAAGTGCAATGGGCAGCTTTTGCTTTGTGTTTTAGGAAATAAATGGCCGTCGTTCAGTTGTTCATTTGTGCCACCGGGAACCGTCTTACTAAGTGGAAATCTGTACATCAATTATGCCGAAATGCAGAATATCGATCGGATGGAATACATATACTGGGTGAAAAGAACTTATGGTGCGGCTTCCCCAGAATAAGTTGCTACACTGCCCGATACGCTGGTTTGGCGTATGCTAGTTATGGATTTGAAGTTATCGGATATGAAGCATTTACATGAGGTTGAAGCGATGGTGACCCATTATGACGGACATCCGGCACATCAAAACTATCCGCTCGTTGGAGTTTCGTACGAGCAGACGGTGGCCTATTGCGCTTGGCGCAGCAAGCGTGTGAATGAGGTGTTGTTTGTGAACGAAAATAGGGGTTCTAAAATGGCACGCGACACTCAGCTACCCATACCCGAAAAAGTGCGTTATCGTTTGCCAACGAAGGAAGAATGGGAATTGGCGGCCGTTGGGCAATTAGATATCTTGCTGTTTCAACATCAAACACCGAAACAAGTAGCATATTACACCCGGGAGATGTTTGAGCAACGCTTTACGCTTCAAGATCCTGAACGCTTCCTGCCATTAGCCCGATGGGGCACAAAGGCGCAGAAGTCGAAGCTTTTCCAAATGATTGGTAATGTCGCCGAGATGACGAATATTGCTGGAATAGCCAAAGGTGGCAGTTATATGCATGCTATTGGTGATTGCCTGCCCGAGGTGGATCTGTCTTACCATGGTCCAACTTATTGGCTGGGATCTAGATGTGTTGCAGAGTTTTTTTAAGCCTGTTGTACATAAGACGTGTTTTCAATCGCCGTTTTTGTGCTTTAGTAAGTCGTAGTTACGTCTGCTGATTAGAATCTACCATGGCCGCCAATGGAGTTTCAAGGAGCAAGCTTCATCGAAACTAATATTAACCTAATTACTGTTTAATGAGGGAGTACTTGAGCAAGCGCCTTGATAACAAGCCGCTTCTCGAAACAGGGCCTTAATGTGGATATACAATTTTATACGTATAAATGAATAGCCAGCCATTATTCCATGAATAGGTATGGAATTCCTGCCAGTCGATGTCCTTCGATGGCAGGAAGTATTTGCCTTCGAAAGGGAATGGTCCGTCGAAAAGCAGCTTGCCGCTGGCGGGGTCGATGAGCTGAACGTAGCGTGGCTTTTGACGGAGCAAGTCTAGCTGATCGAGTTTGCGGGGCGAAGGGGCTACGCACATTTTGGGCTTGGCGGGCAAGTCGCGCTCAGGGTAGCTGCGCTCCAGGGTTGAATCGGTAGCGGCATCGGCATAACCGCGGTAGCAAAGGCCACTGCTGTTGAGCAGCGTCATGTAGGTGTATTGGTAGGAGGAGATTACATGACTGTAGTAATCTTCTACCTCGAAATAGGGGGCCACGGTAATGGGCAGCTGCTGCTGCGGGAGCTTGAGGTGTTGGCCTCTAAAAGCAAGCGTTTTGGCGCGCTCGTAAGGCGGCGGGTACAGTTGAATGGCGTCGCTCAGTTCTTGGTGTAGCAGCAAATCACCGGCCTTGTTTACTGCAAAGCTGTAGTGACTACCATGGAAATAAAACTGTTGCCGGTAAAGCGAATCGAAGGCACCGAAATAGCGCAGTTTTTTGCCGTTTCGGTCCATTTCTACGATCAAATTGTTGCGCTCAAAGTGTTTTTTGGCACGTTGAGGCTTGCGGAGCATGCTGCGTTCTGGGGAATGTTCTGCTACTTCCAATAAAAAGCTGTTCCGCTGCTCATTGTAGGCGAAATTTATTCGTGCCGACACATAAACGGCTGAAAACATACGGTTGAGCCGGGTACTGCCGATTTGCTGGCCGTTCAAATCGTATTCTCGCAAGGTGTTTTCTCCCCGATCGATGGTGAAAATGCTGTTTGGTCCGAGGTCGAAGTTTGCAATTTGAGGCACGTCCAAACTGTCGGTGGCAGGCAAAAAGGGCCTGATCAGGCCTTTTTGCAAGTCGATGACATACAGCCTTCCCGTTTCAGCGGCCAAAAAAAACACCTCATGGCCGCGCTTTAATATTTTGGCATAGGGGGGTGTTTCCGTTCCGAAAAGGGAAGCGGTCAGGTTTATTTTTAGACTGTCGACCAATTCGAAGGCAGGCTGAGGTTGCGCCTTGGCCAGAGTGAAGGGCAATAGCAGTACAATGAAAGCCATAAAGGCTAAAGGGCTATGTCTGTATTTTTTCATCAAAGGAAAGGGAGTGGAGTTCAAGCCTGTTTTGGGATTATTTATCTAGTTTTTTGAAATATTGCTTTACTCATTTAAATCCGTTCGCCAACATACACTGATCCCCATAGCGTTTCCTGAAAAATCAAAGTTGTTTAAAGGGTCAGTTACGTAATCTACGAAGTAATAATTAAGCTTAATGCGTAGATGATTAAGTTTTTCATGTATATAGTCAATGTATAATCCCGGATTTATGATGAAAGATGTACTTAGGAATCTCCCTGATCCGCCACTCCCATTGGCTTCTAGAGCCCATTGTCCCCTTTTGTAAATGACCCTGCTGTAGCCGATGAAAAACTGTGATCCGATTGGTTTACGTTGAATGGTTGTATCTAATCTTTCTAGGTATTCATTGGCATTGGGTGCCGTAAAATGGCCAATGATTTCTCCTGTCATTAGGACTTTATGTTTGTTCAAAAAAGTATAATTGATGCCTGTTGATAGCATGGATTGTGTTCCATAGGTGTTGGCTTTATTTGTAGGAATCCATAGGCCGACACCTCCATCAGCGTGCATTAAAAATTTGGCTTTCGTAGCGGTAGTGTCATTCAACGTGGGCTGTGCTTGGGTTTTACGAACGGAGCTGCATGCCAAGGCTAGGCAAACCATTAAGGCAAGATTGATGTAAGCTTGTTTCGGGTGCATATCAGAAAAACTATCCTAAGCTCAAGTTAAAGGATTGCTGCGCAAAGGCCAAATTTTGTACAGGCATCAATTCATTAGCCTTGTATATTTAAATCATACTTTAAAAATTACAAGGATAATTTAAGTTTTGACATAGGTTGTTACCAATTCCAGCCCTTGGTCACCAAAAGTTGCAAGTTTGCAAGACAAAGGGCAGGCTCAACAGGGGCACTTACGGCTTAATTGCACCAGCGCTGCTCAGTCTAAAAAAAAAATCAAGTGTTGTTTGTTCGGAGTAAGTGTGTCCCCTTAGCTGGCGGCAAGTCAAAGACTGACGCTCGTCATGTTTTGGGAAAATAGGCTGTTGTGTGGCTGATATTATCTGAATACGGCCTATTAAAGCGGCATCTTTGTTGCCAGACGAACAAGACATGGGGTTTGGCCTTGGGATTAAGGTAAGCTGCGTGGTCTGTGAACAGCGTCTCTTGAATTACACAAAATGCATAATTTTCATATTCCCGTCATGGGCATAGCCTTTACCATTGATACGCCCATTCGGGTGGCGCATTGGGGCATCAATTCTGTGGTGAGTTTGGGGGACGATACCCTCATGGAACGTGCCCGAGCTCATTATGCTCAACAGTTTAACCGTCCTTTTTCGGCCTTGTCTACGGAATTGCCCGATGCCCGAGCCCTTCGCATTACCGCTTATTTGAATTTGATGGCGGATTTAGTCAAACAGAAGTTTGAAGAACATAAGCGCATGTTGGCGGCTAGTGAAGGGTATTTTCAGAAATTCCTACAAATGCTGCCCACCACTTCTAACGTAATAGTGGAGCTCAGCCATTGGCGTAGCAAGCTCAAAGCCGACGAATTTTTGCAAAAGCTGCATGAACAACTGCAAGCCGGAGCTATCGATGTAAACATCATGACCAAACTCGATAAAAACCAATTCTTTTCAAGGAGAGATGTTGCCTGTAATTTTTAATGACGCCCATGCGGCATTGCGCGGCTTCGGAAAAAGCAAGCTACAAAGTGCTTTGGTGCTGTCGGCTGGTATGAGTCCGAGACTTTTTCAATATATGGAAGAATTTCCTGATTTCTTTCCCGATGACCAAGGAAAGCTCCGCAAACGCATCACAATCAAGGTGAGCGACTACCGGTCAGCCTTTGTGCAGGGAAAAATATTGGCTAAAAAAGGACTTTGGGTGTCTGAGTTCAGGGTTGAATCGGGATTGAACTGTGGCGGACATGCTTTTGCTACTCAGGGACATTTGATGGGGCCAATTTTGCAGGAATTTAAGGACAATAGGGTAGGGTTGAAGGAGGAATTATTGGAGCTTTGGCAAGCGGCGATGACGGCGAAGGGAAGAATTGATTTGCCTAGCCCTTCGCAACGCATCACGGCACAAGGGGGCGTAGGAACGCATGCCGAACAACAGCAGTTGTTGGAGCAATATGGCCTAGACTCGGTAGGTTGGGGAAGCCCCTTTTTGCTGGTGCCAGAAGCGGTGAGTATCGATGAGCCCACTCGGCAGCAACTATCATTGGCCACCTAAAAGGACCTGTATTTGAGCAATGCATCGCCCTTGGGAGTGCCATTTCACAACCTGCGTGGAAGCAGTCAGCAACAACACCAAGCAGCTCGGCTTGCAAAGGGCAAGGTGGGTAGTCCGTGCACTAAGAAATTCCTGAAGCTTCTGCCGGCTTTTGGAGAGGAGACGCTGTGTTCGGCTTCTACCAAGTATATCCGCAAAGCCATTAAAGCCTTGGAAGGACGGGAATTATCGGCTGAATTGCTGGCCTTGGAAACAGCTAAACTTCATGAAAAAGAATGCTTGTGCTCGGGGCTTACCATGCCTTTCTTAGAAGAGTTTGATTTGGATAAGTCATTGGAAGGTTCGGGTGTTTCGGTTTGCCCTGGTCCCAATATTGCATACTTTGAAGGGAAATTCAGTTTGTTACAAATGGTTTCGCACATTTATGGACGTACCAACCTTATGGTGCATACTAATCGCTCGCATATGTTTCTAAAAGAAGCCCAATTGTACCTCTCATATCTGCAATCGGCTTGTGCTGAGTTTTACCAGTCACCCACCACCAAACAAGGGCAGTATCTATTGAAATTTGTGATTAATATGCGTCAAGGTTTGATGTATTACGCACATTTAGAAGCACAAGGCCAGTTGGTGTCCGGTCCTACTTTTGAGTGCCGCTTTGAAGAATGGCGTGATGCTTTAAATGATTGCGAAAATCGCTTAAATGAAGTACTGAGTTGCGAGCGCCAATGAGCGCGTATTAAGCGTTTTTTTTAAATCATACTTCAAAAATTGCAAGGATAATTTTTATTTAACGCCGTTTTGCTAAGTTAACAGCTTGGTGTCTCTACTGCTCGGTAGGCCATTATCCCTGCAAAATCAAAATCAAATTTTAAAATTGCAGGGAAGTATGGATAGTTTAGGAAGCGAGGCTAACTTTTGCCTTGTAATACAGCCACCCATGCCTGCAAGCGGCAACCGCACACATGACCAACACCAGTCTAA
This sequence comes from Bacteroidia bacterium, assembly GCA_046291695.1. Lineage (GTDB taxonomy): Bacteria > Bacteroidota > Bacteroidia > UBA7662 > UBA7662 > PNNG01. The sequence goes on from JBKBSO010000006.1 coordinate 98,664, forward strand.
CGCCCACGCCATCAAACTGCAACGCACCCATCAATAGGAGCAAGACGATGGTGAGCAGATACATCACGGCTGCACCCAACTCCAGCAGTGGTTTGGCTACAAAACGTTGAAGTACCCAATGAAAGCCGATGATGCCAATAAGTAAAGAAATGAGCTCGAGGTCGGTCATGTGAATGATGTTTGGAAATACAAAGTACAAATAAATTGTAAAAGATCTACAGCGGAAGTTTTTGGGCCGTTACTCCCCAGCCATTGTTTGGTTTTTTCAAACCTCTACCGTATCTTTGCATTGCTTATCCAGAAGGACGGAGGGAACGGCCCTACGAAGTCCTGGCAACCGCAGCGTGAACCTTGCTTCACGTTGGTTTGGTGCCAATTCCGCTGCCACTAACAAATACTTGAGGCAGGAGATGAGCAGGCAGTAATCAGCTAAAAAGGGCTGTGTGCTATCTGCAAGTCGGTACCCGAATCCTTCGGGGATGAGCTAAACGAAAAGTTTGGCTTTTTTTATGCAATACGATATTCAAGAGGAGATTAAAAAGCGCATTCTGGTGCTCGATGGCGCCATGGGTACGCAAATTCAGAATTATAAGCTGAGCGAGGCCGATTACCGCGGCAGTCGCTTCGCCGATTGGCCGTCGGACCTCAAGGGCAACAACGAATTGCTGTCGCTCACCCAGCCCCAAATCATCGAAAACATCCACCGGGCGTATTTTGAGGCGGGGGCCGACATCGCCGAAACCAACACCTTCAACGCCCAGCGGGTGTCGATGGCCGATTACGGCATGGAAGAGCTCAGCTACGAGCTTAACCTTACTTCGGCGCGCATTGCCCGGCAAGTGGCCGACGAATTCACAGCTGCCAATCCCGCCAAACCGCGTTTTGTGGCCGGCGCTGTGGGGCCTACCAATAAAACGGCCAGCATCAGTCCCGACGTCAACAATCCAGGCTTCCGCAGCATCAGCTTCGACGAGCTGGTGGCGGCCTACTACGAGCAAATCAAAGGCTTGGTAGATGGTGGGGTGGATGCTTTGCTGGTCGAAACCATCTTCGATACCCTCAACGCCAAGGCGGCCTTGTACGCCATCGACAAATATTTTCAGGACGAAAAACGGGCGCCGCTGCCCATCATGGTGAGCGGTACCATTACCGACAATAGCGGCCGGACTTTAAGCGGACAAACGGTAGAGGCTTTTCTCTATTCGATGTCGCACCTGCCGCTCCTCAGCATTGGCCTGAACTGCGCCCTCGGTGCCGCCCAAATGCGTCCGCACCTGCAGTCGCTTTCCAAGGCCTCCAAATTCCGCATCTCGGCCCATCCCAATGCGGGCTTGCCGAATGCTTTTGGGGAGTACGACGAGAGTCCGGCCATGATGCGCGCCCACATCAAAGACTTCCTCGACAACAGCTTTGTGAACATCATTGGCGGTTGCTGCGGCACTTCTCCCGAGCACATCCGCGAAATTGCCGCCGAGGCTGCACTGCACCAGCCGCGGCAGTCGCCCTCCCTCGAGCCCGTTATGCACCTCAGCGGCTTGGAACCCGTGAGCATCACCAAGCAAGCCAATTTTGTGAACGTAGGCGAGCGCACCAATGTAACCGGTTCGCGCATGTTCGCCCGCCTCATTAAAGACGAAAAGTTCGATGAAGCCGTGGAGGTTGCCCGTCAACAAGTAGAAAACGGTGCGCAGGTAATTGATGTGAACTTCGACGAAGGCATGCTCGATTCCGAAGCCGCTATGACCCGCTTCCTCAACCTCATTGCCGCCGAGCCCGATATTGCGCGGGTGCCCGTGATGATCGACTCCTCCAAGTGGAGCGTCATTGAAGCAGGCTTGAAATGCGTGCAGGGCAAAGCCATCGTCAACTCCATCTCCCTCAAAGAAGGCGAGGAGCGCTTCAAATACTACGCCCACCAGGTGCTAGCTTATGGCGCCGCCGTGATTGTGATGGCGTTCGACGAGCAAGGCCAGGCCGACAGCTACGAGCGCCGCATCGAGATTTGCCAGCGCGCCTACAACATTCTGGTGCAGGAAGTCGGTTTCCCGGCCGAAGACATCATTTTCGACCCAAACATCCTTACGGTGGCCACCGGCATCGAAGAGCACAACAATTACGCCGTCGATTTCATCAACGCCACCCGCTGGATCAAGCAAAATCTGCCTGGCGTAAAAGTGAGCGGCGGGGTGAGCAACATCAGCTTCAGCTTCCGCGGCAACGACAAAGTGCGCGAAGCCATGCACGCTGCCTTTTTGTACCACGCCATTCAGGCAGGTATGGACATGGGCATTGTGAATGCGGGGCAGATAGAGGTGTATGAAGAAGTGGATAAGGAGCTGCTGCAGCATGTGGAAGATGTGCTGCTGAACCGCCGCGACGATGCTACCGAGCGCCTCATCCAGCTCGCCGAGCAATACAAGGGCGGCAAAGGCAAGGAGGCAGCGGCCAAAGACGAAAGCTGGCGCCTCGAGCCCGTGCAAGCGCGGCTCACCCATGCGCTGGTGAAGGGCATCGACGAGTACATTGACCAGGATGTGGAAGAAGCCCGGCACGAATTTGAGAAGCCGTTGCAAGTGATCGAAGGACCGCTGATGGCCGGCATGAACGTGGTCGGCGACCTTTTTGGCGCCGGCAAGATGTTTCTGCCGCAGGTGGTGAAGAGCGCCCGGGTGATGAAAAAAGCCGTGGCCTACCTCATGCCCTACCTCGAGGCCGAGAAACTGGCCAATCCATCTGAACACAAATCTGCCAAAGGCAAAATTTTGATGGCAACGGTGAAAGGCGACGTGCACGACATCGGTAAAAACATTGTGGGCGTGGTGTTGCAGTGCAACAATTACGACGTGGTGGACCTCGGAGTGATGGTGAGCTGCGATAAAATTCTGGCCGCCGCCATCGAACACGAGGTGGACGTGATTGGTTTATCGGGTTTGATAACCCCTTCTTTAGACGAAATGGTGTTTGTGGCCTCCGAAATGGAGCGCCTCGGCATCAAAAAGCCGCTGATTATTGGCGGGGCAACAACTTCTCGGGCCCATACGGCCGTGAAAATTGCTCCTGCCTTCACTGGAACGGTAGTGCACGTGCTCGATGCGAGTCGCTCGGTGCCTGTGGTGAGCGCCCTGCTCAGTCCCGACCAGCGCGATGCCTTCACCGCCAACACCCGTGCCGATTACGACAAGCTACGCGAGGGCTACCTCAGTCGCGGCCGCGAAAAAGCCATGCTCAGCATCGCAGAAGCCCGCGCCAACCGCTTCCCCATTGATTTTAAGGCTGAAGATTTGGCCGTGCCTGCCCAGCCCGGCATCCACGAATTCCGCCAATATCCGCTGGCCACTTTGGTCGATTACATCGACTGGACGCCCTTCTTCCAAGCCTGGGAGCTGCATGGCAAATTCCCCACCATCCTCCACGACGAGGTGGTGGGAGAAGCCGCAACCAAGCTGTTCGAAGATGCGCAGGTCATGCTCAAGAACATTGTCAAGGAGCAGTGGTTGGATGCGCGGGCGGTGATTGGGTTGTTTGAGGCTAATTCGGAGGGGGATGATATCGTTCTGGCAATGGGTTCAGCCTCACCCCCGGCCCCTCTCCATAGGAGAGGGGAGAGTGAGAACGCAGAGGTTTTTGGAGGTAATCAAGAGCAATTATCAACCGATGAGGAAGAAAGAGGAGAAAAGGGTCGAATATCGAATGTTTTCAAAGCATCATCGGATGCATACGGATTGCTGAAGCCAATTGCCAGAGATTTTAGGAAAGAAATGACTCCCGCTGAAGAGTTGCTGTGGAAGCATGTACGAAACAGCCAAATTGGCCATAAAATAAGAAGGCAGCATATTATTGAACATTACATTGTGGACTTCGTTTGCATTAAAAAACGCGTAGTTATTGAAGTGGATGGAGGAATTCATGTCGACCAACAAGAGGCTGATAAACAGAGAGAACTTGATTTGAACGCAAAGGGATTTGATGTCATTCGCATCAACAACGAAGAGCTTTTCAGCAACCTCACAAAAGTGTTAAATGAATTGAAGTCAGCATTAGATCAGCGCGCTGATTTTGATGGCATAGGAAATTATCATGACGAGGAGGATATGAATGCTTCCAGCATTACCCATAAATCCCGATTCAAAGACAGGTTGAACGCCCCTCTCCTCTGGAGAGGGGAAGGGGATGAGGCTGGAGCCAAGCGCGGAACCGAAAACCTTACTGAAAGTGATGCTTGTGCTAGCGAAGACGGATCGAGCGCCCCTCTCCTCTGGAGAGGGGAAGGGGGTGAGGCTGGACGTAAAAGCGGAACCGAGAACCTTTCCGCTACCGATGCCTTATCTAGCGAAGCTGAATCAAACTCCCCTCTCCCAAGTAGCGGGGCACCCGATGTTACCCTACAAATAACTGCTGGTCAGTCCGAACCATCTCAACCGCTCCATATCCCACAACAAGCGGTGTACCAGCACCGCTTCCTCACCCTCCGCCAGCAAGCTAAAAAGGCCGATGGTCTGCCCAATCTCGCCTTGGCCGACTTCGTTGCACCCAAGGAAAGCGGCCTTCAAGACCACCTCGGTCTGTTTGCCGTAGGCATTTTTGGGGCAGAGGAGCGAGTAAACGAGATGAAAGCCGCCCACGACGACTACAACGCCATCCTGCTGCAATCGCTTTCCGACCGCCTGGCCGAGGCTTTTGCCGAGCATTTGCACGAGCGGGTACGCAAAGAACATTGGGGCTATGAGCCACAGGAACAGCTGAGCAACGACGAGCTGATTGCCGAAAAATACCGCGGTATTCGTCCCGCACCCGGCTACCCCGCTTGTCCCGACCACCTCGACAAACGCACCCTCTTTGCATGCCTTCAAGTAGAGCAGCGCATTGGCTTGTCCCTCACCGAGCACTGTGCCATGTGGCCTGCTGCCGCGGTGAGTGGCTATTACCTCGCCCATCCACAAGCCAAATACTTTGGGGTAGGTAAAATCGACAAAGACCAGGTAGAAGACTACGCTCAACGTCGCGGTATCAGTTTGCCAGAGGCAGAGAAGTGGTTGTCACCAATTCTAAACTACCATTCATGAAAATTACAGAGCATATCAAAACAGCTCATGATACGCTGTTTTCATTTGAAATATTGCCGCCTTTAAAAGGCCAAGACATCAGTCAGATTTATGCCGGCATTGAGCCGTTGATGGACTTTAACCCGCCCTTCATTGACGTGACCTACCACCGCGAGGAATTCATCATGAAGCCCTTGCCCGATGGTACTTTCCGGCGCATCACCACCCGCAAACGCCCGGGTACGGTAGCTATTTGCGCCGCCATCATGAACAAATTTAAAGTAGATGCCGTACCGCACCTCATTTGTGGCGGCTTTACCCGCGAAGAAACCGAAAACGCCCTCATCGACTTGCACTTTTTGGGTATCGACAATGTGCTGGTGTTGCGGGGCGACAACCTCAAGCACGAAACCGTCTTCACCCCTGAGCGGGAGGGCAACAAAAACGCACTCGAGCTGCTGCAACAGGTCAAGGACATGAACGCCGGCAGTTACCTCGATGAAGACTTGGTGAATCCAGTTCCAACCGATTTTTGCATCGGTATTGCCGGATATCCTGAAAAGCATCAGGATGCCCCCAATTTGAAGTCTGATTTGGCCTGGCTCCAGAAGAAAGTAGATGCAGGTGCCGAGTTCATCACCACCCAGATGTTTTTCGACAACCAAGCTTATTTTGAGTTTGTGGCCAAGTGCCAGAAGCAGGGCATTAACATTCCCATCATTCCGGGAATCAAGCCCATAGCCACTAAAAAGCAGCTCACGGTGCTTCCGAAAATCTTTCATATCGACATTCCTGAGGCCCTGGCCGAAGCGGTGGAAAAGGCTAAAGACGACCGACAAGTGAAGGAAATAGGCATAGAATGGGCCATCCAGCAATGTAAGGAGCTCAAGGCTGCAGGTGCGCCGGTTTTGCATTTTTATACCATGGGCAGGAGTGAGGCAACTAAAGCCATTGCGGAACAAGTATTTTGATTTAATTGCGAAGGATTTGGGTAATGTTTATTTTTAGAGGATGAATTTAAATGCTAATAATACGAGCTGGTCGTTGTTTGGTTATGCGAGTATCATAATAGGTGTACCTATACTGTTATTGAGTTGGAGCATGTTTGAGCATCTAAGTGCTACAAGTCGACAGATTAGCTGGCTTCCTTTGAGTGCTGGTATAATCAGTCTTTCTTTTTCAGATCGCGTAAAGCTGCGCCATATGCTATGGCCGTTTAGTTTAGGTTCGGGAAAAGGAAGTGGCAGGTATTTAGGACTTTTGGGCCTGCTATGGTATACTTTGGGTGTTACCGAAGCCATAAAGCCCTTGAATCATATTGTTCAAACCAATTCGGGATTATTGCTCATCGCCCTATCTATCTGCTGGTATCTGATTCGGTTGTTAAAATTTAAAGAATCAGGTATTTGATGAGGCCATTAGGGTAGTTGACTCACCGCTGTTCGAATGGCCTGGATGGATCGGTAGCTATCTACAATTTTTCCCTCCTTATCAATCAGAAGAAAGAATGGCGTAGCCTTGGCCAGATACAGATCAACTGCGGCTCCGTCCCAGCTTCGGGGATCTCTGTAATGTTTCCAATGGTCAAGCAATTGTATTTCGGCTTTCCAACCGGGTAAATAGTTATCGAGGCTGATAGCGGTTACTTGCAGTGCTGGATAATTATTTTTAAGCCATAGATGCAAATCGGGCAACTGTTGTAGGCAATGCGGGCATTCTGATGACCAAAAAACGAGTAATCCTGTCGCCGCTTCCCACTCGCTGGTGTCGCCAGCCATATTCACTAGACCTGGAATGTTTTTAGCTTTTTTACCGGGTTTTATTTTTTCGTAATTGTACAGGCTTTGGTTGATTTTAGCTCTGAGATTGGGATCGGCACATGCATTTTGGGTGGCTACTCGTTGTGCTATAAGGTGTAAGCCTTTTGGTGAATCCATTTGTTCAAATCCAATGCGTAGGAAATCAGCAACTGGCGCAAAATAAATTGGATTTTCATCGAGCTTATCGAAAACCCGGTTTAAAAAGCTGATGGCTAGAATTTCATGGTCTTCATTTGGTTGAGCTTCAAAAAGGCCAAAGTAGCTTACAATATGCTGTGGCAGGAGGTTGTAGTAAAGTTGAAGCGTATCGCTTAAGTCAAGGAGTTCGAGGTAACGTTCACGATTCATGAATTCTGGAAGTGCTTCTGGTGAGCGGCCTACGAAGGGGATTTCAAATGTTAGAAAACGGTGGGCCAGGTTATCAGGAGTTGCTTTACGGATTTCTTTAATGAGCTTGTGTTCTTGTTTTTGTAGTTTTTTTAGTTGTCTTTCGGCTTGTTTAAGCAATTTCCCTTGGCCTTCGAAATTTCTAAGCAGTTGATTGATGTGATTTTGGTTGTTTCTAAGTACGTACAGTTGGTTGCGGCTATCGCGATAGTTGCGCCAGTTGTCGCCCCTGAGGATATCAAAAGTTTGTGGTCCGGTTTGGATGAAGCTGATGCCATGTCCATCCCACAAAACATCGGCATAGCCGCCTTGCCATGCAAGGCGATAGAAGCCGTGATAGCCGGATATAGGTAGTAGAAACAAGCTGTCTTCGTCTGTTTTTGTATGCGCAAGCGTATCAGAAACATGCATCCGGTAGTTAAACAAATACACGGGGCTGCCAGCGGGTGCTTGCAGTTTGCCTCTTATTTGAGAGGCATTCACTAAGCAGGGTAATAGGATTAAGCCAAGTGTTAAAAGTGTTTTTGTATACGTACGCATCTGTTTTTGATTCCAAAAAGCTAAGATGCTGAAAATTTGGGGTAATGATATCATGCAGCCGATCTCCAAGGATTAAAATCGCATGAAAGTTTAGGTATGGATGGATTTATGGAGTTAAATAAGCCTTTTCATTGCATTTGACACATTTTTTAAGTAAATTTCAAACATGGCAAATACAAATCTACATCCTACTGTTACTGATGATGCGGGAAGGCAGAAGATTGATATACAGGAGTTACATTTAGCTCATTATGTTGAGTTGAAGGCTTTGATGAAGGAGGCCTACGATGAACTTCCTGATGCTTACTGGGAACGACATCAGATAGAGACCTTAATCAAAAAATTCCCAGAGGGGCAGCTATGCATCACGGTAAATGGCGAATTAGCGGCCGTAGCACTTTCGATTTTGGTGCAGCATGCGCGGCTTGAAGACAATCATACTTACAAGGAAATAACTGGGAATTATACATTTAACACACACGATCCAGAAGGTGAAACCCTTTATGGTATAGATGTTTTTGTGAAGCGCAAATTCAGAGGCATGCGTTTGGGGCGCAGGCTTTACGATTACCGGAAAGAGCTCTGCGAACGTAAAAATTTAAAAGCCATAGTATTTGGAGGCCGCTTGCCCAACTACCATCAATATGCCTCCGAAATGACTCCCAAGGCTTATATTGATAAAGTAAGGCGCAAAGAAATCCATGACCCGGTACTCGATTTTCAATTGTCGAATGATTTTCATGTAAAAAAAATCATTAAAAATTACTTACGAGGGGATGCTCGTTCGGGTGAATATGCAGCACTCATGCAGTGGGATAATGTATATTATGTACGTGAGCAGCATAAGCCTCCGCAAGCTAAAAGTGTTGTGCGGCTTGGGCTCATACAATGGCAAATGCGGCCTTATCGCGATTTAGAAGAGGTAATGGAACAGGCTGAATATTTCATTGACGCAGTTTCGGGTTACCGGGCAGATTTTGCGCTATTCCCCGAGTTTTTTAATGCACCGCTGATGGCCGCTTACAACCATTTATCCGAACCCGATGCCATACGGAAATTGGCGGGCTATACTGGGCAAGTACGTGAAAAATTTGCAGAACTTGCAGTTTCCTACAATATCAACATCATTACGGGCAGCATGCCTGAGCTGCAAGGCGACGAGCTATACAATGTTGGCTTTTTATGCAAGCGCAACGGGGAAGTCGAAAAATTTCAAAAAATCCATGTCACCCCCGATGAGGCAAGGGTATGGGGGATGACCGGAGGCGACACTGTACAAACCTTTGAAACTGATGCCGGCCGTATTGGTATTCTGATTTGCTATGATGTGGAGTTTCCTGAGTTGGGGCGTTTATTAGCCGATGAAGGCATGGATATATTATTCGTGCCATTTTTAACGGATACTCAAAATGGGTATTCTAGGGTTCGACATTGCGCACAGGCGCGTGCCGTTGAAAATGAATGTTATGTAGCCATCGCAGGCAGTGTCGGCAATTTGCCGAAGGTACACAATATGGACATTCAATTTGCCCAATCAGTGGTATTTACACCCTGCGATTTCGCATTTCCTACCAATGGCATAAAAGCTGAAGCAACTCCGAACACGGAGATGATCATGGTGGTAGATGTTGATTTAGATTTGCTTAAAGAACTTAACCGCTTTGGGGCGGTTACCAATTTGAATGACCGTCGCAAAGATTTATTTGAATTACGCTGGAAACCCAAGCGTAACAGGGCACAAGAAAATCTCGACAATTAAAAGCATAGCAAAAATGGGTACGTGCTGTTGGAAAAAGTTCGGCCTGGTTGTGTCGACCATGCTTTTCCCCTTACTCATGCATGCTCAAACGCTCGTGCTGAAGGGGCGAGTGGAAAGTTCAGTTGATCAATCACCTTTGGCTTTTGCAGGCATATTAACAAATCGCAGTATGCAAGGTACAATTAGTAGCGAAACAGGCTTTTTCCGAATACAATACGCTGAAAATGATGATAGTTTGGTAGTTCGCTTATTGGGGTATCACGAAAAACGCCTACCGGTTTTAGGGAGTGACAGCTTTTTAGTCATTCAACTTGAGCCGCAAATTATGCAATTGGGTGAGGTGGTTATCAGTGCCAAAGAGGAAGAATATTTATACAGGCTGCTGCTGTCTGTTAACCGAGCTGCAAGCAAAACTGAAAGCGAGTCACGGGCTTATTTTGAATTGAAGAGTTACCTCAACAATCAACAAGTAGAACTTGTGGAGAGCTTTTACAATATTTTATGGCAGGGTCCTGATGTCTATGATTTGCGATTAAAAGCGGGCCGGCTAGCACTACGGCCTTTCCAGCAGCGTTTATTTGCCAATATCGATGGTTCTAAGTCTGTAGCCCGAATGTTCACCTTTCGTTCTAATGGTTATTTCCCGGCTAGTCCGTTCGATTATAAGCCCAATGCCTTACGAAAGCGCTACTTGCTTTACAGCGAAGGCGGGTTTAGGAACGACAATGGTGACTCAGTATTGGTGATTCGCTTTGTTCCCAGATCGGCACCTACGAAGCGATTTGCTGGTCGGGCCTGGTTAAACCTCGAAAACAATGAGCTCCTTGAACTTAATCTGGTATGCAAACAGGCCGCTGTTTATCCTTTTTTGCCCATGTTCACGGATGATGTAATCAGCAGTGTAGACCTTGACATTACCCGGAGTTTTTCTTACGAAGGCGGTGAAATGCGTACCAAACGGATCAACTTTAGTTATCAGTTGGCCTATTTGAATCGGCATAAACAGCTCTACACGGCCAAAACTGAAGCTGTATTATTGGCCTATGCGCCAGGAGAGCCATTTGAGCTACCTAGTTTTACCAGTTCAAGTAGCGATATGAACGATTACCTAAGGATAAACGCCTTTCCCTATAATCCGGTTTTTTGGCAATCGGCCTCAGAAACTCGTATCCACGATCAGTTTGGGGAGAATGAGGCTTTTTTTAATCATCCGTCAAGTCGAACGAATATGGAATTATTTAAGCGGAAATCGCTTATTGGTAATGCTTTACTCGAAACACCCTTTGTTCATTGGGACGGACAACGCGTGATTTTTACCCAAAGAAGCGAACGGCCGGAGCCGATACAAGCAGGAAAACGGGAGGTACGTGTAGACGATTACCATTTGCAGGTCCATGTTTTTCTGGATTTGAACACCATTGGAGATAGCTTGCACTGGCAAACGGCTACCATTTTCGACCCCTACCAGAGTTATTTTTATCTGCCTATGACCAATGGAGCTCGTTGCTTTATCAATATGTATTTCGATTTGATGGAGATGGAACGACGCAGGCTTGAACAATTGTTTACCGATACCAAACCCGATATGGTTGCAGCAAAACAGCTTTTCATACGTTTTAAGGCCGAACTTGACAGCATTTCGGAGCAGTTTTTTAAAGATGTGATGATTGGGAACAACAGGAAGGGTATGTATGATTGGAATGAGCGGATTTATGAGGCACTCAAAATCGACAATATTTCCCTTTTTGACCCTTTTGAAGAAGCAAAATAAATCAAAACTAATAGCCATTCGGGCTGTTAAATTATCACACAATATGAGTTCAGATCTTTTGGTGTCGGTGAAACAGCTGACCAAGTCTTACGGAAAATTTCAGGCCCTGTACGATGTCAATTTTGAGGTTCACAAAGGGGATGTTTTCGGATTTTTGGGGCCGAATGGCGCAGGAAAAAGCACCACGCTACGGATTTTATTGAGTTTAATTAAGCCCGATAGTGGGCAAATTACTTTGTTTGGTAAGCCACTCGGACAGCATCGCGCAGAGATTATGCGTGGTATTGGTTGCATTGTAGAAAAACCCGATTTTTATAAATACCTGTCAGCCCGCACCAATTTGGAGATATTTGGAAGGCTATCTGGGGCAGATGTAAGCAAGCGGAATATTGATGAAATATTAGATTTTGTGGGCTTAGCGGGGCGGAGTAACGACAAATTGGCTGGCTTTTCGCATGGCATGAAGCAGCGTTTGGGCCTTGCTCAAGCGCTATTGCATGACCCCGAGCTCATTGTGCTGGATGAACCCACTACCGGACTCGACCCGCAAGGCATTATCGATATTCGTGAACTTATTTTGCGGTTAAGTAGCGAACAAGGTAAAACGATTATTCTGTCTTCTCATTTGTTATCAGAGATTGAGTTGATTGCCAATCGGATGGTGATTATTAACAAAGGGAAAAGTTTACGTACAGGATTGGTAAGCGAGCTGCTCAATGAACAAGAGTTGGTAGTGACTTTGGAGGTTGACCAGCCTGACAGCGCCCACCGTTTATTATTAGATTGGCCTTCCACAGATTTTAGGGGCAGGGAAGGGAATAAGCTTATTTGGCAGGTTAATAGAGAGGAGGTGCCCCGCATGAATAAGGCACTCATGGAGGCTGGCATCGCTGTTTTTGGTATTGAAAGCCGTCGAAAACTTGAAGATTATTTCTTAAAACTGGTGAATAGCTGATGTTTATTAAGTCCATTTACAACGAATTCATCAAGATTGCTGCCAAACCCCGTTCATATTTGGGTTTGGCAGCGATTACGGTATTGGTGGGGGTGATATTGTTTGCCATGAAAGTCGACGGGCTGTCATACATTAGTTTTATCACTGCCGGATTTGAACAAAGTCTTCAATTTGAAGGTAATATTTTGAATGGCAATTTGATGGCCTTTATCATTTTGCAAATGCTTATCATACACATACCCTTATTGATAGCTTTGGTTACTGGCGATTTAATTTCGGGTGAAGCGGCCATGGGAAGTTTACGTATGCTTGCCACCAGGCCAATCTCTCGAACAGCAATATTGTTGTCGAAATTTGTTGCAGGTGCTGTATACACCCTGCTGATTTTAATATGGCTCGGCATAATGGCTTTGGGCGTTAGCAATTTGCTCTTCGGGCCTGGCGACCTCATGGTATTAAACAGCGATGGCTTAGTAGTGCTGCAGCAGCACGACTTACTCTGGCGATTTTTGAGTGGGTTTACCATTGCGTACTTGGCGCTTCTTACGATTGCTAGCTTGAGCATCACGCTTTCGTGCTTTAGCGATAACAGCATCGGGCCAATTGTAGCTACCATGGCGGTAATCATTTTATTTACGCTCATTGGCACCCTTGATGTGCCTGTTTTCGATGGAATCAGACCCTATTTATTCACCACCCACATGGCGGCATGGAGAAGTTTTTTTGAAGAGCCCGTGCCTTTTGAGGCTATTCGAAAATCTGTAGCTATTTTGCTTATACACATCTCAGTGCTGTTGGGCGTCGCCTTGGTTAAGTTTAATAGAAAGGATATACTTTCATGAAAAAGTCTTTTTGGATATTATTTTTCCTGGTTTATAGCACAGCTGCATTTGCGCAAGAAGAAGCACGCAGCTTACTTACGGCGCTTTATAAAAAGCATAAACAAGTGCAACGTTACCAGGCCGATTTGCGAATAGAAGCTGATATTCCCATGCTCAAGATACCTCCTGCCGATGCACGGTTGGAGTTTACACAGCCTGATCAGCTCAAGTTTGATTCCAAAAGTTTAGCCGTGCTGCCTAAACAGGGTTTTTCTGATTTTAACGCCATTATCAGCGATACTGCTGATATTACAGCATTGATGAGTGGAGAAGAAATGGTGGATGGCCGTAGTTGTAAGTTGGTGACCATATTGCCAGGGCCTAGTATGTCAGATTTGATTCTTGCTAAGCTTTGGATTGACGCTGACAAAAAACTGGTGTTACGTTCGCAACTGAGCTACCGCTCGACGGGCACGGTGGATATTTCTTATAGCTATGGTAAGCAAGCTGTTTATGGATTGCCCGATAAGTTGCAATTCAGTATGGATGTTCGAAATATGAAAATTCCGAAGGCCATGACAGCCGATATGCATGTTCAACGCAATAAAGAAGAATCCTCAAAAGCAAGTGAGCGCCCCGCCATCATTGTTTTGCTATTCTCTAATTATCGTGTGAATTATTAAGTTGTCGTTTTTTTTTACGCATGTACCACCGGTGCATGGTATAACCATAAACTAAACCGCCCAAAAGCCAAATGAGTGCATACTTGTACCAATTTGGGCTGAATAATATGGGTTGTTGGTAAATTTGGTTGAAAATCTCCATGAAAACCATCATGAAGATACCATATCCAATACCCGTTTTCCACCAGTTGCCGGCTCCAAAGTGTTCGAGCAATTTACGATTTTTCATTTGCGGTACATTTTCCGTGAAATTAATTGTTTCTGGAAAACCATCAAGCTGAATATGTACAGTAGTGGCTTGGTTGACCTAACTTCTGGTCCAGCTTTACAGCAAAATGTTTTGAGCATGCTTAAGCCTCAGTGAGTCATAAAGCTCGGCAAGATATAAATACGCACAGCTTCAGTTACGCTTTGCGTGATTATTTATACTTTTACTTCAAATACTTTAGCACATGAATATACCCATTGCTTTAAGAAGCTTGATTGTAGGTTTTTTTTACTGCTTTCATGCAAGTGCTACCCATGCTCCTGAGTTTTTTAAGAAACGCTCCGAAATTAAGCCCAATCATTATTTAATTACTTCAGTGGGTGGTGGACACATCGCCTATAAAGATCAAATTAGCAGTCAGCGAGGATTTTCAGGGCCCGCTTTGGGCCTTTTTGAATCTTATGAACGTCATTCGGAGAAAAAACTGGTTGTTTGGGATGCTTTTAGTCAGTTTGGTTTGCAAGGCAATGGCTTGGAGGGGTGGAATCAAACTTTTAGCACGGCTTTTAATTTCAGAACCAATTTTGCATGGATGTATTACCTGCCTCTAAGTAGCAAATTGAATTACTATTTCGGCCCTGCAATTCAGCATTATAGTATGTATCGGTTGAACCCTTCTCATGGGAATGCCGCTTTGGCCTACGATGTTTCAACCAATTTGGGGGTACGAGGCCGAATAGAATGTCCAATACCCATTAAAACCAAGAAAACGTATGATTTTTGGATTTTTAGCGTAAAAAAAATGGAAACCAGAAAGCTGCGCATGGGGATGGAAGTCGATTTGCCGATGTTTGGTTTTCAGTCGCGCCCGCCATATACCGGTGCTTTTGATGTAGTGGGCAACGATCCAGCTGCTGAATTACTAGAGAATTTCTTTGCCAACACCAAGCTTGCCACAATTAACCGGTTTTTCTTTTTGAATACACAAACGTATTTGCGTTTTCCACTTGCCAATGGTAATGCTTTACAGTTGAGTTATTTTTGGCAAGCCTACCGGTATAACTACCAGGGCCAGCAAGTGCGAACCGCTGCCGGAGCCACCATGTTTTCCTTCATTTTTCGGTTTGATGCTAATAAAGATATACGATGAAAAAGCTGCTTTATTTATTTTTTATAGCTTTTGGGCTACAGGCCTGTACCAAAGCGTTTATAGGTGGCCAACCTGAGGTTTCCCCACGCGACGTTTTTGAAGAACTCTGGCAGCAAATTAATCTCAAATACAGCTATATGCAATATAAGGGGCTCGATTGGGAAGCTGTTTATGCCACATACAGCCCGCAGATTAATCCCAATATGACAGATATCGAGTTGTTTAGGGTATTGGAAGCCATGATGAATGAGTTACGTGATGGGCATGCTAATTTGGTAGCCCCTTTTAGTATTTCGAATTATTATCCTGTTTTTTTAAATAGCCCCGAAAATTTCCGTGGAAGGTTGGTGCTAGAGCATTATCTGCGTCGTAATCCGCAGGAGCACTTTATAACGGGGCCATTCCAGCATACCGTGCTTGATACATTGGGTAAAAAAATCGGGTTACTTACGTATCGAAGCTTTAGTTCTGGATTTAGTTCTGCTGATTTGGACTTTATCTTTTCGCGTTTTCAAAATGTAGATGGTGTGATTGTGGACATGCGTTCAAATGGTGGCGGTGCAGTAAATAATGTATTTCAGCTTGCTGGTAGATTTACGGATGTGGAACGTTTAAGCCACTATAATGTAATGAAAACGGGGCCGGGTCCTGATGATTTTGGCAGTGAAAAACTCATTCGGGTGGTGCCTTCTTCAAGTGCTATACGGTTTACTGGTCGTGTCGCCATGCTAACCAATAGGGGTTCGTACAGTGCTACCTCTGATTTTGCTTTGCAGATGCGCGCCTTGCCAAATGCCCGTTTGATTGGCGATACCACTGGTGGTGGTCTTGGGCTCCCCCATGGGGCTTCTTTGATTAATGGCTGGAGCTATCGCTTTTCTGTGGGTATGGCACTGAGTCCCGAAACCGACGCCAATGGTAACCGGTATAATTGGGAAGATGGCATCCCGCCACAGATTCGAGTGGATTTGGATCTGGTTCAGGCAGAGCAAGGATTCGATAGCATGATTGAGCGAGCCATTGCCTATATTATGAATGGCAATTGAATAAGATGTATGTAAAATTGTTGACATGTTGCGCATTTGGCTTATAAACAGCTTTTTATTTTTGTGCTTGTCGCTTTTTGCGAATCATATTAGTGCGCAGCAAGCTATTGTCGATTTACGAGGGGTTGATTTAAGTGTTACCGAGGTTAAGCTGATGGGTGAATGGCAGCTTTATTGGAATCAGTTGCTTACACCCGATCAGGTTTTATCCGCTGAACAGCCGTTGATGGTGCCATTCCCAAAACGTTGGAACGAATTGGGAGATGTTTTTCGGGGAATTACAGCACTGGGCTATGGCACCTACAGACTATTGGTCTACTTGCCTCCGGGAAGTTCAGGATTAGGCCTCGACCTACCGGATGTATATACAAGTTATAAGCTCTATGTAAATGGAGAACTCCTTAGCAGCAATGGAGCTCCTGGCACAAATAAACAAAACACGCAACCACAATGGTTAGGGAAGACCATTCAACTCCCTCCTCAAACCGATACGCTGGAGTTAGTTTTGCAAATTGCCAATTTTCATCATGCAAAGGGAGGTCCTTATAAAGATTTGGTTATTGGTAATTTCGAAAAGCTGTATAATCAGCGTAAACGTGATGGTGCCCTTGACCTGCTCATGAGTGGAGCATTGCTCATGGGTGGCCTGTTTTTTATTGGATTGTATCTATTTGGAAAATACGATAGGGCTATGCTTTTTTTTGCTTTGTATTGTATAGTCTACAGTTACCGTCCGGTTGGTTCACGCCTATACGTATTGCATGATATGTTTAGCCAGTTCAACTGGCAGGTGGCAGTGCGATTAGAATACTTTACTTTATTTGCTTCGATTGGTTTTTTTGCCTTCTATACCCACTTTTTATATCCGAAAGAATCTAATAAAAAGATAATTCTGAGTTTGGCTTGGTCGTGCATGCTTTTAGCCTTATCAACATGGTTAATAAGCCCTTTTTATTTTACCCAGGCGTTAAACCCCTTTTTAATTATGATGTTTGCCGTAGTGGGTTATACTACTTACGTGTATGCCTTGGCATTGCAAAGTAAACGGGTAGGCTCCGGCTATGCGCTGGCATCAACTGTTGTAATTATGCTGGTCATGGTGTTAATTAATCTTGAGTATTTCCAGCTATTACTTCCTACAAGTATGGTATTGTTTGCGGGCTACTTTATGTTTTTGTTTTTGCAGTCCTTGGTGCTTGCTTTTCGATTTGCGCATATACTCGATGAGGCTCGAAAGCAGGCATTGCAGGGCTTACAAGCAAAAACAGAATTTATGTCGACCATGTCACATGAAATCAGAACGCCTTTAAATGCCGTGATTGGCATGACGCATCTGCTGCTCAAAAGTAACCCCCGGGCCGATCAACAAGAGCAGCTTAATGTGATGATGTTTTCGTCTAAAAATCTGCTTAACATTGTAAATGACATACTAGATTACAATAAGATTGAAGAAGGTAAAATTGTGCTTGAACAAATTCCTGTAGATTTGGACGCCATTTGCCGGAATATCATTTTTGGGCTTAAATCACAAGCCTTGGAGAAAGGGGTTGAGGTTCGGTTTGTGCCTGAGGTCTCATTTAGAACGAAATTACTGGGCGACCCTACGCGGCTTACACAAGTCATAAGTAATTTGGTGCAAAATGCCATCAAGTTTACCAAAAAAGGCTGGGTTGAAGTCCGAATGAAGGAGCTTGCACGTTCCGCAGACCGCCTGCAATTTAGACTGGAGGTGGAAGACACGGGAATAGGAATTCCCGAGGACAAGATCAAGCGCATCTTTGAGCGATTTACCCAAGCCGATTCATCTACCACAAGAGGTTATGGGGGAACTGGCTTAGGACTGTCCATTGCACGTAGAATTTTATTGCTCTATGGGAGCGATTTGCAGGTGAAAAGTGTTCCAGAGCAAGGTTCAGTATTTTGGTTCGAATTAAACTTAGCACTAACTGGTCAGCAGGTGGATAGCGAGGATGAAAGTATTGGCTGGAAAGAGGAAACGGTTGATGATTTGACCTTGCTTACAGGCTCGAACATTTTGTTGGTAGAAGATAATTTATTGAATATCAAAGTAGCTACTGCTTTTTTAACACGATGGGGTGCAACCGTAGAGGTTGCCATGAACGGTCAGGAAGCTTTAGATAAACTTGAAGTCCATCGGCATCATCTTATTCTGATGGATTTGCATATGCCCGTGATGGATGGTTATGAGGCTACAAAATTGCTTAGGGAACGCGGTGTTAAACTGCCTATTGTGGCATTAACGGCCAGCTTGGCGCACGAGGTGGAAAGTGATGCCCATAACGCAGGTTTGGATGTTGTGGTGGTGAAACCCTTTAATCCGGAAGAGTTAAAAAAAGCTATTTGGCAGCAATTAAATAAGAGTTCGTAAGGCAGCATCATTGTGCTTAGGCCGTCGCTTCAATAGTTAGCTCATGTTTCCGTGCAGCGCGGCATAGCAGCAGTGTTGTTACTTCAAATTTATCGCCTACCCTCTCAACCATTTCACTGTAATTTAATGAGGCAATATCGGGGAGTCTTTGAACGATATGGGCATACTGTTTTGGGTCGAGGAGCTTGTGGTAAGCTAAAAGGCCTTGTTCAATAGCTGTAGCTAAGTGTCCGTAAATGGTCGAAGCCGCTAAATTCCGGTTTTGAGCAATCTCATCTACCGCTAATCCACGCTCATACAATTCGAGTGTATGGAGCATGCTGCCGCCTTTTTTTGGACGTTGTGTGCTTTCTCTTTCAGACTTGTTTTTTCCAGCATGATCATTCTGCTCATTGTGTTCGCCCTTAGATTGTCGCTGAAGCATTTGAAGCTGTTGCAAAAGGGTAGACCGCCATTCAATAGGCAAGTTTTCTTCCTTAGGCACTTCCAGAAGGCCGGAATACAGGCCTTCATAAAGGGCTGGCAGCCGTACCAGCTTTTTCCAATGATTCATGACCAGACTATCTAGATCTGCTAGTTCGTTATGGTAACTTTTAACCCCTTTTTGATTTCCAAGTTCATTCATTTGGAGGATGATCTGGCAGCTTATGGCTCGGAGAACCGGCTCGGTTTGTGAAACGGCAGTTTGAATATATTTGAGGCTGCTTGAAGGGTTGGTCGAGGCTTTTTGTAATTCGGCTCTTGCCCCACTTCCATAGGTTTCGAGGGGGTTGGCCTGTTCGAGCAAGCCTTCAGCCCAGCTTTTGTATTGTTGCTTTTTAGATTTTCCGCCATCTTTATTATAGCTGCTCAAATGGTATTGAAATGCCTGAATGAGGGTACGGAAGTTGAAACACTGTTGGGCTAGTTCTTGTGCATACAGTTTGCTTATATGGCTTAGTTCAGCCTCTGATAAGGCTTTGCGTTCAGCTTGTTCGAACAACTGCAAACGCTCCTGATAGGCAATGGGCTTTCGGGGAAACTTACTGCTCAGGACAACCCCCTCGGCCCTTCGAATACGCGACATGGCCACATAGGCTTGCCCGCTACTAAATGCCTGTTGCATATCGAGAACGGCCCTGTCGAAAGATAAGCCCTGGCTTTTGTGAATCGTAATGGCCCAAGCCAAGCGTAAAGGATATTGTTCGAAAGTACCTATGTTTTCTGATTTGATACTTAAATCGGTTTCACTGGTGGTGTAACGGATGTTTTCCCATTTCACCTTAGTTACGGTCATTTTACCACCATCTTCAAATCGGACGGATACCGAATCGGGCTTGAGATTGGTAATTTCAGCCAATTTGCCATTGTAATATAACCCGCCTTGTTCCAGATCGTTTCTTACAAACATCACTTGTGCTCCTACAGCTAGCTGCAATTGGGATTCGCATGGATACATATGCTCAGGAAATTCGCCTTTGATTGTCGCTTCAAATGGTTGAATGGGCTTATTGAGCGCTTGCAGCGAAGCATTGTTGATTTTTTCTGTTTGCCAGTTATGGGTACATAGTGTGATCCAAGCCTGCCCATCTGCTGCTTTGAATTGCGGATGGAATCGGCTGTCGAGCCAATCGAAATCGGCTTCCGTAAGTTTGTTAAACCGTATACGGTTTAATAGCGCCAAATAGTTTTCGTCGGATTGGCGATACACCTTGTTGAGTCGAATATAACGTGGCGCTTTTTGTTTAAAGGCATGGGCCTCGAAGAAGTATGGGGTGGGGTAGTGGTCTGATAGCAACTCCCATTCTTCACGTTTAATCACGGGTGGTAGTTGCATCATGTCGCCAACCAAAAGCAGTTGTAGCCCGCCGAATGCCTGATTATGCTTCCGAACCGATCGCAAGATGCGATCAATGGCATCTAGCAAGTCAGCCCGTAGCATACTTACTTCATCAATGATCAGCAGTTCAGCCTGCTGAATGGCCATGCGTTTTGCCTGCGACATGCGTAGTTCCCGCACAAGCGATTTGGAGGTTTCGAACTTGGTGCCAGCATGTACCACCGCATGAAAGTCATCCACCGGTAAATAACCACCCAGTGGTAATTGAAACAGGGCATGCAGGGTAGTTCCCCCTACGTTTAAGGCAGCTATTCCTGTTGGAGCAGTAACCAAGCATGATTTCAGTTGGTTGTCGATGATGTATTTTACCAGCGTTGATTTGCCCGTGCCAGCTTTGCCGGTTAAGAAAACATGCTCCCGACTGCTTTGTATCAATCGGATGAGCTGCTGGGCTTCGGGACTGAAGTGGCTTGCGTCCATGATGTAACAATCTGATGCCCTAATTTAGACGTTTAATCCAAGTCCTTTATCAAAGCATCAGGTAATTGATAAAAGATGCGAGAAACATTGCATTGCGCAGTTTGTGGCTTCCAAATGCCATACTGATTTAGCGCATATCTACCACTTCCACGCCCGGATACTTCGCTTTGTTAAACACAAAATCGGCATCGGTGAGTGGTTTGTTAGGAATGAAGTTTTTAATGCTGTAGGTGTATTTCGCGCCATTTTTATCAAAAACAACCGCCTGTACTATTTGTAGCTTTTGTTGGTCAATCAGGAGGCGTATCTTAAAAAAAGGTTTGTTTTTATCAGTGGGTGTGAGGTCGATGGTATGCACGGCTACTCCTTCGTGCTGGGAGTTGTTGAGGTAATACGACTCAAACCCTTTTTCATATATGGTAAAAACAGTTGTAGGAGATAATTCATCCGGCTCGGGCTCATAGTCGCTAACGGTTACCTCATTCATGTCCTTGAGGTAGCCCCATAAGGTTTTGCCGTCTGTCATGAGTTTTTGATCTCCAAAATCGATGCTAAACTTTTCGCCTTTAATAAGCACTTTTCCTTTTTGAACCTCTTTGATTTTTGCCTGAGGGTTGTCGATAGTAAAACTAACATCAGCCGCCATGCTGCTATAGCTTCGGTATTGTTTGCTCATCTTGTTTAGGATGTCACGCGATTTTGCATCGTTCTGTGCATGAACGAGTGTTGATCCTGAGAGCAATATGCTGAGGCAAAAGAGGATTTTGTACATGGACTTACTTTTCATTCAATCTATTCAATAACTGTTCCAAAGCGTATTCATCGGGGATGAGGACTTCACGCGCTTTACTTCCTTCGAATGGTCCTACAATGCCTGCTGCTTCTAATTGGTCGATCAAACGGCCTGCACGGTTGTAGCCCAACTTCATACGACGCTGAAGCAACGAAGTGCTGCCCTGTTGATTTTGTACAATTACTCGGGCGGCGTCTTCGAAGAGCGCATCACGGTCGTTCGGGTCGAAATCGGTTACTCCACCACCTTCTTCACCACTGCTGTACTCGGGGAGCATAAAGGCATCGGGATAGCCACGTTGTCCACCAATATACTCGCAAATGGCCTCTACTTCAGGGGTGTCTACAAATGCACATTGCAAGCGGATGAGGTTGGAACCAAGTGATAACAGCATGTCACCCCGACCGATTAACTGTTCGGCGCCCCCCGCATCGAGAATGGTACGACTGTCGATTTTGGAGCTCACCTTAAAGCCGATCCGCGCAGGGAAGTTGGCCTTAATGGTACCGGTAATGATGTTCACCGACGGTCGCTGGGTAGCCACAATGAGGTGGATTCCCACAGCCCGGGCAAGCTGGGCAAGTCGTGCAATAGGGGTTTCGATCTCTTTGCCGGCAGTCATGATGAGGTCGGCAAATTCGTCAATAACCACCACGATATAGGGCAAAAAGCGATGCCCGTTATTTGGATTTAGCTTACGTTTGCGGAATTTGGTGTTGTATTCAATGAGGTTCCGTACCTGCGCATCTTTCAGCAAGTCGTAACGGCGATCCATTTCAATACACAACGAATTCATGGTATCTACCACTTTCATGGTGTCGGTGATGATGGCGTCGTCGGTGCCCGGTAATTTGGCCAAAAAGTGCCGTTCTATATGCTTGAAGAGGGAAAGCTCCACTTTTTTAGGGTCGACCAACACAAATTTGAGTTCCGATGGATGGCGTTTGTAGAGCAGCGATACCAAGATGGCGTTTAGCCCCACGGACTTTCCCTGACCAGTAGCACCGGCCATGAGTAGGTGGGGCATTTTAGCCAAATCAGTAATGAAGATCTCGTTGGCGATGGTTTTGCCGATGGCCACGGGCAGTTCCATATCGCTGTTTACAAATTTTTCGGAGGCCAAAAGGGAGCGCATGCTCACAATTTCTTTGTGTTGGTTAGGTACCTCAATACCAATAGTCCCTTTGCCTGGCATAGGGGCGATGATACGAATACCGAGGGCAGCTAAAGAGAGCGCAATATCATCTTCAAGGTTCTTAATTTTGCTGATCCGTACCCCGGCTGCAGGCACAATTTCATATAAGGTTACCGTAGGGCCTACGGTAGCTCTGATTTTGTCGATTTCAATATTGTAGTGCCCGAGGGTTTCAATGATCTGGTTTTTGTTCTTTTCAAGTTCCTCAGCATTAATCTGTACTTTACTGTTGCCATGGTCGACAAGTAAGTCGATAGGTGGATACTTATAGGACGATAAATCGAGTTTAGGGTCATACAATTCTTGCTCATTGACTACTACGCCTGCTGCTGTTGCCACGGCTTCTTCGGTGATTTCTTCAATTTCAAGAGCAGGTCCTTGGGGTGTATGTGCCTCAGCTTCTTCAAGAGATGGGGTGATTTCGAGTGGCTTAGTAAGGGGTAGCGTTTTTTGCGTTTCTTCTTCTTCTTCTTCGTTCAATGCTTCTTCCTCCCAAGGGGCTTCGTCTTCCGGATAAGCCTCTGCATCAGTACTGGTTTCGCTCAACTCGATGGTCTCGCTTATTTCCTCAGTTTGGGGTACTACGGTACGTTGCACATTGATTCGGGCTTCTGACTGACTGTCATAATCCAAAACCTCCTTTGGTGCGGGCATTAAATGGGCAGCTTTGAATTGCAAACGAAATTTGATGGCTACATATACGGTCCAAAAAACGGCTAAAAACAAGCCAGTGCCTATATGGCCAACAAAACCAGTCAACCACCCGCTCAGGTAAAGGCCAAACTCGCCTCCAAAGTGAAACTGAAGACCGAGTAGCTCATTTAACAGATAGGCAAAGCTTATGGCCAAGCTGAGTGTAAAAAATACCACCCGATAAAGTTGTGGCAATAGGGCAAAGGTGAGATCAACAAAAATTAGTCGAATACTCACCAAAAGACCAAGATAGGCTAACAGGAAAGAGGCTAATCCAAAGCCACTATACATAAAGCCGTGTGCCAGCCAAGCACCCAAGCGACCTAGCCAATTATCGACTTCGATTTGGCTGTTGAATAAGAAGTTCCCAGCATTATCCAAGACTTCACTTTGATCGTGTTTCCAACTGAACAAATGCGAGATCATGGCAATGGCCAATATGGTACTTATCAGCAATAAGCTAAATCCAGCCAGATTTCGCATGGCATTACCAGCAAGGATTTCTCCAAAGTTGGGCAGTTCAAAGCGCTTTCGGGTCGATTTTACAGATTCTTTTTTCGGCTGATTCGCTTTTTTTGGCTCGTTTCGCATTTATTTGTTCAAGTTGCCCAAAATTAAGTAATTATTTGATGTATTGTGGGTTCGGCAGCGATTGTTGATCTACTCCTGGTAGATGACCCAAAGAACGGTTTGTCCAACGGCCTTGAGGGTATTACGGTCAATTACATCCATATTGTCGTCGTGGGTATGCCAGTATTTGCCAAAGCCTGTTTCTGTATTCGGATCATATTCGATGATATCAATCATTGGTATACCCGCAATGCGGTTTACGTAATAGTGGTCGTCGGTTATAGGGCCGCTTTGCTGAAACTTAAAATAATCGCTGAATCCAAGTTCATAGCCGGCATTCCACACCTTGCGAACCACCTGCGGGGCATAATACATCGAAAATCCTTCCATAAAAAAGCGCGCACCCTTTCCGCCTACCATATCGAGTAAAATGCCATACTCGGCTCGGTAGCCCGGTTCATGCGGATTGGCAGCCCAATATTGCGAGCCCATACAATAGGAATCGCTCACTTCTGAAATGCCATAATCTTCAAGGTCAAAAAAGATGATGTCGATGCCTGCTTTGGGCGCTTGTAGGGCCAGATTACGCGCAATTTCTAGCAACACACCCACGCCTGATGCCCCATCATTCGCCCCGTCAATGGCTTCATCAACGCGTAAGGGGTCGTTTTCGGCACGTGGACGTGTATCCCAG
Organism: Bacteroidia bacterium; assembly: GCA_046291695.1. GTDB lineage: Bacteria > Bacteroidota > Bacteroidia > UBA7662 > UBA7662 > PNNG01. The sequence goes on from JBKBSO010000006.1 coordinate 123,479, forward strand.
TGTGCGGCAAGCAGAATTCTTTTGTCTTGGTCGGGATTAAAGCTGGCAATGATGTTACGAAGTTTAAAACTTTTTCCATCATGCATGCGGATAGGCGCATTCTGCTCTTGCACGTGCGGCGTAAACCGCAGCAGCTCCTGCACCAAATAATCGCCACATACTTGGTGCCCTTTACTGCCCGGGCTACGCGGCCCAAAGGCTACTTGTGTGGCGACCCAGGCATAGGCACTGTCGGCATTAAATTCAGGAACAGCTACCCTTTCTTTTTTTGGAGCTGCAACTGTTGGTTTATCATCGGCTTTTTTTGCTTCCTGACAAGCCGAAAGCAACAAAATGAGTACCGAAAGCAGGGGTATGGTGATGTTTTTCATCTTATGTAAGGCTCCAACTGCTTCCTTCTTTACTGTCTTTTACCTGTATGCCCAGCGCCAACAGCTGATCGCGGATGCGATCGCTTGTTGCCCAGTCTTTGTTGGCTTTGGCCTCTGCACGCAAGCTCAACAACATTTGCATGAGTCCGTCGATTTTATCGGAACTGCCCATGGAAGCTTCTTGCAAGCCAAGAATGTCGAAAACCATCAGTTCTACGGTTGCCTGTAGATGTTGAAGGTCGCTGGCGCTGATGGTGGCTTTTCCCGATTGTATGAGATGCACCTGATGAATTGTTTCATACAGCTGCGCAATAAGGATGGGGGTGTTCAGATCATCACACAAGGCTGCATGAAAGCTGTTAATGAGCGCCTGAACATCAAAACTGCTGCTCTTACCGGGTGTAAGTTGTTGTAAGATCTTAATGCCATCCATAAAGCGCTTTAACCCCTTTTCTACGGCTTGTAAGGCTTCGTTACTGAAGTCGAGTGTTGAGCGATAATGCGCTTGGAGTATGAAAAAACGTATGGTCATGGGGCTATAGGCCTGCACTAAGGCTGGGTGTTTCCCACTGAATAACTCGCTTAGGGTAATGAAATTTCCCAACGACTTGCCCATTTTTTGACCGTTGATGGTGATCATGTTGTTGTGCATCCAATATTTCACGGGATGATGCCCGCAGCTTCCCTGCGATTGGGCGATTTCGCTTTCATGGTGTGGGAATAACAAATCCATCCCACCACCGTGAATATCGAAATAGTTGCCCAGGTATTTACTGCTCATGGCCGAACACTCAATGTGCCAACCAGGAAAGCCCTCACTCCAAGGCGACGACCAGCGCATTATGTGTTCGGGTTGTGCCCTTTTCCAAAGGGCAAAGTCGGCAGGGTTCCGTTTTTCGTCCTGTCCTTCTAGGCTCCTCCGTTCGTTTCCGGCTCCGGCTAAAAGGTCCTCAACTATCCGCCCGGATAAGCGGCCATAATCATGTGCTGCAGCGTATTTGCCCAAATCAAAATACACAGATCCATTAGATACATAAGCAAAGCCATTTTCAAGAAGCTGTTGTATCATGGCGATTTGCTCCGGAATGTGCCCGGATGCTCTTGGTTCTATCCCCGGTTCGAGGGTATTAAGTTCACGCATGGAGGCGTGAAAACTGTTGGTGTACAACTGCACCACTTCCATGGGCTCCAATTGCTCCAAACGCGCCTTTTTGGCGATTTTGTCTTCCCCTTCGTCTGCATCATTTTCCAGATGTCCTACATCAGTAATGTTGCGAACATAGCGGACTTTGTAGCCAAGGTGCCGAAGGTATCGGTACAATACATCAAAAGTAATGTATGGCCTGGCATGGCCTAAGTGCGCTTCGCCATACACCGTTGGCCCGCAAACATACAAGCCTACATGGGGGGCGTGTATTGGTTCAAATTTTTCTTTTTTACGGCTGAGCGTATTGTAAATATGAAGTTCGGGCTGCATCTGGCAAAGATAGGGATGTCCGTCTATTTTTGGCGACCTCATAGCAGCCTAAACGGCTACATGACAAATATTTTGAATACCCTATCTGCTGATACCCGCCTGGGATGCTTCGCGTGTTTTTAGCCAATGGTACGGAGTATTTTTTCCATTTTTCGACCTTTGGCTAGCTCGTCAACAAGTTTATCAAGGTATCGTACTTTTTGAGTGAGTGGGTTGTCTATTTCTTCAATACGGTAGCCGCAAATCATTCCTTTAATTAAGGAGGCATTGGGATGCAAACGTGCTTTCGCAAAAAAATCTTCAAAGCTCAAGGCTGCATCAAGGCTTTTTTGGATTTCCTCTTCCTTGAATCCGGTGAGCCAGCAGATAACCTGATGAAGTTCAGCACGGGTACGACCCTTGCTTTCTATTTTCGAAACATAATGTGGATACACCGACGAAAAGGTCATTTTGGCCATGCGTTCGTCGTGGTCGTGAGGTTTATTCATCAGCGAAACAGCATTTTACGATGGAGATTATTGGAGAATCATATCTGCAAAGTTAATATATTTCAAGCACATTACCGGGTTTTATGCAATAGCTCCCCCGAACGGGCGTGACAAAAGCGGGTAATTTTGTATCTTAACCGCATGTCGCATTATCATCTTTCTGCCGATCCTGACCGTCCACGCCATTTGCGTGTGCTGGCTATTTTTAATATCAACGATAAGGCTTTTACCGATATTTGGTTGCCCGATTGGCGGCCTGGACGTTACGAATTAGGAAATTTTGCACGCAATGTGGTAGGTGTTGAGGTACGCAATGAAGATGGGGAGGACTTACGCTATCAAAAAATCAACCGGTCGTGCTGGCGGGTTCATCATGGTGGAAGTAAGCGGATTCATTTTCATTATAGCTATTTTGCAAATCAGACCGATGCGGGCGGCTGTTATGTCGACGAGCAACTTTTTTATGTGAACCCAGTACATTGTTGTGTATATACCGAAGCCAGTCGGGCATCGGCTTGCAGCGTGTTGCTTGAATTGGAAGCCGATTTTGAAATAGCAACCGCTATGCGTTACGAAGATGGGCTCTATTATACCGATGATTTTGATGAATTGGTGGATATGCCTATTCTTGGTTCGCGCAATTTGCACCACAACTCTTTTGACTTGGATGGGGTACGTTATCACCTGTGGTTTCATGGAGTACAGGAGGTGCCTTGGGAGCGGCTTTTACATGATTTTAAGGCTTATACGACTGAACAGCTTCAGTGTATGGGGGCTTTGCCAGTACAAGAGTATCATTATTTGAATCTGATTTTTCCGTTTAGTTGGTACCATGGGGTTGAGCATAGGAACAGCACAGTGATTGCATTGGGTCCGGCCGAGAATGTATTTGGGGGCTTATATAGTGAGTTACTAGGTGTTAGTTCTCATGAGCTTTTCCACACTTGGAATGTAAAATTTATCAAGCCAGAAGCCTTTGCTCCATACGATTATCAAACGGAAAACTACAGTGATTTGGGCTATGTTTACGAAGGTTTTACCACCTATTATGGGGATTTGTTTTTGTTACGATCAGGTGTATTTGCCTGGCAAGAATATGCAGATGAAGTAGACGTGTATTTAAAACGGCATTTCGATAATTTCGGCCGTTTTAACCATAGTCTGCATGAATCGAGCATAGATACCTGGGTGGATGGTTACGGTGGGCAAGCTGCACCCCACCGTCGCGTGAGTATTTACGCCGAAGGTATGTTGCATGCCTTATGTCTTGATCTTGAAATCAGGAAACGAACGGCCAATGCTTACAGCCTCGACACGCTGATGCGCAGGCTGTATGCCGATGCGGTGCATGGTCTTCAATACAATGAAGTTCGACTCCTTGAATTGCTTTTTGAAATCACGGATACCAGCTTCGAAGCATTTTTTACGGCTCATTATATGCAGCCGATGTCGATGGAAGCAGTGTTAAACGAGGCTTTGCATCATGTAGGCTGTGGATTGCTATGGACTGCGTCGGAGAATGAAAGAGAGGCCTATTTTGGCATCCGTATGAAAGCTGGAGGCGAACCTGCCCAAGTGGGGGTGGTTGCGCCTGGTAGTGCAGCAGCTATAGCCGGGTTGGTAGCCGATGATTTGGTGCTGGGTCATGAAATCACAGAAACAGGTTTGCAAATCCGTTGGCGCGATCAGATGATGCATAGCCATGAAGCCATCTTACCGCGAGCTGCACAACCCTATTTCCGCACAGTCCGTTTGGTACGCCTGTCAGAAGTTTCGTCTGAGCAAGAAGCGTCCTTTGATTCCTGGGTTTCAAAAGGCGGCATGAGCCAGTAGAGCCATGGGAAATGAAATGTTCATGTTCTTCCCCGCTCATAGGCTGGGCAGAGCAAATGTTATTCGGCCTGTGCTGGATTCGCCTCTGCTCCGGCGAGTATGCCGCCATCAATCACCAATTCTGAACCCGTGATGTAGCGACTTTCATCTGCTGCCAAAAACAGGGCTGCATAAGCTACATCCTGTGGCTGACCCATATAACCAAGGGGAATACCTTGGCAAATTTGCTGAAGGATAGCTGATCGCTGGGGTTCGTCACCTAACATGGCATCCCACATGGGGGTGAGAATGGCTGCAGGATGAATGCTGTTACAACGGATATTGTAGCCTTTTTCGGCGCAATATAAAGCAACACTCTTGCTGTGGTTACGAACAGCAGCTTTGCTACTGGCGTAGGCTGCTGCGCCCGGTATACCTACCTGGCCCGAACGTGAACTGATATTGATGATGGAGCCGCCCTTTTGCTTCATAAGGCCGATACCATATTTACATCCTAACATTACCCCATTCAGGTTCACTGAATGTACTTCATTCCAGCTTCTTATATCCGCATGCTCCGGGTCGTGCGGGCCAGTCGTTTCTAAAAAGCCGGTAATGCCAGCATTGTTCACCAAGATATCGAGCTGTCCGAATTTTTCTTGAATGAACAAGCTCAGCTGCTGCCAATTGGCTTCATCGCGAACATCGAGTGGGTGATAGGTAGCGTTTTTGCCTAATTCACTTGCCAGGGTTTTTCCGGTTTCATGAAGTATGTCGGTAAGAATTACTTGCGCGCCTTGATTAATGAAAACTTGGGCAATTGCCGCGCCAATACCTCTTGAAGCACCAGTGATCAGCGCTGTTTTTGGGGTTAAATCAAACATAATAAATGAGATTAAAACTGGTTTCAAATAGCAGCCTCCTGCCAGTGAAATTTCCAACACTGACCATTTGAAAGAAAAAATGAAAATGTACCGATGGCCGTTGCCGGCAGACAGGAGTTTTGCTTTGAAAAGGCCGCTAGAAAATGCGGAGCAACGGGGTGCTTATAAAATCATGCTGCAAATATAGGAGGATGAAGCATGGACTGAAGCAAACTTATGACGACAAAATGCAATATCTTTTGATTGTTTGCATATTGTTTGTACATTATATGGCTAGCATGACGTTTTGTTTTTAACTTTGCGCCGCTTTTCAGCTTGTATGCGAATCATAAAACCGACATTTCTGAGCATTTTTATGGCGTTAGCCGCGCTAGAACTGCATGCCGGTGCTTCTGTCGATGCCGATTTATTTTCTGTTAAGCCCGATTTGCCCGGTTTCAGATACCAATCGACACAGCTGACAACCGAGTTTAACCAGCCTCAGGCTGATCGCATTTTCGGTGCTTCACGCTTAAAAATTCGCACAACGCCAGGCTGGCAACGCCTTGCAGGGGTAACATGGCAGGATCGTCGTCGTTTTGAAATGCGCGATGAGGCCGTGGTGTATTTGAACCGTCGCAAGCAACACCGGAAGTCAGAGCCTTGGTACCTGCGTATAGAACTTGCTTCAGACGGTATGGGTTTATGTTTTCGCTTCTAAATCCAATGGCTTTTCCATGTACCAGTTTTCGAAACGCACATTGCCCAAACTAATGGGTTCTACTTTTTGCAATTCAAAACCCATTTTCTGAAAAAAGGGACGTGCGCTGATGCTGGCACTAACGTACAAACTTGATAGCACCATCACATAGGCCTGTTTTTCGAGCGCTTTATACAAGATGCGGGCGATGCCTTTTTTCTGCTCATGGGCATGAACGAACAGAAAGTCAATCAATCCTTTTTTCGACAGGCTGCCGAACCCCAGCATTTGTTCAGCCTCAAATGCCAGTAAGAAATATTGGTTTTTGATGGCATCGAGCCAGCGTGATTCATTTGTTGCCTGCAGCAACCAGACTTCAATTTGTTCAGTATCATAATCTCGAGAATTGACTTCTTTCACCGTTTGGGTAAAAAGCGCGAGTATTTGTTTTAGATCGGTGGGATTGGCCTGCCTGATGAGGATTTGAGACATAATCCTTCAAAATTAACATGCCAGGTTTATGGATTGTCGTTTTTTGTGTTTTTTACGAGAATAGATAGCGTTTAATTTGTAAAATGGACATCAGAACAAAAGTAGCGGCTATGGGGCTCAGCTGGCCCGAATTATCGGTGCCTGGAGGGGCATACGCTTCGGTGAATATTCGTGGAAAGCAAGGTTTTGTAGCCATTCAATTTCCCATTTTAAATGGACAATTCATGCATCAGGGTAAGATTGGGCTAGACTTGGAAACTGCTGACGCCTGTTCAGCTATGCGGTTATGCGCGCTGAATGTACTGGCACAATTAGCGCACAAGCCAGGCTTTGAACAGCTGTTGGGATTAAATCATTTTGATGCATGGTACCGCGCAACTGATGAATGGGACGATATGCCTAAGGTGGCCGATGCAGCGTCTGAACTTTTTGTAGAGCTATTAGGCGAAAAAGGCCGACATAGTAGGGCCATCATGGGGGTCGCCCATTTACCCCGCGAATTTGCTGTGGGATTATGCGTAACTTTCAGTCTTAAATAAAAGTTTATGCGGAAACATACCTATGTACTTAAAATAGAATGGACGGGGAATACCGGTAGCGGAACTTTTGATTATCGGGCTTACGAGCGCAGTCACACCATCACAGCCCCGGGAAAACCCATCATTTTGGGATCATCTGACCCGGCTTTTCGGGGAGATGCCACAGCATATAATCCGGAAGAGATGCTGCTTTCTGCGCTTTCAACCTGCCATATGTTGTGGTTTTTGCATCTTTGTGCCGATGAGGGTGTAGTGGTTACTGCCTATTCGGATGAACCAATGGCTATACTTCATGAAGATGGTAAAGAAGGAGGGCGTTTTGAGAAAGCAGTTTTACATCCTCGCGTTGAACTGGCCAATCAACATCAACGTCCTTTGCTCAATAAATTGCATGAATTGGCTCATGAGAAGTGTTTTATTGCGGCTTCTGTAAATTTTCCGGTTATTTGGGAGCCAATTTATTCATAATGCGCTCAATATGTCTATGAAAACAATATATTTATTAATGGTAATCTTGCTTGGTATAGCCGGATGTAAAACCGATGCCATGCAGGAATTGCGCAACAAGCAAGATGCCAATGTACAGTTGATACAGGCCATGTTTGCTGAGTTTAACCGACACCAATGGGAGGCGATGGCTGAATATTATGCCGAGGAATCGCATGTAAAATCGCCCGAAACCGGCATGCAGGAACAGCAGATTAGTCGCGATGAACTGATAGCGATTTACAGGCAACTAGAAGCGGATGTGCCGGATATCAAAGATGAAGTGGTAAATATCTACCCGGCAGGTGAGCGACACATTATTGCGGAGTTTATCTCAACCGGTACTGGAGCCGATGGCATGTCATTTGCACTTCCTATTTGTGCCATTTTTACCATTAATGGCGGTTTGATTACGTCGGATTTTACGTATTACGATAATTATTGTGCACAATAGCCTAGAATTGTGATTACTCGTAACATTTTACCTATTCATATAGTGGGTTTTTAGATTTGAATCGACTATCTTGCCGTTGTGTGGAATTATATGGCCAAAATGGGTAGGCAGCACATGGATGATTTGGAGATAGAATACAAACGTTTTTTTGACTTATCGCCTGATTTGCTTTTTATAGCGGGTTTTGATGGTTATTTCCGTAAAGTGAATCCTTCGGTTTGTAAGCTCTTGGGTTATGATGAAACGGAATTGTATGGACGACATATCAATGACTTTATTCATCCTGAAGACCGTGAGCTCACGAGCAGATTGCGTTCAGATTTATTGAATAACCATACGATTTTCAATTTTGAGAATCGTTATCTCACCAAATCTGGAGAGGTTGTTTGGCTGTCGTGGACATCATATCCAGTAATGGATGAACAATTGGTATTTGCCGTGGCTAAAAATGTTAGCCGTCGCAAAGAAGTTGAGGCAGAGTTTAGCCGGATGCTTGGCGATCTTACTTCCACCAATCACGAACTTAAGCAAATCAGTTATGCTACATCTCACGATATTCGGACTCCAGTGAATAATTTGTTGGCGGTATTCAGCATGCTGGACGCTGAAAATGAAAACGCTATCCATAAGCCCGAACTCATGGATATGTTAAGAGCGGCTACCGAACAATTAAAATCAACGCTTGATGATTACGTTGACCAGCTTAAAGTGGTTTTCGACGGGGGTGAGGTGCGCTCCGAATCGAATGTGGCAAAAGTAGTTCATGAAGTAATGAACAATTTGAATCACCTCATCGACATGCATGGCGTAGTGCTTAACCTAAAACTTGAGCCAGGGATTATCTTAAATTGCAATGCTTTGTACCTCAAAAGTGTCGTGCTGAATATCGTATCAAATGCTATCAAATATCGCGACCTTGGAAGGAAACCTGAGGTAAGTGTTTCGCTTTTTTTTACGCCTGATGAACTTGTACTCGACATTTCCGATAACGGACTTGGATTTGACACGGCGCTGTTAACGGGATTTGGCAAAAGTCCGTTTAGTGGCCAGGTAGCTGACGATAGCAAGGGGGTAGGTTTACAATTGGTATACTACTATACGCAACGTATGGGAGGGCAACTTCATGTAAAAAGCGAAATGGGAGTAGGTAGTAGCTTTAGCATTCACTTTCCATTGAGGTTGTGCAAAGTTTTAAATGAGTAAGTTATCATTCAAGAGCGGTTCCCAAGGTGATTTCACCTTGGGTCAAAGCGGTTTCAATGGCTTCAACCATATAGTTCCAAAGCGTTGAGCTACCTTTTTGGATTCCGGCCACCTTGTTCAGGATAGTTTCTAAGGGGATTTGGTGTTCTTTCCAAGTTCCTCCCCCATTGGTAAGGTTTTGGAGTACAGGCTGTAGGCGGTCGATGGCTCGTGCAAAGCGTGTATCTGGGTTATCAGCCGTTTCAAACTCATGCCAAAGGGCGTACAATTCATGTTGCTGATCATCTGGGAGCATGCCAAAGATGCGATGAGCGGCATTTTCTTCAGCAGCCGAATGCTGGGTGGTCCGTGCAGGATCATAGAGGAAAGTATCTCCAGCATCAATTTCTACCAAATCGTGGATGAGCAGCATTTTTAGTACTTTGAGTAAGTTAATGGGTTCGGGGCTATATTCCGCGAGGGTAATGGCCATGAGGCAAAGGTGCCAGCTGTGTTCAGCGTCATTTTCGTGCCGGCTGCTGTGAAATAAGCAGGTTTTGCGGAGGATATATTTGAGTTTATCAATTTCGTGCAAAAAGGCCATTTGCTGAAGAAGACGATTTGTTTCCATGCTGCAAGTATCGGGTTAATTTTTCCTAGCTCAAACCACTGTTTTAGCAGATTTTAATCTTTAATTTAAAATGGCTCTGTTACATTTGAAGATGCGTGCGTGGATGTTGTATGTTTTGATACTGGGGTGTTCGGTGCAGCTTTTTGCACAGCAGAACATCAACCCGCCGTGTGCTACCCAAGCCGTAGAGATTATTTCGAATGGTGATTTTGTGAACGGAATACAAGGTTTTACCACAGGGCTTAACCTCATGGACCCAGCTTCAGGTTGCGATGTAATCAATTGGGACGCAGTCGGTTTTGGGCCGGTTTTTAACAGTATTTGCCCATCATTCCCTTCTATAGCTGCAGGGGCAGGCAAACAATGGGCTATCGTGGATTTCAACTATGCGGCATTTGGGACTGTACTCGAGCAATATGTACTGCTGCCTTTTCAGCGAGAGATGACCATTAGCCTGGCCTATACCACGCGTTTGCCGAATGTGACTGTACCCGTACAACTTTATGTAAATAACTTTTTGGTGCATACCATACCCATGAATGCTGTAAATACTGTACGTCGCGATACCATCAGCTGGATGCCGCCGCAATCGGCCTTGGGTTTGGTACCCATTACGCTAAAAACAGGGGGTTCGATTTTATATGATTTTGCCATTACCGATTTCTCTGTTATGTACTGTAACGATGGTATCTGGGCTTCAACGCAAGACCTGAGTCGACTTATTCAGCTGTATCCGAATCCTGCGAGCTCCGTATTTACCATTGAAACAACAGCGGTCGGCGGCTTCAGGCTGCAGAATTGCGCGATTTGAATGGCCGCGTTATCCGGCAATGGCAAGCCGATGAACTTCTGGCTCCCATCGATGTATCCGCCTTGCCGGCAGCCGTTTACATAGTCTGGTTGTTCGACCATTCGGGTGCTTATGGCGTTCATAAATTGCTCATAAGCCGCTGATTTTTTAGCCAGGCCAGTGGGCAATTTATTTGGCAATTCAGCTTTTCGGGTTATTTTTATCGAAAATACTGGGCTATGGTGCTGCGTATCTGTGTGATTTTTGGCTTGTTGGCACTGCTATCGTCTTGTAAAAGCGAAAATACCCGTCCTAATCTTAAGTTTGAGGCCGAGACTTTTGGCTGCGGAGACTTTATAGTCTACCGCCTCAACAAAAAGAACACCTCCGCTTTATTGGTTATAGGCGATGCAAACAGCCTGAACCTAACAGATGAAAAACAGACTTTCGACATACGGGCCTGGTCCGAAAATCAGCTGCAGGTTCGTGTTGACAGGTATAGCGAAAATGCCTCGCAATATTTCTGTAACGATGTTATTAAGAACCCAGGCTCAAAAATCAGCAGTTGGCACGCCAAAGAAGGAGATGTTCGCATACGCAGGACCGATTATACCGTAACCAACGAAGGCGATACCATCGGCTATCGGCTTTTGATTTCGATACAGAACATGCTTTTCGAAAACGAAAATGGCCGTCAGTTTGAGATTGAGTACGAAGAATTTACTGAAGTAGGGGTTGGCTGGTTGCCTGGCTAAAAATGCAGTACTTTTTTTCGAATATTCGCCATATCCAGGCCGCAATGGGCATATAATTCTGATTGACTGCCGTGCGGCAAAAAAGCATCGGGTAGGCCCAGTGTTTTAAATTTTCCTGAATACCCATGGGCCAGCAACCATTCGCCAATGGCACTGCCTGCACCTCCGTTTATGCAGCCATCTTCCACCGTGATGATTTTGGGGAAGAGGAGGGCTTCTTGAAGCATATTTTCATCCAAGGGTTTTACATAACGTAAATCTACATGAGCAAAAGGGGTATCTTTCAACGCCTCGCTTACCGCTCTGGCCATCGTTCCTATGCTAATCACCAGCACTTCTTCTCCCGTTTTCAACCAGTTTGAGGTACCCGGTGGAATGTATTGCATTTCTTGTTTCCATGCTTGATCGAATCCATTTCCGCGTGGATAGCGAATGGCGAATGGTCCATCTGTATAAGTGGCAGCAGTGAACATGAGGTGTCGAAGCTCACGTTCATTAGCTGCTGCTGCAACTACCATATTGGGTATACAACGTAAATAGGCCAAATCGAAAGCCCCGTGATGGGTTGGCCCATCAGCACCTACCAAACCTGCCCTATCAATACAAAAGACTACCGGTAAGTTTTGTAAGGCCACATCGTGAATCAATTGGTCGTAGGCGCGTTGCAGGAATGTTGAATAAATGGCGCAAAATGGCTTTAGTCCTTCGGAAGCCATACCCGCGGCCAGACTCACCGCATGTGCTTCGGCAATGCCTACATCAAAAGCGCATTGAGGGAGTGCCTGTTGTAAGATACTCATTGATGAACCGCTGGGCATGGCAGGTGTAATACCTACGAGTTTGTCATTATTTTGCGCTAGTTCTAATAGAGTATGTCCAAAAACATCTTGAAATCGAGGGCCAGTTTGTGTAGGACTCAAATCAGCATGGCCTTTAATTTTATCAAAGGCCCCGGTAGCATGCCATTGGGTTTGCGCCTGCTCTGCAGGAGTGTATCCCTTGCCCTTGGTGGTTTTGAGGTGTAAGACGATAGGGCCTTCCTGTTGTTTCAGCATTGATAAATGATCTACCAGCAGGTTCACGTCATGTCCATCTAATGGACCTTGGTAACGAAGTCCCAAGTTTTCGAATAAATTGGGGCCTTCCCGAAGCCAAGCCTTCAGCTGGTTCAGGTGTTCTTGTAGACCACCAACGTTGGGGTCGATACTCATGGCATTATCATTGATTACAATGAGTAACGGCAATTTTTCTGTAGCTGCTTGGTTCAGCGCTTCGAAGGCAAGTCCTCCGGTGAGGGCGCCGTCTCCTATCACTGCCATATGCCATCTTTTTTCAGCTTTTTGGCGGCTGGCAATGGCCATGCCCAAGGCGGCACTGATGGAAGTGCTGGCATGGCCGGTACCAAAAGCATCGTAATCGCTCTCTGAGCGCTGAGGGAAACCACTGAGGCCTCCCCATTTACGATTTGTATGGAATTTCAGTCGACGGCCAGTGATGATTTTATGGGCATAAGCCTGATGACCTACATCCCAAATTAGTCGGTCGTTGGGGGTATTGAATACATAATGTAAGGCTACGGTAAGCTCAACAACGCCGAGGCCTGCCCCAAAATGCCCTCCGTGGGTACTTACACTATCGATAATGAATTGCCTGATTTCCTCACACAATTGCGGTAATTGACTCTTGGCCAATGTCCGAACATCAGCAGGGAAATATATTTGCGATAAGAGGTCAGGCATAATTTATCCTCGCTTAATGAGGTAAATGGTATAAATGATGTAAAGCAGTACAAATAAAACCCCTTTCCAACGCTCGAGGGTATATTTACGACCGACGAACATCAGCCCGAAAAGCAGGAGACTGCTTGCTATGACCATGGCAAAATCGAAGTTGATGGCTTCGCGGAAGCGCATGGGCGTGATGCTGGTGCTTAAGCCGAGAATCCAAAGGATGTTAAAAATGTTGGATCCCACCACATTGCCAACAGCAATGTCGGTTTTCTTTTGATAGGCGGCCACGGCTGAAGTGGCAAGCTCGGGCAAGGAGGTGCCAATGGCCACTACGGTAAGGCCAATGAGCGATTCGCTAACCCCCCATTCCTGTGCCATAAGTATGGCGTTATCTACACTCAATTTTCCTCCCAAAGCCATGGCGGCAATACCTGCTACTATTAGCAGGAAGGTACGTCCTAAAGGCATGGGTACAAAACCATCCAGTTCTAGGGCCACTTCTTTTCCGCTTTTGGCTAAATAAATGATATACCACATAAAGCCAGCAAATCCAGCCAACAGTATGACCCCATCGCCTCGGCCTATCATCGGCTTTGTACTTGAACTTTCAAACCCAAAGTGGGCCAATAAGCCTAGTAAAACGGCAGCCATGAGGGAAATTGGGATTTCAACCCAGGTGGTGTTTCGCTTCACTGCCAAGGGGAAAATCATGGCACTTATGCCCAATATGAGCAGGATATTTGCAATATTACTGCCCAATACGTTGCCTACGGCTATATCGGAGCTGCCCTGAATACTGGCAAGTAAGCTCACCAATAATTCGGGTAAAGAAGTGCCAAATGAAACAATGGTAAGCCCGATGACAATGTCGGGTACCTGGTAGCGTTTGGCTAGCCCTGAGCCGCCTTGCACCAACCAGTCTGAACCTTTGATGAGCAGCAGTAAACCAATAGCGACCATTAAAAATTGAATCATCAGCTAATTTGAAAAGCGAACTTATTTATTTTATTGATGGACTTTGGTTAAATCCCCTTGATGTGGGTGAAGCCGGTATATGGAACCAAAACCTCGGGAATTCGAATGCCTTCGGGTCCCTGATTGTTTTCAATCAGTGCCGCAACAATACGAGGTAAGGCCATGGCTGAACCATTCAACGTATGTGCCAAGTAATTTTTACCATCAGCCGCCCGATAGCGTAGTTTTAACCGATTGGCTTGGAATGCTTCAAAATTACTTACAGAACTTACTTCGAGCCAACGCTTTTGCGCAGCACTCCACACTTCAAAATCGTAGGTAAGTGCCGAAGCAAAACTCATATCTCCACCACACAGACGTAAAATACGGTAAGGCAGTTCCAAGGATTCGACCAAAGCGGCTACATGATTCCGCATTTGCTCAAGTATTTCGTAGCTTCGGTCGGGATGGGCAATCTGCACTATTTCTACCTTATCAAATTGATGTAAGCGGTTTAAACCCCGAACATCCTTGCCATATGACCCTGCTTCACGTCGGAAGCAAGGCGTATAAGCAGTATTGCAAATGGGTAATTCACTTTCTTTAAGGATCACATCCCGGTACAAATTGGTAACGGGCACTTCGGCCGTTGGGGCCAAATATAAATTATCGATACCCACATGATACATCTGCCCTTCCTTATCGGGCAGCTGACCGGTACCAAATCCTGAATCTTCATTGACCAGGATAGGGGGTTGAATTTCGAGATAGCCCGCCTCAATGTTTCGGTCGAGAAAATAATTGATTAAAGCACGCTGAAGACGGGCGGCTGCGCCTTTGTATACTGGGAATCCGGCACCCGTCACTTTTACACCTAGCTCAAAATCAATGATGCCATACGCTGCTGCCAGTTCCCAATGCGGCTTGGAGCTGGTGTCCAAATCAGGTAATTGCTCCACTTGATACACCACTTCATTATCCTCGGGGCTTTTACCCGCCGGAACGCTATGGTGCGGTAGGTTTGGCAGTCTTACCAACAAATCTCGACTTTCTTGCTCCACTTCCGCCAGTTGAAACTCAAGTTCGCGGCTACGGTCTTTTAAGCTTGCAACATCGGCTTTCAATACATCGGCTGCTGATTTATCGCCCAATTTCATCTGTTGACCGATTTCTCGAGCCAATTGGTTTTGACGGGCGAGCAATTGGTCAAGCTCTGCTTGAATGCGCTTGCGTTGATCGTCTTTTTGAATAATCTCAGTGACGAGCATAGCGGCATCAGCTACATGTTTGTGTTGGAGTTGATGAATGACCTGCTCGGTATGTTGACGTAATGTGGCGATTTGAAGCATGAAATATTTTGAATTAGCATGCAAAACTAAGCATGTGTACGCAATTTAACTAAGTATAGGCAGGCGAAGTGTAAAAACCGAACCTTGACCCACCCTTGAATCAACAGATATATTACCTCCTAGCATTTCTGCATACTTACGGGCCAAGGTAAGCCCTATGCCTAATCCTTCGTAGCCCCGATTCATTTGATTGTCGCCAGTTCTAAAGGCTTCAAATATTTCGCGTAAACTTTCCTCGGGTATGCCAATGCCTGTATCGAGTATGCGAATGCTATAGGCGGGTTTGTTTTGCATGATTTCGCGCAACATTTCTATCTTGATGCTCCCTGAATCGGTGAATTTTACGGCATTTTGAATGAGGTTTTTCAAAATGCGATCGAGTAAAATAGCATTGGTTTCTATTTCAAAACCTCCGGTATAATTCACAATTTCGAACCGTAGTTCTTTAGCCTTTAGCTCCGCCTCGAAATTTTTTATCAAATGCTGTACATGTGTTTCTGGATTGATGGTCTCTATTTTCGTGAATGCCGCAGTTGACTCAGTATTCGATAGCTCGATGATGGCTGCCAAGGTTTCGGCCAAGCGGCGGCTCGAAGCGGCGAGGTTATCTGCAACTTGCTTTAAATCGTCTTGCTGAACATTTTCTTGCAGGTATTCGGTCATGCCGATGATGCCGTTCATGGGCGTGCGCAATTCATGGTTGATGTTAGCTAAGAAAAATGCTTTCAGCTTATCGGCACGCTCCGCCTTTTCGTAGGCATTCCTTAAATCACTGGTTCTGTCATTTACCTTTTCCTCAAGCGACGCATTGAGTTGTCGTAGCTTTTCCTCGGTGTTCCTTATGAGTTGGTAACGGTTGATGATGAAAAAAAGCAATAAAACCACCATGCCGATGGCGGCAATGTATATTTTGTTCAAAAGTTCTTGACGAGTAAGTCGCGATTCCTGTAAGGATTTATCCTTCTTCATGAGTTGTAACTCCTGATCGCGACGTTCTACTTCATAGCGCGATTGGGTTTCGGCCAGTAACATGCGCCTTTCTTCAGCCTCTGAACTGTCTTTTACCGCCATTAACATGCGCATATAGTCTAAACTCCGCTGCGGCTGCCCCAAACGCTCATAGGCATCGGTGAGTACTTCCAACGAAGAACGTTGGCCTATGATGGTTTTGGAAGCACGGGCCATTTCTAGCGCTTCTTTGGCATAGGTTATGGCTGCATTAAAATTAGGCCGAATTAATTCTAAAGCGGCCAATCCATTTAAAGTACGAATAATACTCGAAGGATGTGCCATCTCCTGGGCTAATTCAAGTGCACGATTGTAATGTTCACGTGCCAAAGAAAAGCGATTGGTTTTTTTATAAATTTCACCCAAATTGTGGTAAGCCGACGACATGCCGAGCTTATCACCCAGTTGTTCATCAATTTCATAGGCTTGGAGGTAACTGCTGATGGCCTTTTCCAACTCACCGGTTTCTTCGTAAATTACCCCTAAGTTATTATACGTGTAACTTATTCCTCGCTGATTATCAAGCCTGGTAAAGGCCTTTTGTGCTTCTTCGTAATGTATGCGGGCTTGCTCAAACTGCCGCTGGTACATGTAAATGTTTCCAATATTGCATTGCAAACCCGCTACCGCGTTTTCTTGTTTTAAGGCCTCCTTGTAACGCATGGCACGCATGTAATAGTCAAGGGCCAATTGGTAGTTTGTACGATAGTAGTAAATGGTGCCTACATTCGACAAAACGCTGCTAATGCCAGCACTATCGTTAATGAGCTCGTAGATATCTTGTGCCTTCCGTGCTTCTGCAAGCGCATCACCATAGCGTCCGCGTAGCTGGAAAGCGTTGCTGAGCACACTATGCGCATCTGCACGCAATTCTGTATCGAGCTGTTCCGATTCAGAGGCTAATAACTTGGTCATGATGTCGATGGCACTGTCAACACTCACCTGGTAATAGGCCTTCGCTAAAGAAATTAACAGCTTATGTCTTTCGTCGCCCTTGGCTTGTTGCAGCTGGTTACGTAATTCTAATATTTCTTCTTGCCCTTGACTTATTTTAGGAAGACTAAAAAGCAGGAAGAAACTTAACAAGCACCAAATATGTATTTTTGTGCGGTTCACCATTTGAATTTGAGCACCAAAATCGTAATTCACATTGATTTATCGCATCCTTTTTTGTTTTTCGGTCGTATTTTTTACAATTGCCGCTACGTTAAAGGCCCAAGAAGGTCCAATAGGTTCTGAGGCAGGTGTCAGGCTTGGTGTTCGCCCTGCTTTTAGTTATCGTTTTGTGCCTAAGGAAAATCGCATGTTTGAATTACTTTTCGCCAAAAGTGGTCCAAGCTTGATGTTTACTGGTTTGTACCAGGTTCAACAAGCTTTCGGTCCGCAAGGCTTGTATCAACGATATGGTGGCGGTATTTCAATAGGGGGGTGGAATGGTCAGTTATTGTCAGGTTTGGATATGCAGGTAGGTATAGATTACTATATTCCCATGTATCCAGTGGTATTGAGTCTTGATGTACGTCCGTGGGTACGGATAACCGGCGACCTTTCTGCTTCAGGCGAATTAGCAGCAAGTTTGCGCTATGTTTTTTAATGCCGTAATGGTACACTTTAAGCTGGATGGTCACTGTTAAAAAAGGAGCTTAGCTGATCTGTGTTTTTTTAATGGTCGTTTTGTTAGGTGAGTTGGGCTTAAGAAAAAATAAAAAGCATTGAAATATTTCTTAATTTCATGCACACAAATCTGTTTTTATGAAAAGAAATCATCTGATTGCTCTTTTTGGGGTGGTTGTTGCCAGCATCTTATTTAGTGCTTGCAAAAAAGAAGAGCCCCCTCAAATCCCCGTGGATCCAACACCACCCAATGCCATTGTAGGCAATTGGATTTCGGTTAGAACCAATGTGGCGCCATTTTTCCGACAGCAACCATTGAATGCTGATAGTGTTTGGGCTAGATTTACAGTAGAAAATACGTATCAACTCAAAATATATGATGCGCAAGGGGTAGAAACAGCGAACCTTGGAGGTACCTGGTCGGCAACGGCAAGTGGATACAGCAAAATCTACAACGTGGTGCTCTCGCAAACCCAGCCCGATACCCGCCGGCTTGAAGGCATTTTTGAGGTGTATACGGCTAGTCCCGACAGTATGAAGCTTGAATTCCTTCAAACGGCGCCTGAATTGCCAAATTTTAATGGGCCTAATGCGCAGGCAGGTTTTGGATCTTCTACTGGCCCGGGTTTTCAGCCTGGCACGGCCACGCATCGTTTCCGTAGGCTACCATAGGTTATCATGTTATAAATTAGCCGGAAACCTCCTTTTGGGGAGGCTTCCGGTTTTTTTGTTTGTGGGTTAGCCCAAGGTCTTTGCTGTAGATTTTGTAATTTCCCCTTGAATTTAACCACCATCCTAACATGAAAATCTTTAAATACTTTGTAAATGGCTTGCTTCTGCTAAGCCCATTAGCAATCACCATTTACGTGGTATATGTTGTTATTACCACCTTAGACGGTTGGCTCGACTTGGGGATTCCCGGACTCGGGTTGCTAATTACCTTGGCAGGGATCACCTTAGTAGGTTTTGTCGGAAGTAGTTTGCTTATTGGGCCTTTGCTTGGTTTCCTCGAAAATTTGCTCAGCCGTGCGCCATTTATCAAACTCATTTATACATCTATTAAAGATTTGATGGAGGCCTTTGTTGGGGATAAGCGTAAGTTTAATCAGCCGGTGATGGTCAATTTTTTGGATGGCACCTATAAGCCGGGTTTTTTAACGCAAAACGATTTACAGCATCTCGGTTTTGAAGGTTTTGTGGCTGTATATCTGCCTCACTCCTATAACTTTTCGGGAAATATTTTTGTAGTTGAGGCTACTCGGGTGAAGCCCGTTGATGTAAATGCTACTGACTATATGAAGTTTATCGTTTCAGGTGGCGTAACTCATTTTGGCGCATGAAAAGTAGTTTAGCAAAATGGTTATTCGGTTTAGCGGGCTGGAGTGTATCTGGTAATGTTTCTGCAGAGGTGCCCAAAGCCATTCTGGTAGTAGCCCCACATACCAGCAATTGGGATTTTGTAGTAGGTGTTTTTGCCCGGGCGATTACCGGCATGAAAATAAAGTACGTCGGAAAAGCTTCACTTTTTAAGCCACCTTTCGGCTGGCTTTTTCGGTGGTTGGGTGGCTATCCGGTAGATAGAATTCAGCAGCAAGACACGGTGAAGTTCGTGATTGAGTTATTTAATAGGCATGAAAAATTTTTGTTTGCCATTTCACCGGAAGGAACCCGAAAAAAAACTGATCGGTTACGAACGGGTTTTTACAACATCGCATTAGGAGCAAAAATCCCCATTGTATTGGTTGGTTTCGATTATCGAATGAAGAAAGTAAGTATTTATGAGCCTTATTGGCCCACAGGTGATAGAGAAGCTGATTTCGAGTATTTTTTAAGCTACTTCAGAACGGTTACGGGCAAACATCCAGAAATGGGCATTGACTATTAACGCTCGAAGAAAGCGGAGCTTCCCCCGACCCAGTTGAAGTCTTTGTTGTACCTTACCCCAATGAGTTTACCACGACTCATCCGAGCCAGGTTAGTCACCAACAGCGGTTTTAAACTTTCCTCGGGCCAAAACATCATCATGCGTATTTCCACTTTTACACCCGCTTCTGGCGATTGAAGTACAGGGGCATATTCAACTTTCCGTTGAAGCAAGTAGTGCTCGGGATGGTCGAGTGCTTCAATATCGCTGCTTGTCACATCTACAAGTACCCCGCTGCCTGCGAATGAATACAAGGGTTTAAGCACCCAGTTTTCCAGATCGGGGGGAAGATGTTGTATTTTATCTGCAAAGTAGGATTCGGGTACATAGGGCGATTTGAGGAAAGGAAGGCTATACTTGCTCATCCTGAAATACCAGTTGGGATGACAAACCCACTCTACATCTACCTCTTGGGTGAGGTCAAACTCGGCGATGAGGTCGGGTCGTTGTTCTAGTTCATCAAAAATAACCCGGTTATAGATGCGATGAATGGGGATTTCCCTACCCGATGATCGGTAAAAAAGCTTTCTGTTTTTTCTGATTATTTGGCTTAAACAGACGGATTTAATGCCCAGTAAAAGTTCGGTAGCTGCAAAATCGGCTCGGGTTTTTTGCTTTTCCGGCTCCAGTTCGAGCAATATTACGTTTTCGGAAGGCTGCTGTCCTTTGATGAGGTGATTAAGTAGCTCAATGTAGGATTCCCGGGTATACCCATTCAAATAAGGGCTATAGTTTTCGGGTATGGTGTAGCAGTTGCGGTAGGCTTGCTCGAGAATAGCTTGGTAGCAAAATAAGGAGGGGAAGCCTTGTAGTTCAATAAGTTGAGGGTGTAACTCGCCAAGAGCGTTTGTGCAGATCGCAAAATCGGCAATTAAAAAACTGGGGCGTGCATCATTGCCCGGCACAAGTTGATGGGAAGGAATAGCACGCGTACTTTTTTTGAAATACTCGTCATTCAACAATTGCTGGCAAATATGGTCACAGGCTTCGGCAAGCTTAGTGCGAAGTGCTGCCGGAACAAAAACGGGGGATTCTGCCACCCTAAAATCAACAGCTTCGCCAAATTGAGCGGCCAAATTATCCAGCAATTCTTGATAAGTAGTAGCTGAGTATTGTGCATTGATTTGTTCTCGAATGTTACGGATCATGTCAGGCCTCCTGCATACTGTACATCGCCATTTCTAAAAAGCGAGGAATAATGGTGTTGTGGGTAAGCGTTATTTTATCCGGATCGCGCAGATGAAGCATCATATCTTCGTATTTAGCAAGACCATGATTCGTGATGATTTGTGTTCGTTTTTCAGCCTGTTTCATATAGGTGATCATGCCTGCTGCATTGGCTTCGGGGTGGAACTGGGTACCAAAAAATTCGTCGCTAAACCTTACGGCCATGATAGCACGTTCATAATCAACATGGTCTCTTATTTTTTCGAGTGCCAGCAGTTGAGCACCAAATTTATCGAAGCTACGCAAATCAGGTTGTATTACCTGCCAATCGCGTGAATCTACCGCCCAAAAAGGGTCATGCAGGGTTTCAAAAAGTGGGTCATGAATGCCCTCTTGGGTTTTATGTACCGGAAAAATCCCAAAACTGGTTGAACGACGAGCTGTTAATTCACCAAGGCCAAAATGTTGACAAGCCATTTGAAAGCTGTGGCAGATAAAAAAAACATGCTTTTTAAGTTCCTGTCGCTGATTATGATGCCAGAGTTTGTCGATTAATTGATGCCAGTTTTTTTCCCAAGGAGCAGCAGTTAATAAAGGAGACCCGGGGCCACCAGTACTGATGTAAATGTCATAGCTTAAGTCGGGTATTTCATTTTTTTGCCGAACATTATACACGTTAAATTTGATGCAAAAACGGTAATCCTCAAGAATATTCAAGATGCTCTGAAGGCCTTGATTAGGGGCCCCATCGTACATGTCTAATACGGCAACCCGGTATGTATTTTTAATTCGCTCCATCCAGTTAAACTCCAAAACTTTGCAAAGGTAGGGATTAGAGCTCTATTCCGAGTCGGGTTTGCGCCAGATAGTAATCTACTACAGCCCTTAAATCATTGGTTTGTTCGTAAATGGCAAGTTGTCTGTCGGCACCGGTTCCATTTTCGATGATTTTATGAATGCCCTCAATTTCATGGCGACTTCCAAGTTCATCTACCACATCGTCAACAAAATCGAGTAATTCATAAAGCAAACTTCTGGTATTTACCTCAATTTCTTTTCCGAAGTCGATCATTTTTCCATCGATGCCGTAACGGCCGGCTCGCCACTTATTTTCATTTACCAGTGCCCGTTTATAGATCATGAAATTGAGGTTCTGCGCCCTTAGTTTATATAGTTTGGCTACTAAGGCTTGGATGAGTGCGGTAATGGCAATGGTTTCGTCGAGGGTCATGGGCACATCGCAAATGCGAAACTCGATGGTATCGAAAAAGGGGTGTACCCGAATGTCCCACCATATTTTTTTTGCGTTATCAATACAGTTGGTTTTAATGAGCAACTTTACATAGTTTTCATATTCAGCGAAGCTTTCAAAAAAATCGGGTATGCCGGTTCGGGGGAATTTGTCGAAAACCTTGGAACGAAACGATTTAAAGCCGGTATTTCGGCCTTCCCAAAATGGTGAATTGGTAGAGAGCGCATAAATGTGGGGTAAAAAGTACCGTGCTGAATTGGCAATATGGATGGCCATTTCCTTATCGGGCATCCCCACATGTACGTGTAAGCCAAAAATCAGATTCGAACGGGCAGCATCCTGGAGTTCATTCACAATTTCATTGTAGCGTGGATGCTCGGTAATGAGCTGGGTTTGCCACATACTAAATGGATGGGTTCCTGAAGCTCCGATGGCAAAGCCCAATTCCTCTGCTACCCCCGATACGGTGCGCCGTAAACGTGCTACTTCTTCACGGGCATGTTGTACGTTTTCGCAGATGTGCGTACCTACTTCAACCACAGCCTGATGCATTTCGGCTTTAACCTGATCTTCAAGCAGACGGTTGGCGGCCTCTACAATTTTTTGCTCATGTGAAACCAACTCCCGGCTTACCGGGTCAATCACCTGATATTCTTCTTCAACGCCTAAGGTAAACTTCATAGGGGGGCTTTTGGTAATGAAGTAGCAAAATAAAAAAGCCCCGCGATTGCAGGGCTTTTTTTTGAAAAAAAATCAAAAATTAAAGTTCGCCGCCGTCTTTCATCATTTTTTCAGCGGCTAAAACTGCTTCCAAGCCGATGAGTTCACCGAATGGCTTTTCAATTTTTTGACGTTTTGGCTTAACTACTTTCGGCTTGCCCGAACCAGGTTTTCTGCCCCGCTTTTTCGGGGATTCGGCCTTTAACGTGCCTGTAAGCGCTGATTTAGGCTTTCTGCCCGACCTTTTAGCCAGTTGGCTTCCTGCCTCCACAGGCTTAGCCGGCCGGCCTCTTCGCTTTGGAGCTATATCAGCATCGGCTTCTGTCTTAGGTTTAGCCGGCCGGCCGCGACGCTTGGGTTCAGCACCAAGGGTCACCTCATCTTTTGGTTTCGCTGGCCGTCCCCTACGCTTAGCAGGAGCATTAGGGTCTAGCTCAGCTTTTGGCTTGGCAGGACGACCTCTACGTTTGTTTTCGCCATCTGATGCAGCTTTCGGTTTGGCGGGACGACCGCGACCTTTTTTTACCTTATCTGCGGGCGGCGCTTCAAACCGGATGCCGTTGCCCAAACTCGCTTCAGTGATGAACGAACCCCAACTAAGGTTATCCTGACCATCTACTTGCGCAAGGGCTCTTTCGATTGCATATTGTGCGGCATGTTCAACAACCCATTCAAAGTTTTCTTCACCCACCGAATTGATGTCGGCATCGGGTGCAGGATTGCAAAAGTCGATGGCATAGGGTACCCCATCGCGTACGGCAAATTCAACCGTATTAAAATCGTAACCAAGGGCATTATTCAATCGCAGCACATAATCTGTAAGCTTCGACAACATTTGCAGGCTTGGTTTTCTGTCGGTTACATAACGCAAATGATGTGGATTCCGAGGCTCGTAAGGCATGATTTTTACATATTTACGACCTATGCAATAGCAACGATAGTATTCTTCGAAAACAATCTCTTCCTGTAGCATCATAACCAGGGTTTCGGTTTCGCTATGCTTTGCAAATAAATCCTCGAGGCTTTCTACCTGGTAAACACTTTTCCAACCGCCACCCGCATGGGGTTTCATGTATGCCGGAAATCCAATTTCATTCACAATGCCATTCCAATCCATAGGATAATCCAGATTTCGGAAAGATGCCGGACTGGTATCGGGTGGCATTTGGTTGGAAGGGAGGAGAACCGTTTTTGGAACAGGTACACCTACTTTTATAGCTAAGCAATTGTTAAAAAACTTCTCATCTGCACTCCACCAAAACGGATTGTTGATTACAGCGGTACCTTGCAAAGCGGCATTTTTTAAATATGCCCTGTAAAAGGGAACATCTTGCGAAATACGGTCAATAATGACCGCATATCCGCTGGTTTTTCCCTGTATTACCTTGTCGATTAAAACGGGCTCTGCGACAATTCCCGGAACATTTTTGGCATTGATGCGAGCTACAACGGCTTCAGGGAATGAGTTTTCCTGCCCGTGAAGAATTCCTATTTTTTTCATCTGTTATATTGGTATTTTGGTAGTTATGGTTGTTTAAAATGTTTTGATGTTTTGATGTTTTTTTTGAATCTGACCAAATTAAAAGATTCGCAGGACATTGAATAATTTAACCTTCTTTTTTTTTTAAATATTTCCCTTAACAAAAGAAAGTTTGGTTTGCTCGGCTGATTTACTGTGGAAATCTTTGCGCATTGCTTTTGACTGAACATGCTTATGTTTGCTGCTTCAGTATCGTGGAATTACCTGATTCATTGATAGCCCAAGCCAAATTAGATGGCAATAATGCCTTCGAAACGGTGGTGATGAGATCGCCTATTCTCAAGCGGAAGGTTACCCTTTCCCTTTACCAGTCAGCACCCCATGCAACCGAGTATGCTTTACTTTTACTAAACGATGGGCAGGATGCTGAAGCTATGAAGCTAGATAAGCTCTTACATCGGGTTAAAGACGATATTCAACCCCTGATGGTAGTAGCTATACATGCGGGAGATCGGTTAAGTGAATATGGAGTTGCTGGTATGCCCGATTACAAAAACCGAGGAGCCGAAGCTCAAACCTATGCATTATTCGTAGTGCAAGAACTTTTACCATGGATTGAATCGAGGTTCCCAATTAGCAAAAATCCGGAAAGAAGGGCTTTTGCCGGTTTTTCGCTCGGCGGCCTATCGGCTTTTGATCAGGTTTGGAACCGCCCCGATCTTTTTAGTCGTTGTGGTGTGTTTTCGGGTTCGTTCTGGTGGCGCTCAAAAGCCCTCGACGCAGGCTATACCGATGCAGACCGTATCGCGCATCAGCTTGTACGTATGGGGAAATACCGGGCTGGGATGCGGTTTTGGTTTCAGGCGGGTACCGCCGACGAAAGTTGTGACAGAAATAATAATGGCGTTATCGACGCTATTGATGATACCCTCGACCTTATCACGGAGTTAATTATGAAAGGTTACAAGCTAAAATCCGATGTGGTTTATTATGAAGTAGCAGGTGGTAAACATGATATTCAAACCTGGACAAAGGTCTTTCCGGTATTCTTAAAGTGGGCTTTTAAAAAGTAGATCATGAAAATTGTGCTGTTATTGCTGTTTTTACCCCTCGGATTATTAGCTCAGGAGGGGGCTCAAGCCGATACTTCCGCACCAATGGCTGCAGAATCTCCATGGAAAAGAAAGCTTGAAGTTGGTTTTAATATCAATCAGGCCAGTTTCACTTCTAACTGGACTGGTGGGGGAACTAACAACTTTGCTTTAGGCAGTTTGGTGAATGGAAGTTTAAAGTATAAAAAGGAAAAATTCAGCTGGAATAATGATTTACAGCTGCAATACGGTTTTCAAAAAAATGAAGGCCAAAGTGAACGCAAAACACAGGATCTCGTTTTTCTTGACTCGAAGGCCGGCTATGATTTAGGAAATAAAATGAATGCTTTTGGTGCTGCAAACTTTGTGTCGCAGTTCGCTCCGGGCCGTAACTTTGGTCGTGATGCTGCCGGTGATGAAACCAGTACGGTTATTTCTCGATGGATGGCTCCTGGATACCTCACACAGTCGTTGGGTATTCAGTACAAGCCAGTTGATTATTTTATGCTGCGCTTTGGTGCCTTGGCGCTGCGGCAAACCTTTGTGCTTGATCCTGTTTTAAGTGCTGCAGGGGCATTTGGGGTAGATAGCGGGCGTAATATCAATGTTGATTTTGGTTACCAGTTAGTTGCCAATTTCGATAAAAACCTTACCAAAACTGTAAATCTGAAAATCAGATACTTATCGTTTGGAGACTACACCAATTTTTCGAATACAAACCATCGTGTTGATTTAATTGCTTCGGCAAGAATTACCAAATACATCAACACCAATTTTACAGCGGTGATGCTTTATGATCGTGATCAGGATTTGGCAGTACAATGGAGTCAGGTTTTAGCAGTAGGATTGCTATTTCAGTTTCCGTAATCACAAACGATAGCTTTTCGAAATTTTGTGTCAATATGGCATAGTTTGTCATCGTGGCAATAAACTTGCGCCTTTTGGTTGTAATCAACAATTTTAGAGAATGAGCAAAGAACATGAGGATGTAAAGGCATCAGAAAGCCCAAATGCTGCCGAAACGTCAGCCAATAAGCAGAGCGAAAGCAACAATATGTCAGATGATAGCAGCACTATTAATGAAGTAGATGAGCTGGAGCGTTTAAAGTCAGAACTGGAAGAAATCCAGCAGAAGTACCTGTATTTACTCTCGGAATTTGAGAATTTTAAACGTCGTAATGCCCGCGAGCGCATCGACTTGTTTAAAACAGCGTCAAAGGACTTGATGCTTGAACTGCTGCCCGTTATGGACGACTTTGAGCGTGGATTGCAGGCTATGGAAGTTGCTCAAGATGTTTCGGCAGTAAAAACCGGTGTAGAGTTGGTGTACAATAAGTTTAAGCATGTACTTACAAATAAAGGCCTGCAGGCCATTGAGTCAGTAGGTGCCGATTTTGACACAGAGTTGCATGAGGCCATTTCGCAGGCTGCAGTGGCCGATGAAGCAGCAAAAAATAAAATAGTTGCAGAGGTGGAGAAGGGATACCGGTTAAACGATCAGGTAATTCGCTATGCCAAAGTGATCGTAGGAGTATAAAATGAGTAAGCGCGATTATTACGAAGTGCTGGGTGTTGACCGCAATGCCACAGATGATGAGCTGAAAAAAGCCTACCGCAAAGCGGCCATCAAGTTTCACCCCGATAAAAACCCTGGGGACGCGACTGCCGAAGAAAAGTTCAAAGAAGCAGCTGAGGCCTACGAGGTGTTGAGCAATCCTGATAAGCGTGCCCGCTACGATCGGTTTGGTCATCAGGGCGTGAACCAAGGGCCTGGAGGGGGCGGTGGCTTTAGCATGGATGATATTTTTAGCCAGTTTGGTGATATTTTTGGTGATGGGTCTCCTTTCGAAAGCTTTTTTGGCGGAAATCGTGGAGGAGGTGGTAGGGCACGTGCCAATCGGGGGACTAATTTGCGCATACGTGTTAAGTTGAGCCTCGAAGAAATAGCCAATGGCGTAGAAAAGAAGATAAAAGTAACTAAAGCGGTTGCTGCAGAAGGTGTAACTTATAAAACTTGTGCTACTTGCGGAGGTGCAGGCCAAGTTAGCCGCATTACCAATACTATTTTAGGTCAAATGCGTACCACCAGTACGTGTCCCCATTGTGAAGGGTCGGGGCAAATAGTCGACCGTCGGCCGGCTGGTGTTGATCCGGATGGATTAACTCGCCGCGAGGAGGTGATCAGTATCAATATTCCAGCGGGTGTTGCCGAAGGCATGCAGCTCACGGTAAGTGGTAAAGGTAACGCTGGCCGTAATGGTGGACCAGCAGGCGATTTGATTGTGCTGGTGGAAGAAGAATCGCATGAACATTTTAAGCGTGACGGCAACAACATTCTGTTTGATTTGGATATCAGTTTTGTGGATGCTGCCTTGGGCGCACAAATAGATGTGCCTACCCTCGACGGCAAGGCACGTATAAAACTAGAAGCAGGTACCCAGCCCGGAAAGCTGTTACGATTAAAAGGTAAGGGATTGCCTAGTGTGAATAGTTATGGCCGAGGCGATTTAATAATCTACGTAAATGTATATGTGCCTACCCGATTGGGTCGTGAAGAGCGCGAAACCCTCGAAAATTTACGTACGGCCGAAAACTTTCAGCCGGGTGCCGATAATGCAAAAAAATCGAGCTTTTTCGATCGTATGCGCGATTTTTTTAATGAATAAGACCTGTTAAATGGAATAAAAGAGGCCCTTCGGGGCCTCTTTTATTTTCCAAACCGTTCGAAAGCGGCGCGATCGAGCGCTTCACGGTGGTTGGGATGTGCAATGCTGATGAGGGCTTTTGCACGTTGAAGGAGGTTTTTGCCGTACAAATCAACCGAACCCCATTCTGTAGCTATGTAATGCACGTGGGCCCTGGTGGTTACTACACCAGCCCCTTCCTTGAGTACAGGGACAATTTTGCTCAAGCCCTTATTGGTTTGCGAAGGCAAGGCAATAATGGGTTTTCCACCTTCGGAAAGTGAGGCCCCACGAATAAAATCCATTTGTCCACCTACACCCGAATACATTTTGGTGCCGATGGAGTCGGCACATACCTGGCCGGTAAGATCGATTTCAACGGCTGAATTTATGGCGGTAACCTTGGGGTTACGTCGAATGACCGCTGTGTCGTTTACGTACTGTACGTCTAACATCATGAGTTGGGGATTATCGTGCATAAAGTCGTACAGCTTTTGGCTCCCCATGGCAAAGGTGCTTACAATTTTACCTGGGTGAATGCGCTTATTGGCACCATTAACCACACCACTTTCGATGAGCGGAAGTACCCCATCGCTAAACATTTCGGTATGTATGCCCAAGTTTTTATGATTGCCTAAAAAGCTCAACGCGGCATTAGGAATGCCTCCGATACCCATTTGAAGCGTAGCACCATCTTCTACCAAGCCAGCCACATGCCGGCCAATGGCGGTTTCGATTTCGTCGGGTGCGCCCGGCTCATGCGAGGGCAAAGGTTCATCTAGCTCGATGCAGGCTGCAAATTTGCTCACATGAATCAGGCCGTCGCCGTGGGTACGAGGCATTTGTTTGTTGATTTGAGCAATGACCACCCTTGCTTTTTCTACGGCTGCAGGAGCTGCATCTACCGACGTGCCCATAGAACAGAAACCATGACGATCGGGTGGGGAAACTTGCAGCATGACCACATCCACAGGCAAAATATTGCGACGAAACAGGAGAGGAATCTCACTCAGAAATACAGGAATGTATTGGGCATGACCTGCTTGGACCGCTTTGCGGATGTTTGCGCCTATAAAAAAAGCGCTAACCTTAAAACTTTCGGCATATTCAGGCTCTGCGTAGGGTGCTAAACCTTCGGTGTGCAGGTGGTAGAGTTCCACATTCCTAAGTTCCGATGCCCGCTTGGTGAGCGCATTTACCAGGTATTGCGGCGTGGCTACGGCTCCGTGGATAAATACGTGGTCGTTGGATTGAATCAGTTTTACAGCTTCTGCTGCCGTTGATACAAGCTTCATATGGGATGTTTGAGGTTGATGGCACAAAAATAGACAAAATAGTCTAAAATTAAGTTGTTCACGCTAAATATTGTTGAAAAGTTGAACCGGGGGAGCGGTTAAAGCTTTGTAAATTTGAAGTTCAGCCCGGATATATGTATTTGATATTTGACACCGAGACCACCGGCTTGCCACGCGATTATAATGCGCCGGTTACCGATACTGATAACTGGCCTCGTATGGTGCAGATGGCCTGGCAATTGCACGATGAAAAGGGGCAATTGTTAGAAGTGAAGAACTTTATTGTTCAGCCTGAGGGATATACCATTCCTTTTAACGCGGTAAAAGTTCACAAAATAAGCACCGAACGCGCTATGGCCGAAGGGGTTCCACTCGATTTTGTACTCCATGAGCTGAATCGGGTGCTTCAAACTACCACCCATATTGCCGGACATAATATCGGTTTTGACATTAGTGTGGTCGGGGCAGAGTTTGTAAGAAAAGGCATAGAAACCCATTTGCTGCAACTTGCTTCTGTAGATACTAAAGATGAATCGACGGATTATTGTGCATTAGCAGGGGGTAAAGGCGGGAAATTCAAATGGCCAACCTTAACAGAGTTACATCAGAAACTTTTTGGTGAACCATTTAATGAGGCGCACAACGCTTCGGCCGACGTAGAGGCTACCGCACGTTGTTTCCTCGAACTCATCCGTTTGGGAGTGATTTCTGCAACAAGGGTAGGGCTCGAAGGGGATAAACTGGCGGAATACCAATCGGCAAATCCATCAGTAATCGATGCCATTGGGCTAAATACTCAGCCGTATAAGCCACTTTCTGATCAAGCAGAACAGACTTCTGATGCGCTTCAAATACCGAGTGAAGTGTTGGCCTCTGAAACAGATATCAGGGGTTTTGTGCATTTGCACTGTCATACGCAGTTTTCGCTCACGCCAGGGACCAGTGGGGTAGAAGATCTGGTAAATCATGCCAAATCGGAAGGCAGTATGGCCATAGCCATGACCGATCATGGCAATTTATACGGAGCCTTCGCCTTTGTGAATGCCGCTTTTAAAGCGGGAGTTAAACCGATTATTGGAGCCGAGTTTAATGTTTGTCGTGATATGCACGATAAAAAGAACAAGGACAACGGCTATGGAACCGTTTTTCTCGCTAAAAACAAAATAGGTTATCACAATTTGGTAAAACTTGCTTCACACG
Organism: Bacteroidia bacterium; assembly: GCA_046291695.1. Lineage (GTDB taxonomy): Bacteria > Bacteroidota > Bacteroidia > UBA7662 > UBA7662 > PNNG01. The sequence continues at coordinate 153,987 of JBKBSO010000006.1, forward strand.
CTTTTCTTGATGGGTACTATTACATGCCCAGAATCGATAAGGAGCTATTGGTGCAATACAAAGACGAACTTATTGTTACTACTGGAAGTTTGTACGGGGAGGTGCCTTCGCTCATTTTGAATGTCGGAGAAACGCAAGCCGAAGAAGCTTTTTTGTGGTGGAAAGAACAATTCGGAGAAAACTTCTATGTAGAATTACAGCGTCACGGACTTGAAGAAGAAGATCACGTGAATGAGATCTTATTGGGATGGGCGCAGAAATATGATGTAAAATACATTGCAAGCAACAACACCTATTATACCACCACCGAAGATGCAGATACTCATGATACGCTCTTGTGCATTATCGACCAGGAAGTAAAGAGCACACCCATTGGCAAAGGGCGTGGATACCGCTTTGGGTTTGCCAACAACAAGTATTACTTACGCACACAACAAGAAATGGCGACACTCTTCGCCGACCTGCCAGAAGCGCTGAACAATACCGTGCTCATTGCCGATCAAATCGAAGCCTTTGAACTAAAACGCGAGGTGTTGTTACCGCGTTACGATATTCCTGAAGGCTTTGCCGATCAGGATGACTATTTACGCCACCTTACTTATGAAGGGGCCAAAAAGCGCTATGGAACTGTAAACCAGGAGATAAGTACCCGACTCGATTTTGAGCTCGAAACCATTAAACGAACCGGCTATCCCGGATACTTTTTAATTGTACAGGATTTTACCACCAAAGCCCGCGAAATGGGAGTTTCGGTTGGCCCAGGCCGTGGTTCGGCAGCGGGTTCAGCCGTGGCTTATTGCATTGGGATCACCAATGTTGACCCCATCCATTACGACCTACTTTTCGAGAGGTTCTTGAACCCTGATCGCGTTAGTATGCCCGATATCGATATTGATTTCGATGACCGTGGACGATCTAAGGTAATGCGCTATGTGATAGATAAATACGGTGAAAAGCAGGTAGCACAGATCATTACCTATGGCACCTTGGCAGCAAAATCGGCCATTAGGAATGCCGCTCGCGTACTCGAATTGCCCTTGGCAGAAGCCGATGTGCTGGCGAAGGCATTTCCCGAAGCCATTATCGGCATAAAGGCATTTAGCAAATCGCCCATGCGGAATTTGGTGTTTAAACCGCATTTGCTCGACGAGCATAAAAAAGACTTACAACCGGAAGAATATCAGGCAGCTCAGCAATTCTTGAAGATGGTGCAGGGCGATAATTTAACGGGAAGGGTGCTGCGACAGGCAGGTGCGCTAGAGGGGGCCATACGTACCACGGGTACCCACGCCTGCGGCGTAATTATTACACCCGATGACATTACTAACTTTGTGCCTGTGAAATTGGCTCAGGATGCCGAAATCAAACTTGTTACCCAGTTCGATAACGATGTGGCTGAATCAGCCGGACTGCTCAAAATGGACTTCCTGGGTCTGAGTACCCTCACCATCATCAACGACGCCATCGAAATTATACGTGAACGGCATGGCATTACCATAGACCCCGATGCCATCCCCCTCGATGATCCGAAGACTTACGAGCTATTCCAAAAGGGTGATACAGTTGGCATATTCCAGTACGAAAGTCCGGGTATGCAAAAGTATATGAAGGAACTCAAGCCCGACAAGTTCGATGACCTCATTGCCATGAACGCCCTTTACCGCCCTGGACCACTGCAGTATATCCCGAACTTTATTGCGCGCAAGCATGGCCAGGAACCCATTAGCTACGACCTCGATGCCATGGAGGAATACCTCAAAGATACTTATGGCATTACTGTGTATCAGGAACAGGTGATGTTGCTGAGTCAGAAACTGGCTGGATTTACCAAGGGCCAAGCCGACGAGCTGCGAAAGGCCATGGGTAAGAAGATCAAGGAGAAACTCGACAAAATGAAGCCGATGTTTCTGGAGGGCTGCTCAAGCAATGGTCATGATACCAAAGTAGCCGAAAAAGTATGGGCCGACTGGGAGAAGTTTGCCGCTTATGCATTTAATAAGTCGCATTCCACTTGTTATGCCGTGGTGGCCTTTCAGACGGCATATTTGAAAGCCAATTATCCGGCTGAGTTTATGGCAGCGGTATTGAGTAATAACTTAAACGACATTGGTAAGGTTACCTTCTTTATGGAAGAATGTCGTCGGATGGGGGTGGATGTGTTGGGGCCAGAAATTAATGAATCGGCTTACCGATTTACGGTGAACGAGCAAAATCAAATCCGATTTGGTTTAGGTGGTATCAAAGGTGTTGGAGAAGGCGCTGTAGAGGCTATTGTGAATGAACGAAATAGCAATGGTCATTACCGTACTATTTTCGATTTATGCAAGCGTGTGGATTTACGGCAGGCCAATAAAAAAACACTCGAAGGATTAGCACAAGCAGGAGCCTTCGATAATTTTGAAGGTATTGCGGGAAACCGACGCGTATTTTTTGACAATAGCGTTGATGGAACGACCCTATTGGAAAAGGCCATACGATTTGGAAATCAATATCAGAATTTAAAGCTGCAATCACAGGCTTCTCTGTTTGGAGAGGCAGGAGTGACTGATATCCCGGAACCAGAAATAGTGCCCTGTGAACCATGGCCCTTGCTAGAAAAACTTCAGAAAGAAAAAGAGGTGGTAGGGATATTCATAACTGCTCATCCGCTGGATGCGTTTAAATACGACATTCAGAAGTTTTGTAATGTAGGCTTGCGGCATATTGAGGATGTAGTTGGCCGTGATCTAACTTTTGCCGGATTGGTAACCGATGTACAGTACTTTCAGGATCCCCGAACAAACAATGAAACCATTGTATTTATTGTAGAGGATTACGATACAGTACGTAAGTTGCGACTCAAGGGTGAGCAAGCCATGCGATATAAGCACTTAATTACCGTGGGGACGGGTTTGCTTTTTAAAGGGAAATACGAATCGTTTGTGAACAAAGAGGGCAAGGAATTTAAATACCTGCGGATTAATAGTGTGGATTTATTGGCCGATGTGCGTGAAAAGCATTTTAAGCAAATAACCATCAGGTTACGGAGCCAGGATGTACAACCTGCTTTATTGAGTCAAATGGCGAGTCTATTCAAGGAGTTTGAAGGCAAGGTAAAGCTTCAGGTGTTGCTGATAGATGAAGAGGAAAAAATGCAAGTAGAATTTACTTCCAAGTCGATACGCTTGAATCCTGAAAATGCTTTGCTAGAAGCTCTCGAGAAAATGCCTTTGTTGGTAGAATTGTCGGATTGATGGGGGAAATGGAGGATTTGACTCCGATAACTATCGGACAGGCTGAGGTTGTATAATAATGAAAAAACGAAAAACATGAAAGCACCATTTTTTTTGACTTTAATAATGCTTTTGACAGGCTGTTTCGGAAGTGATTTTAAGTATAAAGAGGCTCAATTCAATCGAGAATATCAAGAAGTTGTAAATGATCTGAAAGCACTTCACGACTTCGAAAACGCCTATATTAAATGGTCGGTCAGTAAGTTTGGTCAAAAAGTAAACCACACCTTAAAAGTTTACCTGAAAAACGGAAGGGATATCCCCGAGCCCGACTCATTGAAACATGCGATAGGCAAAGCGGCTATGCAGTTGGTTCTGAACTCCATAGACAATGATACTGCTTACACTGATTTTGTGGTTTATTTCATTTCCGAAATACGAAATGGAACGGTGAATATGAAAAGAGAAACGCCTTTCGCCTATCGGCTAGAAGAATTTGATTAAAAAACATACAAATTACGCAAGCTTCAGTGCCGCTCGGTGCGCTTGGCATGAGTGATATGTTGAAAATGAAACCATCCACAGTTAAGGAGGATGGTAAGGATGATTTCACACCCCGATCAGCGCAAATAAGTATAAAACCCTTGAGTAGCTTCCTTGCCCGATCCGATGGCCAAAAGTAATATCGTTTTCGACCTACAAAAATTGAACTATCTTGGCAGCAGAAAACTTATACTTTTAATTAATCAAATAAAAAATGGCATTAGAATTAACCGACAGCAATTTTGAGGAGTTGGTGCTGAAAAGCGACAAACCCGTATTGGTAGATTTTTGGGCAGAATGGTGTGGACCTTGCCGCATGGTTGGTCCCATTGTAGAAGAACTCGCCGGCGAATACGACGGTAAGGCCGTGGTAGGAAAAGTAGATGTTGACAGCAATCCTGGCATCTCGATGAAGTTTGGTATCCGTAACATCCCTACTTTGCTCGTTTTCAAAAATGGTGAAATCGTTGACAAGCAAGTTGGCGCGGTACCCAAGCACATTTTGAAAGGCAAACTCGACGCTCAGTTGAGCTAAGCACAAAACGGCCAATTCACCGAACAAAAGCAAAGCCGAAGGCTTATTCTTTGCGTGCTTCGGCCAAGCTGCCTTGGCAGTGCAGGCCAAAAGGCTCCCTTAGCTCGCGCCTAAATTCAGCTGTTTATAATGCTGATGGCAAGAAGTTTATCAGGCAATGTGAAAGCAAGCTCGTGCAGCCGTATCGAAGGAGGCATATCCTCGGTTGCTCTGCGGTTAAAAAGCTGGATCATGTTGAGTTTTCCGCATATTCGTGTGAATTTTAGCAAATTAGCCCCGCAAATAGCGGGGTTTTTTGTTGCCCGATACAGCCAATGCTTTGGGCTGTGTATCTTTGCGGCATGCTCGGACTTAAACTTCCCACCGATCCCCGTTGGGTGAATATTGCTGAAAAAAGCATTGGCGACATCCTCATCGACCATGCTTTTTGCGAACAAAAAGCGGCGACCACTTGCATCTCCATCATTGTGCAATATGCCGATCGCGAATTGATTGTAGAAAAGTTATCGCCCATTGTAGCCGAAGAGTGGGGGCATTTTCGCCGGGTAATCAAAGAAATGAAGTTGCGCGGTGTGAAGCTCGATAAAAAGCGGAAAGATGAATACGTCAACAAACTGTTGGCCTTTCAGCGCAAAGGACTTACCGAAGATTTAATGCTGCTCGAAAAGCTGCTCACTTGTGCACTTATTGAGGCCCGTTCCTGCGAGCGCTTTCGATTACTTTCGCTCGAATGCAGCGATTCCGATTTACGGCAGTTTTACCACGAGTTTATGGTAAGTGAAGCCGGACATTACCGCTTGTTCATGGATTTGGCCGAACATTTTTTACCTAAGGAAGTCGTTCGCCAGCGTTGGCAAGAATACCTTGATTTTGAGGCCACCATGTTGCCTACATTGGAACTACGTGGCGATCGCGTGCATTAAGACATACCGTGGCCGAAAATTTAACCCTTAGCAGTACCGACAAATTAGGGCGCTACCAGGAGCTCTTGCCTCAAATTGAAGCGCTCATCAGTGGCGAAAGCGACACTACCGCCAATTTGGCCAATGTGGCTGCGGCCCTCAAACAAGCTTTTGGCTTTTTTTGGGTGGGCTTTTACCTGGTGAAAGCCGATGAATTGGTATTGGGACCCTTTCAAGGCCCAGTGGCTTGCACGCGCATTCGTTATGGCAAAGGGGTATGCGGCACTGCCTGGGCCGAAAAGTGCACGCAGTTGGTGCCCGATGTGGATGCCTTTCCGGGCCACATCGCTTGCAGCAGCGCTTCACGCAGCGAAATTGTGGTGCCTGTTTTTGATGCGCACAATCAGGTAGCCATGGTACTTGATGTTGACAGCGACCAACTCAATGATTTTGATGAAATAGATGGCCAACAGCTCGAGCAATTGGCTAAACTTTTAACGCGATATTGCTTGTGAATCAGCCCGACCTAACCACCATTGTACACTGGCTTCAAGGCCTACAAGACCGTATTACGGCCAATACCGAAAAGCTCGATGGCCATGCCTTTGAGGAAGACCTTTGGGAGCGGGCCGAAGGGGGGGGGGGCGCTCGCGCCTGCTTCGAAATGGTAATTTGGTAGAGAAAGGCGGGGTGAATTTTTCACATGTACATGGTCCGGTACCAGATTTTTTGAAAAAGGAAAGCCCTGAAGCGAGCCGCTTTGATGCTACGGGCGTTTCACTAGTAATACACCCGCACAATCCGCATGTGCCGCTGATTCATATGAATGTACGCTATTTCGAAACCGATGCCGGCGATTGTTGGTTCGGGGGCGGTATCGATCTCACGCCCGCCTATCCGGTGGCGGAGCAGGTTAAGTGGTTTCATGGGCAGTTGAAAGCGGTTTGCGACCAATTTGACCCCGAATGGTATCTGCGCTTTAAAAAGTGGTGCGACGATTATTTCACCATTACACATCGCAACGAAATGCGGGGGGTAGGTGGTATTTTTTATGACCACTTACGGCCAGGAGTCGTTGCCGACAAGGCCACGCTTTTTGCCTTTATGCAGGCCGTGGGCGATGTGTTTAACGTGATTTATACCTATATGGCCGAACAAAACCGCGACAAAGCTTGGACCGAAGCCGAAAAGACCTGGCAAAAAATACGTCGTGGACGTTATGCCGAGTTTAATTTGGTGTACGATCGTGGTACCACCTTTGGTCTCAAAACCAACGGGCGGGTTGAAAGCATTTTGATGTCGTTGCCCCCCGAAGCGGTTTGGGAATACAACCATCAGCCGGCGCAAGGCAGTGCCGAAGCCGAAGCGCTACGCTTTTATCAGCCGATAGATTGGTTGTAACCTAATATCCCTGTTTTAATCTGTGCTGTGAAACATATTGGCGCTACAGCTAAGACTAACTTCCCGCAGTATTCAGGGGAGGTAAGTTGAGATTTGCACTAGGTTTAGTTTTTGATATTACAACTTAGTTTTTCGGCTTAAGAATATCTTCCGTTAAGAAGCTGTGCTCACGCAACTTTTGCTCCATTTTTTTTGCATAAATAGCCAGGTACATGAAGCATCCAATACCCACCCAAAACGAACTGCGGATGCCCAGCATTTCTTCGCCGCCTAACCAACCTTGAAACACGCTTACAAAGCCGCCACCCATGATCATCATGATGAGGGCATTAGAAACCTGTGAGGTTTTGTTGCCCATGCCGGCAATGGCCAGGGTAAAGATGCATGGCCACAGGGTTGAACAAAAGAGCCCCACCGCCATAAAGGCAAATACCGCCAACTGACCTTTTGCATACATGCCGGTAAGCATGGCCGCAATGCCCAAAACCGAGTATAAAAACAGCTGCTTCGACGGATTGCCTTTTACCAGCCAATCGGCCAATATCAAGATAAGTATGGCTGCTAGAAAGGGCAAAAACTGCATCACCGCATAACCTCCAATTGAATTTACGAGCATAAATAAGCCAAAAGCAATCAAGGGCAGCACCCAGCGAAACAACTGTCGTTTAACCCCCATAAAGCCAAGTGCCCCGGAGGCTGCCGTCCAACGGCCAATCATCAAGCTGGCCCAAAACAACGATATGTAAGGCGCAATTTGATCAATGCCAATGCCTTGGGAGGTGATGAGGTACTCGGGTAAGTTACTGGCCGTGGCGACTTCAACCCCCACATACAGAAAAATGGCCAACATGCCCATCCATACCTGAGGGGTTTTGAGTACACTGGCACTGGCTGCTGCGGGGATGTTGCTGATTCCCGCTTCGTTTTCGGGCTTGCCCAGCCCCTTGCGCCAGAACATGACGCCAAAAAGCACAAAAAAGGCTCCTAGAATGAGGTAGGGAATTTTTACTGCAGTGATATCCAGTTCAGGCGATTTGTCGGTACCTGCCATGCCAAAAATGGCGTAACTCAACAATAATGGCCCCAGGGTGGTCCCCACATTATTGATGCCACCGGCTAAGCTGAGGCGTTGAGAACCGGTTTCGACACTTCCCAACGATATGGTAAGTGGATTGGCCACTGTTTGTTGCAAGCTAAAGCCAATGCCGACTACAATGAGTCCCATCAGCAAAAGCGGAAAGGAGGCATTGTTGGCTGCTGGAATGAACAGCAAGGTGCCGGATGCCGAAATAAACAGACCGATGGCGAGCGCCTTGCCGTAACCCAAACGACCAACCAAATCCTGACCACGAATGCGCGACACCAGCATGTACAACAAGGCCCCCAAGGTATAGGCCACATAAAAAGCAAAAGCAATCATTTGGCTTTGCCATTGCGCTAATTGCAAATGTGCTTTAAAAACGGGAATGAGTATGTCGTTGCTGGCAGCTACAAAGCCCCAGAAAAAGAATACGGAAATAACAAAAACAAACTGCTTTTTCATAAGAATTGGCTGCAATTTAGGGAAGATCATAGATACTTTGCACTTCTGATAAAAGCCAGGCTATCTTTGTGCCATGCCCACGCAACGTCAGCTTTTTTTGCAACACTTGGCCCAAACCAGCGATTTCCCGCTCGGACTTGAAATTGAACGAGCGGAGGGGATTTATATGTACGACACGGCTGGCAAGCGTTATGCCGACCTCATTTCGGGCATTGGCGTAAGCAACGTTGGGCACCGGCATCCAAAGGTGGTGGCGGCCATCAAGCAGCAAGTCGATCAATACATGCACCTGATGGTGTATGGCGAATACATCCAATCGCCCCAGGTACGGCTGGCCAGAATGCTGGTCGATTTGATGCCAGCAGGCTTAGACAATGTGTACCTCACCAACAGCGGTACCGAAGCGGTGGAAGGCGCTTTGAAACTGGCCAAACGTTACACCGGTCGCCCCGGACTGGTTACTTTCCGTGATACTTATCACGGCAGCACCCATGGAGCTTTGAGTGTGATGGGTAACGAACATTTTAAAAACGCTTTCAGGCCTTTATTGCCTGATGTGCAAATATTGCCTTATAACGTCAGCGCGGAGCTTCAGCGCATCAGCCAGCGAACTGCGGCGGTGATTGTGGAAAGTGTGCAAGGGGAGGCGGGTTACCAAACACCTTGCGCGGCTTGGATGCAAGCTTTGCGTGCACGCTGTACCGAGGTGGGAGCCCTGCTTATTGTCGACGAAATTCAAACCGGCATGGGCCGAACTGGTAAAATGTTTGGCTTTGAGCACTATGGCATTATTCCCGATATGGTTACCCTTGCTAAAGGTTTGGGAGGCGGATTGCCAATCGGAGCTTTTATAGCACCTTCGCACATCATGGGTAGCTTTAAAACAAAGCCCCTTTTAGGGCACATCACTACGTTTGGGGGTAATCCCGTTTGCGCTGCTGCCGCCTGTGCCGTAATTGAAGTCTTACATAGCGAAAATGTAATCGCCCAAGTGCCCTCCAAACACGACTTGATGCTTCAGAAGCTTAAACATCCAGCTATCCTGAGGGTAAGCGGAAAGGGACTGATGCTTGCAGTTGATCTTGGGAGTTTTGATTTTAATAAAAGAGTGATCGATCGCTGCCTCAGTTTAGGCGTAATTACAGATTGGTTTTTGTTTAATGACCGCTGCTTGCGCCTGGCACCACCGCTTACCATCAGTCATGAACAGCTGAACCAAAGCTTGGATTTGATTCTGCAAGCTATCGATCATGCATTTCGAACGGATGAGGTACATAAAGGGCTCAAACCGGGTTAGCTAGCGTCGAAAGGTTTTAGATTTTTCGTCATTGTTGTTTTGGGATTCAGAAAATTAGGTTAAATTCATCCCGAAAACTAAGCAACTGCCTTGGCTAATTTTGAATTAAATTCGATGGAACGAACCCGTCTTGAACGCTTTTTCGACGGGGCAATGTTGGTATTAACCCTGTTGCTGCTATCCATTAGTTTCAATGCTTTTCGTGCTTTTGATGCTTATCAGGAATCATCGGGTTTTGGTTCAATATCCTTATGGGTGCTGCCCTTGTTGGGATTGTGCCTCGTTGGTCTCCAGTATTATATTCAACGCTCCGGGTGGAAATTGAACTTGCCATTTGATATTGCAGAAGAACATGTAGAAACCGCACAACGTGAAGCCCGACTGCTGCTCCGCATTTTAAGTGTTTGGATGCTTCTTATATTTTGCGGTATTCAATTGGCCACAGCCTACAGTTCGTCGTCACTACTCATGCTGTTGCTTTTGGGCATGGTGGTATTTGTAGATTTGGCCCTGTTGTTTTACTTTCTGCACCGCATGAGTAAACTTGCCGACCAAGAGACGGCTTAACCCACACATCATTATTCCCTTTGGCCTCAAAAGCGTACCTTTGGGCCAAAATAATTAGCGATGAAGTTAGTATCGTTCCTTAAGAACACCGAAGCCCGACTGGGCATTTACCACGATGGACAGATTTATGACCTCAATATGCTCGACGAAAATATTCCGGAGAGCATGGGCGAATTTTTGTTTGCAGGAGAAGAAGCGATGGAGGCAGCAAAAACGGTTGCCGCGCAGCTTATCGCAGGAAGTTTACCGGCTGAAGCCGAAGAGGTGCCCGAAGGATTTCTGCTGGCCCCTGTTCCTTTTCCTACCAGCTGCCGCGATGGTTATGCCTTCCGACAGCATGTAGCGGCTGCCCGTCTTAACCGTGGGGTCGACATGATCCCCGAATTCGACCAATACCCCATCTTTTACTTTACCAACCACAACGCCATCCAAGGTCCGGGCGAAATTGAGTGTATGCCCGACCATTTTCAGCAGCTCGATTTCGAACTCGAAGCTGCCATTGTAATTGGCAAACATGGGCGTAACGTACCGGCCGAAGAAGCCGACGAATACATTGCCGGTTTTATGATTATGAATGATATGAGTGCGCGTACCCTCCAAATGGAAGAGATGAAACTCAATCTTGGCCCGGCAAAAGGAAAGGACTTTTGTACTGTGATCGGCCCCTGGCTGGTAACTCCAGATGAGCTGGAACCATACCGGGTTTCCGCTAAGCCCGGACATACGGGAGCCAGCTACAACTTGGCCATGAAGTGCTGGGTAAACGATAAATTGGTATCAGAAGGCAATATGGGCGATATGGACTGGACCTTCGCCGAAATCATCGAACGTTGCTCCTATGGGGTTGATATTTTGCCCGGCGATGTGATTGGTTCGGGAACCGTGGGCACCGGCTGCTTCTTGGAACTCAATGGCACCGGTCGTCGCCTCGATCCCGAGAACTTCAAGCCCCAATGGCTGCAAGAAGGCGATGTGGTAAAAATGGAAATCACCGGGTTAGGCACTTTGGTCAATACGATAGTGAAAGAAGATAGCGACTTTTCGATTATGGCGCGCAAAAAGCTGCAGAAGTGAGCTACTCTAGTTTTATTCCTGCCGAAATGCCTGCGCCTCAAGTCCAGGCATTGCTGCAAGGGGCTGTGGCTCCACGACCTGTAGCCTTTGCTGCTACAGTTGATGGAGCAGCTAGGGTAAACTTGAGCCCCTTTAGTTTCTTTAATTTATTCAGCAGCAATCCGCCCATCCTTATTTTTTCGCCAGCACGACGGGTACGTGACAATACCACCAAACACAGTCTCCAAAATGTGTTGGAAGTGCCCGAGTGCACCATCAACATCGTAAGTTATGAGATGGTGCACCAGATGTCGCTTGCCAGCACTGAATATGAAAAGGGAGTAAATGAATTTGTGAAGGCGGGTTTTACTGAACTCGCTTCAGAAGTAGTAAAGCCTCCACGGGTAGCCGAAGCTCCGGTACAGCTCGAATGTAAAGTGCTTGAGGTTAAAGCCCTAGGCACTGGAGGAGGAGCAGGTAACCTCATTATCTGTGAAGTACTCCGCATTCATGTTAAAAATAATGTTTTGGCTGCAGATGGCCGGATCGATCCCTTTAAAATTGATCAGGTGGCCCGTTTAGGAGGCGATTGGTATACACGTGCCTCAGCAGGACTATTCGAGGTAGAAAAGCCTTTAACTACAAAGGGAATCGGTGTGGATGCCCTTCCCGAAAGTGCAAGATTAAGCCGTATTCTTAGTGGTAATGACCTCGGGCGTTTAGGGAATCTACAAAAATTGCCAAGTTCCGAGGAACGCGAAAAAATCATGACCGATCCCGAAGTTGAAGAAGCTTATCGCCGTTTTTCACTCCATCACGAATCGCTCGAAGACCATTTGCACCAGTTGGCCCACGATTGGATAGCAGCCGACCGTGTAACCGACGCTTTGGCATTGCTCATGAATTCCTAAGATGGCCGAAAGCAGACCATACGACATCCTGATTTACGGAGCTTATGGCTATACCGGCAAATTGGTGGCACAATTGGCCGCCAAAAAACAACTGCGCGCCATATTGGCTGGTCGTGCCGAAGCGCCGCTCAGTGCCCTGGCCGAGCAGCTGCAATTGCCCTGTCAAGTTGTGTCGCTCGAGGATACTGCTGCCCTCGAAAGCTGCTTGCGGCAATGCACGCTGGTGATCCATTGCGCAGGACCTTTTTCGCGTACGGCCCGGCAAATGGCTACAGCATGCTTAAAAGCCGGCACACATTACCTCGACATTACCGGTGAGTTGGCTGTTTTTGAATACCTGCATGGCCTCGAACCACAAGCGCGAGCTGCGAACATCATGCTCATGCCGGGCGTGGGCTTCGATGTTGTACCTACCGACTGTGTGGCCAACCGCCTCAAAGCCGAATTACCCGATGCGCAATGGCTCGAACTGGCTTTTGTAACGGTAGGAGGGGGCATTTCACATGGCACACTCACCAGTACCATCGAACGCCTCGGCACGCCCGGAGCCGAACGTCGGAACGGGCAGCTACGGCCGGTGCGCATGGGCAAACATGGAAAATGGATCAGCTTTGGTGAAAAGCGCCGTTTTGTGATCTCCATTCCCTGGGGCGATTTGTACACTGCTTGGGTAAGTACGGGCATTCCCAATATTACCACTTTTACCGGTGGAAGTCCGAAACTACATCCCTGGCTGCGGTTGTTGCCGCTGTTCAATCCCCTTTTACGTACCGCCTGGTTCAGGGGCTTGCTGCAAAAGCGGGTCGATGTCAAAGTTGTTGGTCCCACAGCTGAACAAAATGCGCTGGGCTACGCCCTTGTGTATGGGCAAGTACGCAATGCAGCTGGTGAAACCTGCGAATTACGGCTAAGGGTGAACGAAACCTACCGCCTCACCGCCGAAACCGCCCTGCTCATCGCGCAAAAGGTCTTAGTTGGCCACTGGCAGCCGGGTTTCCACACCCCCGCCCAGCAATTCGGTAGCGGGCTTATCACGGAAATCGAAGGTTGTAGCTGGATGGCGTCATCCTAAATACTTATTCGATCAACTGAATCATTGCTTCCCAAACCGAAGGTTAAATTTCTACGTACTTCTTCCCTTACCGATAGCAAGGCCGTTAAGCGGCCAGCCATATCAGCTGGTTGCACTAATGAAAAAGCGATGCAAAGGAATATAGCTGTAAACATCCTATTGAAGCCGTTCTACAGCAAGAAAAACCACTGCGCCTTGGGCAGTTAAAAGCCTACGCTGCTTCCTCAGCAACAGCCCCCTTACCGCAAATACTCCACCACAAACACAGCCAATTTTACGTTTTTTGGTCCTTGTAGGCTGAGGCTGTCGCCTCGAAGACTTAAACTGAAACTTTCGGTAAGTTGCAAGGCCTCAAAAAAGGCAGACTCGGTATCCATCACCGAGCCACAGAACATTTCGGTAGACGCTAAAAGTCCAAAGCGCAATTTGTTGCCTGCTTCAAGTGTGTAGCCACCAAAAAAGCTGTTACAACCACCATTTCCTTGTACTTCGCTTTGCGCCTTATTCAAAACAAAATGAGGCTCACGTTTCCAGGCAGCAGTCATCCGAACCGGCTTACCAGCTACTTCAGCTAGTCGCCAGTATTTGTTTACTATCAGGGTGTCGGGCTTGAGCTTATACAATAAATAGCTGTAGTTTAGCTTGCTTTCAATCCTATTGCCTGCCTGATCGAGTTGTTCAACATGCCCTTCACCAACCAAAAACTGCAGCTTCGATGGGCCTTCGAGCATAATGCGGCCACTTTTTGCATCCCAGCTGAATTTCCCTTGTTCGATATATACCGAATCGCTTTTGCCCAGGTATAGGCTGCCCTTGCGGTAACTGCCATCGGCCTTCAGGCTCAGGCTGGTTTTAATGCCTTCGCAATCGGCACAAGGAATCACACCACGGTATTCGCCAGCCCAGTCAAGCGCAACCTGGCTGCTCTGCATATCCGCTGCTGGGTTGTTTTGTTTGTTGGAAGCCGACTTACAGGAAGCGACCAGAACAATAAGACAGAAAGTAAGGTAGCGTGTCATGGTTTAAATTAATTCTGCTGCAATCTTATTCATCAGTTCGGCCAATGCAGCGTCTTGTTCCTCATATTTTTCTATCGATTGCAATGGCTCATTCAAACTGATGTAGTACTTTATTTTTGGTTCAGTACCCGATGGTCGCGCCGAAATAATGCCGCCATTTTCGGTGATAAATTGCATAACGTTTGATTTGGGTAAATCAATGGGAGTGCTTTCGCGACTGATTAGGTCGGTTTCTACCTGAAGTTGATAGTCCTTTACCTTAACGATTTTTAGTCCGGCCAAACTTTCGGGGGGATTGCTGCGATAACCCGCCATCAAATGCTGTATTTCTTCGGCACCGCGTTTTCCGGCTTTGGTGAACGAGAGCAGCACCTCCTTATACATCCCGTATTCCCTGTAGATATCGAGTAATACCTCGTACAGAGTTTTGCCTTGTTCGCGATAAAAGGCGCACATCTCGGCAATCATGGCACAGCCCACCACGGCATCTTTATCGCGCACATGGTCGCCTATCAAATAGCCATAACTTTCTTCACAGCCAGCAATAAAGGTTTCTTTGCCTTCGAGCTCGGTCATGAGGGCGCCGATAAATTTGAAGCCTGTAAGCGTATTGTAGCACTTAACGCCTTTGCTCTCTGCCATCTTGTCGATGAGGTAGGTGGTTACAACCGTTTTAATGATGTATTCGTTGCCGGTGAGTTTGCCTTTTTGTTGCCATTCGTTCAGCAAATAATAAAAGAGCAAACTGCCGGTTTGGTTACCATTCAACAGCATATAATGTCCTTCGGGATGACGGATGGCAATGCCCACTCGGTCGGCATCCGGATCTGTAGCCATAACCAGCTCGGCACCAACCGCTTCAGCCTTTTCAATGGCCATGGTCATGGCTTCTTCTTCTTCCGGATTGGGATAAATCACCGTAGGGAAGTTGCCATCTACCACACATTGCTCTTCTACCAGTTGCACGTTCGTAAAGCCCATCTGCTTAAGCGTATTGGGTACGATGTCTACGGCAGTACCATGAATAGGAGAAAACACAATGGGCAAATCGTGCTGTTTTTTGATGATTTCGGGATTTAATGATTGACTGCAAACCGTATCGATGAACCATTGGTCCATATCCTCTCCCAACAGCTCAATGTGGTGCGAGTTGCCCTCAAAACGTATCTGATCTACCGATTGAATGGCGTTCACTTCGGCAATGATGTTTTTGTCGTGCGGCGCAATGATTTGTCCACCATCCGACCAATAAGCTTTAAAGCCACTGTATTCTTTGGGGTTGTGTGATGCGGTGAGCATTACACCGCTTTTACAGCCAAGTCTGCGGATGGCAAAGCTGAGTTCTGGGGTTGGACGTAAGCCATTAAAGAAATAAACATGTATGTTATTGGCTGAAAATACGTCAGCCACAATTTTGGCAAAAGTGGTAGCATTGTTCCGGCAGTCGTGAGCAATCGCTACTTTGATTTTTTGTCCGGGGAATTGTTGAATAAGGTAGTTCGATAAGCCTTGAGTTGCCGCGCCAATGGTGTATTTGTTCATTCGGTTGGTGCCAGTACCCATTATGCCTCGCATGCCTCCCGTGCCAAATTCCAAGTCGCGGTAAAAGGCATCTACCAAATGTTCCGTATCGCCTGAGGCTAACATGGCCCGCACTTCTTCACGGGTGTCGGCATCGTAGCCATTGCTCATCCAAACCTGTGCCCGTTTGAGGATGCTTTTATCGATATTGTACATATGCTTGTCTGCTTATTTGTTTCATACTATTGCTTAACGAAGGTCGTTAATTTAGCTGAAAAGCAGTGGTTATATCGGTTAAATTTGTCGGTTAGGGTTTTTACTGTTATATTCAAGGTGGTTAATCATTAAAGTTTAGCATATGCGTTTCACCATCATTACTCGTAGGTTAATCATCCCCTTGTATCGCTTCATGCAGCGAAGTTCAGCAAGTGGATTGGTACTCTTTGTCGCTACATTGATTGCCCTTGTAGTAGCTAATTCTCCTTTAAAGGAAATTTTTAATGCCTTTTGGCAAACCAAATTTGTAATCGGTTTTGGGAGTTTTTGGCTCGAAAAACCTTTGTTACTCTGGGTAAACGATGGCCTTATGTCGATGTTTTTTTTTGTGGTAGGCCTGGAACTAAAACGAGAAATATGGGCGGGTGAACTCAGAAGCCCACAGCGTATGGTGTGGCCACTTGTGGCCGGCATAGGCGGTATGGCGGTACCTGCTTTTATCTACCTCCTGATTAATAAGGATGCGACTGAGGCCGCTCAAGCTGGTTGGGGTATTCCCATGGCCACCGACATTGCTTTTACCCTAGGAGTATTATACATGCTTGGTAATCGGGTACCCATCTCCCTTAAAGTATTCATAACGGCCTTGGCCATCATCGATGATCTTGGTGCCGTATCGGTGATCGCCTTTTTTTATACGTCTGATATTTCGCTGGCCAATTTGGGACTCGGGGCACTTTTTTTACTGGCCATGATCAGCGGAAATTTGCTGGGCGTTCGCAATACCCTATTCTATACCCTCATCGGCATTGGCGGGCTTTGGTTGGCTTTTTTGCTATCAGGCGTACATGCGACCATCGCTGCAGTATTGGCAGCTTTTACCATCCCCGCTAGGGGAACCGTGCCTAGAAAAGATTATGTCGCACGACTGCAAACCCTCGTCCGTCGATTGGCGCATACGCAAGGAAAGCCCTCTCCCTTTGTTACACATGAACAAGAAGCACTTTTGTTGAAGATAGAGCGCAATACCGAACATACTTTTCCCCCCTTGCAAAAACTCGAACATAGTATGCATCCGCTTGTGGCTTTTATCGTAGTTCCGGTTTTTGCCCTCGCTAATGCAGGGGTCGATCTCTTTGATACGAGCCTCGATAGTTTATTTGGATCTGTTTCGATAGGCATCATGGCCGGTCTTGTAATAGGCAAGGTGGTAGGTATTGTAGGTTTTACTTGGGTTTTCGAAAAGCTTGGCGTATTGCGCATGCCTGTCGAAATCAATTATCCCGTGCTCTTCGGTGCCGCCTTTTTGGCGGCTATCGGCTTTACCATGTCGCTCTTTATTACCAACCTGGCCTTTACCGACGAAGCCCTAATCTATCAAGCCAAATTGGGGATATTACTGGCTTCTCTGTTAGCCGGTCTGGTGGGTTACTGGCTGCTGCGTAAGTACCTGCCTTTTCGAAATTAGCCTAAGCGATTGACGCTATTCGTCTAGGAGCTGTATCCAGTAAATATAGTCGGTGCGGGGTGGTGATTCGAGCCCCGCTTGCCGGCCCAGACTGATGAGCTGACCGCGGTGGTAGGTGCTGTGGTTGAGCACGTGCAGCAAAATGTCAGCCTGACTGGCTTTGCTCCCCGAGCGTCCAAAGATCCGTTTTTCAGAAAGGGCTTCTGGTTTAAGTGCCCCGGCATAAGTAGCCAGCGCCTGGCTGCCCTCCCGGAATTGCTGCGAAAGCACTTCAAAGCTCAAGCCTTCCGCATCGCTCAGCCCTGCCCATTCGCCTGCTTGCAATAAACTCAACCAGCCGCGCTCAGCCCCATAAATGTGTATCAGGGTCAATCGCAAGCTGCTGAAGCTCGAAATGAGCTGGCTGTCTAGTTGCGTCGTGCTGGCTTGCGCCAACCATGCGAGCATCTGTTCATTCGCCCAAAGGTTGTATTGCGCCAAACGTTTAACTTCGTTGGATGGTTGCGAAAAGGCAAGCACGGGGCTGATCAACAACAGGATGAAAAGGAGCTTCAATTGGTTTTGCATAGGTGAATAAACTGCTAAGTGGTCATTTGGTTTGCCGAATGCTTCAGCGAAAACGGCCCGGAAAGATAACCAATTGAATGAAGTTGACTTCAAGCTGATCGACACGCATCTCGCCCACACCAGCTGCATCGAAGCGCATCAGCGGGAAATAACGCAACGCGGTACGCAAATACCATCGCTGCAGCCGGTCGGGGCGGATGTCCCAGCCAAAACTTAAGCCGGGACTAAGCATCCGATGCCGACTTTGCTCTGTGCTTATTTCGGCTTCGGAGCGCGACGATTGCCAGAACTCCATACTTAAGGCTGGCCCGATGTAAGGCGCGAACCCATGGAAGTCGGTAAAAAAGTGATAGCTCTCCAGCGTCAGCGCTTGCCGATTTAAGCGATGTACGCTGCCATATGCTTCGAGCTCACTACCTAGCTGACGATAAACCAGGCTTAGCTGTAAATCGGGTTTGTGCCAATAGTAGCCGGCCATGATTTCGGCCATCATCGTCGATTTGTGTTGGTACAGCCAGGCTGCTGTATTGGCTAAGCCAGCCGATTTGGCTGTAAAAAAGCTTGCTGATGGTCCAAAGCCGAGGGTAAAGCCATCGAGTCGGCCTAATTTGGCCAGAGTATCGGTATAATAAGCGGTTTTGCCATTTTTCCAATTGGTTTCGGCACTCACCGTGCCGTCGAACATCCATTTGAATCCAAGTTGGAAACCAAAAGGATAGGCTTTTACCTGCTGACTTTGATGTGGACTGTACGGATATTCGAACAGATTGTGGGTGTGGTAGGTGAATCCCAGCTCAAGTATTTTATCCTTTTTGAGGTAATAAACACCTGCACTTATGGGTATTCGATTGTGAAACATCCTGGGGCCGTCTCCATATTTGTATTCCGTGGCCATGTGTGAAATCCCGACGTAAGGCCTGAACTTGTTAGATTCAATTCGCCACGGAAAGTATCGGAAACTGCTTTCAATCCGCTCCCGGTAACCGCTTTGTTGGCTTTGTATTATGGGGAAAGCAACCAGAAAATCGGCATGCCCCCAAAAGTGTGTTCCGCCGATGATGAGCCGATTGGCCGTATGCCAGCCAACATCATCATTGCTGAGTTGTTGATGACTGTTGTGATGATAAAAACTACTGTGGCTGGTAGGCGAAATTCTGCTGTTTACCCCAAAGTTCATTTGGGCAAAACGATGTCGGGTATTGCCGCCAGATACATAGGGCTGTGCCTGAAGGGTTTCGGATATACCCCAGCTGAGTAGTACGACAAAAGCCATTCCCCACTTCTTACCGGCTTTTGGAGGATGGTTACGGCTTAAACGGATATTCCAATACACCAAAAGTGGTGTAAAGCCGAGGGTGGGGCCTAGCCAAATCCAAAGCGCTCCGCTTGAGTTTACCACCAAAACTGCCGTAAAAATGGCGATGTAGGAGCCAATCATCAAACCCATATGTCGCCGCATCCAGCTGTAGCGGTCTATTTTTAATTTTCGGTGTAGACGGATATATACATGAAGGTCTTGTATGCCTAGAAACAGGCTGATGAGTCCAAAAACAATCAAGACAGTATTTCCTTGAAAAAGCATGAGGCCTCCGTTTAAAAAATTAAGGAAAAGCACGACCCGATCGAATCGAGAGGGGAGAAGTCTTTTATTAACTACCGATTGAAAGCCTCCGTGAATTTGATAAAAAGTAAAAACACCAATATGTAGCATAAAGGTTTTTCCGTGCATCAGGGCCATTAGAATGGCACTAATGGCCACCGATAAGGTACTGAAATGAAAGATTCGGCCGGATATCCGGTGCGAACTCGACCATTTAGGGGCGATCATCGCAATGAAGCCACTGAGCAAGGCGATGCTGCCCGCGCTGATGTGTAAAAAGAGTAAAGACTTAAAAATGTAAGGCATGGAGCGATGTTTTTTGATGGCAAACATCCTCCACCATGGTAATTTTTCCTAAGCTTTAGTGACCAATGGCAAGGCTTGGGCTATTCGGTAAGCCATTGTGACCAATGGTAAGTTTACACGGCTTTGAAGAGCGCGGTACAATGGGCAGCAAGGTCAATGTCGAGCTGACTAATGCCACCTAAATCATGTGTGGTCCAGGTAATTTCTACCTTGTTGTATACGTTTCTCCAGTCGGGATGGTGGCCGTATGCCTCAGCCAAGGCGGCGACTTCCGACATAAAGCCCCAGGCTTTACGAAAGTCAATGAATGTAAATGACTGCACCAAAGCATTGTGCTGCAGTAACCAACCATGTAGACCTGCCAGTTGATGTTGAAGTTCTTTTTCGGAGAGGAGGGTACGCTTGCTCATATTTTTTATTTTTTAATGAACTTTTGGAGTTGTAGTTGTTTTATAAACAAAGAATCTGCTCATCCGCAAGTTAGCAAGTAATTTTTTGGTTTGACAGGAGATGGCAGTGCTGAGGCTGAATTTTAAAGAAA
>JBKBSO010000007.1:0-158257 GCA_046291695.1 Bacteroidia bacterium
AGAAATAAACGATTAACTTTAAACTAAAATTAACCGAAGGTTGAAAGAAAAGTGACAACCTACATCAGGCAAGGACAGACATTAAATCAGAAAGCCTCATGTTCCAACTCAAAATTACCCGTCACTTTGTATACAACAGCAACTACCGAAAGGTATGGAAGTATGGGCCGTAATTTCCGCTATGAAAAATTGCTAGGTATCAAAGACTCAATATTACCTCTTCAAGCTTGAATAAATACCTTTTAGGGATGAAGCAACGCCGGTTTTACATATTTTAGTGGACCAATTACCCCATGCCCCTCCTCGCCCACAGCACCTACACCCTCCGGCCCGACGTAGCTGACGTGCTGCATAGCACGGTGTACGGCTTGCCCGGCAAACTGCGCTACCGCCAGCTCGATGCCGCCGACAAATGTGCGCGCATACCGAGTACCCGCTGGCTGTTGCTCGAAAAAAACGGCAAACTTCTGGGCAATGCAGCAGTCCTAGAGCGGAACAGTGAAATAGCCTCCCAAACGGTAAGCACTGCTTATGTGCGTTATTTGAGCATTCCGGGAGGTTCACAGTCGGTCCATAGTCGCGCTGCCGAGCCGAAGCGCCACAACCACATCCGCAAAATGCTGGCCAGCGAATTGGCCGCACAGCCGCACAACCAAACACCCCTACCACGGGTGCTTTTTGCTTATGTGGAGGCCGACAATCTGCCTTCACAACAATTATGTGCCTCCTTTGGACTCCGACCTTATCGCCAACTCCGTACTTGCATCAGTTCGCGTTTTTTTAGCCGCACCCACCGGTATTTTAGGCCTTTGCATGAAGCTGAAAAACCCTTCATTCTCCAACAACTAAGCAAGCAGTACGAGCGCTATAATTTCTTTTTCCCGGAAGAATTATTTGGTCATGGCCAATATTTTGTAATTACCAACGAGCAAGACGAACCGCTGCTTGGCTGCTTAGTGTTTAGATGCGACTGGGAAATTGTGGAGATGCCGGGAGTAGGTGGATGGCTTATTAAGCACCTTTTCCCGCTTATGCCGCTGTTGCGCAGACTATTCCCGAAAGATCATTTGAGTTTTGCAGCCGTTGAAGGACTTTGGTGCCCACCTGCTCATACGCACTTGCTTAATACCCTTTTTGAAAGCTGCACCCACCAACTGGGCCTTCACGTGAGCATGTTTTGGGACGATGCTGATTCGGATGTTGGGCGCATGGTTGAAAAATCGGTTCGAAAAGGGCTGATAGGACACCTGAATCAAACCGTACATGCCGATATCCTCATGAAAACATGGAACAGCAATCAAGCCCTCGAAACAACCTTGCATGAATTACCTGTGTATGTATCGGCACACGATTTAACCTAAGAAAAGTACCCGATCGGGTATCAAGTAGCCGTTTTGGCTTCAAAAGCCCGCACCAGTGCCTCGGCATGCCGCACCGACTTCATCAACCAATCGGCATATAAAATGCGCTGTTCGGCTTCGCTCAGTTGCCAATCGGCTAGTTCAGCTTCAAGACGCTGTCGCAATTGCGCCAGTAAAATGCCGGCACTTACGCTGATGTTCAAACTTTCGGTGAAGCCCACCATGGGAATGTGGATGCGTGCATCGGCCAGGGCCAAAGTTTCGGGAGCCACCCCGGTACTTTCGGTGCCAAATATGAGGGCCACGGGCTTGCTCAGGTCTAAATTACTTGCCGTGCAACTGCCGGGCTGTGGATTGGTGGCTACCAACTGGTAGCCCCGCGCTTTCAAATCGGCATAGCAAGCGCGTGCACCGCCATTTCCGTGGCCGTAAGTATGCACATCGGTCCATTTAGCGGCTCCGCGCGCAATTTTGAGGCTGTATTTCCAGTCGTATTTTTCCTGGATGACCTGCATTTCCTGCAGACCAAAACACTCTACCGAGCGCATCACGGCATTGCCATTTTCGGGATGATACAAGTTCTCGAGCACCACGGTAAGGTAACGGGTACGCTGCGCGAGCACCTGCTGAATTTTTTGCAGCCGTTGTACTGAAATATGTTGTTCTAAAAAGGCAATACGAGCCGCCAATGCTATTTCACTCATTTCTTCCGCAGCAATAGGGTATCCTGAAATCCTTCGGAAACTTGTTTATCGCGGCCCGGCCAATAACCCGGCCAATTTCCGGCAATTTCAAGACCGGCTGCTTCAAATGCTTCCCATAACCATACCTGTTCAAATGCAATATTCGCTTCTTTCACCTCCGGATCGATAAGGGCATAGTTCCCGAAAGTATGTACAAACTTGAGTCCATCATACGACATCATGCCGGTTTTACTTTCATCGTTCAGAATAAAGAAAGTGGCTAGGCACCTTCCTCCGGGCTTAAGCACGCGGGCAATTTGTTTGAGGTAAGCCGCTACATCATCGGGCATCATATGGGTAAATACCGAAAACAGAAAAACCAGATTAAACCGTGCATCATCGTATGGAAAAATAAAAGTCTTCGCCTCGGCAGAAGTGTTCAGGTTATAGAGATCGTTTTTCAGATCGATATGCATAAACCTAAAATTAGGATGTTGGCTGCTTATGTGCTTTTGACACCAGTTTACACCGCTTTTCACAATATCAAATCCTTCATAACTTCCCTGTTGATTAAGATAGGAGGTCAAGGGGGCGGCCAATCGGCCAATGCCTGAGCCTATGTCAAGTACATGTTCGTTAGGCTCCAGTTTTGCCAAACGAATGAGCTGATCTAAAAGGAGTTTTCCTTGGGTAACAAAATCCCCTGAACCTACAAAAATCAACCCACGAGGGGGCGTCATAGGTTTTCGTTTTCCACGCAAGCCTTCCCAAGCATCTACCGGTAAATAGAACACGCGACGCGCAAGCAGGCGCATATTTGGGCTAAGCCGATAGTATAAATTACGAGCATTAATCATCTGGTGGCCAAAGATAATTAAAAAGCAAATGTTCGGGCCCTAAGACCTTTGATGTAAAAAACAAAGCCCAGCCTAGGTAAATGAAAAAGCGTTCATTTATTTTGCTCCATCATGCGAATTAAAGACCCTGAGAAAATACCCCTGCTTTTTGCGACAGCTTTACAATTGATAAATGAGCACGGGCTGTCCGGGCTTAAACTCAGTGAACTTGCACAGCGGTCGGGTATGGCCACTGGTACCCTGTATTTGTACTTCCGCGATAAAGATGCTTTATTGGCATCCATGCAGCAGTACTACCAACAAGCACTCCATAAATACATGGCTGATGGTGTTCATGAACAAGCACCTTTTGAAAGGCAACTTCGGCAAAAATGGTATCATTATTTGCTGTTTCTGCAAAGGCACCCCCTTGAGCGCTATTTTTTGGAACAATTCGCCAAAGCCGGGGGTCGTAAACCCGCTGCCACTCATTATACCGCGGACGGCTTGGATAGCCTTAGGGCCCTGCTCATCCATGGACAACAGCAGGGCATTTTAAAAAAAATGCCTGTAGAACTCATGCTTGTACAGCTATGCGGGGCTATTTATGAATTTCTCGATGCTGTTGATGATGGTCGATTAAACGCCATGACCGAATTGGCCCATCACGCCTGGCAAATGGCCTGGGACGCCATCCGTCGATAAAGATTTATTTCGGATGATTCAGGTTAAGGTTAGCGTCCTGTTAACAAATTCTTTATATTTGCGGCTCGTTTTCAAGCACAAGCAGGCCGGGCATGTCGGATAACAATCAGATTTCAGCGTATAAGCACCACGATACCAAGATATTTAGTGGTGATGCCACTCGTTTTTTAGGCGAAAAAATCGCTGATTCTTATGGCAAGCCCCTCGGTGACTTAACTGTGCTGCGCTTTAGTGACGGGGAGTTCCAGCCTTGCATCAATGAATCGGTACGCGGTTGCGACGTATTTCTCATTCAGAGCACCTTTGCGCCAGCCGATAATTTACTTGAACTCATGTTGCTCATCGATGCCTGCAAACGTGCCTCAGCCCATTACATCACTGCCGTAATTCCTTATTTTGGTTTAGCACGTCAGGACCGTAAAGACAAACCGCGTGTACCTATAGGTGCCCGGATGATTGCCGATATGCTTACCAATGCTGGTGCTACACGCATCATGACGATGGACTTGCATGCACCTCAAATTCAAGGCTTTTTTAATGTTCCGGTCGATCACCTCGACTCCACCACCATATTCGTCCCTTACATTAAGCACCTCAACCTGCCCAAGCTTACCATTGCAGCACCTGATATGGGTGCCGCTGCCAGGGCTAAAGTGTTTACCAAGCACCTCAATTGCGATATGATTGTGTGCGATAAAACCCGTGCAAGAGCCAATGTAGTTGAAAAAATAACCATCATTGGCGATGTAGAAGGTCGCGACGTGGTGATAGTAGACGACATTGTGGATACCGCCGGTACCATTTGCAAAGTAGCCGACGAAATCATGGCAAAAGGAGCCAATAGCGTTCGTGCCTTTTGTACCCATCCTGTATTGTCGGGTAGGGCCTACGAAAACATCGAAAATTCACAGCTGAAAGAATTGGTAGTAACCGATACCCTTCCATTACGCCGTGAGTCTCCCAAAATCAAAGTGCTGAGTGTTGCCGATTTGTTTGCCAAATCCATCCGCAGCGTAAAGGAGTTTAACTCCATCAGCCACCTCTTCGAAATCACAGTTAAACAATAAATAATTTTAATCACCTTAACATGAAGTCAATCAATTTGAGCGGTTCCCTCAGAGGGAACGTAGGGAAGTCGGATGCTAATCAGTTGAGGGCCGAAGGGAAAATCCCTTGCGTATTGTATGGTGGCGAAAGCCAGTTGCATTTCTGGGCATTTGCCTACGATCTCAAAACCGTACTTTACACGCCTGAAACATTCAAAATCAATCTCGACATTGATGGCACCAAGTACGAAGCCATCGTACAAGAGGCCCAATTCCATCCCTTGAACGAAGGTATTTTGCATGTCGATTTTCTCGCCTTGCACGCCAACAAAGAAGTAAAGGTAGAGCTCCCACTGGAGTTTGTAGGTTCGTCACCAGGCGTACGTGCCGGTGGTAAGTTCACCGCCCGTGTACGTAAAGTAAAGGTAAAAGGCCTCCCAGGCGATTTACCATCTTCGGTTCAGGTAGACATTAATGGCCTGGAACTAGGTAAAGTTGTGCGTGTAAAAGACATCGTAGTAGGTAACTACAAAATCCTTGATGCGCCAAACAATCCTGTAGCTGCAGTAACCATCCCACGTGCCCTCAAAGGTCAGATGGCAGCCGGCAACTAAGGTTGAAGAATGAAGTACCTGATAGTTGGTCTCGGGAATATTGGCGCAGAATATGTAGCCACCCGACACAACATCGGATTTATGGTATTGGATGCTCTGGCACACGGAGCATCCAATATTTTTTTTGAGCAAGACCGGTATGCCTTTCGTGCCGAAATGAAGCATGCGGGACGTACATTGGTGCTCATCAAGCCCACCACTTACATGAACCTCAGCGGCAAAGCCGTGCGTTACTGGATGGAGGCCGAGAAGGTCCCGGCAGAACGTACGCTGGTTATTGCCGACGACCTGAGTTTACCCACTGGAAAAATCCGTATTCGGGCCAAAGGCAGTGCCGGCGGACACAATGGACTTAAGAGCATTG
The DNA here is from genome assembly GCA_046291695.1 of Bacteroidia bacterium. Classification (GTDB taxonomy): domain Bacteria; phylum Bacteroidota; class Bacteroidia; order UBA7662; family UBA7662; genus PNNG01. The sequence goes on from JBKBSO010000007.1 coordinate 5,610, forward strand.
AAAGTTTGCTCGAAAGTCAGGACTATCCTCGCTTACGCTTTGGGATTGGCGATAACTTCCCAAAAGGGCGTCAGGTAGATTATGTGCTCGGTAAATTCAGTGAAAATGAAATCACTGATGTTGAACTTGGGCTACACAAATCAATAGATGCCGTAAAAAGTTTCGTAACCCGGGGCTTAGCACTTACCATGACCGAGTTTAATCGATAGACACTGCGTATTCAAAAGAAAAGCACGAAGTTCAAAGCGCTTCGTGCTTTTTTTGTGGTGTGAATTTTACTTATTCTACCCATCCGCATCGTTTCAAGAAAGCCGGAGGCTTTGCTCCGTGCACTGCGGACAAGCTGCTTAGCAGCGTAGTCCAACAGCCTCCGCTAGCTCGAGGACAGCCATGGCTGCTTGTAGCACTGATTAAAAAGGCCGTTAAAAATCAAAAGGTTAAAATTTGCGTAATCAACAGCTCCAAACTACTAATACACTCTGCGGTTAGAAAAAACACCGCTTCTTCTGTGCTTGCAATCAGTTAGTTAAGCAGCGCACTTATTCAACCGTCACCGACTTAGCCAAGTTCCTTGGCTGGTCAACGTTACACCCGCGCATTACCGCAATGTGATACGAAAGCAGTTGCAGCGGAATGGTGCTTACCAAAGGCATAAAGGGCTCGAGGGTATCGGGCACTTCGATGACATAATCCGAAATACCACGCACATCGGCATCGCCTTCGGTAACCACACTAATGATAATGCCTTTACGTGCTTTTACTTCTTGTACATTGCTGAGTACTTTATCGTATTGCGAATTTTGTGTAGCGATGATAACCACTGGCATTTCCGCATCAATCAAGGCAATTGGACCATGCTTCATCTCTGCGGCTGGATAGCCTTCGGCATGTATGTAAGAAATTTCTTTGAGTTTAAGGGCGCCTTCGAGTGCCACAGGAAAATTATAGCCACGACCTAGGTAGAGGAAATTGCGCGCATCTTTGAACTTAGAGGCAAGCTCCTTCACCAAATCATTCGATTCCAAAGCCCGTTCAACCTTAGCCGGAATTTGTTCCAGTTCAAAAAGGTAAGTATTTAGCTGGCTTTGGGAGATAGCGCCTTTTTTATAGCCAATCCAAAGGGCCATTTGTGCCAATACGGTAACCTGGGCTGTAAAGGCTTTGGTAGAGGCCACTCCAATTTCGGGCCCTGCATGTGTATAGGCTCCTGAATGCGTTGCCCGTGGAATGGAAGACCCAACCACATTACATACACCAAGCACTGTAGCCCCTTTGGACTTCGCCAATTCAATGGCGGCTAGGGTATCTGCAGTTTCGCCCGATTGTGAAATGGCGATTACAATATCGTCGTGGAAAATAACCGGATCGCGATACCGAAACTCAGAAGCATATTCTACTTCTACCGGAATACGCGCAAAATCTTCAAACAGGTACTCAGCAACCAAACCGGCATGCCAACTTGTACCACATGCCACAATAATCATACGCTTGGCATTCATGAGCTTATACTGGTGTTCATGAAGCCCACCCATATGGATATGGCTGGTTTTTGAATCGATACGACCACGCATAGAATCAAAAATTGAACGCGGCTGTTCGTAAATTTCTTTGAGCATAAAATGCTCATACCCCCCCTTTTCAATCATTTCGAGCTGCAGGTTCAACTCCTGAATGAAGGCCTTTTTATCTTCGTTATCAATGGTCTTTATCGACAAGGTACGATCCTTGATGATGGCCATTTCGCTATCATTGAGGTACACCACGCTTTTGGTGTATTCGATAATAGGAGAAGCGTCTGAGGCCAGTAAAAACTCATTAACCCCAATACCCACTACCAAAGGAGATCCTTTACGGGCAGCTACTACCATTTCCGGGTCCAGTTTCGAAATAACCACAATGGCATAAGCACCGTGCACCTGGTTTAAAGCCAAGCGAACAGCCTCGTCAAAACTCACTTTTTCAGTAAGGTAGATGTATTCGATCAGGTGTGTGAGTACTTCGGTATCTGTTTGGCTTAAAAACACATGTCCTTTGGCCTGAAGTTGCGCTTTGATGGCGGCATAGTTTTCTATTATGCCATTGTGAACCAAGGCCAAGGTTTTATTATGGCCAAAATGCGGGTGGGCATTTACATCATTAGGTTCTCCGTGGGTAGCCCAGCGGGTATGCCCAATACCAATATTCCCTTGTATATCTGCTTTTTCAATAATGGCCTCAAGTGCCGAAACTTTACCCGCCTTTTTATAGGCCTTAATGTTCATCTCTTTATCGAGAATGGCAATGCCAGCACTATCATATCCCCGATATTCAAGCCTCGAAAGGCCCTTTATGAGTATAGGTGCGGCTTGTTTATCACCCACATAAGCTACTATTCCACACATGGTTGTTATTTTAGTTTGGTAAATGTAATCACCATTTTGGGCTGATACAAGCTGTTGTTTGTTGACCCCAATACTACCCGGTTCAGCGAACTTACCGTGTTATTAGGTATAAGTACCATGCCAAAATCAGTGCTGTTTGATCTTAAAATCTGCTGTATATACCTGGTAATCACAAAGGTATAAGTATCATTTCTGAGCTGCCCATCGTAATAAGGTTCTACGACATCGGGAGTTAAAATAGTTGCATTTTTTCCTAATGAATCCGCTGCCAGCAAAAACATACGAGCCGGAGCGCGGTAAACATCATCCGTAGTGCCAGGTGCAATCTTAAATACAATTTCGGCCTTGTTAATAGCTACCGCATTATTGGCCACCAAATTTCTGAGGTAGGGCATTTCTAATATGGTTTTTACACCGCCACCAGCCTGAACGTAAGTTTCTTCTATTAATTCGCTTCTGTCGTTCAGTCTATCCCCAACAATAGTTTGGCTGTAATCGTGTAATAACACATTTCTTCTCGCCGATTCATTGGTAATCATCATGTCAAAACGACGTCGTTGGCCTTCCGACTTGTAGTACAAAAACAAACCATTCCGAGCCGAAAAATTCACCAAATGCATCACCGAGCCGGTGCTTCCGCCATCTACCCGTTCGGCAGTAATGTAAACACCTTTGAAAAAATTTAAAAAATTAGTGTTGTTCTGCAAATCAGGCGTATTGCTAGCATTTACCAACCTGTCAATGAGTTCTTGACCAAAAGGAATACGTACCAAGGGTGCGTAATTAAATACCGAGTCGATGCCATTGAGCTGCGGTTCATTAACCTGCACCGGCAAAGTAGGGCGAGGACTATATACATAGCTGGCCAAAGGTGTTGGTTTTACTTGAGGAACATGATTGCTAAAGTAAATACTGTCGCGAAATACATCCTCATCCAGTTCATATACCTTAATCAACAACTGATCGAGTGTATCCCCATAAAAATTGTTGTTGATATCGAAGCTCAGACCCATCACCAACGAATCGGCTACAATATTTTCGCCGAGATTAATATTTTCATTCGTCAAGCGTACCTGAAACACAATCCCCGAACTGGCTACGCCAAAGAGCGGGTCCCTAATTTCGCCCAATGCAAAACGAGGTGGCAATTGCGATTCTAGAGAATCTTCTCGGATAGTATACGTTACCAAGGTGAAGGTGTCTTGGCGATGAACCCCTATACCATCGGCATTTGGCAGGAGGTCAAGCCCCACAGATCCATCGTCGTTACAAGAAACAAATAGCCCTGAAAAAAACAGAGCTATCAGCATGGGCATACATTTTTTTGTCATACAAGCTCCGGCTGAGAAGCAATCAGTTTTTGATAAAACTCAAAGTGTGTTTCTGCCAGATTTTGTTGATTATGACCATTAAGTATTGGCTTTGAAGCAGCTTTTGCCGCCAACTGTACTTCCTGGTCTACCTTATCGTTGGCAATCACCACCGCGTCGGCATAAGCAATTGCACCTAAATTCAACGATTTGTCGTCTAAACCGGTAAATAGCTGCAAATCTACCTCTTCAACATCTTCCATAAGGGCTTTGCTTACAAATTCGTTATTTAACTTCTCGTTAAATTGGTTTTCGTAAGCGGTATAAACCACTTTTGAGTCTTTAAAAACGGCAGTATGCTTGTAATATTTTTTAACGTACAAAGGAATTAAGCTGCTCATCCAACCGCTGCAGTGAATGATGTCTGGTGCCCAACCCAATTTCTGTACAGTTTCCAGCACACCTTTGTTGAAAAAGATCATGCGTTCATGGTTGTCATCAAAGAAATTTTCCTTGTCGTCGCGCAAAGCAAATTTCCGTTGGAAAAAATCTTCATTATCCAGGAAGTATACCTGCATTTTCGCTTGTGGCAAGGACGCCACTTTAATGATCAACGGATTGTCGGTATCTCCCAATACAATATTTATCCCAGATAAACGCACAACTTCATGCAAGCGATGACGACGCTCGTTAATGCAACCATAACGCGGCATAAGCACCCGGATTTCCATGCCTTTTTCTTGCATGGATTTGGGTAGTTCTAACGCGGCCTGGGCAATTTCAGTGAGGTTGAGGTACGGTTGCATCTCATGTGCAACAAATAGGATTCTTGTCTTCCTACTCATAAAGCTTAGTAAAGTGAATTCTTAAAAATCAGAATACAAAAATATAGAAAAAATGCGGAATAAACGACAAAGTTCTTTGTAAATCACGGAAAAAAGCGATTTTTGAGGCCAATTTGTGCTCCTTTGTACCTATTTCAACAAGCGCAACATCTGCAGCTAACGCTTGAAAAAGCCCGCAGCAAAAACCGAAAAATCGGTTTCGTTCCTACCATGGGCGCTCTACATGAAGGGCACCTGAAGTTGGTGCAAAACGCCTGCGATGCCAACGATCTCGTGGTTTGCAGCATATTTGTGAATCCAGCCCAATTTAACGACCCAGCCGACCTTGCCAAATACCCCAGGACGATCGAAAAAGACCTTTTGGCACTTTCACAAACCACTGTTGGCTGCGTTTATATCCCCGATATATCCGATGTTTATCCCGATAAGCAAGCGGTAGAAAAATATAATTTTGGCCGATTAGAAAGCTTGCTGGAAGGCGCGCACAGGCCTGGACATTTTGAGGGGGTAGGAATGGTAGTGGCCCGTTTGCTACGTATAGTGCAACCTCAACAACTCTATCTGGGTGAAAAAGATTATCAGCAGTGCCTTGTTATCCGTGATTTATTACGACAGATGAAGCTTGACACCAAAGTCGAATTACACATTTGCCCTACGTCAAGAAATAATGACGGTCTCGCGCTCAGTTCACGAAATCAGCGCCTTACGGAAAACGGTAAACACCATGCTTCGCAAATTTACACCCACTTGCTGCAATGTCGCGAACGCTATCCATACATGAAGCCCGATCAACTTTCGGACTGGGCAATACATAGCCTTGAATGTACTCCAGGCCTCAAAGTTGAGTATTTTAGCTTTGCCGATGCCGAAACCTTAGAACCCGTAAATTCGTGGAACGATCAGAAACATGTACGCGTTTTGGTAGCTGTATGGCTCGAAGGTGTACGATTAATAGATAATGCCCTTCTATTTTAGTATTTTTGCGCCGAAATTGAGTATTCATGTTTATACACGTTGTTAAGTCGAAAATTCATCGGGTAAAAGTCACCCAGGCTGAACTCCATTATGTGGGCAGCATTACCATTGACGAAGACCTGATGGATGCGGCAAACATCATCGAAAACGAAAAAGTACAAGTGGTGAACATCAACAATGGTGAGCGCCTCGAGACTTACGTCATTAAAGGAGAGCGCGGATCAGGCACCATTTGCTTGAACGGCCCGGCAGCTCGAAAAGCAGCGGTTGGCGATATGCTCATCGTAATTTCTTATGCCATGATGGAGTTTGAAGCGGCCAAAGTTTTCAAACCCACCTTGGTTTTCCCCGACCCGCACAATAAAGCTGTAATTTAAGTGCCTGGTTGGCTCAAAAAAACCCTGCAATTCAGCCTTTCCTTATTGGCAGGCTTGTTTATTCTGTGGTTAGTTTTTAAGGGGCAGGATATCGACAGCATTAAAACCACCTTGGCCTCAGCCAAATTTGAGTGGATAATAGCCTCCGGCCTGGCCGCCATTTTTGCCCATTGGTTAAGGGCTTTGCGCTGGGCCATGTTAATAGAGCCCCTTGGTGTTAAGCCCGGAAAATGGCTTAGCTTTCATGCGGTTATGTTTGGTTATTTAGCAAATCTCGCCTTGCCACGCATGGGCGAAATTACCCGATGCGGGGCCATTGCCCGCAAAACTAAACTTCCTGTAAATGCCCTCTTTGGCACGGTAATCATCGAAAGAGCAATTGATATGGTCATGCTTGTGATATTCACCACCCTTACTGTACTGCTCAACCTGGGTTTACTGGCTGGCCCCATCCAACGTTTAGGAATCCGCTTATTAGAAACCGAAATATTAGGGATTCCCCTGTGGGTGTTCCCTATACTCGGCCTCATCGGCGCTATTATCGCTTTTTATTTTTACCGAAAATCTTGGGCGCATCGGTTGAATCATCCCTGGTTCCTTAAAATAAAAGGCTTTTTAAGAGGCTTATTGGCCGGTGTAAAATCAATTCGCGAACTCAGCCATCCCGTGCTTTTTGTCATGTATTCTGTTGGCATATGGATAGGCTACTACCTGATGACCTATTTCTGTGTTTTTGCATTTGCAAGCACCTCCATGTTTAATCCCAACGAAGGTTTGCTTATCCTGATCGGAGGCAGTTTTGGTTTTGTTGCACCGGTCCAAGGCGGTATTGGTGCCTATCATGCGGTCATCAGCAAATTATTGGTGATGTTGCCCGGTAGAAACATCAGTACCACCGATGCCTTGAGTTTCGCTACACTAACCCATGCCGCACAAACGTTATTGATTATGCTCGTCGGATTTATTTCCTTTATAGCACTTTTTAGCAGCCGTAATCAACATGTCGCACCGAAAAAAGATAGCTGATAAAATTGTAGCCGCCAATGAGGCCGTTCAAATGGTAAAAGCATGGAAAGCCGCAGGACTAAAGGTGGCTTTTACGAATGGCTGCTTCGATTTGTTGCATTACGGCCATGTAGATTATCTTAGCAGGGCTGCCGATTTGGCCGACCGCCTTGTTGTTGGTCTCAATACCGATGCTTCTGTTGGGCGGCTTAAAGGCCCGCATCGTCCCATTCAATCCGAAGCATCCCGCGCACTGGTCATGGCAGGTCTTGGCTTTGTAGATGTTGTGGTTTTTTTCGACGAACAAACACCCCTTAAACTCATTAGCGCCTTGCTACCCGATGTACTGGTTAAAGGAGCCGATTATTCCGTTGACGACATTGTAGGAGCCAAAGAAGTACTGGCTTCCGGCGGTTGCGTAAAAACCATTTCGCTCTCCGAAGGCTACTCCACCTCTGCCATTGAACATAGAATCTTATCATCTAAATAACTGCCGAAAAAAATAAAATCATATCTTAGAGGTTCGCTACGATTCATTACATGGGTATCAGCCATTTAACCTCAACTGCCAAGTCTATCTTGGCCGTATTTTTACTCGCCATTTCCTCCTTACACGCCAATGCTCAATTTAGTCAAGACTGGTGTTTTGGTTCCTTTGCACGTATTGGTTTTGGCACTACCCCGCCTCAAGGCATAGCCGGAAGTGCACTTTATTCTGACGAAGGATCGGCTTGCATTACCAATGCTGCCGGGCAGCTCCTCTTTTATACCAACGGGGAAACGGTTTACAGCCGCAACAACACTGTTTTACAAAACGGCGCTGGTTTGCGCGGAAACCCTACAGTTACCCAATCGTCGCTCATCATTCCATATCCTGGACAAGCCAATCAGTACCTGATATTCACACTAGGCCGAACGCAGGATTCAAGCGGGCTCATGTACAGCTTGGTAGACATGAGCCTTAACGGTGGATTAGGTGCGGTAGTACTTGCTCAAAAAAATGTACCTGTACTGGCTGGAGCACCTGCTAATGCCCTCACCGAAAAGCTCACGGCAACCAAACATTGTAATGGCACTGACTATTGGGTGATGGTACATCGTTACAACAGCAATGAGTTTTTGGTAATCCCTGTCACAAGCGCTGGTGTTGGCACTCCTGTTGCCCAAGCAGTAGGCACCCCACATACCCCTGCCTGGGCCATCAACCCGCAACGGGCGCAAAAAGGATATATGATTTTTTCACCCGATGGTCGAAAAATTGCCCTGACCCTCAACGGGCCGAATAGTAACAATTTGGTGGAAGTCTTTGATTTTGACAAACAAACCGGCACCATAAGTAATCCCTTACGCCTGCCTGCCATGGGTGGCGAATATGGCCTGGCCTTTTCGCCTGATAACGGCAAATTGTTTATCTCCGGAGGCACCGACACCACCATCGGTGCTACCATTGGGTCAAAAAACCACCTGAGCGTGATTAATATGATATCGCCCAATCCGGCTAACACCCGAAGTATGGTACGTGAAGAAGTTCGTACCGATATCCGCCGTTATTCGGCCCTACAAAATGCTCCCGACGGGAGAATTTATGTGGTGCTTTCGCTCATTGATGCCCTACATAGCATAAATACGCCGAACATAGCCCCTTACAACTACCAAGACAGCACGGTTTTTCCTATAAATGGCACCACACGACGCGGCTTACCGAATTTTGTTAACGATGAGTTTTCAGATCCATTCGTGGCTAACTTTAGTTTCGAATTCACCTGCGTTGGCCAACCCATGTCCTTTCTTGATTCGAGCTTGAGCAATGCCAGGAGTTGGTTGTGGACCTTTGGTGATGCAGCTGCTGGTGGCTCAGATACAAGTAGCGCCCGTTTTCCTGTGTATACCTACAGCACACCAGGCATTTATACCGTTACACTCATTGCCGGAGCAGGCTGCGGGGTTTTCGATACCATTAGCAAACAAGTTGAAGTCGGCCAAAATCTACCCGTAAACCTGGGAGGCGATACAACTTTTGCTTGTTTAGGCGACACAGTTATTCTCAGCAGCAATATCCTATCTGGAAGTTTTGTGTGGAGTAACGGGCAAGCCGGAGGCCCATGGACTGCCACCGGCGATACCTTATCCTCGCTCGAAGTAACCACCTCTGGCTGGTATAAGCTCGATGCCGACAATGGCAACTGCGCAGGAAGCGATAGCACTTATGTATTCATCAATAACAACCCCATTTCGGTAAATCTGGGGCCTGATTTGCTCTTGTGCTTAGGCGAAAGCCGCATCATTGATGCCCAAAACCCGGGAAGCAGCTATTTATGGAGTACAGGTGATACCACACAAACCGTTACTATCGACAGACCTGACACACTTTGGGTAACGGTATTCGATAGGGGCTGCATTGCCTCCGACACCATTATCATTACGGTTGACAGCTCAAATACCGTAAACGTAATGAACGATACCACGCTGTGCCCTGGTGAAGAACTAACCATCAATGCAGCTCCCTTTGGCAATAGCTTTAACTGGTCAACGGGAGCCACCACCGCTGCTATTACGGTCCTAGATACCGGGAGCTATATTGTCGAAATTACCACTGCCAACAATTGTATTCTCACCGACACCATCAACGTAAGGTTCCGCTGCGATACTAAAGTATTTTTACCCAACGCCTTTCGTCCAAACAGCACCATACCCGAAAACCGTATATTCCGTCCCATAGTACAGTCGGTTGATGAGGGTTTTTACGAATTTAGCGTTTACGACCGTTGGGGCCAGGAAGTCTTTAGAACCAATAATCCGGAAATAGGCTGGGATGGAAGAATTGGTGGTGCCGACGCTCAGCCTGGCGCCTACCAATATGTCGTACGTTTTTACACCAATGTACAACGGGTGAATACCATATTGGCCGATACCTTTTATTTGATCAGATGACCTTCTTTTTTGCGCTATTAGCCGGATTAGCCATTGGGGCTTTGGTTGCCTTCCTCTTACAAAATCGCCAGTTTGCACCACTCAAAAGAGAGCTCAATGAAAAACAGATTGCGTTAGGTTTGCTCCAGCAGCAAGAATTGCGTTTCCAAGAAGAAAAAGCATTACTCAATAGCCAAATTCAGGAAAACGCGCAAACCATCAATCAACTGCATATTAATTTGAGTGAAATACGGGAGCAAAACCGTAATCTTCAGCAAAAACTTGCAGAGGGCGACACGCTTATCAAAGAGCAGATCGAAAAAATGAATTTGCAATTCAAAGACATGGCCAACGCCATACTCGAAGACAAGAGCAAACGCTTTACCGAACAAAATAAGAGTCAGATTGATCAGCTTTTACAACCCCTTCGCGATCGCATTGGTGAATTTCAGAAACAAGTAGAAAGTACGCATAAGGAGAGCCTTGAGCGCCATGCGGGATTGTTCAATGAGCTCAAAAACCTCAAAGAACTCAATGTACAAATGAGCGAAGAAGCACGTAACCTCACCAAAGCCCTCAAAGGCGATAATAAGGCACAAGGCAATTGGGGTGAAGTAATTCTGGAGCGCATTCTGGAACGTAGTGGTCTGAGTCGGAATCAGGAGTATGTGGTTCAGGATAGCCTTACTACGGACGACGGCCGCCGGTTACAACCCGACATCACTATTTTACTGCCCGAAGATAAATGTTTGGTAATCGACAGCAAGGTTTCGCTCATCGATTATGAGCGCTTTGCAAGTTCCGATGACGAGGCTACACAACAGCAGGCACTGAAACGACACCTGCAATCGATTCGAAATCACGTCCGTGAACTCAGTGCCAAAAATTATAGCCAACTTTATGGCCAAAGTTCTCCTGATTTTGTGCTTTTGTTTGTCCCTATAGAACCTGCATTTATTTTAGCCGTGCAAAACGACCCAGAGCTATTTAACGATGCTTTCGACAAAAATATCGTTATCGTAAGTACATCAACCCTCCTGGCCAGTTTGCGTACCATTGCCAGCATTTGGCGGCAGGAAAACCAGAATAAAAACGCGCAGGAAATCGCACGTCAAGCAGGTAGTTTACACGAAAAGTTCGTGTCGTTTGTCGACGATTTAATCAAAGTAGGTAGCCAACTCGATACCGTTGAAAAAACCTACAAACAAGCGATGAACAAATTGCATGAAGGCAAAGACAACCTAGTGCGTAAAACCGAGCGTTTAAAAGAGCTTGGGGCCAAGTCTTCTAAGCAAATCGATCAGCGTTTACTCGATCGGGCCGATAATTAAGGCTTGCCTGCATTAAACTTTCCAAAGCTCAATGGGTCATAGAACCATTAAACGATACAGATATGCGAAAGTTATTGTTCACAATGCTACTGGCCTTTGGCTGCAGTACCACATTCGCCCAAGAGGCACCTCATCAATCGGCTGAAAAGCGCGCAGAAATTAAACAAAAACGCATGGCAGTGCGCTATGCCCTCACCGAAGAACAGCAATCGGCCCTACAACCCGAGCTCATTAGAACCGAGCAAAACATACAGGATAAACGTATGGCCGTACAGCAGGCACAAACCGAAGTCCATAACGCACAGCTGGAACAACACGAAGCTATATTGGAGGTGCTCAACCCAGAGCAACAAGAAGCCTTTAAAACCGACCAAGAACAGCGAAAAAACAAGAGATTTTCTGAGCGAAACAAAAAATCCTCAGAAAAAAAAACAGGCAAACCAAATCAATAGGCTACAGCTACATTGATTCAAAACTACAAGACCGCAACAGTACCACTGATTGCGGTTTTTTTGTTGGCGGCACCAACGCTTGAACTACCTTCAGCGTTTTAAGCTATCCTTTTGAGGTCTGAAATGCCGCACTGCCCCAAAAACTCCATCAGCAGTATTCCAGCAACTCACTAGCCCAACCACAACCAAAGGCATTTCGAAATATTTTTTTAGGCCTATCTAAATTGTACTAATTTTGCATCCATGTTTCGTTTTGTCATGGTTCTGTTTATGATGGGTCTAGGCCAAGTGGCATGGGCACAAAAAATGCGGGTAGTTGCCACCACCAGCTTTTTAGCCGATATGGCCCAAGTGCTTGCAGGCGACTTTTGCGAAGTAAGCTCTTTATTACCTTTAGGCAGTGACCCACATACCTACGATGCCGTTCCAGGCGATGCGCGAAAGCTTGCGGAGGCGAATCTGATCATAGAAAACGGTTTAAATCTAGAAGGCTGGTTGAGTAAATTAATAGAACAAGCCGGTGGCAATACCCCACGCATAAGGGCAAGTGATGGGGTAATCCCAATCATGAGCAGCGAATACGCCGATAGTTACGACCCACACGCCTGGATGGACCCTTTAGCCGGTAGGATTTATATCCGGAACATCAGTAGGTCCTTACAAGCTTTGCTTCCCCAATCGGCCGAAGCTATTGAAGCCAACTACCTCCGGTATGATAGCTCCCTTTTGGTTGCCCACCAACAAATTACGGAGCTCATAGCCGCTATTCCACCCAAGCATCGACTTATTGCCACCACGCACGATGCATTTCGGTACTTTGGTGAGCGGTATGGGATGGAAGTTATCTCGGTACTTGGAACCACCACCGATGCCGAGGTCCGTACCGGCGATTTGCAGCAACTTATCCGTACCATAGAAGCCTACGAATTGCCTGCCATATTCGTAGAAACCACCATTAACCCCAAGCTCATGCAACAGGTAGCCACGGATGCCGGTATACGCATAGGCGGTAATTTATATGCCGACAGTATGGGGCCTAAAGGGAGTGGCGCCGACACCTATTTGCGCATGCTATTACACACGGCACAAAGCCTGCACGATGGATTAAAGGGTTCGGGAACCAATCGAAAAAACAGCACCGATTTACTCATGCTCATGATTATTGCCGGATTCTTTCTTGCTGCTTTTCTTTATCTCGGAGCTAAAATTCAAAGTAAAAATCGGCACCATGCCCCCATAAACGGAAACATCAGGATAAAAGGATTAACCGTAGCTTACGACAATAAGGTTATTCTCAATGACTTTAACCTCGAGCTTAAGCCTGGCAAGCTATACGGACTCATCGGCCCAAATGGCTCTGGTAAAAGTACCTTATTTAAAAGCATACTCGGACTTGCTGATATTGATCGTGGGAGTATTGAAATAGGAGACCTAAACATCAAAGAAGTCCAAACTCAAATTGCTTACGTACCTCAAAAAGAAGATATCGACTGGGAGTTTCCGGCCACAGTAAGCGATGTAGTACTGATGGGGCGCTATGCAAAACTTGGGGTATTCAGCCAAATACATAAAAACGACTTTGACCAAGCCCATCGTCATATGGAGGAGCTTGGGATTATGAATTTAATGCATAAGCAAATTGGAGAACTTTCAGGGGGACAACAGCAGCGCGTTTTTATTGCCCGAGCACTTTGTCAGGAAGCTAGGATTTATTTTCTCGATGAGCCCTTTGTGGGGGTAGATATTACCACTGAAGAAAAAATCATGCAGGTATTGCGGGCCTTGGTAAAAGAAGGTAAAACGGTCATTATGATTCATCATGACTTATCGAAAGCCCGTGAATATTTCGATGAAATCATTATGATTAACCGCAGATTAGTGGCTTTTGGAGCGCCCGAAAAGGTAGTCAATGAGCAAAACATACTGCGTACTTTCAGTGGCATGCAATCTATTTACGAGGAGGCCGTACAACTTAACAAACTAACATGAGCAGCATCAGCGAACTCCAAGAGGTATTTGGCTATGCCTATGCACAACGGGCCTTGCTCGCTTCAATTTTGGTAGGTATCAGTTGTGGGATGTTGGGCGTGTTTATTGTGCTCCGCAATATGTCGCTCATTGGTGATGCCCTATCGCATGCCATCCTTCCGGGGGTGGTAGTAGGATTTATGATTGCCGGGCATAGCATTTTTGCCTTTTTCACAGGGTCGGTTATTGCTGGGCTCGTGGCCGCTCTAAGCATCACCTGGCTACAACAGCATGTAAAAACCAAGGAAGATGCCGCCATCGGCATTGTATTTTCGGCCATGTTCGCTTTGGGTATAATTGGTATATCGGCGGTTACACGGCAAGAAGGCGTTCACCTCGACATGAAAGATTTCCTTTTTGGAAATGTATTAGGCATCAGCAATCAGGATTTATGGCTTACAGGACTCATCACCTTTTACGTAGGACTCAGTTTATTGGCATTTTATCGTTTCTTTTTTGTAACTACGTTCCAGTCGGTAATGGCCCAAACCACCGGTATCAATACGCGACTCATGCATTACTTCATGATGATGTTGCTCAGTTTTACTGTGGTAGCTTCATTGCAGTCGGTAGGTGTAATATTGGTAGTTGCCATGCTTATTATTCCTGCCTCTACTGCTTTGTTACTGAGTAGCAGGCTAAAAGTAGTGCTTCTGCTATCGGCCATAACTGGCTTGTTGTCGGCCAGTTGTGGGCTCATTTTGGCCATTTTATGGGAAACAACGCCCGGGCCGGCCATGACCCTTGTAGCCACAAGCTTTTACATTTTAGCCATGCTGCTATCTCCCCGTAAGGGTTTGCTGTTAGTACGTTGGCGGAAATACAAGCGTCAACAGCAGCAAAAGGCCGAAGATTTGCTCAAGGAAATTGTAAAGCTTCAGGAAAAAAATGTTAACACCTTGTCCGAAACAGCAAATACACTTGGGCTTACGGCCAGGCAATTGCAAAAAGGGCTGAACCACCTTCAAAAGTTGTCGTGGCTCGAGTCGTGCCATAGCGGAACCATTCACCTAAGTGCAGCGGGGCTCCAGCGGGCATATGCCCTAATCAGGGCACATCGTCTGTGGGAAAGTTATCTGGTAACCGAAGTGGGCTTGCAGTCAGACCAAATCCACAACCAGGCCGAGCAATACGAGCACCGCCTCCCCGAAGGTTTACTACATCAACTTGACGCACAACTAGGCTTCCCGGTTTATGACCCACATGGATCACCCATTCCACAACAATTAGGTACAGCCGTAAACCTCAGCAGCCTCGAAGCTGGCGAAACAGCTTTATTATTAACTGATCAGGTAGATAGCAGCATCAGTCTTCAACTTTGGAAGTTGGGCATAAGTGCCAATCAGCTCCTTGTGGTTAAGCAGCTGGACGAGCAAACTATTTTGCTCAACGACGGAAAAAATATACCTCTAATTTTAGCACGCCAGGTACTGGTTCGTAAGCTTTGAACATTCATTCGGAGCATATGCACTATTCATAAGCTTTGCTAATTGCCCATTCGGTTATCGCATTTTGGTCTCAAATCCGTTTCTTTGCTAACTCAAAAATTCACCGAACCATTTGATTCATCATCTGGTTAGTTTACGCAGAAACAATATGAACAGACCTAAAAAACGCTACTATTTTATCTTCTATGCCGCCCTCGTCCTACTGAGTGGCTGTGTTGGTAAGCACCAGGTTGGCGACGAACTAAATGGCGAATGGCAACTCTTGCATGTTGAAGCCGACGGGGAAGTATATCCCGACGACCGTAAAAAAGACATTCACGTTCGCATAAACGATCAGGGATTTAAAGTAATCAGGGAAGGCCAATATCCTATTTTTCTGGGTAAATTCCTGCATGAAGAAATGTTTTATCCAAAACACCTTGACATTTGGCTTGCAGGCGACGACGACGCAGGCATTAAGCGAAAAGGCATTTACCGGCTCAAAGGCGACACCCTTGAGGCGTGTTTTTCGCCCCCTGGGGCTTATCGTCCGGCTTATTTTGAAACCCGAAGGGGGAGTAAGCAGATTCTAAGCATTTGGGTGCGCATTAAAAACAAATAGGCTTTATTACTTACTAAAGGCTAAAATATCATCGATAAATTTTCGGTCGTTGGCCAATCTGGGCACCTTATTCTGTCCTCCTAGTTTTCCTCTTTTTTTCATCCAACCATAAAAAGTGCCGTCGGGCATTACATGGACAATGGGGGCATCGAGGGCCAGGTTTTTTTGACGTTTGGCATCATAATCAGAATTAAGCTCCCGCAATCGTTCATCCAAAATGCGATTAAACAGCTCTTGTTTATCGGGTAATTGCTCAAACTCAATGAGCCACTCATGCGCACCTTTTTCTCCGGTGGTAAGAAATTTAGGACCTGCTGTATAATCGCGAATACGTGCGCCGGTTTGTTCGCAAGCCCTGGCCAAGGCTGCTTCGGCATTTTCAATAATCAGCTCTTCGCCGAAAGCATTGATAAAATGTTTGGTTCGCCCAGTAATTTTGAACCTAAACGGATTAAGGTTCGTAAAACGAATGGTATCCCCTATGAGATAGCGCCACAAACCCGCATTGGTGCTGATAATTACGGCGTAATTCTGTTGGGTATTTACTTCCGAAAGCGCACAGGTTTTGGGGAATGGTTGGCCGATATCTTCGGGATCCATAAACTCGAAGTAAATACCATAATCGAGCATCAGCAGCATTTCGTCGGAATCAAAGCTATCAGACATGCCAAAAAAGCCTTCGGAAGCATTATAGGTTTCCATATACCGCATCCCATCAGCAGGCAGCATACTTCTAAATTGGTCTCGATAAGGGTTAAAACTAACTCCGCCATGAAAATAAACTTCCAGGTTTGGCCAAATTTCGTGCATATGGTTTTTACCTGATTGCTCGAGCATCCACTTAAAGAGCACTATCAACCAAGTAGGCACACCCGCCAGGCTCGTCACATCCTGATGCATGGTTTCTAGTCCGATCTTCTCTGCTTTTTCTTCCCAATGTTCGAGTAGCGCTACGGATAATTCTGGCGTACGTATAAATTCGGCCCAAATCGGCAAGTTCTGCATCAAAACAGCGGATAAGTCACCGTAATAAACCTCTTCGTTAAGTTGACTGATTTGATGACTACCCCCAATAGTTAATGATTTTCCTGTAAAAATCTGTGTTTCCGGCTGCAAATAGCAAAACATCGAGAGCAAGTCTTTGGCTCCCTTATAGTGGCAATCTTCGAGGGCCTCTTCACTAACGGGTATAAATTTGGAGCGGTCGTTCGTGGTGCCCGACGATTTGGCGAACCACCTGATTTCCGATGGCCACAGCAAGTACTGTTCGCCACGCATAATACGATCGATATAAGGTTGCAAAGCTTCGTAGCTGCTCACCGGTACTTGCCTGGCAAAATCAGCTGCCGTGCGTATATCGGCATATTTGTATTTAAGTCCCCATTCGGTATGCCGAGCAGTATTGATCAATTTTCTACGAACCTCTTCTTGAACCTCAATGGGATATTTCAAGAAAAGTTCTATCTGGTGCATGCGCTTTTTCATGAACCAACTGATTACTGTGTTCAATACCGACATCGCTCGCTACTCCATTTTTTTTCGTTTCAACTCAAAATGTTTACCTAGGTATAAGCGACGTACCTCCTCATCGGAAGCCAACTCTTCGGGAACACCTGAACGCAAAATTTTACCTTCAAACAACAAATAAGCCTTATCGGTAATGGAAAGGGTCTCATTCACGTTATGATCCGTAATCAAAATGCCGATATTCTTTTTCTTGAGGCTAAAAATAATGCTTTGAATGTCTTCTACGGCAATTGGATCTACTCCGGCAAAGGGCTCATCAAGCAAGATGAAAGCCGGATCTACAGCCAGGGCCCTTGCAATTTCTGTTCTTCGGCGTTCGCCACCCGAAAGTACTTCACCTTTATTTTTGCGCACATGTTGCAGGTGAAATTCCTCTATTAAGGCCTCAAGCTTGGCTTTTTGTTCGGCTTTGGTCATGTTGGTCATCTCCATCACCGCCATAATATTTTCTTCAACCGTGAGTTTCCTAAAAACCGAAGCTTCCTGCGGCAAATAGCCGATGCCTATTTGTGCACGTTTATACATGGGCAATTCGGTTATTCGCTTATCGTCGAGATAAACTTCGCCCTCATCGCATTTAATGAGGCCTACAATCATGTAAAAGCTGGTGGTTTTGCCTGCACCATTCGGCCCCAGCAAACCAACAATTTGGCCTTGCTCTACACTTACCGACACATGGTCAACAACCGTACGCTTCTTGTAGCGCTTTACCAAATTTTCGGAGCGTAAAAGCATGCTAATCGAATTTGATGTCTTTTACATTCAACTTAATGGTGGTAACCCCCCTCCAGGTATTTTCCTCAATGGTATACGCCATATTAAAAGGTATCCCTTTGCTGATGAGTGGATAATGCTCGGCATGACCAAAGGCAATGGCACTAAAGGCAATACTCCCCTCTTGCTGTACCGAAATTTGCAGATGGTTTTCGCCCACCACACGAACAAAGCCATTACTAAATACCTGCTTAGAACTAAAAACAGGCTGCATATTGCCCGGCCCAAAGGGCGCAAACTGCTTGAGTACCCTAAAAAAACGCGGGGTAATGGCACCCAACTTAATCTCTTCATCAATTTCGAGCATGGGTACCAGCTGATCGGCACGAATAGATCCGCTCACCACTTGCTCAAATTTTTCGGCAAAAGCCTGAATATTTTCTTCACGTAAGGTAAGTCCTGCCGCGTATTTGTGTCCTCCGAACTGTTCTACATATTCGGCGCACTGTGCAATGGCACTGTGTATATCGAAACCATTAACAGAACGTGCCGAACCGGTTAAGTAGCCGTCGGCATGACTAAACACAATGGTAGGGCGATAATACTGCTCCACCAAACGAGATGCGACAATACCAATAACCCCTTTATGCCAGTTTTGACCATACACCACAGTACTTCTCCTGCTTAAAAAATCAGAAGTTCCTTCAGCTACCAGCATGGCCTCGCGGGTGATATTGGCATCCACATCCCTCCGGTCGGTATTGGTTTCATTAATTACATGGGCCCGGGCCTCAGCTTCTTGCATATTACTGCTCAATAGTAATTCTACTGCATTTTTTGCATCTCCCATGCGACCTGCCGCATTAATTCGTGGCGCAATGGTAAACACAATGTCGGTTATGTTAAGCTCCTTTTTATCGCAACAAAGTTGAATAATGGCCCGCAGGCCAATGGTTGGATTTTCATTTAATTTCTTTAAGCCGAAGTGCGTTAAAATTCTATTCTCTCCTAAAATCGGGACAATGTCGGCGGCTATACTTACGGCTAATAAATCGAGCGACTGCTGAATAAATTGCTGGTCAATATCATTGCGAATGCTAAAGGCTTGCGCTAGCTTAAAACCAATTCCGCAACCACTGAGTTCTTTGAATGGGTAAGGGCAATCGGCCTGTTTAGGGTTCAGAATGGCTGCTGCCCGCGGTAATTCGGCGGGTAGGTGGTGGTCGGTGATGATGATGTCTAGGCCTTTTTCATTCGCATAGTCTACCTGTTCATTCGCCGTGATACCACAATCGAGGGTAATAATAAGCTTATAATCGTTTTCCAAGGCCCAATCAATAGCCTGAATCGATAGTCCATAGCCTTCTGAATGACGGTCGGGTATATAATAGCCTACCTGATCATAGATATGTTTAAAAAAGCGGTAGGTAAGTGCAACGGCCGTGGTGCCATCAACATCATAATCGCCATAGATAAGGATACGCTCCTGCCGGCGGATGGATTGTTCAATAATCCCAACTGCATTCTCCATATCCTTCATGAGGAAGGGATCGTGCAGTAAATCTAAATCGGGTCTGAAAAATGTTTTTGCCTCTTCGTATGTGGTAATTCCTCTACTAAGAAGCAAGCGAGCTATCAGTGGATCCACATTTATGGCCTCTGCCAGTTCCCGTGCATTTGCTTCCTGATGCTTTGGTTTATACACCCATCGTTTATCCATAACTCCTCGCTGTCAGCATTTTAGGCTCAACACCCTTTATTTTTTAAAGAACCCTAAATATACGCAGTCTGTCTCGATAATTCTCCCGGCTTTTTTCAAGCCCTGAGAATTTCTAAACATCAAACAAATCGATTCTGCTGGTATAACCAAATCTATTCATCCGCATCTTGGCAAGTAATGCTGCAGGGCCTTTAGGCTATCGGTTCGGGCCAAGCAAGGCCGGCCAAGCCAAGAGGTTTGGTTACCTCGGACTCGCATGCGGGGGCTAGAAAACCCTTTGCATTAAAAAGCCCGGCCATCTGGGGGTAAAAAAGAAAACACGCCTATTGATTCTTGCATGCATGCG
This sequence comes from Bacteroidia bacterium, assembly GCA_046291695.1. Taxonomy (GTDB): domain Bacteria; phylum Bacteroidota; class Bacteroidia; order UBA7662; family UBA7662; genus PNNG01. The sequence goes on from JBKBSO010000007.1 coordinate 25,580, forward strand.
AATAAGCAGTAAACCAAATGCCTTAACTTTACCTTCAAAAAAGATGGTTAACAAGATAGAACATATCGGCATTGCCGTTAAATCGCTCGAAGCTGCGAACGTGCTTTTTGAGCAGTTATTGGGTGTGGCACCTTACAAGGCCGAAGAAGTTGCTTCGGAGCACGTGATTACATCCTTTTTTCAAACAGGCGAAAGTAAAATAGAATTGCTGGCGAGCACGGCCGCGGATGGCCCCATAGGCAAGTACATAGAAAAAAAGGGTGAAGGCATCCACCACATTGCCTTTGAGGTTTCCGACATAAAGGCTGAAATGCAACGGTTACGTGAAGCGGGTTTTCAGTTGCTTAATGAGGAGCCTAAGCGTGGGGCCGACAACAAGTTAGTATGCTTTGTGCACCCAAAAACAGCCGGTGGTGTATTGGTTGAACTTTGCCAGGAAATCAGCGGAAGCTGAAAGATTCGGCTGGGAGTTGTTCTTTTTGGTGATGGGTAAGTTTGCCTTCGAGCAGGAGGTTACCTTTAGCGCTTACTACCTTCCAGCTTAATAATGTGCCATTTTCGGGTAAAACCCCCCAATACTCACCCTGAACCGGGGCTATAAACTGGTTATATGCCACATCGAGCTCAGTGGTGTACCAGCCACTGAGAACGCTACCATCGGAAAGCGTATAGCTCAATTCTTTGGCTTTCAAGCCGCTGATGATTTTGTGGCCACTCAGCTTTTTAAATTCCGGGAGCACTACTGGCTGTACGCGGCTTTGGCTGGGTTGGTATTCACCCTCCCCCCATGCGGTTAATTCGCCACCGGCTTGAAGTACATAATGCAATGCAACGGCTTCCTTACGATGAATATGTGCTTTGTCGGATGCCATTCCGATGATTACTTCGGTAGCCTTACCCTGCCATTTCTGTTCGTAAAACAACCAGCCTTCGAAGGCTTGAGCGAAAAGCGAGCCACTCAGCAAACTGAGCAAGGCTGTTACCAAATACAGCTTCATCTTAAATCAACTTAATTTAGCTAATTTCAGGCTTTGCTTTGGAAAAAGCAAATAAAACTTCAGCCTGATAATCAGGCTATCGCTTAAGAAATGACGCCTAACTTTTTACCCACTGTAGTAAACGCAGCAATGGCCTTGTCGAGGTGTTCTTTTGTATGGGCTGCCGAAAGCTGAACCCTGATTCGTGCTTGCTCTTTAGGCACTACCGGGAAAAAAAAGCCAATCACGTAGATACCTTCTTTGAGCAACTCATCGGCCATTACCTGGCTTAACTTTGCGTCGTAGAGCATGATGGGGACAATAGCAGCAGCGCCGTCTTTGATGTCAAACCCAGCCTCTACTATTCCCTTTTTGAAGTACTTCACATTGGCTTCCAAGCGATCGCGCAATTCGGTGCTTTCGTCGAGCATTTTAAAGACTTCCAACGAGGCGCCCACTATAGCCGGCGCCAGAGAATTGCTAAAAAGGTAGGGGCGTGAGCGCTGGCGCAACATATCGATAATTGCCTGACGACCCGTGGTATATCCCCCCATCGCGCCCCCCAATGCTTTGCCCAGGGTACCGGTAATGATGTCGATTTTACCCATTACGCCGCAAAGCTCCGGCGTACCTCGACCAGTATTTCCGAGGAAACCTGCTGCGTGACATTCGTCAATCATGGTCAGCGCATCATATTTTTCGGCCAAGGCAACAACTTTATCGAGCTGTGCAACATAGCCATCCATGCTGAAGACACCATCCGTAACAATAATAATATTTCGTGCATTTTCGGCCCGGGCCTGCTGCAATTGCTTTTCTAGATCCGCCATATCATTGTTTTGATAGCGATAGCGTCGGGCCTTGCACAGGCGCACCCCATCAATGATGGAAGCATGGTTCAGGCTGTCGCTGATGATGGCATCCTGATCATTAAAAAGCGGCTCAAAAACACCACCATTTGCGTCGAATGCAGCAGCATATAAAATGGTATCGTCGGTTTGGTAGAAGCTGGCTATCGCCTGCTCCAGCTCTTTGTGAATGTCTTGGGTTCCGCAGATAAATCGTACGCTACTCATGCCAAATCCATGGCTGTCGAGGGTGCGTTTGGCCGCTTCAATAATGCGCGGATGATTCGACAAACCCAGGTAGTTATTGGCGCAAAAATTCAATACTGTTTCGCCTGTATTGAGGGTTATTTCGGCATCCTGAGCGGAAGTAATGATGCGTTCTCTTTTATATAAACCTGCCGCATCTATAGCTGCAAGTTCCTGATCGAGTATGGGTTTGAGCGAATCTTGGTACATCGGTTACAAATTTGGGCGTAAAGGTACAGGTTTTAATATAATGCCCCAGCATTTGAATCCACCAGCCCTGCACATTAGGGCATATTTCAATCGTGCTTTTCAACATCAGTCTTTATCTTTACGCACTTTAAACAATAACCGTATGAAAATTGCAGTGGTAGGTACCGGCTATGTTGGTTTGGTAACCGGAACCTGTTTCGCCGAAGTAGGCATTGATGTAGTATGTATCGACATTGATCAGAAGAAAATCGACAATCTCCACAAGGGTATTATGCCCATATATGAGCCTGGTTTAGAGGAGATGGTATTGCGTAATGTTGAAAAGGGGCGCTTACATTTCAGTACCCATTTAGGAGAAGCCATTCAGGGCGCCGAGGTAGCCTTTATTGCCGTAGGAACTCCTCCGGGCGAAGATGGCAGTGCCGACTTGAAATACGTTTTGGGTGTAGCCCGCGAAATAGGTGAAAACATGAACAACTACATGGTGGTAGTTACCAAGTCCACTGTTCCAGTTGGCACCAGTGCCAAGGTGCAAAATGCGGTGGCCGACGCCTTGGCCGCTCGTGGCAAAAGCATCCCATACGATGTTGCTTCCAATCCCGAATTTTTAAAAGAAGGCGCGGCCATTGAAGATTTCCTTAAACCCGACCGCATTGTGGTGGGCACTTCGAGCAAACAAGCCGAAGAAACCATTGGCAAGCTTTACAAGCCGTTCACCCTCAATGGACATCCGGTCATTTATATGGACATTCCATCGGCGGAAATGACCAAATATGCCGCCAACGCCATGTTGGCCACCAAAATCAGCTTCATGAACGACATCGCCAATTTATGTGAAATTATGGGTGCCGATGTAAATCTGGTTCGCAAAGGCATTGGCAGTGACCCGCGCATTGGCAATAAATTTATATATCCTGGGGTTGGTTATGGCGGAAGCTGCTTTCCTAAGGATGTCAAGGCCTTGGTGCGCACCGCCCGTGAGCACGGACATGAAATGCGCATACTCGAGGCAGTTGAAGACGTAAACGACGATCAGAAGCTCGTGTTGTCGAACAAAGTGGTTCGACATTTTGGTGAAAACCTCAGTGGAAAAGTCTTTGGTGTATGGGGCTTAAGTTTCAAGCCTAAAACCGACGATATGCGGGAAGCTCCATCGGTAGTTATCATCAATGAATTACTCAAACGTGGGGCACAGGTAAGAGCCTACGACCCGGTAGCTATGGACGAAGCCAAGCACCAGTTGCACGACACCATTCATTATGCACAAGATCCTTATGATGCCCTCTTAAACGTGGATGCACTATTGCTGATTACCGAATGGCCTGAATTTCGTATGCCAGATTTTGACGTCATGAAAAAACTCATGAAAGACCATGTAATATTTGATGGACGCAACCAGTACGATCGGCACGAGCTACGGGAAATGGGCTTTGCGTACTATGGCATCGGCCTTAAATAACACTTTATTCAACTTAAAAGCTTACAATAATCTGACGGCATAAACTGGTTTAAGCCGTCGGATTATTGTTTATTCGTACAAAATTAGCATGATGCAAAATTTCAGTTGTAAAAAATTGATGGGTATAAGCCTGGTAGTGGTGATGTTGTTTGCCGGTTGCGGCGAAAAAAAGACTTCAGAATTATCGGACTACGAAGCCTTAACCTTTCGCATTGATAGTCTGGAATCCATGCTGTTAAATGATTCACTGGAAGTTAGCGATGCTACGGCAAGTGCGGTGATCAAAGCTTACCTCAAATTTGCCGATACCTGGCCAACAGACAGTAGTTCGGTAGATTACTTGTTCAAGGCGGCCGACGTGATGCGCGGCATGTACCGGATTCAGGATGCGGTACAAACGCTCGATTTGGTGGTAAAACGTTATCCTGAAAGCGAGAAAGCGCCATCGGCATTGTTCTATGCAGGCTTTATCTTACATACAGATGCCGATCAAAACAATATGGCCATCGAATATTTCGAACGATTGATTGAAGAATTCCCAAACCATCCCTTATCGGATGATGCCCGGAATTTAATGCCATTGCTCTATATGAGCGAAGAGCAATTGATGGATTTTTTGAGCCGGAATCAAGAAAGCTGAATCGAACGTCAAAAAAGCAACGCTTGTAAGCGGTTAAATAGCAGCTCTGCCTGCTCGAAGGATTCGAGTTTGCCGTTCACCGCCACAGAGACCTTTCCGGTTTGTTCCGATACAACCAGCACTACCGCATCGCTATGTTCCGAAATGCCCAAGGCAGAGCGATGGCGCATGCCAAGGTCGTCGGGTATCTCGGTGTTTTCGGAAATCGGCAATACACACGCAGCTGCTTTAACCCGGTTATTGGCAATAATCACGGCCCCATCATGCAGCGGACTGGTTTTATTGAAGATACTTTCTAGCAGGCGATTTCCGGGTAGTGCATCCAGGATTTCGCCTGTATTGGCAAAAAATTGCAATTCTGAGGTGCGGGCAAAAACAACCAGCATGCCGGTTCGGGCTTTACTCAATTGAAAGGCCAAATGCGCGAGATCGTGCAACCATCCTCGGTTTTCTTCGTCGGATTCACCCTCCTTCAAAAATAGTTTTCGCAGCCAGCTGTTTTTTTTATGTCCTGTATTTTTACCTATAAGCAATAAGAAGCGTCGTATTTCGGGTTGAAAGAGAATGATCAGGGAGATCACCCCTACACCAATAAACTGCCCCAAGATGCGGGCAAGCAGCCGAAGCTCCAGGGCATCAACGGCCAGATAAACCAGGTAAAAAAGCATCAAACCCAATAGTATATTGGCGGCCAAACTGCCCTTTACCAGCTTGTAAAGTTGATAAAGCAACAGACTTACCAAGAGCAGGTCGATGGCGTCCCGTAACAGCACAATATCAAATCCCAATTCAGGCATAGATGGTTTTTTCCCAGAGTTGAATGGCTTCTACGGCCGGTTGAACATCATGAACCCGCAAGATACGCGCTCCTTGGCTCAAAGCGATGGTATTTAGCACTGTGGTTCCATTAAGCGCTTCTTCGGGGGTGCTTTTCAAACTTTTATAAATCATCGACTTTCTCGAAAAACCTACCAAAACCGGATAGCCTAAGGCGCATAATTCATTAAGTTGATGCAAAAGTTTGAAATTATGCTCATTGGTTTTAGCAAAACCGAAACCCGGGTCGAGGATGAGGTCTGTAACCCCAAGCTGATGTAATTGATTGAGCTTGTTATGTAATTCCTGCATCAGTTCCACCATCAGATTTTCGTAGCTTGCATGTTGTTGCATGGTTGCAGGCGTACCACGCATATGCATCAATACATAGGGCAATTTTAGCTGTGCCATGGTGCTAAACATGTCCTCATCGAGCGCACCACCCGACACATCATTAATCATTGCGGCTCCCGAAGCTGCAGCCAGCTTGGCTACATCCGCCCGATAGGTATCGGCAGACAGGTAGGCCAAAGGAAAAGCTTGGTGTACTGCTTCCATGGCAGGTAGCAAGCGGTCGATTTCTTCATTTGCACTTATGGCTTCGGCACCTGGTCTCGTACTCATTGCCCCCATATCCAAAATGAATGCTCCATCTGCAAGCATTTTTCCGGCACGATCAACCACTTCTTGGGTCGTAATAACACGGCTTCCGGCATAAAATGAGTCGGGCGTAATGTTTAATATGCCCATTACCACCGGCCGACTTAAATCTATGAGTGTATCATTCAGTCGGATAGTTATTTTTGCAGGAAAGAAAGTATCTTTAAACATTCAATTTTGGCCTTTAAAGCATGCGCCGAAAATAAACCTTTTCACCTTGAATACCGATACCGCAGCAGCCTTTGATCAAATTTTTAACGAGTGTCGTTCACTATTCGAAAAAAAAACCCGCGATTATGGCACTGCCTGGCGCATCCTACGAACCCCTTCGCTCACCGACCAAATTTATATCAAGGCGGCACGAATCAGGAGCATTGAGGAAAAAGGAACACAAAAAGTAGCGGATCGGGTGCGAGACGAATACGTCGGCATGATCAACTATTGTATCATGGCGCTCATTCAGCTACAATCTACCACCGAATTGCCTGAAGAGCTGGGGTTAACGGAGGCTTTAAAACGGTATGACGAGCAACGCGATTTAACAAGGTCGCTGTTGCTTGATAAAAATCACGATTATGGTGAAGCTTGGCGCGATATGCGGATAAGCTCGTTTACCGACCTCATTCTTATGAAACTATTGCGCATCAAACAAATTGAAGATAATGCCGGTAAAACCTTGGTTTCGGAAGGAGCCGATGCGGGTTATCGGGATATCATCAACTATTCAGTATTTGCACTCATTAAAAGTATGCCTGCCTTATGACCATTATCATCCGCTTACTTACTGGAGCATTATTTATTTTTTCGGGCTTCATCAAAGCCAATGACCCAATGGGTTTTGGCTATAAACTTGAAGAATATTTTGGTGTTTTTGGCATCAGCTCGCTGAATCCTGCTGCTACTTTTATAGCTACATTCATCTGCGTATTTGAAATGGGACTTGGCCTGGCCCTGCTCATTGGCTGGCGCCGGATGCTCACGCTGTGGCTATTGCTACTCATGATTGTATTTTTCACCTTTCTCACCTTTTATTCAGCTTGGTTCAACGTGGTAACCGATTGCGGGTGTTTTGGCGATTTTCTGAAACTTACTCCCTGGGAGTCGTTTACCAAAGACATGGTATTGCTACTCATGATTGGCTGGCTATTTTTCCGTAGAAACCATTTTGCAGCCATTTGGAGCAATGATATTCGCAACCGCTTGATGATTGCTTTTGTAGCGAGCAGTACCCTATTTAGCGCGTACACTTGGGCCTATTTACCCGTCATCGACTTCCGACCCTATGCCATCGGTAAAAACATCATGGAAGGCATGCAAATTCCTGAGGGTGCTCCATTAGATGAATATGAAGACAGCTGGTTTTATCGGGTAAATGGCGAGGTGCAAAAATTTAGCACCGACCAAGCCCCATGGAATATTGAAGGCGCCGAATTTGTGGATCGTAAAACAGTTCTAGTGAAAAAAGGCTACAGTGCACCCGTACACGATTTCACCATATTCGATCTCGAAGGCAACGATTATACAGAAGACTTCCTAATGGCTGAGAAATGCATCTTTATTGTAGCCTATGATCTTAAAAAATCGCGTAAGGATGCTTGGAAAGAGTTGGAAAGTATAGTAAAATGGGCTGATGTACAACAGCTGCGCGTGGCCTTTTTAACAGCCAGCACAACTACTCAAATCCAAGATTTCCAACAAACATATGGAACTACATGGCCACTTTACATTACCGATGGCACCACCTTAAAAACCATCGTTCGGTCGAATCCGGGTTTAGTTGCCTTAAAGTCAGGTACAGTAATCAATAAATGGCCCGCGCGTTCATTGCCGAGTTTACAGCAACTCGACCAATTATTTAACGAGTAAAAAGGCTGAAGCAGACATGTTAAGTTACCTCCTCAAGCGTTTGTTAAATGGCTTTTTTGTGCTGTTTGGGGTAGTGAGTGTGGTCTTTTTTCTTTTCAACGTATTACCCGGCGATGCCGCACAGATGACCCTGGGTCAGCGCAGCGACATCAGCTCTGTAGAAGCAGTTAACCGCGAATTGGGACTCGATAAACCGCTGTATCAACAGTACTTTATTTACCTAAACGACCTTTCGATCCTTAGCCTGCATGAAGCTACCGAAGAAAATCGTGAAAAATATCAATACCGGGGGCTTTTTAACCTGGGTGAATACACCTTGGTTCTTAAACCACCTTACCTTCGTCGGTCGTACCAAAGCAGGCAAACGGTTAATCAAATCATTGTTGCTGCCGTTCCAGGAACAGCCGTTTTGGCCTTGGCGGCTATGGTTATTGCCACTTTTTTCGGGCTCCTCCTGGGCGGATTGGCAGCCTTGTTTGCCCATAGTTGGATTGATAGAACAGCCGTAAGCCTTTCCATCATTGGCATTTCGGCTCCGAGCTACTTTGCCAGTATTTTAGTTGCCTACCTTTTTGGCTTTGTTTGGCAATCATTCACCGGTTTATCTATGACGGGTAGCTTGTTTGTGGTAGACCCCTTCGAAGGCCGTCGGCTAGCGCTTCAAAACCTTATTCTTCCTGCGGTAACCCTTGGCATTAGGCCTTTGGCTATCATTGTGCAACTTAGTCGAAATACCTTTCTCGAAGTGCTAGGACAGGACTATGTTCGAACTGCACGCGCCAAAGGACTGAGCGAGTGGCAAGTAATGCGCCGACATGTATTGCGCAATGCACTCGGGCCGGTGATTACCGCGGTTTCTGGTTGGTTTGCTTCACTCTTAGCAGGTGCTGTATTTGTAGAGTATATCTTTGGCTGGAAAGGTTTGGGTAAGGTTACGGTAGATGCCCTCATGAAGTTTGATTTACCCGTGGTAATGGGTGCCGTACTATTTATTGCGCTGGCATTTATCGTCATAAATATTTTGGTTGATTTGGCCTATGCCTGGCTCGACCCCCGAATCCGATTACAATGAACAGAATTTACCTTGTTGGACTTCCCGGCGTTGGGAAAAGTACCAGCGGTAAACGCTTTGCAAAAAAACTGGGCTGGGGCTACGCCGATTTGGATAAGCTGGTAGCCATAAGGGCTGGTATGAAAATTCCGCAGCTATTTGAAGCAAAAGGTGAAGCCTATTTCCGGGAGCTTGAACAAGAAGTCCTACACGAAACCAAACAGAGTAATTTTATTGTTATTGGCTGCGGTGGCGGCACGGCAGCCTGGTTCAACAATATGGCATGGATGCTTCAACATGGTCGGGTTATTTGGCTCAACATTAAGCTGGAAGAACTCACCCGGAGGCTTACCATAAGTGTGAACGATCGACCGATGTTTCCAGATCGTGAGCCGGAGCTAATCCAACAGAAATTGAGCGCGCTGCTTGAAGTCCGCAAACCATATTACGAACAGGCACATATAGAGGTGAAAAGCGAAACCGAATTATTAAGTTTGAGTGTTTTGCCGTAAAAAATCACGGCCATTAAAGGCAATGTCCGACAACAGAGGCTTAACAAGCACGTAAAGTCCACTTCACAACTGCTGGCGTATTTTGTAAAAACCGCGAAAAATGCAAAAACGCAAGGTTGAAATGGTGGTCATCTCAGATGTACATCTGGGCACCTACGGTTGTCATGCCACTGAACTGCTGCAATACCTCAACAGCATCGAACCCGGCCTTATCATTCTTAATGGCGACATTATCGATATCTGGCAGTTCCGAAAACGTTACTGGCCCAAATCCCACATGTTGGTAGTTAAAAAGGTTTTTGAGCTCCTCGGCAATGGCACTCCGGTATACTACCTTACCGGTAATCACGACGAAATGCTGAGGAGATTTTCGGGCTTAACGCTTGGAAACTTTTATTTGAAAGATAAATTACTCATCGAATTGCATGGCAAACAGGCTTGGTTTTTTCACGGAGATGTTTTCGATGTTACTATGCAGTATTCCAAATGGTTGGCCCGTTTGGGCGCTGTGGGGTACGATTCGCTGATTCTACTCAACCGCCTAGTAAACTGGTTCTCAGAAAAACTGGGGCGAGGCCGGATTTCACTTTCCAAGCGCATAAAAGACGGGGTAAAATCGGCGGTTAAATTCATCAACGACTTTGAAAATGTTGCTGCCGAACTAGCTATTGACAACAAATACGCTTATGTGGTTTGTGGTCATATTCATCAGCCAAACATAAAAACCTACACAAACGCAAAGGGGAGTGTTGTGTATCTTAATTCGGGCGATTGGATAGAAAACCTAACATCATTAGAATACCATCAAGGAAAGTGGGAGATTTACCAGCATAACAAACTCGAACACGAAGCCATTGACATTAAAGAAATGAGTACAGAAGTTCCTATTTTGGACTTGTTCCGACAGCAAAACCTCAGACGTGAAGAAGTGCTATTATTCAGCCAATTAATTGGATATTCTTCAAGTGCACGTTCATGAAAGTGCTTTACGCCATTCAAGGTACTGGAAATGGTCATGTCAGCCGTGCGCGTGAATTAATCCCACACCTATTACCTCATACCGAGCTCGACATTCTGATTTCGGGCACCCATGCCGAAATTAATCCGGGCCATCCTGTGCGGTACCAGAGACATGGCATGGGGTTTATCTTTGGAAAAGCAGGAGGTGTTGATATTAAAGCGAGCATTAGGGCAGCGAGACCATGGCAGTTTTTGAGGGATATTAGGCAATTGAAAGTTAAAGCCTACGACCTTATTCTAAACGATTTTGAGCCCATAAGTGCTTATGCTGCAAAAATTGCGGGAATTAAAATCCGAGCCATTAGTCATCAAGCAGCATTTTTAAGTCCCTTGAGCCCTCGTCCGAAGCAACATAAAAGTGCTTTTGCCGAATGGATGTTCCGCCATTATGCACCCTGTCATTCAGCCATTGGATTTCATTTCAAAGCCTATGATAACTTTATACATACGCCTATTATCCGCGAGGAAGTACGAAAGCTTGCACCCAGTCTTGCCGATCATATTTGTGTGTATTTACCAGCCTATGGCGACGAACAACTTATACGACATTTTACCAAGCGCAAGGAAGTACGCTGGCAGTTATTTAGTAAGCATACAAAAAATGCGTACGAGCAAGCCAATGTGCAAGTAATACCCGTCAGTAACGAGCGTTACTTGGCTTCAATGGCGGCGGCACAAGGTATTTTAACAGGTGGGGGATTCGAAACACCTGCAGAAGCCCTTTTTTTAGGAAAAAAACTTATGGTCATTCCGATGGAAAACCAGTTTGAGCAGCATTGTAATGCTGCAGCACTTGGGCAAATGGGCGTACCCGTGTGTGAGCAAATAAATGGGGGCTTTTCTGAGGTCTTAAAAAGCTGGCTTTATGGCGGACAAGCCCTACATTACCCCTTTGCTGATAATGCTAAAGCTGTTATTGCAAAGGCACTCGAACCCATTGGCTAATCATTTTTAAACATTTCATCTAGGGTTATTAATGAAATTATATTCATTTTAATACAAAACAAATACATAAATATCACATTATCTAATAATTAGCATTTGTATATATAACTGTATATATACCTTTTTAGGCTTCGCCCCAATATTGGTTTAGCTTTAATGAAAAGATACAAACCCATGCCTGCTAAGCGAAAACCCTTAATCACCGATAGTTGTACCGTTATTGTTTTATCTACACAGAGCTCAGAAAAGTTCCGGTCATTTACTAGCCATGCTGCCGCCATGTTTGGCGCTCACATCATCCAGGACCAACCAAATGAAAACATGCTTCCCCTTGCGTGTCATGAGCACATCTTCCTGATTTGCGACCAAATGAACAACAACCTAAACACTTTCTTTTTTATCAAACAGCATTTACCCAAGGTAAAATTGCATGTGTGCGTAGTTGCTGACGAAAAACCGGAAATAAATCCCTTGGTACGCAAGCAAATAACTACTGCCTTTTGGGTGTGTTCAACTTTATCAATCACACAAATAAGCCAATATTGCCGATCTCATTTCAAAAAATTACGACAACGCATTAACCACATCCGAAAATCGCAATCTGAAGATGTAAAATCCAATGGTAAAGCCATGAAACAACTTGCGTTTTGTCAAAAATTCAAGCAAATGATCCGGCAGCATTTTCAACAGCCCGATTTTAAAACCACCGACATGGCGCACATTATGGGAAGTTCGGTGAGTACGCTTGAAAGAAAATGTCTACAATACTTTGAAAAGCCTCCTAAGTGGTTGCTTATGGATTATCGACTTGAATATGCCCGAAAACTGGTGTTAGAAACAACCAAACCCCTTTCCACCATTGCCTGCAGCTGTGGATTTAGTTCAGCATCGTACTTTAGTGTAAAATTCACAGAGAAATTTAACGTTTCTGCTTCCCAAATGCGCATCCAGTACCACAAAATGGCGAGCTAGTACGGCCGGCCTATTCGCCCTACGCTCTTTTCTTCAGCTATAAACGCATAATATACTCTTCCAAAATAACCTCGGTATCCAGATCCAGACGTTTACGCAAGCGATATCGGCTCATATTTACACTATGCGCTGAAATACCCAAAGTTTTTGAAATATCGCGCGTAACAAAGTGAATCCGAATTAAACATGCTAATCGCTCCTCAGCTTGGGTAACCCCGGTGTGTTTTAGATGCAAGCGAATTAAAAAATCAGGGTAAATCTCTGAGAAAGTGGCCATAAACTGCTCCCAATCTTCCTTGGTAAGGAGTTTCATGTTTCGTAAAGTACTGAGCTTGTCTATTTTCTCTTCATTAACACTAATTTCCTCGTCTACGAGGTCAGTCGCTGAAGACTTATCGCCTTCTTCAAACTGGGGTCTTTCGTGCTTCTTCCTATTCGGCTTAAAAGAAGGCATAGGAAGAGGAAGCCGACTTTCTTCCGCACGCAAAGGAATTCCCGGTGGTTTCGGACGTGATAAAAAAGCGGCTGGGATCATAAAGGCCAATACACCTGATCTATTCCAAAAAAATCCAGCAAGGGTAAACAAAGCAAGAAATATGGCAAAAAGAATGCTCGCCCGCCACCGCCAATAACTTGATGGCTCGGTATAACCCTCGGCCATTTGCAAGGTATCCGCTTCCTCTACCTGTTCTGAAGTATCAATGATCGCAATCAACTCTTGATGCCGACACAATCGCTCAAATTCGGTTAAATATTCATATGCCATCAAATGATGCTCCAAGGCCATTTCAATCTCATACAAATGCCACAACGATACTTTACTATAAAATAAGCGCGACATACTTACCGCCTGCATCAAAGATTTACTAAAAAAAGTACGTGCCTCTGACAACATATTTAACCGTTGAAATGCCGTTCCCATCAAATAATTTGCAAACCACGCATCTCCATTCTCTATCAAGTCGCGATGCTTTTTTTGAAGTACCTGAATTTCCGCGATAACTGCTTCCGCATCCCCTGCATTCAAAGACTCAAAAGCAGCCAACAAATAGGCAGCCGTACGCTGACGAATTTGATTACTGTTTTCAAGCTGCTTTATTAGCCTGGTTTCTACATCTTCCAATACAAAGGATTCCGACTCTTTAAAGGCAAATACCAAAGCTTCTATATCCAAAGACTCTTGCTGTTCAGTTACCACTTGCGCAACACTACCAAAAGATAAACCAAGCACCTTCCATGTCGAAGACCCTTGGTGGTCAATGGCACGGCCCTGCTTGCCTAAAACAGGCAAACATAAAAAAACGCAAATGAGCAAGTACTTCATTTTGAATTTGAAAAATTACAAAACTCTTAATAAACTAACCAAAAAAAAATCAACATTTGCGCGAAAAATGACAAAAAAAAGACCGCCATATGACGGTCTCTTTGTTTTTACTTTCACTGCGTAAGCCCGTTTAATCCTCATTATCTTTTTCCCATATGTAATTCCATCTTCTCAATTCCTTATTGTAAAAATTGATCGAATCAGGAAACTCAATATACTCTTCGAAGGAATTCATGGGTAAATACGCATCCAATGATTCTCCTTTGATGTACCGCTTAAAGAGCATTTCCGTCTTTTCTGTTAATTCCGGTTCTTTAAATTTAAACGTCCAAAAAGCTTCTTCGTAAGTTTCGATCTCATAAGAAGTACTATCAAACTTTATCCTTCCGGCTATTGCAATACGCTTGTTGAATAAACTTGCCGCAGGTCTGTCGAGCATAAAAAAGTAAGAACCATCATCCGCAGGCCACACATACCTCCAACTAAATGTACCCATCAAGCCCTTGTAATAGGGTATAAAGCGCTCATCCCACTTCATTTCATGGGTGGCACGCTTTGGTAATTTGGCTACATACGGCAACACCCTGAACTTTATACTATCTTGCACTTCAGCTGACCAATAACTGTTCGGAGACAAATCAATCGCCTTTTCGCGACATGCCTGGAAAACAAGCATGATGAGCGCAATCCATATCAATTTCTTTCTCATGGTTCTAAAATAAGAAGACTTGCGCCTATTATGACGCAAGTCTTAGCGATATTTCTAGTAGTAAATGATTAATACTCTACACCTTGTGGGAAGAATGCAGCCCATCCATCAGTCCAATCTGTTCCGCCAAAAGCACCACGGTAAGGTACATTCTGGAAGTAACCACCACCCAACTTGCTATTGCTAAAGTCGGATCCGGTTTGTGTAGCACCTGTGAAGGTCGCAAAATTCGGATTGTTAGGATAGTCGCGGAAATCGAAACGGAAGCCCATGATCAAATCAGGATTTACACCAGCATCTGTTAAGGCCTTGGCATGTGTTTTACCGTTCACAGTTATACCAGCACCATCGGTATAAAAGGTATTATTGTTGTTATTCCAATAAGCCAACACACTGGCATTATCGTTGCCCGAGCCAGCAGCAACCAATGCAGGATTATTACGACCGCCAATGGCTACATAAATGTTGTTTGCAACAGTACCAACTCCACTTGTGTATTGTGCTTCAGTAGTAGCACCATCCAAACGGAAACCCGTTGGGAAACCAGTCATAACCGAATTGAAGATTGAAATCGCGGTACGACGACGGAGGTGCATCGCATGCTGATAATTGGCAGAATGTTGATTGCCAGCCGACTTCAATGAGTCGTGGCGAGGACCTAAAATTGTTACATTCGAGAAAATGCCTGAAGTGTAGGGTTGAACATCGTTACCACCGGCTTCGTTATCGCACTCAAAACCATTTGAACCTGATTGGTCGGCAGCGAAAGGATCTCGTACCGCTAAAGCAAATTGTACGCGGCCAGTCCATCCGAAATCACAGTCAAAGTCATCATCCCAAGTGCCATGTGAAACGAGATATCTGGCGTCAGCAGTTCCACCGAACCACTCAAATCCGTCGTCACCACCATAAGATACCATACAATATTCCATCTCTGTACCGCGGCCCATACCACCCATGGTGATTGAGTTGGTTTCATTGTTTGGAGAAAGGGCAATACCTGCGTATTCAACCCGGAGATAACGAAGTGTTCCTGAGCTCTCGTTGTCAAACTCGGTACTCTGGAAGGTACCAAAGGTTACTTCTGGTGTAATGCCTTCAATCGCCGGGTTATTTTGGTTACAATTGGCACGACCTAAAATCACCAAACCACCCCAATCGCCCTTGTCGCGCTCGAAAGTTTCTTGGTTTGAAGTCATTACCACAGGAGCATTTGCTGTGCCATTGGCTTCGATACGACCACCTTTGTCGATTACCAAGGTGCCTTTAGTACGCTTTTCACCAATTAGTACGGTACCAGCGGGAATCGTAAGTACTTTGCCATTGCGCACGAAAACGGTGCCGCGAATCAGGTACTTTTTGCTGGCATCCAAGGTCATGCTTTCGAGATCACCCTGCAGTACTTCAAGCTCAGTGCCTGGGGTAATGGGATCTTCTCCTTCATCTTTACATGCCGTGAGACTCACAGCAACAAACGCTAACATGAGCGCCGATTTAAAAATTTTGTTCATAGCTTTTTAATGAATTTTACGCAAATATAGACCGTCAATGTAACGGAAATGTTAAGGCATTATGAAATGAAAATGAATAATAATTCACTGAAACTGAATATATAATCGCCTTAATAACAGCAAAATGCCCGCATTAGCGGGCATATATTTTTACGCTGCATTGTTTCACAAACGAAAGACCAACTGCCCCGACCACATCACCCCTCTGCGGAAGTGCATAATTAAATCGTCTGGGTTTACATCTGGCCCCTCACCGTATTTAAAGTCTATTTTATTATCGCGGTTGGTGTCTTGAACCAACAGGGTTCTGGCATTCAAAATATTACTAATGCCAAACTTCACATCCATACGAGCATTCATGCGTTTGGTGTACACCAAATCGAGCATATGTCTGGGCATTTCAAATACAGTGGGAAACTGATCATTACCTACGAAGAAAATCCTTGGACCGGCTACATTATATAACACGCTCATGCTATTTCCGCTTTCATCATGACGATAGTGTAAACCAGCGTTGATTACATATGGCGATTGTCCTTGAAGCGGCCTGATTTGATCTTGTGCCAGATTTGTTGGGTCACCCAGGTCGACGATGGTATAAATATAGGAGGCATTTGCCACCAGGAAAAAGCGACTCAACATCGATTTAGAAGCAACATCACCAAGCGATTTACGAAGTTCCATTTCCACCCCAAAATTTTCGGCAGAAGCAGCATTTCCCAGCTTAAATTGTTGGCTTAAGCCCACTGTTTGTACATAGGTTTCGATGGGGTTACTAAAGTTTTTATAAAAAACACCTACTGAAAACGTTTCGTTGTTTTGCGGGTAAAATTCCCAACGTAAATCAACATTGTGTATTTCGGCCTGCACCAAGTTAGGTTCACCCACAAAATTTACGTCGTACTTAAAATTGTAATAGAGGAATGGTGCCAATTCACGCAACTCTGGACGGTTAACGGTACGCCCATAGGCTAAACGCAATAAGGATTTGGCATTGATGGTGTAGGAGAAGTTAGCAAACGGCATCGGCGTTTGATATACATTATTAACGTTTACTGGTTCGGTTTGCGTAGCACTGTTCAACACCTGCCGAAAATATTCGAAACGAAACCCTGCACTTAAGTTATATCGCTCTCCCAATGGAATATCAGCTCCCACATAAGTGGCTCCAAGCAAAGTATTGGCATCGTATCGATCGGAAGGGTTGGTACCTTCTACAAGTCGCCAGCCATCATTTCTGGCTACATTCATGGGGTCAAAAACCTCATCGATAGGCAATTGTACGAGATGTGTTTTTTCGTCGGTATCGCCAAAGCCGGGATATACATACGACATCCATCTGGCTTCAAAAGTCCGGTATCGATAGTCAAAATACGTCCCTGCTTTCAGCACCACATTGTTTTTCTTTTCAACATCACCCAAGACATGCTCAAAAGCAAGGCTATTGCTGGCCCCTACTTCATTCAGCCGAGAATAAAACCGTGCATTATCAAAGGTAGTGGCGCCCGGCGGGTCAATGATGGTGAATGGGGCATCTTGATCATCAATGGGGCGGGTTGTACGCACACGACGAAAATCGGGCTCATTCCGATTTACAACTGCGCCACCTGCAATCCAAACGAATTTACTTTTTTTATCGGCCGACAAATGTTCTCCTTCAATTTGGGTGGTAAAAATGCTTCTGGCTAAGTACTGGAAGCTGTAATTGCGGTACAAGTCAGTCAATCGTTGTTGAGGCTCTATACCCGTACGAATGATGGTGCTCCGCTCACCAATTTGGTTAAAAGTATTTTTCCAGCTGTACTTATTGCGCTTATTGGCTGCAAGACTCCAGTTACTTACCAGGCCTAAACGCACTTCCGTTTCAATTTGCTGATCCAAAAAGTCGAACATCATTTCGCGATCGGCTGTCCATCTATTTCGTTCTACCTCAAGATGTTGCTGGCTTTGGCTATAATTCACCGAGGTAAGGTTAGCTGCCTTTTTGCCAAACAGCTTAAAGTTACGGCCGTAGTTGATACCCATTTTAAAATCGAGCATGGTAAGCTCGTCGTTGAGTTGAAAATTATTCCTCAAACTACGACCGGCTTGTTCTAATTCAGGGCCACTTACGTCCCCCAGGTTGGAAGGGAAATCGGATGGTAGACCTCTGCCCCGATCGAATCCCAAAAAATCGAGCGACCCTGCCCGATTAACCTGATAAGTATTCAAGCTCGTGCCATGTCGGTATCCCAGGCCCACGTTAACCTCTGTCAAATCATAGTCGGGAGCTGCTTTGGTGTACACCTTAATTACACCACCTGCAAAATCACCGGGCATATCCGCAGCACCAGATTTATAAATCAGCATGCGATCCATTACAGCGCTTGGTATTAAGTCAAAGGAAAAGGCGCGTGAATCGGGCTCAGTACTTGGTGCGCTGATGCCGTTAAGCATAACGTTGTTGTAGCGTTGTCCCAAACCTCGGATCATTACAAAACTGTTGTCTACAATGGTAACCCCTGGAACGCGTGAAGCCACCTGAGCGGCATCTTTATCGGGCGAGCGCGAAATTTCTTGCGACGAAACTCCCGAAACTACTTGCTTTGATTCCCTCACCTCCATGAGCACGGCGGCTTCGGTGTAGGTAATCCGCTCGGCTTGAATTTCAACAGCTGCTAATTCTGCTACATCCTCTAGCAGGGTGATGTTTACCATGGCTGTTTTCCCTGGCAAAACTTCAACCATAATTTCTTGGGCCTTGTAGGATATGTAGGACACAAATAAAGTATAGGTGCCAGGCTTTACGTTGGTGATGCTGTAATTGCCATCAAAATCGGTTGATGCTCCAATGTTGGTGCCTTTTATGATTACATTTACTCCGATTAGTGGCAATTTCGTATCATCCTTAACGCTGCCTTTAATACTTCCATTTTGAGCATAAATCGCTGAAATATTGAAGATTAATGCGCCACATAAGCTGAGAAAAAACTTCATTCGGTCTTAAAATTTGTGCAAAAGACCGAAAACAATATTAACAGAATGTTACCTTCTCAAGGTCATTGCTGTTATGCCTACTTATTGGACCATTTCGGTCAAATAAAGTTCGTCTTCAGCTTTACATTTACAACTCGTTAAAATTTGTTCTGCCTAGGGGCATAACGGCAACTAAAAACAGGGGTATTCTTTCTTCACCCGGATGGCCGGGGTTTTCAACGCAGCGGTGTGCAGGGGGTTTTATAGCGGTTGAATGACTACCATACGTGACTTTCAACGGGATGCCCTTGTGCCGGCTTTTCATATCAGTGCCATGAATGGTTGCTTACATGGCCGAGGCAGCAGAGCCTTTTGCTGGGGCGTGATGCGCACGCCAAGCCGAGCCCGCAGCGCGATAGCTTTCGGCTTTGCTTACCAAGATGTAGATGAATAGAAAATTTTTTGTACAAAGATGTAAACACAATGAATTACACTATCTTCGATTATTCAAAATATCTCCTATGAAGAAAGTATTACTTCTCAGTTGTTTAAGTCTGATGGTTTTTGCCAGCTGCAAGAAAAAAGACAACAAAACTCCCGAGGAAATTTATGCAGAACGAATCAATGGCGATTGGAATGTTTCGCGCCTCGATTATACTGCTGTTGTCAACGTCCCTATCCTCGGACCGTTCCCCATAAATGGAACCGCCAATGAAGCGGGTACAGTAAGTTTCAACACGCCGGCGGGTACTGCCTTGTACGACATTCGCTTTCTGCCAACCCTCGGCAATTTGCCCGGAGCTCCCGCAGTAGATACGATCCGTTTGAACGGCAGCGGCACCTTTACCAATACCACCAGCAGCATAACGCTCACCGAATCGGGTGGCGACGTGATTGTATTTACCGTTGAAGTAAACGATGAAAACCTCCAGATTCTGAAAACCAATTTGAATTACCAACTCGACAGTGTTACTACAGTTCCGGTGGGTCTCGAATTGCGTATGAACAGGAAATAATGACAACATAATTCCTAAAAAGGCCTGTGAATCCCACAGGCCTTTTTATTTTTGAACAAAATTGACGCATGCTCGACGCCTTCCTAAAACCCCTTGATGCCTCCCTGTTCGGTGATGCTGATCGCTATGCAGAAAACAGCTTAGGTCAATACATTCAAAAGCACATCGAAAGTCTTCCCGCTATTGAAGGCAAGCAATTGGCCATCATTGGCATCCAGGAATCGCGGCAACAAGCCTTAAACCCGGCTTGTGCCCATGCTGCCGACTATATTCGGCAAGAGCTCTACCGGCTTTACACTCCCGATAGTTGTTGTGAAATTGTAGACCTCGGCAACATAGCGGCGGGTGAAACCGTGCACGACACCTACATTGCCATTCAGGAAGTATGTTGGGAACTCATCAAAAACCAATGCATCCCACTTTTACTCGGAGGTAGTCGCGACCTGGTTTATGGGCAATACCTGGCTTATGCCAATTACGATAACACGATCGATATCGCCGCTGTCGACGCCCGTTTTCATCTCAAGGATTCCGGGGAAGCCGGCCCTGTGGCAGCCGACAACTTTTTGTTCAAAATCATTGCCCACCAGCCCAGTCACCTGTTCAATTATGTGAATTTAGGCTTCCAAACCTATCTCGTAAACCGCAATGAAGTGCGTTTACTAGAAAAGCTGTTCTTTGATGTGGTGCGCTTAGGCGAATTGCGCGCCAATATCGAAGAAGCCGAACCATACCTCCGTGCAGCCGACATGCTATACTTAGATGTAAGTGCTATACGCAAAGCCGATGCACCCGGTAATCCCGAAGGGTCGCCAAATGGCCTTTTTGCACATGAGCTTTGTCAGCTTACCCGCTATGCCGGACTAAGCGACAAGCTCAGCTCTATAGGATTTTTTGAATATGACCCAAGCAGCGACCGGCAGTTACTTACCGCTGCAACCTTAGCTCAGGCTATTTGGTACTTTATCGACGGGCTAAACAACCGCATGAACGATTTGCCCAAGGTACGCAACCGCACCTTCATTAAATACACCACTACCCTCAAGGCGGGTAAACACGATTTGGTGTTTTACAAAAGCAAAAAATCGGGGCGTTGGTGGATGGAAGTAGCTTTGCCGCCCATCAAAGGCAGCAAGAAAGAGCGTACCCATTTGGTACCTTGCTCATACAACGACTACCTTATGGCTGGGAAAGATGAACTCCCCGACAAATGGTGGAAATTCCATCAAAAGTATATGCTTTAAATTTAGTGTCGGATTAATAAAAGCGCTTCATCTGCAAGAATGCAAGCAGCCACTCGCTGTGGCACCAAATTACTGTTGATTGAGGTAGCCTAAGTATCCTTTTACAATCGCATATTGGGCAAAAATGTAGCTTGGCATCACCAAAAACTGTTGGTGGGCGATATCGATTCTAAACCGGTGGATGGCCAGCACACTATCTGAAAACATAAAACTTATGGCACCTGCAATTACCCAAACGGCAGCTGTATTTTCCACGCGACCATAACGGTTAAAGGCCATAAGCACCATGACCACAATAGCTAGGGTATAAAAACCAACAGGTATAGCCATAACGCCCAAACCGGGGAAGAGGAACGCATACAAAGCAGCGGCCAGCGCCAACCACAGCAGGGCCAACCAGGGCTTTTTTTGCAAGAGTCCGATACCCCCTCCCAAGCTAAAGGCTGCTGCATAACACAAATGCGCCGTAAAAAAGGCGGCCATGCCCAACATAAAATACAAGTTTTGGGCGCCCCAAATGAGAAAAATATCGCCCAGCCACGATAAAATAAGCGCTACTAATATCCAATAAAATACCAGGCCATTCTTTTGGTTACTGCCCTGCCAATAATACAGTATTACCGTGGGCATAATCAAACTTTTGGTAATGCCCATGAGCAGTAAATCATCTTCACGCCGCAAAATCAAGTGCAGTAAAGCAACAAGTAAGAGTAGGTATTCAGGCCATTTTTTCATGGAAGGTGTTGTTTAGGCTTTTATCCAGCAATTTTAACCCAATTAAGCTAATGCTACAAGTGGCAAGAAGTAGCACTGTTGCTTTTCCGATGGTGATAATCAATATCCCTGTCGTCAACAAAAGCCTTACCCTTTCGAGCTTGCGAGCCTGTTTATGATTTTCGAGGAGTAGGCCCAAGCTGGCAGAAGTTAAAAAGATGAGACCCGCAAAAACCCCTTTTTCCGTCCAGTTAAAAGCATTCAGGTTAAATAAAAAATAACTGGTACCCGCCAGCATGAAAAGGTAATGCAGCAGCACGTACACGTTCACAGGCAGGGGTACTTCGGTGTCAAACTTTTGATAATTTGGGGCGACGACTTCGGGTTTACGGTAACCGCCCATACTTTCGGGTAGCCAGCCTGGTTTTCCGAAGATGACGCGAAATTTATTTGCTAAGCCTTGTACGCGATTAACATCTTGCCATATCATACCGAGGTGTTGCACTTGGGCAAAAACCGGGTTCCAACTATTCACCGGGCTGGTGATGCCATAATTGGGCGATTCTTCTTCAGCCTGAAAAGTCCCGAACATTTTATCCCAGATAATCAGCGATCCAGCATGGTTTTTATCGATGTATTTAGGATCTCGGCCATGATGAACCCGATGGTGCGAGGGAGTATTCAGCACATACTCGAGCCAGCCCATGCGGCCGATGAACTGCGTATGTATCCAGAACTGATAGAGGGTATTGAATGCTGCCAACAACAAAAACCAATACGGATCAAAGCCGAGCAATGCTATGGGCAGGTAAATGAAGGACGTAAAAAACTTTTGAAACACCCCCTGACGCAACGCTACTGATAAATTATATTCCTCGCTTTGATGATGTACCACATGACCGGCCCAAAATAAATTTACTTCGTGGCTCCAGCGGTGAGCCCAATAGTAGGCAAAATCTACCATCAGGAACAATAGCACCAGCCAATACCAATCGGTAGGCACTGTAAACAGTCGAACATGTTCATACACCAGGTAGTAAAGGGTAACGGTAAATACCTTGGCGAATACCCCACTCACCTGTTCGGTAATACCACAACTGATATTGGTAAGTGCGTCATTAAAGCGATAAACACCTTTTTTACGGACCCTATCGTAAAAAACTTCAAGGCCAATGAGTATGAAAAATATAGGTATCGAAAGTACAATGGGGTTCAACGGCATATAGTTTTGGTGATTAGATGGGCTAAACTTTCTCTTCCCATGCTTTTGTGCTAAATTTGCAGCTTAAATTTACAAATAGCATGGCAAATCTCCTGCTTTTTCTTGGCAACATTGGTGGTCCGGAGTTAATCGTAATTCTTTTCATCATTGTGCTTATGTTTGGTGCCAAGCGTATTCCCGAACTAGCACGCGGCCTGGGCAAGGGTATCCGCGAGTTCAAAGATGCATCGGCCGGTATCCGTAAGGAAATCGAAGATGGCGCAAAACCCACCAGCGAAGACAAAAAAGACTAATTGGTTTGAAGTCGTATACCCAATTAGCAGCTATTCAGGCCGACTTAGGTGCCGGAAAAATGAGTTGTGTAGACTTGGTACAAGCCTATCTCCAGCGCATCAAAGCCCGTCCCGAAATCAATGCCTTTCTTGAAGTTTTTGCCGAAGAAGCCTTGGCGAAGGCTGCTGCCACCGATGCGGACATTCAGCGAGGGCAGTGGCAACCGCTCACCGGCTTGGTTTTGGGTATTAAAGACAATATCGCTTATAAGGGACATCGCTTCAGTGCATCTTCTAAGATACTGGAGGGATTCGAGTCTTTGTATTCGGCCACCGTTACCGATCGGCTGGTAGCGGCTGGTGCCATTATCATCGGAAGGCTTAATTGCGATGAATTTGCCATGGGCTCTTCTAATGAGAATTCTGCTTTTGGCCCGGTACTTAATCCATTGAATACCGAATACGTTCCTGGGGGATCGTCGGGAGGATCGGCTGCAGCGGTTGCTGCGGGCTTTTGTCATGCGAGTCTGGGCACAGATACCGGTGGTTCAATCCGCCAACCAGCTGCATATTGTGGCCTGGTAGGTTTAAAGCCAACTTATGGTCGCGTTTCACGACATGGCATCATTGCTTTCGGATCATCTTTTGACCAGGTAGGGCCCTTTACCCATAGTGTAGAAGACGCCGCCCTGCTCACGCAAATCATGGCCGGTGCCGATGCATTTGATACCACTTGCTCCACCAAGCCGGTACCTGACTACCTGCCATTGCAGAAAAACAAAACCTATCGTTTTGCTATACTCAAAGAGTTGATGAATGGCGAAGGCATAGATGCGGAATTACATCAGGCCTTTTTGAACAAAATAGCATCATTGAAAGCATCAGGGCATGAAATCGTTGAAGTATCCTTCCCTTATTTGCCCTACACCATTCCAGCCTATTACATTTTGGCTACTGCCGAGGCCAGTTCTAACCTCTCGCGTTACAGCGGGGTGCATTATGGCTACCGTAGTTCAGCAGCTACCGATTTGGAAAGCACCTACAAACGCTCACGCACCGAAGGCTTTGGCCCCGAGGTAAAGCGGCGTATTATGATGGGTACCTTTGTGTTGAGTGAAGGTTATTACGATGCTTATTATGGTCGTGGCCAAAAAGTACGACGAATTTTGCGCGACAAAACGCTTGAAATCCTCAGCGATTGCGACGCCATCGTATTACCAACCACCACCTCCACGGCATTTAAGTTTGGTGAAAAAAGCGATGATCCCATTCAAATGTATCTGGAAGACATATTTACTGTACTGGCAAATTTAACGGGAATGCCTGCCATTTCGGTTCCGTTTGCCACGCACAGCAATGGCTTACCCTTGGGCCTTCAGCTTATCGGTCGTCCGTTCGATGAAAAAAGGCTGTTTGACATGGCTAGCCTGATGGGCTAGGGCTCTAAAACCACCGTATTTTCCTAGGCCTACCCTAGGCCCAGGCTCGGGGCAGTAGATGCAAGCCTGGTTGGGTGGGGATGGCTATGTAAGATGGTACACCCCCAACTGCATCGGACATTCCTACACCCCCTTTCGCTTGCGCCCTAAGCCCGTTAGCGCTTGCCCGGAGGGCCAAGGTCGATTCGGGATACTGGCTGTCTACAGCTCATTTTTTTTCTTAGCTTTGGTTATGCGAAAAAGCCTCTTGGCGGTGGTGCTGGTTTTGATAACTGCCGGGCATCACCTGCATGCTCAAATTACGCTCACACTTAAACAAATAGCCGAAGGTTTGGCGGCACCCGTGGTGCTTACCCATGCCGGTGATGGTAGCAACCGTTTATTTATTGCCGAACAACATGGCACCATTCGCGTAATACGAGATGGCAAGCTCAAGCCCTATCCCTTTCTCGAAATCACCAGCAAACTCGCCAAAATAAGTCCGTATTACAGCGAAATGGGGCTTTTAGGATTGGCTTTTCATCCCAATTATCAGCAAAACGGCAAGTTTTACGTTCATTATTCGGCTCCTCGAGCCTTAAAAACCAGCGATCATCGTTCGGTCATTGCCGAATATCAGGTGTCGGAATACGACCCCGATATGGCCGATTTTACTACGCAGCGTATTATCATGACCATCGACCAGCCAGCATCAAACCACAATGGAGGAAGTTTGGCCTTCGGGCCCGACGGCATGCTGTATATTGGATTAGGTGATGGTGGTGGTGCTGGCGATCGTTTTGGGCTGGCAGGCAATGGCCAAAACCTGCAAACTTTGCTGGGAAAAATACTTCGCATCGATGTTGATGCCGGTAGGCCTTACGGCATTCCGCCTGACAACCCTTTTGTTCGCACAGCCGGTTTGCCTGAAATTTGGGCCTATGGATTGCGAAATCCGTGGAAAATTTCATTTGCCCCGGATGGGCGGCTATTTGCAGCTGATGTAGGTCAAAACAAGTTCGAAGAAATCAACATCATTGAACGGGGGGGAAATTATGGCTGGCGGTTAATGGAAGGCCATCATTGTTACAATCCCGAAAAAAACTGCGAACAGGGCAAAGCATTGCTGCGACCTGTTTTTGCATACCCCCATACCAGTAGCCGGGTATGCGTGGTGGGCGGCTATATGTACCGCGGCGTGCTGATTCCAGCTTTGCGCAAACATTTTATTTTTGCCGACTGGAAGGGTGAGGTGATGGCCATAGAGCAACTAAACGGACAGTGGGTCGAAAAATCACTACGTTTTCGCAATGCTCAGGACCTCGGCTACATCAACGCCATGGGCGAAGACGAAGCCGGAAATTTATACTTGCTCACCCAAATGGAATTGGGGCCTAAAAACCGTACTGGTCGTATTTATTTGATTGAAAGATGATAATTCCTCCCTACTTGCAAGCCGGCGATACCCTTGCCATTATAGCCACTGCACGAAAGATAAGCCTTCCAGAACTTGAGCCCGCCTGCCAATGGCTACGCGAACAAGGGTACCAACTGAAACTAGGCCAAAGCATCGGAGCCGAAGATCGGCAGTTTGCAGGCTCCGATGAGCTACGCAGGGCTGATTTGCAGGAGCAACTCAACGACCCCGAAGTAAAGGCCATTTTATGCGCAAGGGGAGGGTACGGAAGTGTACGACTGGTTGACGGCTTGGTATGGGACCGTTTCATGCAGCAACCCAAATGGATTTGCGGTTATAGCGACATTACGGTTTTACATGCCGAACTGCAAAAGCGGCATACAGCCAGCATACACAGTACCATGCCACTCAACTTCGAAAGCTCAAGCGCGTCACTTAGAAGTTGGGAGAGTTTAGACCGGGCACTCAAGGGCAAGCATCTCGTTTATGACCTCAGCAAACTCCATTTTGAGCGAGGCACGGAAATGGAAGCAGAAGTCATAGGTGGCAACCTATCGGTGATTTACAGCCTGATGGGCAGCAACAGCCTGCCCGATTTTAGGGGAAAAATCCTGTTCTTGGAAGATCTTGACGAATACCTCTACCATGTAGATCGGATGATGATGTGCTTAAAACGTGCAGGCGTTTTAAGCCAGTTAGCCGGCTTGCTGGTAGGCGGACTCACGAAAATGAACGACAACGCCATAGGATTTGGGCGCACAGCAGAGCAAATCCTATTAGAAGCGGTAGCTCCGTATGATTATCCCATCGCTTTTGGCTTTCCTGCAGGTCATCAGCCCTTAAACCAGTCCATTCGGCTAGGAATGCCCTTGCGCATCACGAGCCAATAATATTTACTTCGGGTTCAAGTTTCACTCCAAACTTTTCGTAAACCGATTTTTGAATTTCTTGGGCCAGACTCCATATTTCGGAGCCGGTAGCTTTGCCATGGTTCACCAGCACCAAGGCATGTTTATCATAAGTGCCTGTTTCGCCCATCACCTTTCCTTTCCAGCCACATTGCTCAATCATATAGGCTGCCGAAGTTTTAGTGTAATTGGTTTGGGCAGCAGGGAAGCCGGGTAAGTCCGGAAAATCTATTTGTAAGCGCTTGAACGAAGCTTCCGGCAGTTCGGGGTTCTTAAAGAAACTTCCGGCATTGCCTATGGTAGTGGGGTCTGGCAATTTGCTCTGCCGAATACTGCTTACTACATCAGCCACATCGGCGATGGTTGGTGTGCTGATTTTTCGACGGCTGAGTTCATCTTGTATGGCCCCGTATTTCAGTTTGAGCTCATGATGTTTGTGCAAGCGCAGGCTTACCTGACTCACTACAAATTTGCCCTTCAGCTCTCCCTTAAAAATCGACTGTCGGTAACCAAATTTGCATCCGTTTTTATTGAACCGCATAAAGCCTTGCTCCAGGTGATAGCCCGTGAGGCTTTCGAAAACATCTTGCAGCTCTACCCCATATGCACCGATATTTTGGATAGGCGATGCACCTACTGTACCGGGTATCAGTGCCAAATTTTCGATACCACCATAATTGTGGGCCACGGCATACTGCACCAACTCATGCCATACTACCCCGGCACCTGCTGTAAGCACCACTTCATCACCATCTTCATTGGCTTCAATACCGGCTATACAAATGCGTATGATGCTTCCCTGGTAATCATTGGTAAACAATACATTCGAGCCTCCTCCCAAAATCATAAAGGGATAGCCAAAATGCCCGGCCATTTCTATGGCTTTGGGAATCTCATCGGCCTCATGAACATCGATGAGGTATTTGCAACGCGCGCTTAAACCAAAACTGTTGTATGCCCTGAGGTCGGGATCTTTATACACTTGCATGCACCAAAGATAAGCTGTGCTACTAAATGCCGGATAATAAAAAAGCCGGATTCCATTACGAAATCCGGCTCCAACAATTAATCAAAGAGAATTACTTGTTCACCACAAAGCGAATAGGCTGAGTGATGCCATCGATGTTGAGGTTCATGAAATAGATACCGGCATTTAAGCCATGTGTATTCACTTCGAGACGGTGTGCTCCTTCGAACAGTTGACCTGCATTTTCAAAAGCAACCGTTTGACCCATATAATTAGCAATGCTGTAGCTCACCTTGCTGTTGCGCTTAAGCTCAATAGGAAGGATCAACTGATTGCCAGCGTTAACCGGATTCGGATAAATGTTGCCAATACGGGCCACATCAGCAGCAATATTTTCAACACTTACACCAGGCAATGTAGCTTGAATTGAGAAATCAATCCAATAACCACGATCAGCCTGTGGACTAAAGAAGAAGTTAGTTGTTCCGGCCTGATAGCGAATAGACTTCAACAATACCTGGCTGGTACCGGTTGAGTCAAAGAAAAAGCCGTACTGAGGCGGATCGTTCTCGATGTTCGCCAATGGACGATAGGAGTTGTGAATAGGCTGTACGGTATCGTTGCTCCAGATAACATCACCAAGCTGATAAGGGTTACCTGTGCGGAAACGTACTGAAGAACCAACCCAGTTGTTAGCCGGGATGTTGATACCTCCACCAGGCATAACGAAAGGAATGTATGGGTAATTGGGGTTCAAAGCAGGATTAGAAACGGTATCATCCGCTGTAAGGATGTAATCAATCTGTACTGTTTGGGCACCCAAGTTTCCACCAAAGCCGTGTTGAGCAGGCTGAGCAGCAAACAACTGACCCATTACTGCGCGATTGGCCAAGGCAGGGGGAGCACTTGCATTGTAGCGAAGCTGAACCCAGTTCGCATTTGAAGCTGCATTGGTACCCGTAGCTGTACTTGGACCAAAACTTACCTGTAAGCGTAAAGTGTCGCCAACGGTATTGTTCTGAAGACGCGTGTAAACGCCACCAAACCAAATGGTATCAAGACGATATTCGGTACCCAAAGGAAGCGGCTCATCGAAAAACTGGTTGTAAGGATTAAAAATACAGCCGGCTGCATGGAAACCCGCGCTACCTAAAGCACCATTGAAGCTATAAAACATCAATGAATCGGTGAAAAAGTCAACAAAGCTTGTAAGACGGAAGTTAGATGGGCCATAGGCTTCTACAACCGCATCAGTATGGCTCATGCGCAGATTAACCGTGTTGGCGACGCGTGAGCTGTGCTTTATACCTTTTTGCTCAATGTGAGCTGGTTTTGCAAAAGGCACGCCAGCATCTCCTGGCTCAAAAGCAATAGATTGTGCATTGGCGACGCCCATAAAACCGGCGCTCAAAGCAAGTAGTAAAAGGGTTTTTCTCATGATGAAAAAATTAGTTTAAACTCAAATGTAAGGATTTTAAGTGCATTAAACAGCCTTTAGCCTAAATTTTTCTGCTGAAAGCTAAAAAATAAGCCCTGAAAATGAAAAACGGAGGTTGCGACCCCCGTTTTTCATATAGCAAAATCCCTTATTTCTGAAGCATCAACTTCTGTGCAGCATTAAAGCTGCTGGTTGCCAATTCTACAAAATACAAACCTGCATTGAGCTGGTTCAGCGAAAGCCTGTGTTGATATTCACCTGTATTGAGCTGACCCAAGTTTTCCATGCCCACCACGCGGCCTTTCATGTCGCGAATGGTAATGCGGACTTCTTCGTTACGCTTAAGCTCAAAGCCGATGGTAGCCTCATCGCGTGCCGGATTGGGATACAATCCCACAAAGCGGAAATACTGGTTATCCATGTCTTTGACCGATACATTAGAAGCCCCGTAAGTAACATCAATGGCAAAAGCAATACCATTGTTATACCAGGTTTGATCATCGGCCGTGTAAATGATACTCGAACCCGTACGCTTAAACGCTTCATTGGTTTCGTCATCCAAAATGGTAACGTGAGCTGCGTTTACATTACTGAAAAGCGATACACTCATGTAATAATCGCCATCCGCCAAAATACGTGCATTTACGTTGCCTTCCATGGGCAACCACAGATCGCCACGTGCTATGTCGGCAGCGGTTACCACATGCAAATCCGACTGCATGATGATGTTGCTCAGGTTATTGGCATCACGAATTTCTGCAGTAATCAAACCGCCGGGGGCTGTATTCGGACCAAACTTCATGTACATGCCAGATACCGTATCGGTTACAAACTGCTCGAGTACGCTGGCACACCGGAAATCGTCTTCGGCTCCGGGAAAACTCGGGAAACTGTTGGTTCCCAAAGCACCGGTTCGTAGAGGATTGCGAATGGCCATGCTTATGGCACGCGGGCTAACATCGAAGTAAGACGTATCTGCATTGTTGTTCGGTGTAGCATCCGTAGAATCGCTCAATACACGGGCTACCAGCCGGTACTTACCAACGCCTATGGCATTTAAAGGAAGGGCCGGACTGATGGCGCTATCTACGCGAGAAGCTGCAAAATTACCCAGGTTTTGTACACGGGTAGCAACCGTATTGCCTGCTGAATCAAGCACAATAAGTTCAAAGCGGGTATTTGGCTGTGCCAATGCTCCCAAATTCGAAATGGTTGCGCGGACCAAAAGGGAATCGCCCTCGCGATTGGTCTCGTTGTAGGTGCCATACACATCGAACCGATCAGTTGACAATGCCGACAAAGAACTCAACGAAAGATCGTTTAATGCCGCGGCGCTCATGCTCACATCGTCAATCATCCAAGCATATCCACAACCGGGAGTCGGCGTCATGGGGGGAACCGAATAAAAATGAAAGCGCACCCAAACGCTGTCTTGCCCGGCAGCGATACTACTGATGTTCAATGAAACCACATTCGGATTGTTTCCCGGAAATGCATTTAGCGCCAACAGGTTGTTGCCAAAAGGCACGTTGGTCCAGGTGGTTCCGTTGGTTGAAATGAGGACATAGGTCGAATCGACATAACGTCGAAATTGCTGATGGAAAGTAAGTATTACGCTGCTGTGCGCGCTGCAATTGATAGGATTGGCGGTGGTGAGGAAGGCATTCTGATTGCCACTGCACAAATTATCAGAATCGAAGAGGGCAAAGCCATTGGCCGCGGTTGGGGAAGCGATTACCGGAATGGCGTAAGTACCGCTGGGGCCGGTAGTGCCTATCACCCAGTTATCGGTATTTCCAGCAGCATTGGAAATCACCCAATTTGTAGCACTGCTAAAATCATCTGTCCAAAAGGGCGTGGTACTTGTGCTCAAAGGCTGCAACAACTGCACCGTAGCGTTTTGCTTGTGGTTTTTGGGCTGCTGTTTTTGTTTGGTAATATTACGGGCATCCTGGGCCTGCAATTGGAAGCCGAACATACAGAGTCCGGCAAAGAGTAAAAACTTCTTCATAAGTGTGATTTAAGAAGCTCGCAATTTAGCATATTACGACAAATTAATAGGCTTTTTTACCTTTTACTCCTTCAAGAATGGCAAAGCGCCTTAAAATGAACAAAAAAACCCTGAAAATCCGAAGACTTCAGGGCTATTTGCGTGCAATTTTAAGGAACTATGCTTCGCTATAGGCTTCCATGGGTGGGCAAACACAGATGAGATTGCGGTCGCCGTGGGTGTTGTTTACCCGGCCTACTGCCGGCCAGAATTTATTTTCCATCACCCAAGCCGTAGGGAATACCGCTTTTTCGCGGCTGTAAGGACGAATCCAATCGCCCACTATTACTTTAGCGGTATGTGGTGCGAACTTGAGAACATTGTTGACACGATCGGCCAGGCCCATTTCGATTTCTCGAATTTCTTCACGAATACTCAACATGGCTTCGCAAAAGCGGTCGAGTTCGGCCAGGCTTTCTGATTCGGTAGGTTCTATCATCATGGTACCGGCCACAGGGAACGATACGGTTGGCGCGTGGAAACCGTAATCCATGAGGCGCTTGGCAACATCTTCAACCTCAATGCCCGCCGATGCCTTAAACGGACGGAAATCAATGATCATTTCGTGCGCGCAGCGACCGTTAGCTCCGGTATACAATACTTTATATTCGTTTTGAAGCCTTGCCATGATGTAATTGGCATTAAGTATGGCGTAGCGGGTAGCATCGGTAAGGCCTTCGGCGCCCATCATGCGGCTGTAGGTATAGGAGATCAGGAGGATGCTGGCGCTGCCCCAAGGGGCTGCTGACACAGCCTTCATGGCCGATTTGCTTCCGATGTTAACCACGGGATGACCGGGCAAGAAGGGCACAAGGTGCTCTGCCACACCGATGGGTCCCATACCGGGGCCACCGCCACCATGCGGAATACAAAAGGTTTTGTGCAAATTGAGGTGGCATACATCGGCACCAATGAGGGCCGGGCTAGTTAAACCCACCTGTGCATTCATATTGGCACCATCCATATACACTTGACCGCCATGCTTATGAATAATTTCGCAAATTTCTACGATACCCTCTTCAAATACACCATGGGTTGAAGGGTAGGTGACCATAAGCGCGGCCAGGTTCTGGCTGTGCAGCTGGGCTTTTTCAGCTAAGTCGTTGAGGTCGATATTGCCGTTATCGTCGCATTTCACCACTACCACCTTCATGCCAGCCATAACGGCCGATGCCGGGTTTGTACCATGGGCAGAAGAAGGAATCAGGGCGATGTTTCGGTTGGCATCGCCACGGCTGAGGTGGTACGCGCGAATGACCATAAGACCTGCATATTCTCCTTGCGCACCGGAATTAGGTTGTAGGCTAATGCCCGCAAAACCAGTTACCTCTTTCAAATCGGCATTGAGCTCCTCGAAAAGTTGCTTGTAGCCTAGGGCTTGATCGAGTGGGGCAAAGGGATGAATATTACCAAATTCGGGCCAGGTAACGGGCACCATTTCTGTGGTTGCGTTGAGTTTCATGGTGCACGACCCTAGGGGGATCATGCTGTGGCATAACGACAAATCGCGGCTTTCGAGCGATTTGATGTAGCGCAGCATATCGTGTTCGCTGTGGTATTTGTTGAAGACAGGATGTGTAAGCACTTCATCGGTTCGCAAGAAAGCAGGCCTCAGGTTCAGTTCCAGGGCAGCGTCTAACTCCTGTACATGGGCTTGCTGTCCGTTGGTTATGGCCGCAAATACACTCACAATTTGAGCCACATCACCCACGGTA
Organism: Bacteroidia bacterium; assembly: GCA_046291695.1. Classification (GTDB taxonomy): domain Bacteria; phylum Bacteroidota; class Bacteroidia; order UBA7662; family UBA7662; genus PNNG01. The sequence continues at coordinate 58,682 of JBKBSO010000007.1, forward strand.
GTGGTTTCATCAACCGAAATACCCACTTGTCCGGGCACAAAATAATTGAGGTTGATTTTTTTGCTATCGGCGATATTTTGCAGCTTTTCAAGTTCTTCGGCATTCAGTTTTACCTGTAGGGTGTCGAAGTATTGCTCATTAATTTGTTTGAAACCCAGCTGTGTTAACGCCTTGTCGAGCACACTGGCGCGGCGGTGAATGCGGGTGGCGATGTTACGCAAGCCTTCGGGGCCGTGATATACCGCGTACATACTTGCCATAATGGCCAGCAGCACTTGGGCGGTACAGATATTGGAAGTCGCTTTTTCGCGGCGGATGTGCTGTTCGCGTGTTTGTAAGGCCATACGGTAGGCTGTATTGCCTTGAGCATCTACGGAAACTCCGATTAAACGGCCTGGAATTTGACGTTTGAACTCATCGCGTGTGGCAAAAAAGGCTGCATGCGGGCCTCCATAACCCATGGGCACACCAAAGCGCTGAGCTGAACCAATGACCACATCAGCACCCCAGCTACCTGGCGCGGTAAGCAGCATCAGGCTCATTAAATCGGCAGCGGCAGCCACATAAATGCCATGGGACTTGGCCTTTTCACAAAAAGCTGCATAATCTTTTACACAACCATAGCCATCGGGATACTGAAAAAGCACTCCGAAATAATCGTTGCTAAAGTCAAAATCCTCGAACAAACCATACACGATTTCGATACCAATCGGTTCGGCACGGGTTTCGAGTACGGCTTTGGTTTGCGGGAAGCACTTATCAGAAACATAAAACTTCTGCCCTTTTTCCATGCCTTTCATGCTATGGAGCATCAACATGGCTTCTGCTGCAGCCGTGGCTTCGTCGAGCAAGGAAGCATTGGCGATTTCCATCCCGGTAAGTTCACAAACCATGGTTTGGAAATTCAGCAGTGCTTCGAGGCGGCCCTGGGCAATCTCGGCCTGATAAGGGGTATATTGGGTGTACCAACCCGGGTTTTCGAGGATATTCCGCAAAATCACACCAGGCACAATCACATCGTAATAACCCAGGCCAATATAGCTTTTATAGACCTTGTTTTTCGCGGCAATATCACGTAAGCTCTTCAACATTTCAAATTCGCTGAGGGCTGGAGACATTTGCATCGATGTTTTCCGGCGAATGTTGGCAGGAATGGTTTCGTCAATGAGGGTATCGAGCGCATCAACCCCTATGGTCGAAAGCATATGCGATAAATCGGACTGATGCGGGCCGATGTGGCGCGATTGAAATTCGGTACTGCCGGTAAGTTTTGTCATGAATGATCAGTTTTTTGATAATCAACGCTTTAGAATCGCTCAAAAGCGCTGAAGCTAAGGCACCGCAAAAATACATTTTAAGCCGTTAGTTTGTTTGCAAAATCAAGCAGAAAAGGAAAAAATGCCGCTGATTTAACAAGGATAGCGAGGCCGTGCTTTTGCACTTCAAAAAATATGTATATTTCTGCATGGAACTACCTATACAGCACCTGGAAAACGGGCATCGTGGCGTATTTTTTATGGCTAATGAAAACAGCCGATTGGCCGAAATGACTTATGTGTGGTCGGGCGATAGCCGCATCATCATCGACCATACCGAGGTGAATGAAGTGCTTAAAGGCAGCGGTGCCGGTAAAAAGCTTGTGGCTGCCGGAGCAGCTTTTGCACGCAAAAAAGGCATTAAAATTATCCCCTTATGCCCCTTCGCCAAAGCCGTGATGCAAAAAGATCCAACTTATCACGATTTATTGTAACCAAATGATCAAAGGGTTAAAATGGGCTTTCAAAGCAGCGCATCAAAAGGGCTTCCTCAGCCTTGTGGTGGTCGCCCTACTGGCTGCACTCCTCAGCATTTGGTGTATTCGGGTTGATGCTTCGTATGGCATCGCTAGCTTTACCTTGATTCCTTTTTTCATTGGGGCCGCACCGGTGGTTTGGCATGGCAGAAACAAGGCCATTTCTGCTGGCCAGGCCTTTGTGCGTGCGCTGTTGTGCCTGGGTATATATGCGGCATTTTTAGTGCTCTTTTTGGTAGAAGGATTGCTTTGTATCCTGATGGCTTTTCCCATTGGCTTGTTTTTTAGCTGGATGGGGAGTCTCGTTGGCCTGATGCTGATCCGGCAAAAGCCCGGGTTGAGCACCCCTTTTATGGTATTGCTTTTGGGCAGCATTCCGGGCATGAGCTTTATGGAACGCGAAGCCATCATCACTGAAAAACCAGTGGTTACCCGCATGCCCATTGCGGCATCAGCCGAGCGCATTTGGGAAGAAGTGGTGGCTTTTAAACCCATGACCGCTCCCAATAATTGGTACTTCAAAGCAGGCATCGCCTATCCTACCCATGCCCGCATCGAAGGCGAAGGCATTGGCGCTATCCGTTATTGCCATTTTTCAACCGGCGCCTTTGTAGAACCCATTACCCAATGGGCACCTCCCTATCTTCTGGCTTTTGAGGTTAGCGCATCGCCTCCTCCCATGAAAGAACTGCATTATGCTACCCTCGATTTACCACATTTGCATGGCTATTTTGTTTCAAAACGGGGCGAATTCCGCATCATACCCATCGCCAACGACCAATGCATCCTGCAAGGCACCACCTGGTATGCCCTCCGACTAAAACCCTTTGGCTATTGGCAATGGTGGGCAGATACCATTGTACACCGCATTCATTTACGCGTACTGGAACACATCAAAGCCGAAGCCGAAAAACCGAATGGACTTACCTTTTACGCACCATAAACTGATCGCCAATCATGATGCGGCGGTAGTTGTAAATGAGGGTGTCGCCCTTAACTCTAAAGGTAAAACTGATGTCTTCTGTAAGATCAATGATGTAATTGGGTGAACCCGCTGCTTGAGCAGGGTCAGGGCGATATTTAAAGGTATCGATTAAAGCCCCTCCTTGGAAACGGAAACCGCGACCCCCGCTTGCAAATGAGTCGGTTTGGGTAATGCCGGTGCTCTGCGGTGAAGCATTCAAATTACCTAAGCTGTCTTTGGTAAAAACCCATTCCCAGCGAGCATTGTGCAAACCATGCGGATCTTCGTTGGGTTGGGGGGCAGCTTGTTCATCTTTTTTACAGGCCGAAAAACTTACAATTACAGCCAATAGGCCAAATAGTGGGAGGCTAAACTTTTTCATAATTACGAACAACAAGTTTAGCTATTGGCAACGGATTCTCAAACAACAGTTTTAGAAAAACTGTTAAAATTTGTAATTCCCTCCTAGTCAAACTGCACCGGTCGCAACCGATCGTGAATGTCGAAATCGGCCCTGCCATCTACCATTTTTTGCATCGGCTGCGCGGGGACCTGCTCAGGTGGAGACTGAGGCCAGTTTTGTACAGCAAGGGCAATCATCCAAAGCAGGCTCACAATGAGCATGGTCCGCAATAAGGCTTTCATGGTCGTCATATTGGCAATTACGATGCCAAAACAACTTTGGATTGGGCAGGCGTGAATTTCAACAACGGCCAACTGCTCCTACAAATCGTCGAAGCGAAAAATGGGCTCCAGGTCGTCGAGCTTGTTCATCATCACCCGAAGATCCTTAATGATACCCGTGTCGAGTCCGTATACCCAGCCATGGATGTGCAATTGTTGGGCTTTCCAAGCTTTTTGTACCAGGGTGGTTTTGGCCAAATTACGAACCTGTTCCATTACGTTGAGTTCAACCAAGCGGTCGCTGCGTTGCTTATCATCTTCAATCGCCTCAAGTTGCCCTTTGTGTTTTTCGTACACTTCCTTGATGTTGCGCAACCACTTATTTACCAAACCGGTATTGTTGTGTCCCATGGCCGCAATAACACCCCCACAGCCATAATGCCCGCATACAATAATGTGCTTTACCTTTAGCACCTCAATGGCATATTGCAAAACCGCCAAAAAGTTAAAATCGGTATGCACCACCATATTGGCCACATTGCGATGTACAAAAATTTCACCCGGCAAGGTGCCGGTGATTTCGTTGGCGGGTACCCGACTATCGCTACAACCCACCCACAAAAATTCAGGTGTTTGTGTTGCGGCTAATCGCTCAAAATAGCCCGGATCGGTTCGAAGGCGCTCGGCCACCCAAGCAGCATTATTCTCGAGCAATTTCAGGTATTTATCGGGCATAGGGCAGGGTGTTAATGACGAATGATGCGTTCAGGCAGGTTGATGCCTATCAAATCTACACGGATATTCCGTTCAGCGGCATTGATTTTAAAATCCCGAAGCACTTCAAGAACATCCTGATCAATATAAGTCGAATGTCGGCCATCGATACAAATGCTACTATATTCAGGCAAAGCGCGCAGGTATTTAGAGATGGCCCCTTTATTGAGATAACTCACCTCTTCTGACAAAGCCATGGTGTAGGTGTTAGGGCCTGTTTTTTCGGGCTGAAAAGCATTACGAAAATTATTTCGCAAGATGTAAAACAAGGCAATACACATGCCTATGGCAATTCCGCTAAGCAAATCGGTAAATACAATGGCCACAACCGTGCACACAAAGGGCAAAAACTGGGTGTAGCCCAGTTTATACATCCCCCGATACAAACCTACGGTCGATAACCGGTAGCCGATAAAAAGCAAAATTGCCGCAAGGGCCGAAAGGGGAATACGGTTGAGTAAAGCCGGAATGGCCAGTACAAAACCAAGCAAACATAATCCATGAAATATGGCTGAGATCCTCGTACGGGCACCTGCCGTTACATTGGCCGAGGAACGCACAATGACGGATGTGAGCGGCAATCCTCCTAAAAAACCACTTACCATATTGCCTACTCCCTGCGCCATTAGCTCACGATTAGGTGGACTGATGCGTTTCCATGGGTCGAGCTTATCGGAAGCCTCGAGGCTTAGTAAACTTTCGATACTGGCAATGACCGCGAGGGTAAATACCACCTTCCAAAATAACGGATTGGCCAGCATGCCCCAATCGTGTTGCGGCAAACGATATGCTTCATCGGCATCTAACAAATGGGGAATATTTACTAGATGATAGCCCCCTAGTTGATGCGCAGGCAAAAAAAGACCCGCAAATTCATTGAGCAGGGTACAGACCACCACCACCACCAAGGGGCCCGGAATTAACTGAAAAAAAGCGAATCGCTGTAGCCTTTTGGTTTGCCAAAGCAACAACAACATCAAGGCAATCGCAGCCAAAAACGCAGCCATGGGCTCGGGATGGAGAAATGATTGCACAATTTCGGCGAATGTATTTAACTGGCTCGGACCACTGAAGGTGGTAACCCCCATGGCGGTGGCATCGAAACCTAAAGCATGCGGAATCTGCTTAAGTATGAGGATAACACCAATCCCGGCGAGCATGCCTTTGATTACTGATGAAGGAAAATAATAGCCTATGATGCCTGCACCTACAAGACCAAGCAATACTTGCACCCCACCGGCTAAAATTACGGCTGCCAAAAAAACATCAAAACCACCCAGACTTTGAATGGCACCTAATACAATTACCGTTAAACCCGCAGCCGGACCACTTACACTGAGCATCGATCCACTGAGCGGACCAACCACCAAACCACCAACAATACCGGCTATAAGGCCCGAAACCAAGGGCGCACCACTGGCCAGGGCGATGCCCAAACAAAGGGGTAGGGCCACCAAAAACACCACCAATCCGGCCGGAAGGTCGAAGCGCAAGTTTGGGCCAAACATTTTGTTATGCGGCATACCGTATTGAAATGACGTTTTATATGGGTAAAGGTATTTAAAATTTTAGCTTGTTTGGTGGCTTAAGAACGTCAGCCTATCTCAAAACCTCCGTTTCACCAACCAATATCACGTTTTAAAGCATTATTAGCGAGGCACAAAAAATAATGCCGCTTGGCTGCCTGGGGAATTTGCCTTCGACAGATCGAAGCTAAGGAAGCCCAGCAGGTTGAAAAATGGGCCATAAATGCGAGCAAGGCCTTTCTGCCAGGTTTGGAGCAGCGTTTTGGGCAGCTTGCTGATGATGCCTTGGGTGCGAGCGTAACATAATTGCGGTTATATCCTCAGAAAAGCATAGGGGGCGGCCAAATCACGATTCCCCAATGAATCGGGATTTTCAACGTTCAATCTCGCAGCTGCAGGACTTCCTGCTTGGCGCTGCACACCACCCAGCCTGCCCCGTAAATGGGGGAAAGCTTAGCGGTTACCTGCTGGTTTTCTTTCAAATGTCAGTAAATTCATAAACAATTTTCATTCGTTGTTGACCCTGCGAATTGGTGTATTGCACTTTTTTCTCAGTCGGTTTAGGGCATAATTTTTTCTCTAACCAAATAGGCAAAATACAACTTGGAATGATTATAATCAACATAATTGTTGTGGTTGTCCAAGAGCAGGTTTCAGATGAACTAGTCAAAATAATTACAATTAAAGCTACTAAAAGAGATGAGGACATTGCTGTCACCCACCAATAGTGTTTTATTCTTTTTGTCGCAACCACATAAATTAACAATCCATACCAAAGCAGTGTTCCAATTAAAGAGGCTTCTAGACAGAATTTGATTGTAGTAATGATAAGAATCGCCAAAAGAACATAATTCCATTTCCCATATTTAGTAACTGCTTTTTTTGACGGAATATTTTCAAGTATCTCTGCAATTTCCTTGGTATATTTATGTTTATCAACAAGCAATTCAAATGTCATTTGCTTAGAAGTCCCTTGTTTTAAAAGTTGTAAGGCTTCGTTCCTAATTTCCTTTTTGTTTAATTTTTCGTCTGCCATTTTTTGGTGTCTTATTTTGTCGTGATAATGGTCTGCTAAACTTGCAGGGAACGTCCGTTTGTCTCAAAACCTCGATTTAACGACAAAAATGTGGCATTTCGGACCAAATATGCAGCTTATTTTCAAGTTTGATGGGTTTTTAGACAGTTTGACGCTCCCCCTCGAGCTCCGCAAGCATTCCCCACAAGTTGCAACGCAGAACTACGGTTTTAATGCGGTTTTAATCCCCAGCGCTTTATCTTGTTTTGCTTATGGCCAAACGCCTCTATACCCTGTTGCTCCTTGCCCTGTTGGGGATTCCCCTGCCGGCCATATCATCGCATATTTTAGGTGGTGAGCTTAGCTACCGTTGTTTGGGTAATGGGGTATATGAGTTCAGTTTGCAGGTGTATCGCGATTGCTCCGGGGTATCATTTACCTGCATAGAGTCCATTCCGATGTTCAGCAATGCCGGACTAAGTGTGCCATTACTCTTTGTAGGCACCGAAGACGTTTCGTATCGCTGTCCGGAACCCAGTTCTCCTTTCCGTTGCCATCCGGCTACCACGGGAACCGGCCCATTGGGTACCGTGGCACGATTTACTTACCAAAACACCCTCAACCTGTCGAGTCTCGGCCCTACTCCCCCGCAAGGCTACGATTTTTTTATACGAAATGCAGGCAATGCTGTGGGCTGCGATGGCATTCCCTGTTGCCGACCCATGATTCAGAACATTTCGGGAGCCACACAGGCCTTTATGGTACGTATGCGCCCTTACACCGATCCGCAAAGCGGCCTCGTGCTTAGTCCCGCTCAATTATGCGACAATGCGCCCCGCTTTGCCAGTAACCCTAATGCCTTGCTCATTCTCAATCCATTAGACACCATTTATCTCCAAAATGTAGCTGAAGATATTGATTTCGACAGCATCAGCTACAGCATTGGTTATCCACTGGGGGGCTATCAGGGAAGTCCGTCGTACCTCAGCTATAGCCCACCTTATTCGCTACAAAATCCGGTACCCGGCCTAATTCCACCGCCTTTCGTTAATGCAGATGACTTCCCGATAAACCGCCGTACCGGCGAAATGATTTTGCGTTCAGAAATACCCGGGCGTTTTGTGATGATGATACAGCTAACCTCCTGGCGATGTGGGCAACCCATCAGCGAGGTGTATCGCGACTTTGCCTTCATCAACATTGCCAATCCGGTGAATGCGCCACCCATTTACGACCCATTTGCGCCTTTAAATACCCAACAGCGGGCACCGAAATTACAACTTGATTTGGGCAATGGCCCGCTCAACTTGCGGAGCATAGAGCGTCGTTATTATGCTGGTGATACCATTTTCTTTTCAGCCCTCGCCACCGACTCCTTTCCATTAATCAGGAACGATGTGTACGCCCCTGACTTGGTGAGTTTGGCCATGAGGGGCTCGCAGCTCAGCACTAGCAATCAGCTTGCATCGGGTTGCGAGAATCCGCCTTGCGCCACTTTGCAGGCTGGTGCGGGAGGCATGGGCATCCCTCCCGTTGCCATGTATTCGGCCTCGGGGGTATTGCTGGGTTATGGTTTTCAAAACCAAATAAGCAGCCAAAATCACTTGCGTTGGGAAACCAGTTGCGCCAATGTAGCCCGAGGCAACAGCTGCCAGAGCAGTGCTGTGAGTACGGCCCAATTCAGCTTGCTGGCCTACGACAACAACTGCCCCGTTATTGGCAGCAGTGCGGCAACTGTTCGCATTTCGCTACAAGAGTTGCCCCGCTTGCCTGCACCCCAGTTTAGCGGTTTGAGTGCCGAAGTCATGAACGGACCTGTGCAATTGTATTTTGAACCACGCATCGATACCAGCAGCATCGACCCCCTCGATTTGGCCAATTTTGGTCATGCCTTAACAACGGCGCAGCTGCTACACAAATCGGCACAACGCCGGTTACAGGCATTTGGGTGCTACCGCATTTACAAAGCCCCCGATGCCTCCGGCCCTTTTGTACTTATCGACAGCCTTACGGATCCATTTGCCAACAGTTATATAGACTATAATTTTAGGGATAATGGCGAAGACTGGCACTATTACATCAGCACCGTTTCGGGTTGTCATGGTTATGAATCGGCCCCTTCTGAGGTCTTTCGTGTGATGCGCACATACCTGCGCTATTTACCCAGCCAGGGGCTGGTTGCTTTGCAATGGGATTCGATGGGGCGTCCTTATCCTGCCAACTGCACCGGCAAATACACCATTTGGCGAGGTACCGAATCGGCAACGGCTTGGGCCTGGCAGGCCGTTGACAGCCTGAATGACTTATACCGCACCGACAGGCCCGATGGTTTGTGCGAATCGGCAGATTCGGTGATTTACCGTATTTCGCTGAGCGACGCCAATGGCCGGCAGTATTTTTCGCTTCCGGGCACCGACAACATCCGCGATAAACTTCCGCCCACGGCCCCCTACCTGCAACAGTGCAGTGTAGATACGGGCAGCGGACTGGTACAATTGGTTTGGGAAGCCGGTGACGAAGGTGATTTGTTTGGGTTTGAAGTGCTCATTGGCCCGGATGCCGACTCCAACAATATGATACGGCTTGACCTCCTGCAAGCGCCCGGCCTGAGGAACTACACCGATATCATCAGCGGGCCGGTGGGTTTTAACGCACCATGGTACCGCATCAGGGCATTCGACAGTTGCGGAAATTTTTCGACATTTTCCAATCCCATTAGCCCGATACGCTTACAATTAATTCCCGACAGTTGTAGCGGAGCGCTTACCTTGGCTTGGGACCGGCACCGGCAATTGGGTTTAGGCCATACTGATTACAAGATTTACCGCAAGAAGCCCGCCCAGGGGTATGAGGATTTGGCCAATCGGCCCGGCGGTATGCCGATAAACCGCTACATCGATACAGCAGCTGTAGATAGAAATGTGGTTTACCGCTATGTAGTAGCCGCTCAGCATGCCAATGGGGCCATCAGCTGGTCGATGCCGGCTGAAATCCTATTCGACCGTCAGCGGCTACCGACTTATATGTATATACGTTCGGTAAGCATCACCAACGAACCCGAAGCCTTGCCGAGCCTACGGTTAGAGGCTGATGGACTAGAAGATTTGCAGCTACTTTCGCTCGAGCGATCGGCCGATGGCCTTCGCTATACAAGGCTTCAAGCCTGGGAGGCCAGCGATTTACCATTGAATAATGGGCGACTTAGCCTGCAATACACCGACCCAACGGCCAACAGCAGCCGGCAAACATGGTATTACCGCTTTGTGTTTCACGATTGGTGTACAGCGCCCAGGATGTACAGCAATAGTGCCAACAGCATATGTTTACAAGGCAAGTCGCTCTTTTCGCTGAGCAATCAACTCGAATGGAATGCTTATATCGGCTGGGGTACCACGGCATACGAGCTTCAGCTTGAGCGTCGTTTCGATGAGCTGCTTTCCCCTTTTACGCCTTTGGCCCATTTTAATCCGGTACAGCGCCCCTTTATCGACAACGACCCGGTGCTGGCCGATCAACTGCTAGCCTCCCTGTATCGCTTGCAAGCCATTGGTGAAGCGGCGGAACATCCGCAATTCAGGGATACCTTGTATTCCAATGTAGTAGCCTTAAAACATGAACCGCGGATATTTATGCCCAGTGCTTTTTTGCCTGAAGGCGTAAATCGCGAGCTACGGCCACAAGGATTTTTGATAGACGAGGCAGGTCCTTTTGAGTTTAAGGTGTATAATCGCTGGGGGCAAGTGCAGTTTGCTACGCTGATGTATGGACAAGCCTGGGATGGCCGCGGGTTGGATGGCGAATGGGTAGCTCCGGGTGCTTATGCCTATACCATCAGGTTTACGGGGATCGATGGACAGGAGTATCAAAGCAATGGCATGCTACAGCTCATCCGTTAAAGATCAGCAATACGTCACCTACAGCTAAAAACTAACCACAGCGTTAGGGGAGGATTTGATAGCGGCTGAGTAACTGCGCTTTACAAATTTAACTCTACATGCCTAAGAAAGGCTTTTTTTTCAGTGCAACTAGCGATTGTACGCTCAGCCCGAGCTATCGGAACCTTTTGCTGTGGGATGCTCCGCAATTCCCAAAGCGCCCGCAAAGCAAAATCCTGCGGCATTTAGGCCAAGATACGGATGAACAGTAAACTGCCAAACTGCCTGTGCTTTGAGTATCTTTGCGGCATGCAATTGAATTTTCAGCAAATGGGTACTGGATCGCCGGTAGTTATTTTGCACGGTATATTTGGCTCAGGCGACAATTGGCTTACTTTGGGTCGCAGGTTTGCCGAAAGCTACACTGTTTACCTCATCGACCAGCGCAACCATGGTCAGAGTCCTTGGAGCGACGAATTCAGCTACAGCTTGTTGGCCGACGATTTGTGCGATTTTCTCGATGAACAGGGGCTTGAGCGCGTACACCTCATTGGGCATTCCATGGGCGGCAAGGTAAGCATGCTGTTTGCCCAACGGTATCCCGAGCGATTGGACAAGCTGGTGGTGGTAGATATTGCGCCCAAGTCGTACATGCTCAACGAGCACAAGCACATCCTCGAAACCTTGAGTGCTTTTGACTTAAACGCGCACCAAACGCGCACCGAAATTGACCAAGCCTTACAAACCGCTTTGCCCGATTATGGCACACGGCAATTTATCCTCAAAAACATTTACCGGAACGAGCAAAAGCAGTTTGCCTGGCGCCTGAATGTAAAAGCGCTCTACCTAAACCTGCATGAAATAGGCAAAGGCCTCGAGCCTGCCGAGCCCCACGATGGCAGCACGCTGTTTATCAACGGGGGCAAATCGCGCTACATACAGGCCGAGGATCATGTGAAAATAAAATCGATGTTCCGGCGGGCCGAACTCTTTACCATCCCCGAAGCCGGGCACTGGGTGCATGCCGAAGCGCCCGAAAAACTTTTTGATATAGTCACCGAATTTTTAGCCCGTACATGAGCCGAAAGAAAAACAAAACCCATGAACTACTTAGCGAAGTATTGGTAAGCGATATGGCCGCCGACGGGCTGGCCCTTGCCCGGGTAAACGACAAGGTATATTTTATTGAAGGTGCTGTGCCTGGCGATTGGGTAGAAGCACAGGTATATCGCGACAAAAAGCGCTATGCCATGGCCCGTATGACCCGCTTGCTGCGCCCTTCGCCCCAAAGAATTCCCGCTGCTTGCCAGCATTTTGAACATTGCGGGGGCTGTAAATGGCAGCATCTCGACTACCCCAGCCAATTGCATTACAAAGGAAAACAAGTGTACGATGCTCTCGAGCGCTTGGGAAAAATAACGCTTACGGAACAAGTGGAAGTGCTTGGCTCGGCACAGCAGTATCATTTCCGCAACAAGCTAGAATTTACTTTTTCGCCTAACCGCTGGTTTACGCCCGAAGAACTGGCCGATGAAAGTATGGTAAAACCACAAGCCGGGCTTGGCTTTCACCTTCCGGGCCGCTTCGATAAGGTGTTGCACGTTGACCAATGTTTGTTGATGGACGACCGCATGAACCTCATCCGCCAGCAGCTGCACCAACTGGCCGAAACACACGGCCTCAGCCGCTACAACGTACGCGAACACCACGGCTTTTTGCGCACCCTAACCATACGGCATACCAGTTTAGACCAATGGATGGTGCTTTTAATGGTTGGTGAAAATCAGGACGAAAACTTGGAGCTGGTACTCAGCAGCTTGGCCGAAAGCTTTCCTTGGATCAACAGCCTGTTGTATGTGATCAACACCAAAAAGAACGACACCCTTTATGACCAAGAGGTATTGGTATGGCGGGGAAGCCCGGTAATTGAGGAGCAGCTAGAGGACCTGCGTTTCGAAATTTCGGCCAAATCCTTTTTTCAAACCAACAGCCACCAGGCCTTAGAATTGTACAAGCTCACCCGCGAATTTGCTGGGTTAAGCGGGCAGGAAGTGGTGTACGATTTGTACACGGGAACCGGGAGCATTGCCCAGTTTGTGGCCCGCAATGCGAAAAAAGTAGTGGGAATTGAATATGTGGAAGCCGCAGTAGAAGATGCCCGAAAAAATGCCGAACGAAATGGCATTGGCAATTGCAGCTTTTTTGCCGGCGATATGAAATCCCTATTGAACAACGAATTTGTAGCCACGCACGGCAAGCCCGATGTGGTAATTACCGATCCGCCAAGGGCGGGCATGCATGCCGATGTGGTAGCCATGTTGTGTGATTTGGGCGCTCCGCGTATTGTGTACGTAAGCTGTAACCCGGCTACACAAGCCCGCGACCTTGATTTAATGCGCGAACATTATCGCCTGGTGAAGTATCAGCCGGTAGATATGTTTCCGCAAACAGCCCATGTCGAAAACATCGCCTTACTCGAAAAAATTAGCTAATGGAAGAAAACGAGCACATCAACAACCCCTTGTTAACCTCCTTGCAAAACGACTTGCGCTATTATGCCGACTATTTGCAAGGTCTGGCCCGCGAAATTCTCGACAGTGGCACCAGCAAATACCCGGTTTTTGTCGCCCATCAGTTTGCTGAAGGCATTAACATTGGCAAAGCTGTATTGCAGCACCAGCACATCGAAACGCGGTGGAGCGTAAATGTATCGCTCATGGAAGAATTCGTAAAAAAGGGCATTGTACAACACGAAAACTTTCCGGAATTCAAAAAAAGCTGGAAAGACCCGGAAGAATTTATGTGTGTGTTTGTGCTTGCCGGTGCTGCCAGTTCGTTTGTGTACTTGCCCTACAAGGTACCCGAAGCAGAAGAATAGCGGGTTGCGGTATTGTACTGGAAAAACCTTAACCCTCACTTTTGCTGCGCTTCAGCAAGCTTTCGGACAGCATAGCTTAAACCGTGGCCTGATCGGGTACTGAACCTCCTTACGCACCTACAGCGTGCTATTTTGGTTGTCGGCTAAATTTATGTTCACAGCCTGGTTCCCAGGTGTAAGGTGGTAAACCTTCAGGACCGTCGATCCTTCTGACCAGCGCCCTGCCCAATGCGTTAAACCGCACACCCCTCGAACATCAAACCCTATTTTCTACCAGCCCATTATCCATAATCAACACAATTCTGTTAGTTTAGCGCAGATGAAAGGGATGCGCCTGCTAACAGGCTTCTTACTATTTTGGTTGTTGAGCAACGGGCTCAGGGCCGAAGTGCAACTTAGCTGGCCCCACCACCTCATGCGCGGGCTGAGTGCCGATGTAGAAATCAGCACCACCGAGCGGGCCGATTCGCTGGCGCTTTGGCTGAATGGTGAACCAAAACGCGTGGCCATTGAGCTTGGCAAAGCCAAATTGCCCATCAGCATGCAGGAAGCCGGGCAAATAGACATTCGGATTGCTGAGCAGCACTTCAGCAAATCTTATTCGCCCATTCCGCTGGGTTGGAGCATTTGGCCCCCCTTGCTGGCCATCTTTTTCGCGCTCTTATTTCGCGAAGTTTATTCAGCTTTGCTGGCGGGTATTTTGCTGGGCGGATGGGTCATTGGGGCCTACAAATACGGCCTAGGGGCAGGCCTGGTTTTCGCTTTACAGCATTTTGCCGATACCTGGCTGATCGCCTCGCTCAGCGATCCCGACCACCAATCTATCATCGTATTTTCGCTGCTCATAGGCGGCATGGTAGCCGTAATCAGCCGTAATGGCGGCATGCAGGGGGTAGTGAACTACCTATCGCGTCGGGCCAAAACAGCTCGTTCGGGCCAGTTTGTTACCTGGTTGTTGGGCATTTCCATATTTTTCGACGACTATTCGAACACCCTGCTGGTGGGCATTACCATGCGGCCGGTAACTGACAAGCTGCGGATTTCGCGCGAAAAGCTGAGCTACCTGGTCGATTCCACTGCTGCTCCGGTGGCGGCCATTGCCTTCATCACCACCTGGATAGGGGCCGAGTTGGGTTACATCAAAGACGGCATCAGCAGCATCGAAGGGCTGGATGAAAACGCCTACCATGTTTTTTTGAACTCCTTGGCCTATTCCTTTTACCCCATCCTCACGCTTTTGTTTATGTTGATGCTCATCAGGCAGCAACGCGATTATGGCCCCATGTACAAAGCAGAGATGGCTGCCCGTTCGGGAGCCGACAGGTCGGGCGAAGCGCACAGCTTACGAGGCGAAGCCGACAATTTTCAGATGGAAGCGGGCTTAAAGCCCATGGCGGCGCTGGCCGTATTGCCGGTGCTTACGGTAATTGGGGTGGTCGTTTACGGGCTGCTTCAAACCGGCTGGGATGCTGCCGTTTGGGCCGATAACAGCCTGCCCTTTTACCGCAAGCTATCGCTCATCATTGGCAATGCCAACTCCTACATTGCCTTGCTCTGGGGCTCCTTTGCCGGCTTGCTGGTTGCCGTACTGGGCAGTTTGTTGAGCCGGCGTTTATCGCTCGAAAAATGTGTAGAATCGGCCATCAACGGCTTTAAAACCATGTTGGGGGCGGTGCTTATTTTGAGCTTAGCCTGGGTATTGGCTGCGCTAACCCACGAATTACATACGGCCACCTACATCACCCAATTGCTGCTTTCGCTTGAATTAGGACCGGTTTGGGTGCCTTTGCTCACCTTTTTATTGTCGGCCTTGGTGTCGTTTAGCACTGGCTCAAGTTGGGGCACCATGGCCATCTTGTACCCGCTCATGCTGCCGGCTAGCTGGCAATTGAGCATGGATGCCGGATTAGACCATGATGCCGCCTTGGCCATTTTCCACAATGTAGTCAGTTGCGTGCTAGCAGGCAGTGTGCTGGGCGACCATTGTTCTCCCATATCCGACACTACCATCCTGAGTTCGCTGGCTTCGGGTTGCCACCACATTAGCCATGTACGCACCCAATTGCCTTACGCCCTCACTGTAGGGGTAGTGGCCATGGTATTGGGCACCGTACCTGCGGCCTTTGGCATGCCAGTATATTTGTCGTATTTGCTGGCTGTACCCCTGCTTTGGTTCATCATCCGCTATGTTGGTCGACCAGTAACTACAGTAAAGGCCTAGCGGAAGGTGTATGGCACGCCAAATACCTGACTTAAGAGTGTTTGTGGAGCGTCGAGTACGCGGGCATTGCCTGGAGGAGCGGGACTAACCGGCGAATTGTTGGCAAGATAAGCCAGCATCACATCGTGCAAGGTATAGGGGGTATTGCGGGTATCTTGTACTCCACTTAAGCGGCAAAGCATATCATCAGGATCGCCATCGCGCTCGCAAGCGGCTATGCTATATACGCGATTTTCGTCGAGGACTTTCCCTCCGATTTTAACGCTTTGAACCCGTTGACCCTGAGCAGCGAAGGCATTAAAGCTCACCTCCATACCTTTAAACTTGATAACCCAGCCGCCAAAACGCTTTCCGGCATCCTTCGCAAATACATTGTTCAGCTCCACTTCGAGCCAAGCGGCAATTTGCTTACCGGTAACTTTTCCGGTGCGTACAGGGCTATCTACAGGCAACATATCGTAAATAAACCCGCGGGTAATGGGGATATTACCGGTATGGTCGGGTGTGCTGCGGGGTGGGCAAAAGCGGAAGCCATTGGACAGCACTACATCAATTTCGGGCAGGCGCCATTTGAGGGCGTCTAAAATCATAGTATCAATGGTGTTTTCCACCACAAAATAGCGGTACAAAGGCAGCGTGCTGTAGCCCACCACCTGATAAATATCGTCCTTAAACGGGGCTTCATTTTCTTCGATAATCCGGAGCAATTCAGGATCGGGCTTGAGGGCAGCCGTGCTGATTTCTTCGAGGCTGTAGCGCTCTTCCACCACCTTACCCCCTTGTATGCGCAACTGCAGTTTCCCTGCAAATGATCCAAAAGCACCGGGTTCTACCACCTTGGCATACTTCCCTTGTATGGGCTCCCGTACCCTTTCGTGCGTATCGCCGCCCAAAATCATGTCTACCCCTTCACAATCGGGATGGTTGCTCAGCGCAATTTGCTGCGACAAGCCTAAATGCGACAATAAAATCACATAAGCGCAACCTTCCTGCTCACGCAAAACCTCAACATAATGCTTCAGGTTAAACTCGGGCTTGGTGTACACAATGCCCTTGCTGTAATTTGGCGATTGCCGCTTGGGTACCAGATGGTCGGTGTAACCCAAAAAACCAATTTTAAGCCCGGCAACTTGCCAGATTTTGTAGGGATGAAAAATCAACTCCGCCCGTTGGCCATCGCCCAAATCGTGGTACATATTGGCGCAAACTTTTGGGGCATTTAAGCCCCCCATGAGGCGCAACATATTGCGTTTATGGTATACCACCTCCCAATTTCCGGGTATGTACAAGTCGTAGTGGAGGGCATTTAAAATAGGCTGCATAGCGGCGCCCGTGGTGCGTACTGACAAGGCGCTGCCCTGAAACATATCGCCTGTATCGATGATGAAGGTGTTTTTATTTGCCGCCCGCTCTTGCTTAAAATAGGTGGACATATAAGCATAACCACCTGTCTGACGAAAAACGGCTTTGTCGTTTTCCCAAAAAAGCTCATCGTGCGGATGAATCTGGCAATGTACGTCGGTAGTTTGAATAATGTTCAGCCAAACGGCTTCGTCCTTTTCATTTGTTTTTGCCTGGGCGGGCAAACTTTGGGCATGGGCAAAACCAAAGGCCGGACTCAATACGGGCAAGCCTAATCCAACTGCGCCAACTTTTTTCAAAAAATCGCGGCGGTTATTGCCGGCTTGCTGTTGTTCTGTTTTGTCTTTCATCATTTCATAACTCCCAAAAGCTCGTGACTGCTTCTGAGGCTGTTTAGCGGTTGCTGAACGCCTAACTTAAGGCCTTTTTTTCAAAAGTAATGTAACCCAGGTTACCCCGAATGCTAAGGCTGTTTAGAAATGGTAGTTCAACACCACATTAAGCAGCGACATATTCACCTTATTAAACACCCATCGCTCGTTTTTGGGCGTAGCGCCAGTAGGCCCCTTGTACACATATAAAATTTGACCACTCAATCCTTCAAACAAGCCGCCGAAATTGTATAAGGCGTCGAGGTTAATTTGGTAGTAAGCCGGCATGGCGTATTTGTTTCGGAAAGCGTCGGCCGGATCAGGTAAGCGGTAGTAACCCGTTCCGCTGCTCACTATCCAGCGGCTGCTGAGCTGCTTTTTGATGACCAGGCTGGCAGCATGTACATCGGCAAAGCCCTCGTTGCGTTCGCGGGGCAAAAAGGTAAACATCGGATCGCGTCCCCATTCGCGGGGCATCAAATAGCGGTGCCTGTCGGCAATACGGGTATAATTGGCTGTAAATTGCCAAGAAGATGGCAAATCGAAACCCAACCGCACACCATACACCCGTGCCTGATGATTGGGCAACAAGTAATCATGCGAAAGCGCATTGCCACCAACACCATCCTGAAGAATGGCCTGCGCACCAATGCGCCAGCGAATGCGATTGGTTGCAAAACTGTAATCGGCCTGAAGCAATACATTGTTCATGAGCTGATCGACATACATATCCCACAACTGCAGCTCGAGATTGGGGATGGGCTTGTAGCGAAACCCGATAAAACCCAGATAATCGGATGAGATTTTGCCTTTATAAAAAGCGGGTTCACCCAAGGTATTCTGCCCTTTTGGATACACCCCTATCGACTCGCCAATCCGAAACCAGCGTACGGTACTTCGGGGCGATAGGTTGTACAGCAAGCCCCCCTGCACTTCGAGCTTCTCCCATTCCTGTAAACGGAACTGCAAGCCTTCAACCAGGGTTGGCCGCATCCGGCCATCTTGTGGATTGATAAAGGGCGTTTTAACATGCTGCTTGCCAAATACAAACTGCGTTTTGCGGTAGGTGTATTTCAGGTAAAGGTCTTCGAGACGATCCATATCGCGGGTTTCGGCAGGCCGCTCTATATCAAAAATCCCTATTTCATAACGGTTCATTTGACCGGTTCGTGGGTCGGGCTGATCGAGGGGACTTGAATAAAGGTTGTAATTAAAAAAGCCGCTCAAACCCAATTGAAAGCCTTTGTACGGTGCGCTTTCGTAGGCAATGCCCATGCCAAAAGCATTGGCGAAATAATCGGATAAACCCGGTGCATTATCGGTATGCATAAAAAAATAGCGGGCATGCCCGAACAGCGTGCCATTTCTAAAAAACTGCTGCAAGGTTTCGGCAGCTTCGGTGCTGTCGCGGTCGCGCTCATTGTGGTGGAGGTAGGGATGTACCCCCTGCGCGGCAAGGCCCTGTACCGCCAAAAACACCAATAAAAAGGCCGAATACTTCAAAAAATGCATCTTAAAAACCTGCTTTGATGTAACTCCATCCGGCTTCTTGGCGAACTACGATTTCGGCCAAACCCATGCGTACATAATCCAAATCGGGCAATAGGCTTTCCTTGGGAATTTGACGTTCGCGCAGCGTATTTTCACAGGCCACGAAACGTATTCCGCGCTGCTGAAAGGCAGGTATTTGGGCCGAGTATGACGATTTGCCGGCGATAAGCAGGTCCATACCAGGACCATGACACACCACCATAATGGTCACGCTATCGCCCCAGCCTTGCTGCAAATTGTTGAGCTGCTTAAACAGTCCTTTATACACCAAGGTATCGCCCGAACTCAGTTGCATCACCAAACGATGCGGTGCCTCTTGCGCTTGCAAAGGTTGGTAAAAGGCTGGTATCAAAAGTCCCAGCCAAAGCCATAAACCAATTTTTTTCATCTGCATGATTCCTTATTTAGCGGCCAGAATGGGTTTAAACGGCCCGTACTTGTGTTGTTGCTCCGAAAAACTATCGGCAAATGGGCCGAATGGGTGATCAACGGGTTTTTCATGGATATCGGGCCAATCGGCCGATATATCAAAATCGGGATGCTGCTGTGCATTTACAAAGGCTGCCACGTCCCAGGCTTCTTCGTCGCTCAGTTGCGGATGTTCGGCCGAAGCCCCTAAGGGCATGGCCACTTTTACATAACTGGCAAAGCGCGACATACGGTACAAACCCGCAGCCTTATTATAACTTTTTTCGCCCCACAATGGCGGAAAGGTGTAACCTCCATGCCCATTGGCAATGCCCTGTCCGTTGGCTTGGTGGCAGGCCTGACATTTCTCGGCATACACCACAGCGCCAGCGGCCGAATCGGCCGCCCGGTCGAGCCAGGCAATATTTTGTAAACCGGTACCCAGGGGTTTGTCGCCAGGCTGTAAACCGCTACCTACCCATAACACATAGGCTTTAATGGCTTCGGCTTCGCGGCTGTTACTGTCGGGCGCCTTACCATTCAAACTACGTTCAAAGCAATCGGCTATCCGTTTATGCACGGTTTCTATGCTTCCCGAACGCGCTCTAAAACGCGGATAGCTGCTTGCCACCAAGGCGTAATTATTACTGAATGGACGGGTGCCAGCATCTAAGTGGCAATTCTGGCAATTCAATCCGTTGGCAAGGGCCGCCACGTTGCCTTCAGGACCGAAAAAATCAGCCGTTTGGCTTACCAACTGCCTGCCGTACCTCAGCAAATCGGCATCTGCCCGTGTGGCCCAATCGCTGGTGTCGGGCGCCGACCACACAGGATGCGCTTGTTCGGATTGTTGCACCGAAGCGGTTTGACAAGCCTGCAGACCCAGTAACAGGCCAAAAATCGGCAAAAACCAGGCTTTCATACTCAGTGTGGTAGTTTAGGGCGAAGGTAGCTGTACACCCAGGTGCCCAGAAGGGCGCTAATCAGCACCAGCCAAACCGCCGGATAGCCCGCTCCTGCGAGGGCATACATAGGGCCCGGACAAGCACCTGCCAGCGCCCAGCCCATGCCAAAAATGGTTCCCCCGATAATCCCTCCCTTGTTGAAGGTTTTAGCAGGAATCACGATTTCGTCGCCGCTAAGCGACTTGATTTGCAATCGTTTAATCAACTGAATTGAAATGAGGCCCACAACAATGGCTGAGCCAATGATGCCGTACATATGGATACTCTGAAAACGGAACATTTCCTGTATCCGGTACCACGAAACTGCTTCGGTTTTGGTTAGCACCAAGCCAAACAAGGCGCCGATCAAAAGGTATTTGAGGTTTTTCATGCCTTTACATTAAATAAGTGCGTACAACCAGGGTGAAAGGAAGAAAGTCATGATAAGTCCTCCCACAAAAAAGAAGATTACCGTAACCAGCGATGGCCATTGCAAACTACTCAGGCCCATGATGGCATGTCCTGAGGTGCATCCACCGGCATATCGGGCACCAAAGCCAATCAAAAAGCCACCCAAAACCAAGATGAACCATATGGCCGGATTACTTAGGGCAACGGTGCCAAAAAGTTGTTCGGGCAACAAGCCGTCGTTGGCGCTTATGCCCAATGCGGCAATGCTTTCGCTGGCCTCGGGGCTTAGGGCCACCGGCTCGGGATTAACCAGCAATTGTCCACCAATAAGCCCGCCAAAAAAGATGCCGGCCACAAAAAGCAAATTCCAGCTTTCGGCTTTCCAGTTATAATTCAAAAATGGAATTTTACCGGGATAAACTGCTGCGCAGGTGTGGCGCAAGCTCGATGAAATACCTAACATTTTATTTCCGGTAATTAATAAAAGAGGTACGGTAAGGCCGATGATGGGGCCACTCACGTACCAGGGCCATGGCTGCGAAAGCCATGCTATCAGTGTTTGCATTTTAGTCTCTTAACTTAAAAGTGAAAATCGGTTTTTCTACATGGTTCACCAGATCGGCCGATATGCAGCCGTTGATGAGCTTGTTTAAACCCGTGCGCTGCATGCTGCCTATGGCAATGAGGTCGATATTGTTGTTGGCGGCAAAGCGCACAATGCCCTCTTCCAAATCATCGGCCGGAAAAATGGCGTAGGAAACCTCTTCGAGTCCATGTTTTTCGGCAAAAGCCGACATGCGGGTTTGTATGTCGACTTCGGAGCGCTTTTTGCCTTTGAGCTGAATTTGCAACAGGTAAATCTGCGCTTTAAGGGCTTCACGCAAGGCGAGCAATAAATCGATATTGGCCGGAACGGTTGCCGTAAAATCGGCTGCCAGCAGCATGCGCTCGATGCCTTTGCTGAGGTTGCCTTTTAACGACAGAATGGGCATATCGGCATGCATGGCCAAATACTCGGCATGCGAACCGGTAAAAAACTCCTTCATGCCAAAAGCACCATGGGTTCCCATGAGCACCATATCGGCTTGTATGCTCCTGGCATAGTTCAGCAAGCTTTCGTTAATGGGTCCGTAAAGCACCTTGTACACCATTTTTCGGTCACCCAAAATCCATTGTGCCAGGCGCACTTCGGCTTGTTGCCGGGCTTCTTTAAAAGGCCGAACATCCATTTCATCGTCGTCGAACAATTCGCCTTCGTTGTTAATAAGGATGTGGCTGGGCAGGTTAACAACGTGAATGAAATGTAGTTCTGCATCGAGTACCGATTGCAGTTGTTTGCCCAGTTCATAGGCATATCGCGATAAATCGCTAAAATCGATGGGGATCAGTATTTTCTTCATAACACAAAAAAAGCGGCATGCCGGGTTGTGCCCGGCATGCCTGTAAAACCGCTTACAACATGGTGGTTGGGCAAACGTAATCGCTTACGTTAAATTTGCCCGAAGCCTTAATGGCACCAAAACCACCGGCCACATTGATGAGGTTATTGTAACCCCGTGCTTTAAGAATAGAGGCGAAAATCATAGAGCGATAGCCGCCTGCGCAATGCACATAGTAGGTCTTGTTCTTATCCACCTGCATCATGCTTTCGTTGATATAATCGAGCGGCGCATTTACCGCATCGAGGATATGCTCGCTGTAGTATTCGCTCTTTTTGCGCACATCAAGGATATTGATGTTGTGGTCGGCTGCTTCTGCAGCTGCAAATGCTTCTACCGAGATACTTGGAATGCTGTCGGTTTCAAATCCGGCTTCTTTCCAGGCTTCGAAACCACCTTCCAGATAGCCAATGGCAAAATCGTAGCCCACACGAGCCAGGCGGGTAACTACCTCTTCTTCGCGACCGGCATCGGCCACTATCAAAATCTGCTGCTTAATATCTGGAATCAGGCTACCCACCCAAGGCGCAAACCCGCCGTCAATACCTATATTGATGCTGTTGGGCACAAATCCTTCGGCGAAAGCTTCGGCTTTACGGGTATCGAGGATGAGGGCTCCGGTTTCGTTGGCAGCTGCTTCAAAAGCCTCCGGCGAAAGGGAACGGGTACCACGCGCCATTACCTCGTCGATGCTATCGTAACCTTGCTTGTTCATCATCACATTTAAGGGAAAATAGCTGGGAGGAGGCATAAGGCCCGTGGTAACTTCGGTGATGAAGTCGGATTCGCTCATATCGGCACGCAGGGCGTAGTTGTTCTGCTTCTGATTGCCCAGGGTATCAAAGGTTTCTTTGCTCATGTTTTTACCACATGCCGAACCCGCTCCATGCGCCGGATATACCATAACCTCATCGGCCAGGGGCATAATTTTAGTCCGCAGAGAGTGAAAAAGGTGTCGCGCCAGGTCGGCTTCGGTTAAGTCGCTTTTTACTGCCAAGTCGGGGCGACCAACATCACCAATAAAAAGGGTATCGCCGGTGAAAATGGCGTGGTCTTTACCTTGCTCATCGCGGAGCAGATAGGTGGTGCTTTCCATGGTATGACCCGGGGTGTGCAACACCACCAATTGCAGTTTGCCAATGTTCAGCACTTCGCCATCGGCAGCAATATGGGCGTCGAATCCCGGCTTGGCATTGGGGCCAAACACAATGGTACCACCGGTTGCTTTGGCCAGGTCGAGGTGGCCTGAAACAAAATCGGCATGGAAATGCGTTTCGAGTACGTACTTGATTTTGGCGCCGCTTTTTTCGGCACGCTCCAAATAGGCACCAATTTCGCGTAGGGGATCGATTACGGCAGCTTCGCCTTCTGATTCGATGTAATAGGCGCCTTGAGCAAGACAACCCGTGTAGATTTGTTCAATAATCATATGCTTCGTTTTTATGTTTTTTAAACTTTACAAAGCAAATGTAGGGGTGGCCAATCCCTTAACACGGTAACCGGAGTTACAAAGGAGATTAGTCTATTAAAAGTTGATTACAACTCAAGCATCCTTTCCCGAAGCCAATCGGGGATGCGCATGGCTCTTTGCTGGTGAAAATCGAACATCACCATGCGGTCTTCGGCTTCGGCCGCCAGTTCAGCCGCTTGGTTACTGAGGTGGTATTTTAAGCCAAAGCTGCTGTTGCCCAAATGCGCCAAACCACAGGCAATGTGCAGCTCGCCCGGAAATTCGAGCGGCTTGCGGAAATCGCAGCTGCAGTGCGCCAGCAAGGGTCCCTCTCCTTTATCGAGATGGTGCTGCCGGAGCCCGATCTGTTCCCAGAAGTTTACCCGTGCCGACTGTATGTATTTGTAAAACTGCACATTGTTTACGTGTCCGAAATAATCGAGTTCACTCCAATCGATACGGATGCTAAGTTTTACGGGTAAGCGGATGGGTTGTTGATTGTCCATTCGAAATTCATTTGATCAGGCTTAAACCTTCGAGTGCGCTGTTGTCGCCCGGACGGCTCAGCAGTGCGGTTTGAAACAGCACCTTGGCTTCTTTCAGCTTGCCCATGCGGTAGTGGGTCCAGGCATACATGATCAGCCCGTCGTAATCGGCCGGATAAAGGTTCACCACCCGCTCAAACAGCCGCAGCGCTTTGGCATATTCGGCCTTGTTGTAGTGAATCATGCCGAGCTGGTAGCTGATGTAGGTTTGATTCGGGTCTATCTTCAAGATAGCCTCATATTGTGCCTGTACCTGCGCCCAATTGTTGAGCGCTGCTGCCGCTTTGGCGTAGCCCAGCTTGGGCTCAATGGCAAAGGGCCGCAGCTTGCTGGCCTGCTCATACTGCTGCATGGCCTCGGCCTGCATGCCGGTGGTATAAAACAGGTAAGCCAGGCGCAAGCGGCTATGGTAGCCATTGTCTTTTGTGGCTTGAATGCTGGCGATAGCCGTGTGATAATCGCCACGCAATTCGGCGGCGTACGACTGACTAAAGGCTTGTTGTACATCCTGTGCCTGGATAGGCTGGGCGAACATCAGCCCAAAGACCAAAATAATGCTTATTCTCATGGTTGATACTTTATGCCTGCAAAAAGGCTGTGGTAACGGTAATCGAAGTTAAAAAATCGTTCGGTGCCTTGCTCCAGTTGATACAGACCATACAGCCTGAAGTGCCTAAAAAGTCCATATTCCAGTTGTACACCTAAGCGGCTGCGGGTTAAATTGATGCCATTGTTTACCAAATAGCCCGCCTGCTCTTGAAAATTATAGCCATTTCCGCGATAATAGCTCAATCCCGCTGAAAATCTGGTACCCGGATACCAATATGCTGCCAGGGCCATGGCGGTTGCCTGCTGGCTGCTGTCGCTGTTCATCATGGGGTTCAGTTCAAACTTCAACGCACTGTAGCGGGCCGGGCTGTAGCTGATACGCAGCCCCCATTGTTGTTGTTGGCGTGCATACAAGCTGCCCAACGCATACTGCGGCACAAAATCGAAGGGGCCCCACTTTTTCCTAAGTTCCAGGGCATACATGGCTCCCGAATTATCGAATCGCGAACTATCGAACAGGATATTGCCGCCAAATTGTAGCCAATGCCCGGCAACTGTCAAAAGCCAGCCGCTTTTAAATGCTTGGTTGTAGCGCAGGTAATACTGCTGCTGCACAAAATCGCCCCAATAGAGTGCTTGTTGCAAACGGGTATAGGCATGGGTTAAGGAGGCACCTCTATGCAAACGGTGTTTCAGCACCAGGCCTTGGTAGGCCAAACGGCCCAGGGAGTCGTTGTTCGGCTGTTTGATGCCCGTTTCCGCCACCACCAGCTGCAGTCGCTGCTGTGGGCGGAGCAAGGCAGCTTCTTCGCTCCTGCCAGTTTTCTGGTATAGATCGGCCAGCCATTGTAGCGGAAGGCTATCCAATGGATTCAGGGCTATGGCACGAAGCAGCTGCCTTTCAGCTTGCCACCAATAGCCCAGTTCCAACTCGGCCAAGGCCAAACGTAGCACAAAGGCATAGGTCTCGAATCCGGCTTCGACGGCAGCACGGCTGCTTGCACGCAAGCCAACCCAATCGGCACGGGCCAACTGCGCCTTCATAAGGCTATCGCGCTCCAAGCTATTTTGTGCCACCACCAGCCCCGAAGCCAACAAGCAGCAGCTCAGGAGAAGTGCAATTCGCGCCATAAGGGATGATTGATGAGTTGTATCGATTCCAGTTTGGGTTTGCCATAGGCATTTCGGCCAAAATATAGGTGACCCGAATACGAGTGCAACCGGTTTTTAGCATCGGGGATCAGCCCCGCCAACTTTTGCTTCCAAGATGGAAGACTATTGAAATAAACACCGTACCTAAATGCCGTTTCGGCAGCGAGGGCCTCATTCATTTGTTTTTTGATAACCCGGCTATTGCTTTGATAATGCGGGTGTAAAAACCGCACAAAAGGTGCCAGCACATCTTGCAGGTACAACCAAGGACCTTGGTATAAGAGGGGCAATTCAGGCTCATCGTGTTGCAGCTGTTCGGGTAAATCGGCCAGCAAAACCTTTTGTGCGGCGATGTAAAACTGAAACAAGGCCGATTTCCGATCGCCAACAAAATGGGTAAATACAAACTCTAGTTCTCCGGCTGCATACCATGCGGTGCTATTACTTTTGGGGCAGTACAAATAGCTGTAGTTGAGGGCATCCACGCCAAGTTGCCATTCAAGAATTTCCTCCCGGCCATCGGCTTTCAAGGCCCTGATATGGAGTAATTGTCCGGCTTGCCAGCGAAAAGCGTCGCGCATCAGGCTATTGCCCTCTACCCGGCTGATGTGGCTGTTTTCTACCGGTATTTCAAAGCTACGCAACCGCGACTGCTGCTGTTTTCCATGTTCAAGAAAATGGCCTATTGGATACCAAAGGCTTACAGCATCCACATAGGCTGTACTTTGGAGCTGAAAATGCAGGTGTGGCTCGGGTGAGCGACCACTGCTGCCACAACGGGCCAACAGCTGCCCCGATTTAACATAATCGCCCAAAGCCACCGCAAAACTCCCGGCTTTCAGATGACTTAGCTTGCTAAATAAACCCTCGGCATGTTTCAGGATGATGGTATTGCCCCAATTGTGCTGCGCATCAGCATCTCCTATTTCGTTGTCGGGTAGTTCGTCGACCAGTTCCACCACCCAGCCTGCCGCCGGGGCGCATACCGGCTTATCGTAGCAATAATAATCGCTTGTTTTGAGCCCTGCAGCTTTATACGTCTTACCATCGCTACCCACAATATCAAAATCCCAAGCCCAGGCATAGGCGTCTTTGTGGGTAATGCCGCCGTCATGTCCTTGACTTACCCGCCATTCACCAAAAAAAGGCAGCTCTATGGGCATCCAATGCGCATTTTTAAAGCGCTGTTTGCGGTTTTGCCAGCTGTACAAGTTTTTTTCGGGTGAACCCTGTTGCTCCCACACCAGCTGCGGACCACTTTGCTGCCAGCGCTGGCGGAGCACCACAATGAAGATAAGCACCACCAGATTAAAAGGCAGCGAATACAAGGGCAATTGCGCCCCAAAAAACAAGCCGCCCAACGCACTTATCAGCAGGGCGGTAATGGGCACTGCGATTACGCTCACCAGCAAGGCCCAAAAGCCGGGGATAAGGAAAAAGCTGCCCAACGCAATGCTGGTAAGGATAAAATTAAAACCAATATAGCTGTAATGCAGCTCCGTAAAATGGCCATCTACAAAGCGATAAAACAGATAGCCTGTTAAAAATCCTACAATAGAGTACAAAAAGGCGATACGCGAGTGCAACAACAACACCAGCGCTATCACCAGGCCGGCCAGCAAGTTATACTGAAAAAATATGGCCCCCAGCGATTTAAAATACACATCCCAAAAACCTGGAATGGCCAGGGCCTGTACCTTTTGGTACCAGCGCACCAACTCAAGCCCACCCCATTGGGCCAACTCGTTATAGCTGTAAATACCGCTGTCGCTAAGCCGAAGGACCTTGTAATTGCGCACACTAAGCAACATTACCCAAACAGAAAGCAAAAAAGGCAAACTTAAAAAGGGCAGGTTTTGGGCATAGAGCAGCTTGCGCAACCAAAGGGTAAGCAAAAGACTGAGCATGGCTCCCAACAGCAGCATGGCAATTAAGGCCACGTTGAACTGGTAATAGCTCCCCAAAACCAAGCCGGTCATCAGGGCATTATATCCCAAAAAACCCGAGCGAATTAGCCCCCTGTCGAAGCCCAGCAAGCGCGCCATGCCATGGGCGCTCAACACGCATATTACCCCACTCAGGCCTTCAAAAGGAAACAAAAAACTAACCATGAGCAGCCATTTTCCATATACCGGTTTGTTCAAAAACAGTATTTGTCCGTAGCTGTTGTACAGCCCCTCGCTGAGTTCGGAATACAAACGGCGGATCATGGTTTCGCGATCTTTAATCACAAATTCAGGGGCTTCGAAAGGTAGTCGGGCAAGAGCTCATCCGTTTGTACGCTGGCCAACTTTTCGCGCTTGCGAATGAGGTGCGTTTGGCCTTGTTCGTCGATGAGTATCGAAGCCGGGCGAAGGCTAATGAACTGCATGCTTTGCGTAATGTTGTAAGCACCTACCCTGCGCACCACCACCTGCTCACCAGCTTGAAGTGGCGGAAGCGAAACATTGTCGCGTACCACATCAATATTCATACAAAGTGGTCCATATACCACCGACTCTTCCATATGGGTGCCAAACTCCTGTGCTGGCTGCATCTCATGATCGTACCAAAAAGCCGTAAACAATATGTTCACGCCAAAATCGAGTATGGTAGCCCGGCGACCATCGGCCAAACGTTTGTTGGCCAATACCGTACCGAGCAGGTAGCCAGCCTCATCAATCAACGCCCTGCCGGTTTCTAACACCAGCAAGGGCAATTCATCGGCCTCAAAGCCGGCGTTTAATAAGGCCGTACAAATCGCTTCTGCATATTCATCGAACCCTGGACTGGTATCCACCCCAGGCATATAACTGCCCTTGAGGGTGTTTTTTGACGCAAAGCCTCCCCCCAAATCGAGGTATTTGATTTGCTTGCCATGCTTTTGCTTCAAGCGTAAGGCCAACTCACTCAACTTGCCGGCTGCAATGGCATAGGCACGGGTGCTGAGCATAAAGGTGCCAATGTGGCAATGCAAGCCTATCAAATCAAGCGTATCGGTAAGCACAATTTTATTGATGGCATCCCAAGCCGAACCATTTTCGTAATTGAAGCCAAAACGGTCCCACATCGGATAAACGCCCGTATCCATATTGACCCGTATGGCAACCTGCGGACGCTTGCCCGAATCACGGGCAATTTCAATAAGCCGGTATAACTCATCCAAATGGTCGATGTGTATGGGCGAATTCTGAGCCACTGCCTCTCGCAATTCTTCGTTGGTTTTATCCGGACCATTAAAAATGACCTTGTCGGCAGCTACCCCGTTTAGTACGGCTTTTTCATATTCCATGCCCGAAACCACTTCGGCCCAGGCACCTTCCTGGTGAAAAACACGACAAATGGCATTCAAATAATTGGTTTTATAGCTCCAGGCAAATTGCACTTTGGGGTAACGCGTGCTAAAAGCCCGGTATGCCTCACGATAGGTTTGCCTGATTTGTTGCTCGCTAAATACAAAAAGCGGCGAACCATATTCCTTAAGTAAACCAGCTACCGATTGCCCATCAATATGGGTAAGCGGCTCAAAACTTTTGGTGCTGCCAAATTTATTCATCAAACCCTGATTTAAGGGCTTGATCATGGGGCGTTCATATGGTTTTTTCATGTTTATAAAATGCCTGTGGTGGATATTTTTTGAAAATCGGCCAAGTCAACTATCATGTCCTGGCTAAAACGAATGAACAATTTACCTGCTTCGTACTGCTCAAAAGGACTGAGTGTTTCACCCATTCCCATCCGCAACAGGGCTTCGGGATGATTTTGACCCGCCCCCTGGGCCAGGTAAACCCAAGCAGGAAAACGGGGATTTATTTCGAGCAAAAAATATTCGTCCTTATCCGTGCAGATTATCTCCAGCTCCAAGGCTCCGCGCCATTGGGTGGCCGCTATCAGCTTCCGACTCATGTCGAGCAGCGCTTCGTCGTCGAGGCTGATGCCTGCCCAGGCCTTGCCCTTATCTGTAATGTATAGCTTGCGCATGGGAACTGCTCCTATGGTGTTGCCCTTGCCATCGCCCAAGGCCGTTACATTCACTTCGGTGCCTGAAACATACTGCTGCGCAATGATGGGCAAACCCCATTTAGCGCTGATTTTGTAAAAATAACTCAGGGCCTGCTCCACATTATAGGCGATTCCGGCTTCGTAATACCGCCCCTTAATTACCAAGGGATATTCAAAATGCTCCTGCAGTTTATGAACATCGGCCGGACTGTTCACGATTTTTGACTTGGGTACACGTATATCGTACTTCTGGCCAAAATCGTACAAATCTGTTTTCTGACGGGCCTCAAACTGCTCGAGCGTTGGCAAAAACATGCGGATGCCGAGCTGCTCCAGCAGGCGTTTTTCGAGCTTGATGAAATTAAATAGCTCCGCGTCGAAGTTGGGAATAATAAAATCGAGCTGCTCGCGACTTTGAATAAAAGCCAAACGGTCGAACAACAGTTGTTGTCCGGCTGCCGGCAAGGGCAATTGGTAGGAGATGTCAACCAAATCGCGCATGTACAGGCCCGGCTCAAGCGTATCGTAGCTTAAACCCACAATCCGCAACTTAAAATGTGGACTTTCGCGTAAGGCGCGGATCACCGCCATACCCGGACCCGGACTATCGATGGCATTTAAGCCACTCACCCCAATGCTCAACTCAGTTTTCATGGAGCAAGCGGTGTTTACGAAGCAAGTTCAGAAAATCGTACAGGTCTTTTTCAAGGGTATTGGCATCAACTGCATAGTTTTGCTTGAGTTGTTGCAGAATGGCTGTTTCCTCGCTACCCTGTTTAATCGCCTGAATAATTTCGAGCGCAATGGGATTGAGTGAAAACGAATCGCCATTGGCCGGATTAAATAAAAATCCACTATCGCTCAAGGCCAGGTTTTTTTTGAGTTCCATTCCGGTAGCATTTAACATATTACTTAACCGAAGTTATTAAATAAAAGCCTGTCTAGCGCCATTGCCAAACGGAATGGGCATTAATGAAAGGTTTTGCTACGAATTCGACAGCGGTCTAATTCGCGCCCAAGTCGGCTATAGATGAAAGGGCTTATGGAAGAAGCTTCATTTCACTTCAAGCAACGGTCATAAAACTGACGTACATCCATGCTAAAGCTCCTGAGATCGCGCTCGCGGGTGTACATCATGTGACCACCTTCGTAATAACGGGTTTGTACATTGCCGCGCAATTCGGGTCGCAAAAACATATGATTTACGGTATAATCGGTAGCAAAATAGGGCGTTGCCAAATCGTAATAGCCACTGCAAATAAGCACTTGTAAAGCCAGGTTTTTATGGATGGCGGCTGCCAAAACGCCGGAATTGTCGAGGTAACGGTTGGTGGCTTCGCCATAATTCCAGGGATGCACCTTGCCGGTAAGTATTTCGTACACCTGCTCGGGATAGGGGTATTGCAAAGCTGTTCGCAAATGCTGGTTAATGGCGGCTGTGTACGGGCCATAGATGCTGAGGTTGTAACTCGGATCGTATTCGTAGCTGTCGCCCCCATCTTGGCGGTCGCGGCCTTTCACCGTTGCATCAAAACGGCCAATGGTTTCTCCTCTGGCACGCAACAACTCCTTAGTAAATTCCTGTGTATTGATGCGGTAATGGTAGGCTTTCAAAAAACTTGGCGATAAGCCGGTCAGGGACGAAAGTTCGCTGCTGAGATTGTGCGCTTCAGCTTCGGTGAGCTGATCTCCTTTCATAAGCAGACTGTTGTAGTCGCCCAGGGCATAGGCTTCTGCTGCTCGCAGTGTACTGGCCAAATCGGGAAAGCGTGTTTTATCGAGCAAGCCGTGGTACCAGGCCGCAGCGGCAAAGCCGGGCAAAAAGAGCGGATAGGGCAGGTCGTTGCCCGGTGCAGTCCGTATGGTTTGAAAATTCAGCACCGCCGATACCAGCACAATGCCGTTGAGGTACATGCCGTGGCGGTCTTGCAAATAACCCGATAAGCCCGCAGCCCGGGTGGTTCCGTAACTTTCGCCCACCAAAAATTTGGGCGATTGCCAGCGATTTTGGCTGCTGATGTATTTGTAAATAAAGTCGCCCACCGAGCGCAGGTCCTCGCTATAGCCGGTGAACTCTTTTTTGTCGGTGCCCTCGGCCGGCCGGCTGTAACCCGTCTCCACCGGATCGATGAATACCAAATCGGTAAAGGCGAGCCAGGTGTATGGGTTATCGGTTAGTTCGTAAGGCGGGCGCGTGGCGCCCCCATCTTCGGTCATCAGAATGCGCTTGGGGCCCAAGGCGCCCATGTGCAGCCATACCGAGCTGGAACCGGGACCGCCATTAAAGCTAAAGGTGATGGGACGCTTATTAGGATCGGCCCCATCGCGCTGGTAGGCAATGTAAAAGATATCGGCAATTTTTTCGCCTTTGTCGTTCAACTGACTTTGATGGCCAGCTGTAGCCGTAAAGTTTATTTTTTGTCCGTTTAGCGTAATGCTGTGCTTGGTACTCACGGGCGCCGGCCATTGGATGCCGGTTTTTTCCGTTTGGGCAATAGCCAGCTGTACAGTAGCGCTAAAAAGCAGCAGAAATAGAGTTCTCATAAAGCCGTTTTACATGGCAAAATAGGGATTCTGTAGAAATATTCGGAAAAAACACCAGCAGCTTACACCGGCGGGTATAAAACCAATGGGTATAAGCTACATCGCCTAATCGAATTGTAGACCAAGTAAGAATTCTTGAAGCTTTGTGAGACTTTAGCATTTGCATAAATCGCCCATCAAGTCTAAATTGCTTTTCAAACCTCTAACGTATGGAACGCATCAAAAGCTTTAAGGAGTTTTATCCTTATTACCTCAGCGAACACAGCAAGCCGGCCACCCGCGCCCTGCATTATGTGGGTACCACCCTCTTTTTCGTATTGCTTATTACGGGTCTAGTTCGCGGCAAATGGTACTACTTTGCCTTGTTGCCCATCATGGGCTATGGTTTTGCCTGGGCGGGACACTTCTTTGTAGAAAAGAACAAGCCGGCTACTTTTCAATATCCGCTTTGGAGTTTGGCCAGCGATTTTGTGATGTACTTCCAATGGCTGGGCGGGCGGCTGAGGGTTTGAGGCCAGGGGGGCAGATGAATCTTGTAAAAAGTGCTTGGGCAACTTAACACGGCCCTCCCGTCGTACAACAACAGGCCTGCACTTAAAACAAAACCCCGCCAAGGCGGGGCTTAAACTTATTTTTCTGCGGCTTTTTCAGCGGCTTTGTCGGCCGCTTCAAAATTGAGCATAGGCGCCAATAATACGTACCATTTCATGAGTTTACGCATATCGCTCACATACACCTGTTCGCGATCGTAATTAGGCACTAAGGTCTCGAAACGGGCCACAATGGCTTCATTATCAGCCTTGGTAAGGTCTATGTCGCTCAATTCAACATTTTCTGCCTTCATGCGGCGGAAAATGTCTTTCAGGGCTTCCTGATCGTCGGTGGTATATACGCTAATGTCGTCGAGAGCAGCCACTTTGCTCGTGCCCGGAATTACCATGCGCTTATTGCTACCATCGAGGGCTTCCACGATAAAACCGCCTTTTGAGGTGCTAAGTACTTTATAAAGTCCGGGTTTTCCGGTAATGTTAACGATACCTTTGAGGTCCATGCTGTTGTTTTTAAGGGTCGCTAAATTAGCGGTAAGCGGTGAATTTTCATAACTCACTGGCGCATCAGGCGGGCAAGTGTATATTTGCGGCAGGGCAAGCTCATGAAAAAACCCTTAAAAGAACAACTCTGCGACAGTTTGGCGCCCTACTTGCCTGAGGCAGTGGTAGATTTTGCCGCCAATTTTTTAATCGAGCACCGGGTACAACTCACCCTAAGCAGGAACCGCGCTACCAAACTGGGCGATTATCGGCATCCCTGGCAGGGCAAAGGGCACCGTATTTCGGTAAACCAAAACCTCAACCGTTATGCTTTTGCGGTAACCCTGATCCACGAATTTGCCCACCTACTGGTTTGGGAGCAATATAAAGGCAAAGTATTGCCGCACGGCACCGAGTGGAAAAGCTGTTTTGCGGAGCTTATGCAGCCATTTTTGAATGCTCGGGTGTTTCCAGACGAATTGCTTCCCGCCCTACAGCAGTATTTTCATGCGCCCAAAGCTTCGAGCTGCTCCGATCCTGGCTTAATGCGAGCCCTTTCGGCTTACGACCAACGCCCCGAACATGTAAAGCTCCTCGAAGAAATTCCCCACGACACGGTATTCGCTACCAAACAACTCCGTTTTTTCAAAAAACTTGAAAAACGTCGCAGTCGATACCTTTGCGTGGAAATAAAAACTGGAAAGCAATACCTGATTCATCAGCTGGCTGAAGTGTACCTCAAACCCCAAGCATGACTCCATCTTGTTTGGCGAACGGATTGCTCAACATCCATGGGGTGTAACGGTCATTTCAGTGCCGCGAACATGCAAATTTTAAATCCAACTGCCATGTGAACGGAGGTGTTCTCATTGGGTTATACCCTGCTACTTATTTCAAATACCGGGTCTCGGAACCCGAGCGGAGGGAGGCCTTAGCCCGAAGGTTAAATTTCAATTCGCCCGGTGTATGTTCGAAGCTGCGGTCATTGGGTTAATCGGCCCTCTGAATTCCGGATAGCTCGGCGCAGCCCCTGACGACGAATCCCGCATATTAATCCCCCTCTTCCCCCAGCTCACCCAAAGTTTCGCAATGCCAATCGGGCTCCATCATCATCACCGGTTTGCTGGTTTTTTTGCCTTTTTGCTTGGCCTCCAGCATTTTATTAATCAACCGTTGACGCTCGGCCTGGAGTTCCACATAACGTGCTTCTTCGGCCTGCCGGTCGTACAACAGCACCCCATCTACAAAAGTATAACTTGGCTTACTGTACATGCTTAGGGGATGTGCATTCCATATCACCAAATCGGCTTGTTTGCCTTTTTGGATGCTCCCTGTATACGCATCAACCCTTAAGGCCTTGGCCGGGTTTAGGGTAACCATCCGGAGGGCTTCTTCCTCGCTCATGCCTCCGTATTTGACAGTTTTAGCCGCTTCCTGGTTTAAACGACGGGCCATCTCTGCATCATCAGAATTGATGGCCACATTTACGCCCACCCGGTTCATAATAGCTGCATTTTGTGGAATGGCATCTACCACCTCGTACTTGTAAGCCCACCAATCGGCAAAGGTGCTGGCATTGGCTCCATGTACAAACATTTTATCGGCAACTTTATAGCCTTCGAGGATATGGGTAAAGGTATTTACCTGAAAGCCCAGCGAATCGGCGGCCTTCATCAGCATATTGATTTCACTTTGCACATAACTGTGGCAGGTAATAAAGCGCTCTTGGTTCATGATTTCAACCAAAGCATCCAGCGATAAGTCGCGCCGCACCCCATTTGGATTGGCTTTTCGTTCTGCTTCGTAGGCCTTGGCGCGTAAAAACCCATCCATTACAATTTGTTCTACGCCCATGCGGGTTTGCGGGAAGCGCACCGTATTGCGCTCGCCCCAATTCGATTGTTTTACATTTTCACCCAAAGCGAATTTGATAAAGCCCGGTGCTTCTTTAAACTTAAGGGCTTCGGGATGGGTGCTTCCCCAGCGCAGTTTAATAAACTGTGCCTGCCCACCTATGCTATTGGCCGAGCCATGCAAAAGGTTTGCGCCAGTAACACCCCCCGCTAACTGCCGGTAAATGTTCACATCATCGGGATTAAGCACGTCGCCAATGCGTACCTCTGAAGTGATGCTCCGTGTACCTTCGTTAACTCCGCGTGTTATGGCAATATGGCTATGTTCATCAATGAAGCCTGGGGTAAGGTGCATGCCTGTAGCTTCCAACTCGCGGAATGGGGCACCTTTCCCAAAAAGTGAACCCTGTAGGTTTTTACCGATTGCCCATATTTTACCGTCTTTGATGGCCACATCCGTACTGTCGAGCTTGCCTTCTGCTTCGCTGGTCCATACCGTGGCCCTTCTGATGATGAGGTTTTCGGCCTTAGGCAGTTGCGTAAAGCCCCAATCGCTAAAAGGATAGCGTAACAACCCGGGCACAGCGGCCACTTTTTCCTTCTCCGACTTCTCCTTTTCTTCAATTTCGGCTTCGCGAAGCAGGCTAAAGTCGATTCGCTGACCTTCGTTCAAGCTAATTTGCCCCTGAAAACCATCGGCTTTGCGCCACACGCCCATGCGTACCGGGCGGCCGTCTTCATAGGTTTTGTCGCTGAACCACAGTGTAACAAAATTGCCATTGCGCTCGAGTTTGAGCTTAATGGTGGTGCTGTCGTCGAGCTCCAAGCTGGCTTCAGGCTTGTTCCATTTGCCTTTAATACGGATGCTTTTGCCGTCGAGCGGGCCTGCACTGAGCCGATAAACCCCTCTAATGTCTTCATTTTCGGGCATCGGACTCAGCTCATAAGGCTGACCGCGCACCCAATGTTCATACCATTCGGTATCTTCATCAAAAATAGGCCCGGAGCAGATCATGAAATTGGCCAAACGCCCGGCTTGCAAGCTGCCTACCAGCTGATGGGCTTGAAGCAAGCGGGCAGGTGCCAGGGTTAGGGCTTCGAGCGCAGCTTGTTCACTTAAGCCATAATCTATGGCCAAGCGCACATTGGCCAGAAATTCATCGGTCTTTTTCAGCCCCTTGCTACTGATGGCAAAAGGAATGCCGGCCTTATGCAAAGCAGCCGGATTACCGGGTGCCAATTCCCAATGGAGCATCTGGGCCAAGCTTACATCCCGGGCGTCGAGGGGGTCTTCTACGTCAAAAGCGTCGGGAAAATTGATGGGAATAATGAGCGGCATGCCAGCGGCTTTGATCGCGTCGAGGTATTGGTATTCATCACCACGCCCGGTGACAATAAAGGCCAGCTTAAATTCCTGCCCAATTTTATGTATGCGCAGGGGATCGTACTTCTGGCTGCTTTCGAAAATAAGGGGAAGCTTTTGCTGCTGCAGCAGGGCATTGAGGCTGAGGTCATTGCCGGCTGTTGCCCTGTTTTGATCGTACCAGGCAGCATCGTAAAAACTCTGACGGAGCAAGGCAATGCTGCCCATAAGCGAGGAGGGGTAGTCTTGTCGGCTGCTGCCTTTATTAAAGCTGAAATGTGCGCTCAGTGTTGGCTGCAACAACATACGGTTGGCCGATTCGCTTCCGGTTGCTACCAGGGCACCCGTACCTCGAACAATGCCATCGGCCTGATGAATGGCGACCGCCCCGTAGCCCATCTTCCGCCAGTTTTCGGCTTCTTTATCGTTGGGCTCAAACAGGGCTGCGGCTTGCTGATCGGCCCTGATGGCATCATTGGCGGTGTAAGCACCCGTGCGCTCAGGTACCATTTGTGGACCCCCGCCGCGACCCGTACTGCTGCGCCCCGCAGCTGCTATCCCATATTCGCCATAAGGCTCTACAAAGGCGGGATAAATGTACTTGCCTTTAAGATCTACCACCCGTACGCCAGCCGGAAGCTTCAATTCTTTACCCACCTGTACTACCTTGCCATCACGAATATGCAGTTGCCCGTTGGGAATGAGTTCACCCGCTTGTACCACTATTTGTGCATTCACAAAAAGTACTTCTGAGGGTCGCTCGTCGCGCACCCCATTATAAGGAAAATACTCTTGCGCCTGCAGATTTACCGACAGGCCCAACAGGCAAAGGAGGAGGAGTTTCTTCATCGCAGAATTTGGTATCATTGCATTCATAAAGGCAAACAACAAATATGCTTAAAAAAAGCAGTTTTCAAAACGCACAATTGCAATGGCTCGATTTGGGCGAGGGACCTTGCCTGCTTTTACTACATGGATTTACCGAGTCGTACCGCTGCTGGGAACCCTTTGCTAGAGCACTCTCCGCCAATTACCGGCTCATTGTACCCGATTTACCGGGTTCAGGCGAAAGTGCCCTCATTGCGGGTGCGGCCGGCATGGACCAAATGGCCCTTTCGCTATGGCAATTGCTCAATGAGCTTGATATTGACCAATGTACCGTGATAGGCCATTCGATGGGTGGCTACGTAGCCCTTGACATGCTGGAACAGGCAGCCCACCGACTTAATGGCATTGGCTTGTTTCATTCGCACCCCTTTGGCGATGATGCAGCCAAGCAAGCCAACCGCGACCGCACCATAAAACTGATCGAAGAGCGCGGAAGTAAGGCTTTTTTGCAGGGATTTATTCCCAATTTGTTTGCCCCTCAGCACCGGGTGCCATTAAAAAACACCATCAGCCAGCTCGAAAAACAAGCCGCCCGGCAAAGTACCGAGGCTTATATTGCCCAAAGCAGGGGCATGCGCAACCGGGCAAACCGCCAGCATCTGTTAGCGCGTACCCATCTGCCCAAATTGGTGGTGGCTGGTGCAGCCGACCCCATACTTCCGCTTGAAGTCGCCCTGAGCTTTGCCGCCAAACTCGATCGTTGTCAGCTCGAAATCCTCCAGAACGCCGGGCATATGGGCATGTACGAACAGCCTGATGAAAGTGCGGCCGTACTATCAAGCTTTATGCAAGATTTTGTTGGGGGTTAGAGAGGCCCTTTGTATCATGCAGCATTAAAAGCCGTTAAGCCATGGAACAACTCACCAAAGAAGAAAAATTCCTTGCCTATTCGCATTTCGGGCTTGCCATCGGCGGCGGGCTTTTGGCCGGCATGCTGGGTGCTGCCGCTTGGGCAGCCCTTACCGTAATTACCCAAGTGCAATTTGGCTATGCAGCCATTGGTGTAGGCTATTTGGTGGGCATAGGTGTTCGGTTTGCCGGAGCCGGCATATTGCCTCGTTTTCAGGTGCTGGCCGCTGTTTTGGGTGTTCTTAGTTGCATTTTGGGCAATATGTTCAGCGAATTGGGCTTTTATTCCGTTGAGCTTCAAATGAGCTTTTTGGATGCCCTGGCCATGTACAGTTTTGCCGAATTGCTGGAATACAGCTTTAGTAGTTTTGGGATATTCGACCTCTTGTTTTTTAGCTTGGCAGCTGGCGCAGCCTATCGCTATAGCCTACGCGAACTCAGCCTGCTGGAAGAAAGCCAGCATAACAACGAACACTTTGATCCCCGGCCTCCCTTGGCTGGACTGCGGGCACCCCTGGCCTTTGGCGGCTACAGCCTTAGTTTGATGCTAAGCGCTGTACTGCTGATAGGCCATACGGCCGAACGCCGCTACCATTACGAATCGGGCCCATTACAATCGAAAGGCCTCTACAAAAAAGGACTCCGTGAAGGCGTATGGCAGTATTTCAACGAAGAAGGGCAGCTTAACCAGCGCGGGCAGTTCCAAAACGATATCGCACATGGCTTCTGGGAGTGGTATTTTCCCAATGGCCAACTTTCTGCCAAACAATCTTTTTTCTATGGCAACGAACATGGCTTTTATACCGGCTATTACGAAAGTGGCGCCTTGCTCGATTCGGGTAGCTTTTATTACGGACGCAAAATGGGTTTATGGCACACCTATTACGAAAATGGTCAACTCCAATCCTACGGAAACTTTCATGGCAACCAAAAACATGGTCTATGGACCTATTACCACGATAACGGTCAATTAGAAGCCCGGGCATACTACCGGGATGATGAGCTCAACGGCCCCTTCGAAAGTTACCACCCAAACGGAAAAGCAGCGCTCCTCTTACGACTCGATGGCGAACGTATTTATCTGGGTTGGGTAGCCGACAGCAATGGCCGGGTGCTGGTAAGTGAAGGAGCAGGCCAATACGAAGATGTACAAAGCGATTGGTGCAGCCTAGGCATGGGAAAGGTGCTGGATAGCCTGCCTGTGGGCTTTTGGAAAAAGCAAGAAGACGGATATTTGAAAGTAACCTATGTGTATAAAAATGACGAAAAGAAGGTTTATGAAATTTGGGATGAGCGCCAAAAGCCAGGCAATCAGCTGGTTAAAAACGGAAGCGGACCGCTTGAAACATATTATGAAAGCGGAAATTTGTATGTAAAGGGAACCTATAAAAATGGCTTACGCACGGGCGAATGGCTCATTTATTACGATCAACCCCATCAACTTTCAGTTCGTACCAACTACCTCAAAGGATTGCGTGAAGGCATTAGCGAAAGTTATTCGGAAAGCGGGCAGGCAGAAGCCATCATAACCTATGCCGGTGGAAAGCAACATGGATTGTCGAGCTGGTTCCACAGCAGTGGCGAGTTATCCGCGGAAGTGCAGTTCGAAAATGACCTGAAACAAGCCAATCAGCTGATTTACGACGATTGGGGTCGACTCATTTGCACCGAAACCTACGAAGCGGGACAACTTCGGCAGATTTACCTCAACCGGGCCCCTAAAAAACTGGCTTATCCGCCATTGCCTTGAAAAAACCTTGTTTTGGCCAAAATTGCCCCTAAATTTGATGTTTTAAATTCACCTACCTAAAAACACCTGCCCATGTATACCGGAATGTTACACACCCACACTTTAGTGGTTGTGCTCTTTGTACTGCTGTACTTCATAAAAACCATTTTGCTGTTTAGCAGCGAAGCCAAATTAGCAGCATTTAGCAAGCGAACCCGTATTGCCGAAATGGTAATCAGTACGTTGTTTTTGCTTACAGGTTTATACCTGGCCTTTAATGCCCCTGGTATTCATGTGGGTTCTTGGTTTTGGATTAAGCTCCTGGCCGTATTTGCATCGATTCCGGTTGCCGTAATTGCCTTTAAGCGTAAAAAGAAGCCCCTGGCATTGTTGGCCATGGCCCTGCTGTTGTATGCGTATGGGGTAAGCGAAACCAAAAGCCCGCGCATGAACAAGGCCGACTACTTCAGCAAACTGGGTGGCGAGGCTACCGTTCCTGTAGATCAATTCGACCCCATGAGCGACTCCTACGACATCCTCGATCATGGTCAGGCGCTTTACATCAACAACTGCGCGGTTTGCCACGGGAACGATGGTGCCTTGGGTGCAGGGGGATCTAAAAATCTCCAGCTCACCTTAAAAGACAAACAGGAAATGTACACCATCATTTACGAGGGAAAAAACGGCATGCCTGCTTTTAAAGGCATGCTCAGCAGCGAAGAAATGATGGCAACGGTGGCTTACGTCAAAGCCCGCTTAGCCACTACCAATCCGCACTAAAGCCAGCCGTTTTAACAAACAAAGGTCTGCAGTATTGCAGACCTTT
This sequence comes from Bacteroidia bacterium, assembly GCA_046291695.1. Taxonomy (GTDB): domain Bacteria; phylum Bacteroidota; class Bacteroidia; order UBA7662; family UBA7662; genus PNNG01. The sequence continues at coordinate 99,597 of JBKBSO010000007.1, forward strand.
TGTTTTTTGGTGCCGAAGGCCGGACTCGAACCGGCATGTCTTGCGACACACGCCCCTGAAACGTGCGTGTCTACCAATTTCACCACTTCGGCAAAAAAGCGGTAAATACCACTTTCTTAAGTGGCTGCAAAGATACTTGCTTTTTCATTTCAGACAAGAGCGTGCCTTAAATATCTTTCCTGGGCCCAAGGGCGCAGCCCTGCCGGCATTTTGACTCCTTAGGTACGTGCCTTTTATGGTGGTTCAGCGATGAACCCATTGAGGCTCAAAGTGCAGCATTTTAGAAAATGCTTTAGCAGGTTTAACTTTTTGTATTGCAACGCATATTTATTTCTGCAATTGGTAAAAAGCCATTAGATTAGTCCCAACAAACGCCCGATTTGAACCAGATTAAAATGCTGCACAGCGAAGAGCAGTTGGTTAGCTTGCTATTGCAGCGCGACCAGCAGGTGATATCGATCTTATACGATCGGTATGGGGCCGCTTTGTATGGGGTTATTAAAAAAGTGGTAACCGACGAAGCAGCGGCAGAAGACCTGATGCAGGAGACCTTTGTCAAAATCTGGAAGTACGGCGCCCAGTATAGCAGCGATAAAGGCAGGTTATTTACTTGGATGCTGCACATTGCGAGGAATTCGGCCATTGATTACTTACGATCGAAAAGGTATAAGGAATCAATCCAAACCGATGAACTCAACGTAAATACAGCTGTAAGTGAGCGTGTCAACAGTTCCGTCGACCACATTGGTCTAAAAGAAGTGGTAGCTGCGCTTAAACCAGAGCAAAAGGAAGTAATCGATTTGCTGTATTTTGGAGGGCTCACGCAAGAACAGGCCTCCGAAGAACTGGGGATTCCGTTGGGTACGGTGAAAACACGAGCACGAACGGCCATACAAGTATTACGAAAGTTGTTAATCGAAAAAGAAAAGTGACACCGGAAAACTACATATCGTCAGGGATACTTGAGCTCTATGTGCTCAATGCGCTCGAGCCCGAAGAAATGGCTGAGGTAGAGGAGATGGCGCATCACCATCCGGAGGTGCAGGCCGCCATCAACGACATGCGTGAAACCCTCGCAGCATTTGGCCAATTACATGCCGAAACCCCGCCAGCAGCACTAAAGAACAAGGTGCTGAAAGCCGTTGAAACGGAAATTGTACACGCGTCATCTCAAGAAGTGTTCATTCAAAACTTACCTAGTAAGGCAGAAATCAGTGTTCGTTATGCACGTGTAGCCATAGCCGCCAGCATTTCCTTGTTTTTGCTGAGCATGCTCACCGCCCTCAATTTTTATTTGCGTTGGCAAGATGCCGCACGCCTCGCCAATGACTTGCTCGCCGAAAAAACGCAAATGGCAGCAGAGCGCGATTTGCTCCAAGCATCTGCAAAAAACGGACAAGATTTGTTGGCCATGATTACCAATTCCGCTGTGCGTTTGGTAAGTCTAACAGGCACCGACCAGCATCCTGAGGCTTCGGCCTTGGTGGCATGGAATCCCGAAACCACAGAAGTGCTCCTATGGGTAAATCAGCTGCCACCACCAGCCGACCACCAGCAGTATCAGCTCTGGGCCATAGTAGATGGCCAACCCGTTGATGCCGGAGTATTTGATTTGCAGGAGGGAAGCCTCGCTATGAAATCGCTTGAAAAGGCACAAGCCTTCGCCATTACCTTGGAGCCCAAAGGCGGAAGTGTAACTCCCAACCTTGAGCAATTACACGCAATTGGCGCACTTTAGGCGTTATTTCACGAACTATGCTTAACTTGCGGTTAGCACATGCATTCCGCAACTTTACATATGAACCACCGGCTGGCCTAACAAAATGCCTCGCTTATCCTCCTAAACCCAAAACCAAAACAAGCTAATATCATGAAAATCAAACAATTAAGTGCCCTTGTACTACTCTTGGCCATGGGCTGCAACACCGCTACCCAAACCATCGAAGTAGAAAGCCCAAGTTTACGTCTGACCGCAGAAGGCCCCTTGTATGATGGTTCCAATACGGCCACAGCCGCTTGGCGCATCAACATTGCCGAATGGCTGGGTGAAGATATTGTATCTACCGACATTGTGTCGGCAAAAATCACCTCCATTCGACTTAAAAGCAGGAATACCGAAAACTTTGACCTCTTAAATGACGTTTCTGTACAGTTAGCAGGCCCGAAAGTAGCGATGAAAAAAGTAGGCTTCCTAAATCCGGTGCCGGCAGATTTGGGAATACTCGACCTTAAACTCGCTGAAGACCAGAAAGGTTTAGCGGAGTTTTTTGGCCTTCGCGAAATTACCCTGGTGGCCGATCTTGATTTGAAAGAAGAATTTGACGACGATTTGCAGTTTGACGCCCAACTAAAACTTACATTTGAAATAAAAGCAAAATAACAGCATTATGAAAAAGACACTTGCACTCCTGCTTGCCTTCGGCTTCGCCTTCACCGTTCATTCTAACCGCCTGCAATCGCAAGATGCCGAAGGCGATTTGTTGGTTGGAGTTTGGGAACCTTCACATGGCAAGGCAAGGGTAAAAATCGACAAAATTGCGGATAAGTATTATGGTAAAATCGTTTGGCTCAAAGAACCTAATGACCCCGATACTGGCCAACCCAAGCTCGACAAAAACAATCCGGATGAGTCATTAAGGCAAGTGCCACTAAAGGGCTACCGCATCCTCAAAGACTTTACCTATGCCGGCAAACAGGAATGGACTGAGGGCACCATTTACGACCCCGAAAATGGCAACACCTATAGCTGTATAATTAAGGCTAAAGACGACAATACCCTTGATATTCGGGGCTACATAGGCGTTAAAACCTTCGGAAGAACCGATGTGTGGAAACGGGTAGCGGTGAAGAAAAAGGACTAAACCCATTTATCCATGAAAAAGCTTTTTTGGCTTGTATCGGTGTTGCTGACTACAAGCCTAATTTCTATTGCACAAGTGGTAGATGAGGATGATGACGACGATTACGATTATGGCGATGTAGAGTTAGCCGATGGCGCCATGTCGAAAACCTATGCCAACTCACGCATCGTAGGCACTTCGCCACAGCGCTTTGTAAGTGTGGGCTGGGATTGGCAAGCCCCTTACGACATGACTTTTTCGCAAATTCGCGACAATTGGGCTGAAGGCACCGAACTAGCTCCCGGAGAACAGGCCTTGGGTCGTGCTTATTATACGGGAGGATTTCGCTTGAACGCCAACATCCCCGTAATTTCACGAAATGACATTATTTGGCAAATGGGTGCCACTTATTGGGATACTCGCTACAACATCAGTGGCATGAGCGGTGATAGTTCGGGACGAGTCGCCCTTTCGACACTCAACGATCGTGGATTGCGCACCGGGGGCATTAATACCACCATCTATAAACCGCTCAACGAATTTCAATTTATCCTTTTTCAGGCTTCGGTGGATATGAGTGGTGATTACGGTTGGGGCTTGCAAAATGAGGTGCGTACTTCGGTGGCTGCCTTGTGGGGGAAGCGACCCAATGAGCGCAAACAATGGGCGGTGGGTATTTCACGGACCTATCGGGTAGGCGCCATGAACTACATTCCCATTTGGTTGTATAACTGGACCGCCCCAAACCGAAAGTGGGGTATTGAAGCCCTCTTACCGGCACGCGGTGCCATACGATACAATATCGATCGAAAAAGCATGGTTTTGGGGGGCTTTGAGCTTGAAGGCCAAACCTACCGCCTGAATAGCCTATCCGACAATTTAGATGCAGCCGGCTTAACCCCCGGTAGTTTGGAAATTCGAAGGGGTGAACTTCGTCCAAGAATTGAATACATGCGCCAGCTTACCGGCTATTTTTGGTTAGGGGTACAAGCTGGTTATCGCATCAATTACAGTTACGATGCCGACATTCTCCCTGGTGGACGAGAATTCTTTCGTGGATTTTTTGGAGACCAGCCCTTTGCTATGCTCAACAGCATTGGAAATGCCCCATATGCACAGATTACCATCAACTTTGTAAGTCCATAAACTTGCAGGAAGCTTTGTTAAGGCCATTTATTTCACTCGCCTTAAAACCCATGAACAATGTACACATGCAGCCGGTTAGCCTACCGCTGCATGTGTACTAACCGCTTCCGACCCTTGAGGAGTTCCGTTCCGCTGCAAATCAAGGCCTCGCTAGCCACATTTCTTACACACCACACAAAGCCCTTCCCCCTCCAGGCTTTTAGTAAAGCACAACTGCGCATCTTCCCCTTCAGCCATATTCAAACGTTGGCGAATTGCTGCTACTTCGAGCCCAAAATCGCGCTTGGCTATATGTGCCCGCTGAATACCCAAGGCAAGGAGCTGCTGCTTAAGTCGTTTCGGCTTATAGGATAAAACAGCCTCAATTTTCCAAATACGTCCGGGGTAGTCTGGAACCCATTCATCTCCCACAAACCAAGCAGCATGGGCATTCATTGCACACAGGCCGTTTTGTGCGGCATGAGCACGGTCGAGGCGGGTTTTAATGAGGCCGGCATGAGGCTCGTAAAAAAACTGTCCGGCCTTAGGTTGCGCTATGGCTGGCGTAGCCTTCTGCGTATCATCGAATTGGTGCCGAAGCTGGCCTTGATCGTCGAGTAAGATGGCTTGTTGTTGGGCAATTCCCGAGTAGCCTGGTTCCAGCTCAAAAAGCAATTCTTTCAATTCGTTATGCAAACAAATAGCGTACACATTTTTGATGTGAGGCAGCTGTTTGATGCAGGCCGAAATATCTAACATGGGGGAGCCTTTGATAAAAATCTGATCAAACTGCAGAAGTAGTCGAGGCAGCATTTGGAGCAGATCAGGCTGCGATTGACTGAAGTCAAACACGCGTTTCCCTCCTGGTCGGCGATCGGGGTCGAGGTATACACAGCCCCGGGGAGCTATTTCGTCTAGCGCTTTTTCAGCGGTGGTATGCAGGATTTGGGCTTTCCTATGATCCTTGAAGTTGTGTTTTAGTAAATTGGCATGCGTTTCATCAGCTTCAACCAATACCAAACGCTTGTGTTTGAAGCCTGCATACCAGGCATCCACACCAGCTCCGGCACACAAATCGGTGAAAGCATCACCGGCAAACAAGCCTGCTTTGTAGCGCGCCACAGCTTCGGGTGTACATTGTTCAAAACTTTTTGTGGTCAATAGCCAGCTACGTGCCTGCAGCAAAGGAATCTTTTTAGCGGCTTTCTGCTGAAGATGAAGCTGTTCGAGTACCCATTTGGCATCTGCTCCAAAAAATTTTATCGCCGCATTCAAACAGGTCTCAGGCTTATCCTGGGCATGTTTTTGCAAAAACTCCTTGGCCTGACTACCACTCAGTACGGATATTCGATTTTGATCAGTGGACAATAGAAAAAATTTTTAGCGTTATTTGTAGGATGCGATGGGCTCAAATCCGAATTTTGTGCTTCGCTTTGATTGGCATTTGGCTGCTAACCGCCTGCCAGAAGCAAACTTGTCCGGCTTTCGAACAAACCGAACGCAGGATAGTTAAAAAGAAGAAAACTAAAAAGCAGTTGTACCGAAAAGATCGGGACCTCTTTGGAAATAAACGATAAAACACCGCCTAGAAAAAACGGCTGCCTCATAAGCCTGTATTTTTGAAGGCGATGTCAAATAAACTAATGTAAACAAATGAAAAAGCGCATCATCGTTGCCCTGTTGTTGATCAGTGGATTAGCATTTAGCTCATGCCATCGCAACAAATGCCCTTCTTTTAGCCAGGTAAACACCAGCGCAGAAGAAGCACGCGTTTAGCTGCATCATCCTGAATGACCCCGTTTTCTTTCGAAAAGAAAGTATAACCCCAATCGCTGTACCTAACCAGTACGTTTTCCTGCAAAGGGTTACAACACCCAATTTACTCAATGCAAGTGTTCAAAAATAAACGCCCTGCCAAAATTCTGGCTAAGGGCGCTATTTGCAGGCCCAGGACTATGCACAAAGTAATAATGCTGCGGACGGGTTGATACATCCCAAAATGCCGCCGTATTCACATAAAAGCCAACGGCCGGTTCACCCGCATTGGCAATCTCAAGCAATTCATTGGCATCAAAATGTTCCTGAACCATCCGAGGCTGACCAAAACCACACAATTCATAATTAAACTGCTCGCCGGGAGCACTCCGGGCGTTTCCCTTGGCCTTTATGTGGATATAGCCCATGGAAGGCCCATGGTACATGCCATATAAAGGGTCTAAAAATCCACCGCCCATGCCTGCCGCATTGGTTAAAGAATCAATCCCAATCGCAAACCGAATGGCCTCATAAGTGCCTACAGGCACCTCACTGAGTTGGATCAAAAAGAGCGTATTAAAATCAAGGACCACCAATTGTGGAGGTATATTCAGCGCTATCCAATTGCCTTTATCATTCAGCAAGGCAATCTGTGAAACATAATAGCGTAAACTGTCGAAACGGAGGCTATCTCCTGTTTCGGGATGCTCCATCCACTGGCGCATATAAAAGGCCTGCAGGTTTTCGCCCCAAATATGCTCCAGTTTAAGCAGGGCCTGCCCGTATTCAACCGGCTCAGGCGTAGTTGCCGGGTTTAGGTTTTCTTTTTTGCATGCCCCTATCAGCATCAGGAGCATCAAAGCTAAAGGAAACCATTTGGTTGGAGTTGCGCTTTTCATTTCCTAAAGTTGTGTGTTTTCATCCAAACCATCTTCAATAGCTAAGTACCCGTACAGTGTCAAGGTCGAGCCGCAACTGCAGCCAATTGGCCAGTTGTTGTTCTCTGGCCTTTCCCGGATATTCACGCCAGCGGACGAGAATGGTGGGGATGGTGTCGGTTTGCATGCTTCCCATATCGGTTTCGGCCAAACGCGAAAAGCCTACTTTTTCAACCTTGGGATACTGCACCTGTATTTCCTGCGCAAGTTTTTTGTAGCTTACATTGCTAAGACGGTAACGTAAAAGCTCCTGTTCAAGTAAATGGATTTGTTCGTCTTTGTTTTGAAGCGCCGCTTCATTGCGCTTATATAAGTCTTCGAGTATGCCGGCACGCAATTCCTGGTTCAAACGCACAGCAGCTTCTCCATCTAAAGCACCGGCCTGATGCACAATGAGTTGGGTTTTACGGAGCCCTCGTTCTAGTAATTTGTTATTAAAATTTGCTATTTCCTCTTTACTCAAGGGTGCGCCCAAAAGTGAAATTTCGATGGTGGAAGTATCGGCACCATAATTCAACTCGGTTTTAATCACCTGGCGATTAGGAAATTCCAGATAATCCTGCACAAAACCCAAGGCCTTGGTCTTAAAAATCGACTGTTGAATTACGTTGTATCCAATAAATACGCTAGGAATGATGGTGATCAACAAAAAAAGATAAATGCCGTAACGTGCTCTGGTTTCAGTTCGGGCATCTACAAAACCTACCCGATCAAACTTCAAGTAGCGTACAACAATGATGGTCGCAAAACTGATAAATACCGAGTTAATAAAAAAAAGATACATGGCCCCAAAAAAGAAGCTCATATTTCCACTGGCAAGCCCAAAACCCGCCGTACACAAGGGAGGCATCAGGGCGGTAGCGATGGCTACCCCGGGCACTACATTCGACTTTTCGCGTCGCGAACCGGCCACAATACCTGCCAACCCACCAAAAAAGGCTATGCCCACATCAAAAATGGTAGGGGTAGTTCGCGCAAGGAGCTCCGACTGAACCTCCGAAAGCGGACTTATGGCAAAATAAATGGTCGAAGTAAGAATGCTTATCGCTACTGTCGTTGCAAAATTTCGCAATGACTTTTTGAGTAAGGCAAAATCCATAATCCCTACTGCCAATCCTGTTCCGATGATTGGACCCATCAAGGGCGAAATTAACATCGCACCAATGATCACCGCAGTTGCATTGGTATTGAGGCCAATTGAGGCAATAAAAATACTTGCCACCAAAATCCAAACGTTGACCCCTTTAAACTCTACATCCCTTCTGATCCCTTCAATGCTGCCTTTTTCGTCGGTACCTTCTTCGATGCTCGCTAATTTGTGCAGAAAAGCCTTCAAGCTAATCCACATCTGCCGAAGGTCGGTTGGCCCGGCATGAGGTTGCTCATTGGGTAAGCGTTCGTTTTGCATGCCGCAAAATACGCATTTAGTAAGTTCGTCCAAACAGCACCCCAGAAGATCGTGCGTATTTATCGGCAGATGCTCCCAAAACCCACATTGAGCTACATCCAAATAAATAATTCTCGGCCAGATGCACAGGCTATTCAATAGCCAAAGCAGCCATTCCCTTTAGCTGTATGTGCACAAGCTTCAACTGACAGATTCACTTCACCCCATACAGGCTACCTATACGCCTACTCAAGGCTGAATAAGCACCCGCGATCGGTGATAAAACTGTTTTCCCTTGGCTTCAAACAAATAAAACCCCGGCTTTAGGTGCGCAACCTCAACTTGTCCATGTAAGGAATGGTGGCTTCCGCGGAGTACTTCACGTCCCTGTACATCATAACATATCCAGTCAATGGTCTGGTCGGCACCAGCCTCAACAGGCTTAGCAGGCCTAAAATAAAACTGATTACTGGCAGGATTTGGAAATATCACCAGGCCATTAGATGCAGATATATCTTGAACAGACGTACCAAAAGGCGATTTTACGATAAACTGCCCCATCATGCCATCATCCTCATGCGTAAGCATATGACAGTGATACATATACGGCAACGAATCGTCCCAAAATGTTTCAAATTGCGTAATAAAGCGTACGTTGCCCATAGCCGGCACAAAAACCACATCCTTTCTACCCCGCAAATGCACCGGAGGCTGCGCCCCATTTATAGTAAGCACATAAAAAGGCACATCATGCAAGTGAAAAGGATGACCTATGGGCGTTTGGTTACGCAGTTCCCAAATTTCTATATTATTGAAAGGAATATATTCATTAATTACATGCATATCGAAATGCGCATTATTAATCATGAAAGGCCCTTGTATGGCGGTTGGGCCCATGTTGGCCGCCATAAACGTAAAAATCCTTGTGGTGTCGGCCTGATTAACCGTAAATGGTTGATGACTGACTAAGCTTGTTGGAATGTTGCTTACCGGAACATCACCCGGCACGCCCACTTGTATTTGAAGCAGGTTGAAGTTGGCGCCATTTCGTGGGTTTAGGCTGTAACCGGGCAACTGTTGCCCGGGCCCCATGCCGGGTTGTGCTGCACCATAAATGGCATTGGCCAATTGACTGCCGTAATTCATCAGCTGCAGGCTCTGGCCTTGTTTGCCCGTTAGATTCACCAGAATTTCGGCACGTTCGCCGGGCGCCAGTTGCAGGCGGGTCATGGCCACGGGCGCGCTTAACAAACCGCCATCACTGCCTATCATGTGGAAGCTTTCGTTGGTACTCAAACCCACATTAAATACACGCTCCAAGGAGCCATTCAACAAACGGAAGCGAACGATTTGTGCTGGCAAGTTCACGAAGGGGTTGAGTGTGCCATTGAGCATGACCGCTGTATCGAGGTGCTGTCCAATGACAATTTGGTTGTTGCCGTCGAACTGCCGGGTTTGTAATACAATGGGAATGTCATCTACCCCATAAGTGCGGGGTAAATGGAGGGCCGCCTCTACACTATCTCGCACAATGATGAAGCCAGCAGCTCCTTTGGCCACCTGTTCTGTGGTTTTATAATGTAAATGCGGATGATACCAATACGTTGATGCCCAATCAAGCACCGTAAAATCAGGCGACCAGGTGGTGCCCGAAGGAATTACAATGTGTGGCCCACCATCATTGGCCGGCGATACATGTAACCCATGCCAGTGAATGGTGGTGGTATCCGTCAACAGGTTTTGAACATGCATTTGCACATGTTGCCCGCTATTTAAAATGAGCGTAGGCGCCAAAAAAGGGCCGTTGATCCCCATGGTTTGGGTCATACTGCCCGGATAAAACTGCACGCTATCGTGTCGAATGTGTAGCTGTATGCTCGGCCCGCTTAAGGTGTCGGGAATATGCAAGGGGTTTTGGGCAGATGCCGCAAAATGTAACACCATGCTGATAAGCAGCAAAATGCGAATTCTCATACGAACAGATTTTAGTAAAATTAACTGCAAAACCCGAAACCTTATGTAACCGAGGTTACACAAACGCATTTTCACCATGTAGCAAAGCGGCTAAAAGTAGTTTCATAAAACTAGCGTTCGCTTTTCAAACGCTCCTCGTACATAAACAGCTCATCTCGAAGCCGGGCCGCATCCATAAAATCAAGCTCCCGGGCAGCCTTTTCCATTTTTTTCCGGGTTTCCTGTACCAGCTTTTGCAACTTCTCTGCACTGAGGTATTCGGTTACCGGATCGGCAACCATCTGCCCTTGCTCCGGTTCCAAATAATACTTCTTCCGGCTGTTGCTGCCGCTTCCACGGATATCAAGCACGGCAGTTTGCCCCATAATTTCTTCCTTAGTCTTGCTAATGCCCTTAGGGGTAATGCCATGCTCCAGGTTATAGGCAATTTGTTTTTCGCGTCTTCGGTTGGTTTCATCCATGGTTTGACGCATAGACTCGGTAATCTTATCGGCATAAAAAATCACCCGGCCATTCACATTTCGGGCGGCGCGACCTGCCGTTTGCGTGAGTGAACGGCCTGAGCGAAGAAAGCCTTCTTTATCGGCATCAAGCACCGCCACCAGCGATACTTCTGGTAAATCAAGCCCTTCGCGCAAGAGGTTAACCCCAATGAGTACATCAAACTTCCCTAACCGTAAATCACGTAAAATCTCTACACGATCGAGTGTATCTACTTCACTGTGTATATAGCGACATTTAATGCCCAAATTGGCCATATACTTCGCTAACTCCTCCGCCATGCGCTTGGTTAGTGTGGTCACCAAAACCCGATCGCCAGCTTCAATCCGCTTTTGGGTTTCGTTTAGCAAATCATCCACTTGTGTGGCCACCGGCCTCACTTCAATGGGTGGGTCGAGCAGACCGGTTGGCCGAATAAGCTGCTCCACCACCACCCCTTCGCTTTTCATCAGCTCATAATCGCCGGGTGTAGCGCTCACATACACCACCTGACTAGCCATGCCTTCAAATTCTTCAAACTTTAACGGGCGGTTATCAAGTGCAGCCGGTAACCTAAAGCCATGCTCCACCAGGTTAAGTTTGCGTGAGCGGTCGCCCCCGTACATTGCCCGCAATTGGGGAATAGTTTGGTGACTTTCGTCGAGAATGAGCAGATAATCGTTTGGGAAATAATCGAGCAAACAAAAGGGCCGATCCCCTGGATGCCGCTGGTCAAGATAACGCGAATAGTTTTCGATACCCGAACAATAACCCAACTCCCGAATCATCTCTAAATCGAAGGTTACACGCTCTTCCAGTCGCTTGGCTTCCAGAAAACGGCCTATCGACTTAAAATAATCGGCCTGACGTACCATGTCTTCCTGAATCTGAAAGAGCGTATCGGTCAGGCGTTCTCGTGGCGTTACGTAGTTGTTGGCCGGAAAGATGGCAATATCTTGCATCTTTTCGAACGTGGCACCAGTTATTGGATCTACTGCCGCTATGTGGTCAATGTCGTCTCCAAAAAACTCAATGCGGTAAGCAAAATCGGCATAAGCCAGGAAAATATCTACCGTATCGCCCTTAACCCGAAAGCTGCCTCGGGTAAAATCGGCCGTGGTGCGCTTGTACAGGTTGTCGACCAGCGCATGCAACAAGGCATTTCGAGCAATCCGATTTCCGACCGATAGGCGTATGACTTTATCGGTATAATCTTTCGGATTCCCCATACCGTAAATACAACTCACCGAGGCCACTACCAACACATCGCGTCGACCGCTCATCAACGATGAGGTCGTTCGTAAGCGTAGCTTTTCGATTTCATCGTTGATGGCCAGGTCCTTCTCTATGTAGGTGTTGGTAGACGGAATAAAGGCTTCGGGCTGGTAATAATCGTAATAGCTCACAAAGTATTCCACCGCATTATTCGGAAAAAACTGCCTGAACTCCCCATACAGCTGGGCGACCAGGGTTTTGTTGTGGGTGAGCACCAGGGTTGGCTTCTGCACCTGCTCCACCACATTGGCCATGGTGAACGTCTTTCCCGACCCGGTAACCCCCAACAATACTTGCGCAGGCTCACCCTCCCGAATGCCGGCTACCAATTGCCGGATAGCTTCTGGCTGATCGCCGGTAGGGGTATAAACGGAGGTAAGTTCGAATGCCATGGACAAATGTAAATTTAGCGTATTAAGTTCATACCAAGGTTTGAGCCGCTAACATCCGGCTGTACTCAAAAAAAAAACCGCGTTCAGGAAACACCCAAACGCGGCATAAACAAACGGTGTATATTATTTAGCTGCAGCGTAGCGACGACTCACCTCATCCCAGTTTACTACATTCCAGAATGCGCTGATGTAATCGGGGCGACGGTTCTGATAGTTGAGGTAATAGGCATGCTCCCAAACATCAAGACCCAAAATGGGTGTACCATTGCAATCGGTAACCACGTCCATGAGTGGGTTATCTTGGTTGGGTGTACTACAGACTTTAAGCTTGCCATTTTCTACGCACAGCCAAGCCCATCCCGATCCAAAACGCGTAGCTGCGGCCTTCGCAAATTCTTCTTTAAAACTACTGAATGAACCAAAAGTAGCATTAATGTCGTCGGCCAATGTTCCCGTAGGCTCACCACCACCATGAGGTCCCATAATGGTCCAAAATAAACTGTGGTTGTAATGCCCTCCGCCGTTGTTTCGCACGGCAGCAGGAAGTTGACTGATGTTGGCCATAAGGGCTTCGAGCGACTTGCCTTCGTGCGCGGTACCCACAATGGCTGCATTCAGGTTGTTTACATAAGCTGCGTGGTGTTTACCATGGTGAATTTCCATAGTGGTTTGGTCGATATGTGGAGCTAAAGCTTCGCTTGAATAAGGTAATGCTGGTAATTCGAATGCCATGTTTAGATAAATTTTAAGGTTAAAAGCAAAAATAGTGTATCTGCTTAACAATAATATGTCGAAAGCGTTTCGTTTACTTTAATTTTTTAACAGAAACACCCGAAAAGATTCACGTTCAAAGCATCAGGGTAAGTCCCACCGACATGGGCCTGCCGTTCACCGGATTGGTGCGGAACCATTCGTTTAAGCCATAATAAAAACTCAAGCCCAATCGGTGGTAGCCTATCCGGCCAATAATGGCCAAACGCCAAGGATCGAGGTCCAGCATATCATCACGGCCTTTGAATTTTTGCGTGAGGCTCCCCAAAACCGATTTGCTACCCAGAGAACCGGTGTAACCCACATTAATACCCGTACTGGCCTTAAAGCTCTTGAGTTTGCCCCGGGGCTTGGAACTATATCGGAATTCCACGGGCACCAGCTCATAAGTGGTAAACACGAATTTATTCTTTACCGCTGGCGAATCGGGCCAAACAGCATTGGGATTGTTGGGGTCTAGGTCCCAGCGCCGCAAGTTGGTAAAATAATTCCGCGACGACAGCCCTAAACCGGCGGCAAAGCTGTAGTTCGATTTACCAAAGCGTTGATTAAAATAGATGGTAAATGAAAAGCCTCCGGAACGCAATTGTCGGTATTGCACCGGATCACCCGGAAAACCTCTCAAAAAATCCATCTGATAAGTGAGCACCAAGCCTTCGAGGTCGGGATTTCGGCTGGGTTTTTTCTTAAGTAATTCAGCTGATTCGAGCCCATCTGACTCTTGGGCCGCTACGGCTCCACAAATCAAAAAAAACAGAAAAAACAGGAAACGCATTTGCATAGCCAATATTAAGAAATTTGTGTCATTTCTTTATCAGCCCTATCGCAATTCGCGCAAAGGCTGTAGCAAAACTACAGCCCGCGCTTAAGTTGGAGCATGCGCAACACGGTAACTGCGGCTTCAGTACCCTTATTCCCGTGTTTACCTCCGGCCCGATCCAACGCCTGTTCTTCGGTGAGCACGGTAATTACTCCGAAAGCTACCGGCTTATTTGTACGTAAATTCACCTCCATCAGGCCATGTGCTACTGCCTCACTGATGTATTCAAAATGCGGGGTCTCGCCCTTGATTAGGCAGCCGATAGCTATCACCGCATCGCATCCGGCATCAATCAGCCACTGTGCCGCTAGAGGCAATTCGTAACTTCCGGGAACCGGTTGTGTGAAAATATTTTCGAGCTTTATTCCCTGGGCCAGTAATAAAGCACGGGCACCCTCTGTAAGGGCACCCGTGATGTGTTCATTCCATTCGGCAGCAACGATGCCAATTTTTAACCTATCGGCCCCTTCGAGCTCAAATGGCTTGTATGCTGATAAATTTTGAAGGGCTGTAGCCATCCTTACATTTTGGCGTTCACCCTAGCCATGTACTTCTCTGCGGCTTGTCCTTCGGTGGTCGACTTAAACTCCTTAAATACGCGCTCATAAAGTTCCAGGGCCTTTTTGTTTTTGCCCAGATGTTCTGCCAGTTCGCCGGCACGCATCAGGTAGATGGGGGTAGTAAAGTTGTTTTCATTTTTACTGGCAGCCTTCAGATAATAATCGAGGGCCTTTTCTTCCTCACCCAGTTCTAAATAGGCATCTCCCATTGAACCCAAGGCAATGCTGCCAATGATAGGCTCCTTGGTGCTGAACTTCTTGAGGTAGCTGATGGCATCTTCATACTGCCCTAAGCGCAGGTAGCTGATGCCCAAGTAGTAATTCGCCAGTTTGCCGGCACGGGTCCAACTGTAATCGTCGGCTATCTCCATAAAACCAGGGAAATTGCCATCGCCATCAATGGCCAATTGAAGCGAATCGTTTTCAAAATAGCGCTCGGCCACATACATCAAATTGAGTGCTTCTTCTTGCTTGTTGGGCAAATACACCCCATTTACGTAGTAGGCAATGCCGATTACCAGCACCAAGCCTCCCACCACGCCATAGATGATGTTTTTATATTGTTCTAAAAATCGCTCGGAGCGACTGATGGTTTCTTTGATGTCGAGATTATCGAGTCCGAAATCCAGCGGATTTTCAGTACCCTGGTCTTTTTTTGCCATTGTATTGCTGTAAATGTTGTTTAAAATTAATCCATGATGAAGGGGTAATCCGCCTGATCATACACATCGGTATACAGTTCCGATTCATCCGGCCAGGGCGAATTTTCGGCAAATTCTACCGAGGCCTTAACCCGCTCTTCAATTTTTTCGTCTATGGCCTCCAATTCGGCTTCGGTGGCATACTTCTTTTTGAGAATGGTAGCCCGCGTAACCACAATGGGGTCCTTCGCTTTATAATCTTCCACTTCTTCTTTAGTACGGTACTTGGCCGGATCGCTCATCGAATGCCCGCGGTAACGGTAGGTGCGAATTTCGAGGAAAGTTGGGCCATCACCTTTACGGGCACGCTCTACTGCCTCAGCCATGGCTTCATGCACCGCTTCGCAGCTCATGCCGTCTACCCATTGCGAAGGCATATCATACGCCATTCCCATTTTATAAATATCAGTCAAATTGGTCGTGCGCTCCAGCGATGTACCCATGGCATAAAAATTATTCTCCACCACAAAAATCACCGGAAGCTTCCACAACATGGCCATATTAAAGGTTTCGTGCAAGGCACCCTGACGCACCGCACCATCACCCATATAGCATACATTCACATTCTTAGTGCCTAAATACTGCTCCGCAAAAGCAATACCCGCACCAAGTGGCACTTGACCGCCAACAATACCATGACCGCCAAAATTGCGAAACTGCTTGCTGAACATGTGCATCGAACCGCCTTTGCCTTTTGAACAACCGGTTATTTTTCCATACAATTCTGCCATTACTGAATCCGGCGTAAGCCCGCAAGCCAGTGCATGTCCGTGATCGCGGTATGCCGTAATCACCGAATCATCGGGGCCTATCACAGAATAGGTGCCAGCCACAATAGCCTCCTGACCTATATATAAATGGCAGAAACCTTTAATCTTTTGCTGCCCATACAATTGCGCACATTTTTCTTCAAAACGACGAATCAATTGCATCATCTCATACCACTGAAGGTAGGTTTCTTTCGTAACTTTCGCCTTTGCCATGAATTTGATTTCGAAAATGAGCCGCTAATATACGGCCTAAATTATTATCCGAGCAAGAATTAGATGAAGCTGAAGTACCTGAGTTTGTTGAATTACCGTTTGGCACAGCTGCAAGAGCTGGCCATCGAAGGTGCTGTGCTCAGCATTACCGGCCCAAATGGTACCGGAAAAACCAATATACTCGATGCCGTACACTACCTCTGCTTAACCCGATCCTACCTGCTGCAGCAAGACGCACAACTGCTTCGTTTTGGGGAAGATTTTTTTAACCTGCAAGCCGAAATCCGTGTTAATGATCAATCGCACAAGCTCTTCTGCGCCTGGCAACAAGGCCAAAAACGCTTCCGTTGCGATGGCCAAACCTACGAACGCCTGGCCGACCACATCGGCCGCTTTCCCGTGGTAATGATTGCCCCTACCGACCTCGACCTGATTTATGAAGGCAGCGAAATCCGGCGGCGTTTTGCCGATATGCTGCTGTCCCAAACCGATGCCGACTACCTTCGGGCACTGATGCGACACAACAAATTGTTGCAACAAAAACAAACCGTGCTAAAGCAATTCAAGTTGGATGGACGCGTCGACCAAACCTTGCTCGAAGTGCTTAACGATAGCCTGATACCACTTAACAGCCAACTATTTAGTCAGCGTGCCGCCTGGATTGATCAGTTCAACCCTATCTTCGAAAACCTCTACCGCACCATCTCCGGAGCACGCGAAACGGTAGGCATACACTATGAATCGGCTTTTCTTAAACAGGCAGTCAACCAAGCATTTCAAGAAAACCACAAGCTAGAGCTCGAGGCTGGCCGACCCTTATGTGGTATCCAACGCGACGATTTGTATTTCACCATCAACGGACATCCAGTAAAACGTTTCGGCTCACAAGGGCAACAGAAGTCTTTCCTCATTAGTCTGAAATTGGCACAAAGCATTTACCTCAGTGAAATTACCGGCAAAAAGCCGTTTTTGCTGCTCGATGATATTTTCGAAAAACTCGACAGCCAGCGGGTGAGTAGCCTTTTACGCCTGGTACAGGAAGATCGCTTTGGTCAAATTTTACTCACCGATACCGACCGCAAACGCGTAGAAGCCATCTTTCAAAAATCCGATGATGTGCAGTATCTCGAGCTTTCACATCCCGAATAATCCTTCCTCATTAAATAGCAATAACTATCTTTGGACCAACAATTATCCATTCTATGCCACGTGTACTCATTACCGGCGCTGCCGGCTTTTTAGGCTCTCATCTTTGCGACCGATTCATTAAAGAAGGCTATCAGGTGGTAGGCATGGATAACCTCATTACCGGCGATATGCGGAATATTGAGCACCTCTTACCCGTTGCCGAATTTGAGTTTTATCACCACGACGTTAGCAAATACGTGCATGTGGCAGGTCAAATCGACGAAATTCTGCATTTTGCCTCACCGGCCAGCCCTATCGACTACCTCAAAATACCCATTCAAACCCTCAAAGTAGGCTCACTGGGCACCCATAACCTCCTGGGGCTGGCACGTGAAAAAAAGGCACGCATCCTGGTCGCTTCAACCTCAGAAGTTTATGGCGACCCGATGGTACACCCACAAACCGAAGACTATTGGGGTAATGTAAACCCGGTAGGTCCACGTGGCGTTTACGACGAAGCCAAACGTTTCCAAGAGGCCATCACCATGGCCTACCATACCTATCACGGACTCGAAACACGCATCGTACGCATATTTAACACCTATGGCCCGCGTATGCGCCTAAACGATGGCCGGGCACTGCCGGCATTTATCGGTCAGGCTTTACGCGGCGAAGACCTCACCGTTTTTGGCGACGGCTCACAAACCCGTTCGTTTTGTTATGTCGACGACCTGGTAGAAGGTATTTACCGCTTGCTCAAAAGCGATTATGCCGGTCCGGTAAACATTGGCAATCCGGTTGAAATCACCATCCGCGATTTCGCCGAAGAAATCATCAAACTCACCGGTACCAACCAAAAAGTAATTTACAAGCCGCTACCCAAAGACGACCCCAAACAGCGTCAGCCCGACATTAGTCTGGCCAAAAAGCTTTTAGGCTGGGAGCCCAAAATAGAACGTGCCGAAGGCCTAGCCATTACCTATAATTATTTCCAATCTCTGCCCCAAGAAGAGCTTTATCGCGAAGCCCATGGGCGCTCATTTCCCCGTAAATAAGCCCTACAGATGTCAAGCCAACAATGGTTCGCCCTGTATACGCGGCCACGGTTCGAACGTCGTGCCGCCGAAATGCTCAGTCGGCAAGGAATTGAAAACTGGCTGCCTTTACATAAGGTAAAAAAACAATGGAGCGATCGGGTGAAATGGGTCGAAGAGCCTGTATTCAAATCGTACATATTTGTGCGCATTAGCGAACGCGAATATTTCCATACGCTAAACACCTACGGCGTGGTGCGCTTTGTGACCTTTGGCGGACAGGCCGCGGCAATTTCGGAATCGCAAATGGATTTTTTGCGTCGTTTGCTCGATACCGGTTATGAACTTGAAACGGTTTCGCTCGACTTAGAAACGGGCGATCAGGTAGAAATCGTGAAAGGACCGTTGGCAGGAAGGCGGGGTGTGTTAATCAGCCGTGCCGGGTCTAAAAAGATGCGGGTCGATTTAGAAATGTTGGGAAAATCCATATTCATCACGGTGCCCATCGAAAATCTCCTGAAAATCAGCTAAAGACCTAGGCGTGGTCTGAATTAGCTATAAGAAAATTTCTCCTTAAATCCGGAAAGGCTCTCAGAAACTGCTGCATTACGCGGGTGCAGCAGGGTGTTGATGCCCAGCGCTTTAGCCCCATCCAGGTGGCCGGGGGTATCGTCAATAAACAAACTTTCTTCAGCAACAAAAGCATTTTGTTGAAGCACAAAATCAAAAATTTCTAGCTCGGGTTTACGCAAACCTATGTGTTGCGAATAGTACACCTTGTCGAAAAACGGCTCGAGGTTTTGGTAACCATGGGCAAGGGCAAATGCCGATTCCAGGGCATCCACATGTATGTTGTTGGTATTACTCAGTAGCACCACATTAAAATGTTTACGGAAAGGCTGAATCCACTGAAGTTGGGCCAATTGCATATCGCCCAGCATGGCATTCCAGCAATCGGCATAGGCTTGTAAGGCATGCTCTTCCCCAAAATACTTAGCAAAAAACATCAAAAATTCGGTGTTGTTTAGCAGTCCTTTTTCAAAAGCGTTAAAAATGCCGGCTTCCTCCATCTTCCTCAAGTTGGGCTCCGTATCTACACCGGTAAGTTCTCGCAAACTTTGTGGAAAGCGCTCCAGGTGAATGTCGATGAACAATCCTCCCAAATCGAATATAAGGTTACGAATTCTTGGCATGACGCAAAAGTACGAAATATTGGTACCTTCGACCACCGTGGGTGCTACACAGATGCATATACTTAAATCAAAGCGCTTAAACCTCCGCCAACTCCGACTCGAAGATGCAGGGTTCATGGTGCGCCTCATGAATAGCCCCGATTGGCTCACTAACATTGGCGACCGTAACATCCACAGCACAGCAAATGCACACAGCTACCTGCTCGAAGGACCGCTATGGAGTTATGCCACCCATGGATTTGGCTTGTATTTAGTGAGCATTGCCGAAAGTAACACGCCCATTGGCATTTGCGGTTTGTTGAAACGCGACACGCTCAACTTGCCAGATGTGGGCATTGCCCTCCATCCCGACTATTTTGGTCAGGGCTATGCTTTAGAAATCTTCAAAGCAACCGTGGACTATGCACACGAAAAACTGGGCTATGCTGAGCTTTACGCCATAACCAGCGAAAACAACTACAAAACCATCAAATTGCTCGAAAAAGCGGGCTTCAAGCTTCACACCGAAAGCTACATCACAGAAAGCTCCGAATCCCTATGTCTTTTTCATCATTCAGTAGTAGTCCAACAGCCAGTATAAGGGATGTTGCCCTCAAGAATTTGCATTATTCGAATCATGTGAAGGCATTGATATTCATATGCTGAAAGCGAATATTACTTCCAAGTGCGGTAATGGCACCTTTTCTAAGCTATCCCCTCTTATTGAACAATTAGAGGCCGTGATATTCATTCGCAAACCTTTGGTTTTGGCTCAGTATAGCTGTTCGTTTACGCACACTATAGGCTGATTCCGAACAGTTACATTTGCGCATCGCACTTGAACCAAAGCCATAACGCCCTGATTTAATGGCCAATAATTAGGCGGCATGAATGTTGGAATGCAAAAATGTTTCATTCCAAAAGTCGGAAATCATGTGTAAATCAAGCTTACTACTGCTACTAGTTTGTTTATTCCAAACAAGCTGTAATGCTCAACCTAATGATGGAGCCTCCACCCATCCGCACTCATTCCCAAATGCCGAAGCCTGTGATGGTTGTGAAGAAATATTTACTGGTATGCCCATTGAGATTAGCGCTGTAGACACAAGTCCTGGCTGGCATACCGATGAAATCAAACTCCTTATTACAGGGACTGTATTTCAGCTCGATGGGTTAACGCCTGCGCCAAACACACTAATTTACTATTACCACACCGACGGTACTGGTCGATATCCAACAAGAAAAAATGAAACAGATGTATGGAATAATCATGGTGCTTATAGAGGCTGGGTAAGGAGTGATGCATTCGGAAAATATGCCATTTTCACTTCACGACCAGCACCTTACCCCGACTTGTCGACCCCGGCGCATATTCACATACTAATCATTGAAGATCGGTTCGATTTTCCTTACTTTCTTGATGATTTTGTGTTCGATGATGATGTGTTGACAATAGCAGCGCAAAAGAAAAAGCCATTTGAAAATCGCGGAGGGAGTGGGATTTTAAGGCCGTTGCTTGCCGAACAAATGCAAATAGCTGAGCATAATATCATCCTGGGCCTAAATATTCCCAATTATCCCTCGTCTGTTCATAGCGAAAAAACTTCGGGCTCAGCCATTGGTGAAGTCAGTCCCTCATTTATGCCCTTTCATGCCTGGGGTCCTGATAGGGGTGAAAGGGTTTGCCCTATTTGTAAATATGGCAGATTTCATGGCATATTGTATTTTATCGGTAATAACCCAGATTGGTCAGAAATAAAAAGTTGGCTACAATATCTGGAAAAGGAAAGTGTGGATAGGCAAAACTACCTGAAGGTGGTGTTCGTGTATGGCAATGAAAATAATTATGGTAAGGCGATGCGCGAATCTGAACTCGCAAAAATTGGCGAGGAACTAAACATCAAAAACACAGCCTTAACATTTGTGCCTTCTTTACATGATCAAACTTCTGAAGTTCACCTTTTCAAAATCAATTCGGCCGTTGAAAACACCTTTATCATTTACAGGCACAGAGACATTATTGGCAAGTTCATTGATCTCAAAGCTAATGAAGATAATTTCAAACGGATTGCCTTGACTTTAGACCAAACGCAAAGTGAGTTTAACGATTTGCAGGAAGTTTGGCGATCCAAATAACTGGTCTTTGTTTGATCGCTCCTTTAAGATTAAAAGCTGAAAAATAGATGCTTCGATGACGCTGTCCGAATATGAACATTGCTGTAGACTTCCGAACAGTTCGTCTGCCCAAGAACTACTTAAAAAACCATAACACACTGATTCATAGGCGACAAAAACTATGGCATAACGTTTGCGTTGCCGAGAAGCCTGACACCCAATTATGGATAAACAAATTAGCCACAGCACTAAGTCGAAACTCAAAAGGTATGCCTTATTGCCGGTAGCTGTACTCGTAAGTATTGTGCTTTTGAGCATCAGCTTCGGACAGCGGAAAAAGTCATTGAACATCGATGCGCAAAAACTGCAAATTGCTCGTGTAGAGCTTGGGGTTTTTTCAGATTTTATTGCATTAGATGGTACGGTTCAACCGCTTAAACTTGTAATTATAAATGCGGTTGAAGCTGGCTACGTAGAAGAAATCCTGCTGGAAGAAGGAAGTTTTGTGAGCAAAGGGGAGCCTTTGCTGCGCTTGTCGAATAGTGATCTGCAACTTGACTTCATGAATAAAGAAGCCTTGTTGCTTGATCAAATGAACAACATTAGAAATACCCGCATATCTCTCGACCTAAACCACCGCATGCTCAAACAACAATTGCTGGACATTGAATATGCTTATCTGGAGAAAAAAAGACTTTATGACCGCAACAAAGTCTTGTTTGCGCAAGAAGTAATTTCATTAGCAGAGTTTGAAAAATCCGAGGATGAATATATCTATCTAGCGCGTAAACGACAACTTTTGGTAGAAACCATCAACGAAGATTCTGTTTTCTTAACCCATCAAATTCACCAGCTAGAATCTAACAGCAAACTCATCAATTTGAACCTGCACATGGTAAAGCAAAGCTTGGATAATTTGCTTATTCGAGCGCCAGTTTCGGGTCAGCTCACCTCATTAATTGGCGAAATCGGGGAGCATAAAGGCAAAGGGCAATCGGTTGGTCAAATTGATGTATTAGCAGGTTACAAATTACGGACGCTTGCCGACGAGCATTATATATCCCGAATCACCCCTGGATTAAAAGGAGAAATCAAGATTTCTGGAAAATTATATCCAGTACAAGTAGACAAAGTATTTCCGCAAGTCATCAATGGACAATTTACCCTTGAACTCTCCTTCGACAAGCGTGCGCCGTCAGACATTAAACCAGGCCAATCTGTTCCTATCAAACTTCAGACTGGGGGAAAAAACCAATGCTTACTTATTCCCAAAGGCAGTTTTTATCAAAAAACATCTGGTGCATGGATTTTTGTAGTAAAAAACGGCAAGGCAAGCAGAAGGTCAATTCAATTAGGCCGCCAAAACCCGACACATTACGAAATTATAAAAGGACTAGATGCAGGAGAGCAAGTGATTATTTCATCCTATGCAACCTACGATGAGTTCGAAACGCTAATATTGAAAAATTCACCAAATAAACATCAGTCATGATTGAAATTACAAATCTTACAAGAATTTATAAGACTGAAGAGATAGAAACTACAGCCCTGAATGCCATTAACCTGAACATCAAGCAAGGGGAGTTTGTAGCTGTGATGGGGGCCTCAGGGTGTGGGAAATCAACACTGCTGAACATCCTCGGAATGCTCGATAGTCCAACCACGGGAGAATATCTTTTCGATGAATATTCGGTTGGCTCAATGAAGGAAAAAGAACGTGCAAATATTCGTAAAAGCAATATTGGATTTGTGTTCCAGAATTTCAATCTCATCGACGAACTTACTGTTTTTGAAAACGTTGAATTGCCGCTACTGTACCAAAAGGTATCTTCCGCAATCCGAAAGCAACAGGTGCACATTGCGTTAGAAAAAATGAATATTACGCACCGAAAAAACCATTATCCTCAACAGCTTTCCGGAGGTCAGCAGCAACGCTGTGCGGTTGCACGTGCTGTAGTTGGTAATCCCAAGATGATTCTGGCCGATGAGCCAACCGGTAATCTGGACTCCCTCAATGGAAATGAAGTCATGCAATTGTTGAGTGCGCTTAATGCTTCGGGCACTACCATTGTTATGGTAACCCACTCCCGTCATGATGCTTCATTTAGCCATCGCATTGTACATATGCTCGATGGGCAAATATTGAAGGATAGTTTTCAAACTCCTACCATTTAAATTTCTTGGGATGCTAAAGAACTATTTCAAAGTGGCTTGGCGAAGTCTTTTCAGAAACAAAGTCGCTACCTTCATCAATATCTTCGGGCTCTCTGCTGGTATTTGCTCGTGTTTGTTTATCTTTTTATATGTAAACAATGAATTAAGTTATGATGCCCATCATACTAAAGCCAACCGCATTTTTCGGATAACTTCAGATGTTACGATGGGGGGTAATTTCGATAAGTTATCGAGAAGTTCCTTTAGTCTTGGGCCAATGCTGGTAGAAGAATATCCCGAAGTTGAACGAGCCGTAAGGGTACTGAAGGCAGGTAAACAAACTTTCTGGAAGGACGATCAGGTTTACCAACAGGAACAATTTTTTTATACGGATGTGGACTTTTTCGAAATATTCGATTACGACTTTATCGAGGGCGACCCAAAAAGTGCGCTAGCAGATGTTCATACCATTGTAATTAGCGATGAAATAGCTAAACAGGTGTTTGGCAAAACGAATGGACTAATAGGCGAGCATCTGAAGTTTGCCAAAAACCATTATAAGATAACGGGAGTTTTTCGATACCGGCCAAATGTTTCTCATTTGGACATAAAGGCCTTTTTGCCTATAAAAAACTTGCCGCATGATTTATTGGAAAAGTTAAAAAGCGATTGGTTTTACATGTCGCAAAGCAACTATGTGCTTTTCCGCGAAGTTAAAGACCACATTGGCTTTGAAAAAAAGCTGGAAGATTTTTCCGAACGCCACATCAAGCCATGGCTAGAATTACATGATGTTAAAGGCAATTTGATTTACCATTTGCAACCATTGCGTGAAATACATTTAACCAATCATTTTAAGTACGACGATGCGGAAGTAACCAACAAATCATACATCTATATTTTTTCTGCAGTGGCCTTATTCATACTGCTGATAGCTTGTATCAACTATATGAATTTAGCTACAGCTAAAGCTTCAAAACGTGCTCGAGAAACAGGCATCCGTAAGGCAAATGGGGCCAGTCGCAAACAATTGATCTTTCAATTTCTTTCTGAATCGCTGTTGATTTCAATCTTTGCCATCTTACTGGCCTTGGCTCTTGTTGAACTCTTGATTCCTGTTTTCAATGAGCTTTCTGGCAAATCCCTTAGTCTTTCTTTCTACAAGGATCTTCATTTTTTGGCATTTCTAGGTTGTTTATTATTGCTTACCGGATTGATATCTGGCTTTTATCCGGCCTTCGTGCTTTCTGGCTTCAAGCCAATCCAATTATTAAAACCCAATGCAAGTTCTTCTTCAATTGAAAAATACATACGGAAGGGATTGGTTGTGGTTCAGTTTGCCATTTCTTCTGCCTTAATCGTATGCACTTACATAGTGTACAGCCAAATGCACTATATGAAAAACAAAGATGTCGGCTTCGATAAAGAGGCTATAATGGTAATAAAAGTGCCCATTGCCGACAGTTCATTTGTAAATCGCGTAGCCGAAGTTCGTAGTGAATTAGAGGCAAATTCGGCCATTAAATTAGTGTCTGGAAGTAATGGCATTCCTGGTAGCGGCACAGGTAGCTTATTTCATTATATTACCTATCAAGGCGAGCGGAATGACATGTGGATGAACTACATGCATGTTGATTACGATTTCCAAAACCTAATGGGCCTTAAGTTAAAAGAGGGGCGTTTCTTTTCAATTGAATTCAATACCGACAGCTCTCAGGCTTTTGTGGTCAACGAAACAGCCATCAATCAGTTCGGATGGCAGGATACAGAATCATTGCTGCTCGAAAATGCATTTGGAGTTAAAGGAAAGATCATCGGGGTGGTTGAAGACTTCCATTATACCTCGCTGCACAAACCCATAGAACCCCTTGTTTTTTTGTTGCAAAACAAAATCCCATCCTATCTGCTCGTAAAAATGAACAAGGAAGAAATGGCCAATACCATTGCTTTTGTAGAAAATCGCTGGAAGTTGTTTTCCAAAAAGTTTCCAATGGAGTACTTCTTCCTCGATGATCATTTTGATAAACAGTACAGGGCCGAGAAAAAAATGCTGACTATTTTCACCTTTTTTTCGATCCTCACCATCATCATTGCCTGCTTAGGATTGTATGGACTAGCAGCTTATTCCGTAGAAAACCGAACCAAAGAAATTGGCATCAGAAAGGTCATGGGTGCTGAAACAAGCAGTATACTCATACTCATTAACAAAGAGTTTATGCCACTTATTCTTATAGCTCTAATAATTGCCTTGCCGGCAGCATGGTTCAGCATGGAGCATTGGCTCTTAGATTTTGCCTTCAGAATTCCGATTGTGCCATGGCCGTTTCTTGGAGCAACTATATTAGCAATATGTATTGCTATCGGCACAATAAGCCTACAAGCCTTGAAAGCCGCCTGGAGCAATCCGGTTGATGCTTTAAAGTATGAATAGAATTATAAATTAAACATAATGTCTGTAAGCCAATCCTCAATGAAGAAAATAAAGGTCATAACCCTAATTTCTCTCTTGCTGCTCAACTATAGCTTTGGGCAAGACCGAGATAAATATTCCGAATTAATAAGGGCAGCTTGGAGCTTGTATGAAGGCAAAGAGTACTTAAAATCCGGCGAAAAGTATACCGAAGCCTTCGAAGCGCTTGGTGGAAAAGGAGTGATAACCGACAGATATAATGCCGCTTGCGCTTGGGCATTGGCCAATAAGCCAGATTCTGCCTTTGTTCAATTATTTAAAATCGCTGAAAATGGGAGTTATACAAATCTGACTCACTTAGCGACTGATGCGGATTTAACGTCCTTACATAACGATGAAAGATGGCCAAAAATAATAGCGTTAGTACAGGCAAATAAGGAGAAAGCAGAAGCTGATTTAGATAAACCACTAGTGGCTCTACTTGATACCATATTTCATGAAGATCAAAAGTATCGTAAGCAATTAACGAGTATTGGAGAAAAATATGGGTGGGAATCTGGTGAAATGAAAGCCTTGTGGAACAGAATCAATGAGAAAGATTCAATAAACATATTAAAAGTCAAGAAAATACTAGATGAGCGTGGTTGGCTAGGTGCAGATGTGGTTGGAATTCAGGGAGCCACAACCTTATTCTTGGTAATACAACACGCAGATGTTGAAACCCAGGAAAAGTATTTACCCATGCTAAGAGAGGCCGTACGAAATGGGAATGCGAGCGCAAGTAGTTTGGCGCTTTTGGAAGATAGGGTTGCGTTAAGAAGCGGACGAAAACAAATTTATGGAAGTCAAATAGGCAGAGATCAAGCGACGGGTGAACACTATGTTTTACCGCTTATCGATCCTGAAAATGTTGACAAGAGGCGATCAGAGGTTGGCTTGGGAACTATTCAAGAATACATTACAAATTGGGGTTTGACTTGGGACCTCGAAGATTACAAAATGAGATTAATGGAAAACGAAGCTAACAGGGAATAATAGAAAAGTGCAGTATAATTACCCCGTTACATTAGATTTCTTAATTCAAGCTTCATGCAACAAAAAGACCACCTCAAACACGCTCCCTCTATTTTGGTTTGATTGAACGAGCAAACTACCGCCATTTAGTTGGATTAATTGCTTACATATGCTCAGGCCAATGCCTGAGCCGTTTACTTTTGTGGTGTAAAATGGCACAAAAATATGTTGAAGGTGTGCTTCGTCGATTCCAATGCCATTATCTTCTACGGCAATTGCCAAGTCATGCTCACTTTTTATATATGACAATAGACGGATGGTTTTATCTTTTCGACCCTCAACAGCTTCAATGGCGTTTTTAAGTAAATTAATAAGTACTTGTTCCAACTGTTCGCCATCGGCATGAATATGCCATGAACCTCCCGTAGCAGGAACAACAAATTTGATTTGTTCTGCATCCATCTTAGGCTGCATAAGTCGACAGACATTATCGAGCAAGGCTTGAATTTTAATCCTACTAAATTGTGGCACAGGCAGTTTCATAAACGCGCGGTAACTGCCAACAAAATTCAGCAGCCCATCACTGCGTCTTTGTATAACTTCCAGTCCCTTCGCTAAGTCAATCAGAGCATCTTCTTCTAAATCTTCTTTCCGTAAAACACCATCGTTTGCATCTTTCAGAAGTGCATTCAGCGTAGCTGATAAGGACGAAATCGGCGTTATGGAGTTCATAATCTCATGAGTCAGCACCCGAATAAGTTTTTGCCATGATTCCATTTCTTGAATATCAAGCTCATAACGGATGTTTTGAAAACTAATTAAGCGATAAGGCGTGGCATTCAACGTAAACTTAGTTTCACGGATCCGTATGTGTAATTGTTGTGCATTTAGCTCAAAAACATGCGGTTGTCCTTGTTTAGATTTCTGAATTTCAGCGTACAGTTCAGGTCTGATCTGCTTTAATTGTGCTATTGAATTGAGATGAGAAACACCGACTATTGCGGCTGCTTCTTCATTAAATATGACCAAATTGTCTTCATGGTCTATACAAAGCAGCCCGATGGGAATATGTTCAAGCACCAATTTGAGAAATTCGTGTTTGGCCTCCATTTCCATTCGAATACGCTTAAAATCGTTAGTTATCAAATTGTATACCTCATAGAAATTTGATTTGCCTTCTACCGACTTAAACGTTTGGTTGAAGCTTGCTGTGTATTCTCCATGTCGGATGGCTAACAGGAACCTTTCCCATGTTCTGCTAATTCGTTCGGCAAATTGAATCAGAGATATAGTGGTAACCACCAACAAGAGTAAAGCTAAACCCGAGGCAAAGTATACTTTCTGGATAAACAACAAATAACTGCTCAGGCTGGCTAAACAGAATATCAGCAGCACCCTAAGCGCAACTTGAATTCTAAACCTCTTAGAGTCCATATTTGTCGATTCTTCTGTAAAGCGCTGCGCGGGTCAAGCCTAATTCACGAGCTGTATGACTGATATTCCCATCAAAGCGAAGCAGGGCATCTCGTATGGTTTTACGTTCCAGCTCTACCAAGGATAATCCGGAAGGCGAAACGTTGACCAATGAGCTTGATGAAATGCTTTGAAATGAAAAGTCTAGCTCTTCTAAAATGGTGTTATCCGACAGTATAATGGCTCTCTCAAGCGCGTGTTGTAGTTCTCGCACATTACCCGGCCAGCTGTAGTTCGTAAGCAACGCTATTGCCATGGCATCTAATCGGACCTCTTGCTTGCCATATTTCTTGCCAAATACGCCTAAATAATGTTCAACCAGTAGCGGAATGTCTTCTTTTCGATCGCGCAAGGGCGGCAATGTAATCTCCACAGTATTAATGCGGTATAGCAAATCCTTTCTGAATGTATCCTCCTGAACCATGGCTGTAATGGGCATGTTTGTTGCACAAATAAGGCGTATATCTACATCAATAGGTCGTGTGCTGCCAACTTTTGTGATTTGACGGCTTTGAATGGCATTCAAAAGTTTCGATTGCATAGAAATTGAAAGATTTCCAATCTCGTCCATGAAAAGTGTTCCTTTATTGGCCGCTTCAAACCAGCCTGTACGGTCGGTTTTTGCATCTGTGAATGCTCCTTTCACATGTCCAAAAAGTTCACTCTCAAAAAGCGATTCCGTGATGCTACCCATATCCACTTTGCACCATCTTTGTTCGCTTCGCGCAGAAGCCTTATGAATGGCTTTTGCCACGAGGTCTTTTCCGGTGCCATTTTCTCCGAGTATCAACACATTAGCATTTGTAGTGGCAACCTTATCAATGAAGGTAAACACACGCTCCATGGCTGGCGATTGCCCTAATAGCTCAACTGGTTTAGCTGTAGTAAGGTCATCTTGAACGGAATGCGTAAGTGCAGAGGACAACACCGCCAACAATTTTTCATTTGACCATGGTTTCAAAATAAAATCTGAGGCGCCCATTTTAATGGCGCTTATTGCTAAATCGATATCTCCATAAGCCGTAATCATGATGATGGCTGACTGTGGTTGAATGGCTCGAATTTCATTTAACCATTTAAGGCCTTCTTGGCCAGAGCTTGCCCCACGATTAAAATTCATATCCAACAAAATGGCATCAAATTGCTGCCCGCTTAATAGCTGTAAGGCTTCTTCAGGAATTGTACATCCCAACACTGCGTAGCCCTGCCGTTTCAACAAAAGCTTGGCTGAAATTTGGACATCCTCATTATCGTCTATGATCAGAATAGACCCTTTTGCTGACTTGTGAGTTGTTGACATGGACCCCTGGTTTTAGCTTTACTTGGTATGAGCTTAGGCTAAGATAAGGCTATTAACCCAGTAGAATTCGTGTTCCTTACAAATTAGGATTTATTAATATGTGTAGCTATGACTTGTGAAAATAACTAAAAACAGGCTGAATTTAGACACCAATCAGCACGCTTTATTTGGCTATTGAATTTAATAATACACTTGATTTTAGGCATCAACCTATCCCCATCCTCCAAAAACCTGCAGGGCCCAATCACTGCAGAATAAACTTCTCCCCACCTCGCAAATCCAAACTGCATAAAAAAAGGCCACACTTCCGTGCAGCCATCAACATGGTGGTCCCTGCTGGGCTTCCCGCACCAGCGGGATAGACTTCTCGCCCAGCAAAAAAAGTGCACTAAACAACCAAAATGCAAAATGGCCACACTTCCGTGCAGCCATCAATATGGTGGGCCCTGCTGGGCTTCCCGCACCAGCGAGATAGACTTCTCGCCCAGCAAAGAAAGTGCACCGAACAACCAAAATGCAAAATGGCCACACTTCCGTGCAGCCATCAACATGGTGGGCCCTGCTGGGCTTCCCGCACCAGCGGGATAG
The DNA here is from genome assembly GCA_046291695.1 of Bacteroidia bacterium. Taxonomy (GTDB): domain Bacteria; phylum Bacteroidota; class Bacteroidia; order UBA7662; family UBA7662; genus PNNG01. The sequence continues at coordinate 129,986 of JBKBSO010000007.1, forward strand.
ACTTCTCGCCCAGCAAAAAAAGTACACCGAACAACCAAAATGCAAAATGGCCACACTTCCGTGCAGCCATCAACATGGTGGGCCCTGCTGGGCTCGAACCAGCGACCCTCTGATTATGAGTCAGATGCTCTAACCAGCTGAGCTAAGGGCCCCAAGGGGATGGCAAAAGTAAATAATTGTTGCGAATTTGTTATCGCTTCACACCTGTTTTTCGCCAACCACCGAAAATTTCATGAAATTTGCCCGGTGCTTACTTTTTATCGGCATTGCTCCTGTATTCACCACCACATCGCCATTATTGAGCAATTTGCGTTCAACAAGCATGTTTAATACATCTGAAATGGTTTCATCGGTAGTCGTGAGCTTATCATAAAAATAGGCACGTACTCCCCACAACAAACTGATTCGTGTAAGCAATGCAGCATCAGGAGTAAACACAAAAACATTCGCTTTGGGACGATATGAGGCTACCTGGTAAGCGGTGTAGCCCGATTTGGTTAAGCCAATGATGGCTTTTGCCTGCACATATTTGGCGGCACGTCCGGCAATGTAACAAAGTGAGTCCGACAAAAACGTATCCGACTCGGTAGGGGTTTCATTATCGCGGTGATAAATGTGCTGGGCCTCGTCTTCAACATTCTTGATGATGCGTACCATATATTCGACAACCTGCACCGGATGTTGGCCTACCGAGGTTTCGCCACTCAGCATGAGGGCATCGGCCCCATCAAGAACGGCATTGGCCACATCGTTCGCTTCGGCACGCGTGGGCATAAAACTGGTAATCATGCTTTCCATCATTTGGGTGGCAATAATCACCGGCTTACTCTGACGTAAACATTTTTGCACGATGCTTTTTTGAATAAGCGGCAATTTTTCAATGGGGTATTCCACCCCCAAATCGCCCCGGGCCACCATTACACCATCCGTAGCGGTAATGATATCGTCGATATTGGCAACCGCCTGTGGCTTTTCAATTTTGGCGATAATGTGGGTATTCTTGCCGTGTTTGCGAATACGCTCACGGAGCGATGTGATGTCCTCTGCTTCACGCACAAACGAAAGGGCAACCCAATCGAGATTGTGTTCCAGAATAAACTCAAGATCTGCCTCATCTTTTTCGGTAAGCGAAGGCAGCGACACCTTGGTGTTAGGCAGGTTAACGCCCTTTTTCGAAGAAAGCAAGCCTCCATGTATAACCACTACTTCTACCTCATCGAGCCGGTTGGTACTCACCACCTCAAATTTAATCTTACCGTCGTCGAGCAAAACCTGATCGCCCTCTTCCACATCTATCGGAAATTCACGGTAGTTCAGGTATATGCGCTCCATATTGCCCACACACATTTCGGTTACCAATTTCAATCGATCGCCTGTACGCAAGGTAAGTCCATTGTTCTGCACCTCGCCAATCCTGATTTTTGGCCCTTGCAAATCGCCCAACATGGCCACATTGCTGCCCAACTCCTGGTTGATTTCACGAATGCTTTTGATTACTCCTCGTAAATCATCATACACCGCATGCGAAAAATTGAGGCGAAAAACATTCACCCCGGCCTTTACCATCCGCTTTAAAATATCCTTTTCGGAGCAGGCGGGGCCTACTGTTGCTACAATTTTGGTTTTTTTGTCGTTTGAATACATCCTTAAAATACTAAATGTTGTTTCGACCGCAGCTTTTCATGAGTATCTACCGCTACGGCCAGCGTAAATACTTGTGCGCTTTTGAGGGTAGCTAAAAGTTCATGTGCTTCGAGCATGCCCGGTACCTCATCAAAAAGCAAAAAATAATCGAAGGTCTTAGCCAATTCAGGCACCAACAAGCCATCGCTTCCCCTATTAGCAACCAAATGCAGCCAACATTCTAATTCAGCTAACTCGCAACTGAATTTTTGGAAGTACGATAACTGCTTCGATCGACCCAAAAACAAACCATAATCCTCATCACGCCGGAAGTCGAGTCCCAAAACACGATTTAAATGCCAAGCCACCTGCCAAGCTTTAAGCGGACTGCTAATGCCGATTACCGACTGTTCCAGCTCAATTGATATGTCGAGTACTTTTCGGGCCAAAATTTTCTCTTCGCTACAAAACTACAACTTCTGCTGAATCGACAAGCAAAGCTCGTATTAAATCAGGTTTTGAAGCTGTTTGAACCCACATGGCTTGGAAATTGGCGTTACACTTGTATATTAGCATGACGACTTTAGTGGATGTTTTTCAGGAACTGCATTGCTTTTTTTTGAGAATACACTAATATTGCACGGAATTTATCATTCAAACCAAATATAGCAATGTCAGAAATTTCACAAAAAGTAGTTTCCATCATCATCGACAAACTTGGTGTGGACGAAAGTGAGGTAACGCCAGAGGCGAGCTTCACAAACGATTTAGGCGCCGATTCGCTCGATACTGTTGAGCTGATTATGGAGTTCGAAAAAGAGTTTAACATCTCTATTCCGGACGATCAGGCCGAAAACATCCAGACCGTTGGTCAGGCCATCAGCTATCTGGAAGCAAACGCCCAGTAAGCTTTAACCTCTTTAAATTATAGCATGCAGCTACGTCGTGTAGTCGTAACCGGTTTAGGCGCCCTCACCCCTATTGGCAATAATGTTCAGGAATTCTGGCATGGTTTGTCGACAGGTGTGAGTGGTGCCGACTATATCACCCAATTTGACGCCTCTAAATTCAGGACCCAATTTGCAGCCGAACTTAAAAACTTCGATATTTTGCAATTTATGGACCGGAAAGAGGCGCGAAAGATGGACCCTTACACCCATTATGCCCTGGTAACGGCCGAGGAGGCTTTCCGCAATTCGGGATTAGACCTCGAAAAGATGGACACAGATCGGGCCGGGGTAATTTGGGGTTCTGGCATCGGGGGTATTCTTACGTTTTTCGACGAGGTTTCTGGCTATATTAAAGGAGACGGAACCCCGCGCTTCAATCCATTCTTCATTCCTAAGATGATCGCCGATATCGCGGCCGGTTATATTTCGATTAAGTATGGTTTTCGCGGACCGAATTTTGCCACAGTTTCGGCCTGTGCAAGTTCGAACAATGCCATCATCGATGCTTTCAACTACATTCGATTAGGCTATGCCGATGTGTTTATTACCGGAGGGTCAGAAGCCGCCATCAATGAAGCGGGCTTGGGAGGTTTCAATGCCATGAAAGCTTTATCTGAGCGGAACGACGACCCGAAAACGGCTTCACGTCCATTTGATGCCGATCGCGATGGCTTTTTGCTTGGTGAAGGTGGTGCCGCCTTAATTCTTGAAGACTTAGAGCATGCCCTTGCTCGTGGTGCCACCATTTATGCCGAAATTGCAGGAGGCGGTATGTCGGCCGATGCACATCACATTACCGCTCCCCATCCCGACGGACTGGGCGCTACCAATGTGATGAAAGCTGCCCTGCGCGATGCAGGTATGCATCCCAATGAAGTAGATTACGTGAACGTTCATGGAACCTCAACCCCACTGGGCGACATCAGTGAAATCAAAGCCATTCAGTCAGTTTTTGGCGAGCATGCTTACACCATGAACATCAGCTCTACCAAGTCAATGACTGGTCACCTGCTTGGAGCAGCCGGTGCAGCAGAAGCCGTAGCTACCATTTTGGCCATGAAATACAGTCTGGTTCCGCCAACCATCAACCACTTCACCGACGACCCTCAGTTCGACCCGAAGATCAACCTCACCTTTAACAAGGCACAGCAGCGCGAAATCAGGGCTGCACTGAGCAATACTTTCGGTTTTGGCGGCCACAACACCTCGGTGATTTTCCGCAAATACACCGGTTAACAAGTGGCTAAACTGCTGGAGAGCTTTCAGAAAAGTTTGCTTAAAGGTAAGGATCCCCTTTACAAGGCTATTTACAACATCAGCGGATACCGCCCGTCGAATATCAGCCTGTATAAGCTGGCCTTTACCCACTCAAGCGCACGTATCGAAAACGAAGTAGGCTACAAAAAAAACAACGAAAGGCTTGAGTTTTTAGGGGATGCCGTACTCGATTTGATTGTGGCCGAACTGCTATTCAAAAAATTTCCATTTCGCGACGAGGGTTTTTTAACTGAAATGCGTTCCAAGGTGGTAAATGCCTCCACCCTCGACCAAATGGCGCGAAAACTTGGCTTCGATGAACTTCTTAAATCAACCAGTGGTCATCAGCGCAATCAGCGTCCCAGCAAAAACATGAATGCCGATGTTTTTGAAGCCTTTATCGGGGCCTTTTTCCTCGATCATGGCTACAAAAAAACCCTGACCTTCGTACAAAAACGCATCATGAAGCCCTTTATTGATTTTGAAGAGCTGGTGCATACCGAGTCGAACTTCAAAAGTCGTTTGGTGGAATGGAGCCACCGCCACGGAAAAAACATCAGCTTTGAAGTGGCCGATACCCGACAGCAAGGCCGCCACAAACAATTTATAGTCCAACTGCTGGTAGATGGTCAAGAAGTTTCGCGAGGCATCGACATCAATAAAAAGCAGGCCGAGCAAAAGGCTGCTGAACAGTTTCTAAGTAAACAAACCGAATAACCGGCCTGTTTAGGACCCGTGCGCATAGCGGAAGCTAATTTCTTGTTTAAGGTCAGGATGTAGGCTTAACGCTACCGGACAAGTGCCTGCGGTACGCTCAATCAACACCCGATCATGTTCTGAATAAGTACGCGGAAATCGAAGTATAATGTGAATGGCAGAAATCCTACGCGGTTCGGCAGCCATTTCCTTTACCACCTCCGCCTCCATTCCTTCTACAGGAATGCCGTGGTTATCGGCCATGATGCCAATGACGGTCATCATGCAGCTGACTAATGCCGTACATACCAGATCAGTGGGCGAAAAAGCTTCGCCACGACCGTGATTATCTAAAGGCGCATCGGTAATAATTTGGTTGCCCGAGCGTATATGAATTGCCTCAGTTCTGAGATTTCCAAGATATTTGATGCTTGCAGTAGTCATATTTCACTAAATTAGAGAACTTTTCGGCTTTTTGAGCGTGTTAATGATGTTGATGCGAAAATTTTTACTTCTGTGCTTAGGCTTGCTCGCAACGAGCTATGGAAGCCTTGCCCAATCGGCAGAAGATGGCGGTAGTCAATTGAATTATTTCAAGTATGCAACCGGGGGCTTCGGCCTGCACAATTTGGGTTGGTACGCAGGTGCCAAACGTGCTACTACCAAATCGAGACTCAACGATCAGATCTGGGAATTCGACTTCTGGCGAACCCGGCATCCGAAAGAAATTCGCATGAGTAACCCACAATTCATCAATCCCAGGCCCTATGTATTTGGTAAGCTCAACGATTTGTTTGTGCTACACCTCGGCTATGGCACCCAGCGCCTCATTTTCGACAAAAGCGAAAAAAGCGGGGTTGAAGTGCGCTATCAACTGAGTGGCGGACCATCTTTTGCTTTGCTAAAACCGGTTTATCTCGATGTGTTGTATCCGGTAAGTCCCGGCGACCCCTTCCAATTCACCACCCGCACCGAGCGTTACGATCCTGAAAAACATTTTGAAAACAACATTTACGGCAGTTCCCGATTTGCCAACGGACTCGAAGAAATTAGCATACAACCTGGTTTGTACGTCAAGGGAGGCGTTATTTTCGAATGGGGTGCTTATACCGAAGAGGTACGGGTGCTTGAAGCTGGTTTATCTGTAGATGTTTTTCCCCAGCGTCTCCCCGTAATGACCGGCATTCAAAATCCTCAGTTTTTCTTTTCATTCTACTTGGGCTTCCAGTTAGGGAAGCGCTGGTAATTGCTTAATTTTGAGCCATGCAAGATTCCTTGGTACTTGATGTACGCGAAAACAGACGTAAAAAACCCGACTGGCTGCGTGTAAAGCTGCCCACCGGCAAAGAATACCTTCGGGTGCGCAACCTGGTAGATCAATATAAATTGCATACCATCTGCGAAAGCGGAAATTGCCCCAATATGGGCGAATGCTGGGGCGCAGGCACAGCAACCTTCATGATTCTTGGCAATGTGTGCACTCGTGGTTGTTCGTTTTGCGCCGTAGCTACGGGCCGACCCACCGAACTCGACCTCGACGAGCCCTTTCGTGTGGCCGAGGCCATCCGCCTCATGCAAGTGAAACATGCCGTGCTTACCTCTGTAAACCGCGACGAACTCAAAGACCGTGGCGCGGGGGTTTGGGCGGCAACGGTACGAGAAATCCGTAAGCAGTCGCCCGAAACCACCATGGAAACCCTTATTCCCGATGTAAAAGGCAATTGGGAAGCCTTGGACTTGATGATTTCCGAGCGACCGGAAGTGGTTTCACACAATATGGAAACCGTAAAACGCCTCTACCGTACGGTACGGCCACAAGCCAAATACGAACGCAGCCTCGAGCAATTGGGGCGCATCAAGGCGGCCGGCCTGCGTACCAAAACCGGCTTTATGGTCGGCTTGGGCGAAACCCCCGAAGAAGTCAATGAAATTCTCGACGACCTCAAAGCCGTGGGGGTGGATGTGGTAACCATAGGCCAATACCTGCAACCCACCAAAATGCACCTCGAAGTGGCCGAGTTTGTACGTCCAGAGCAATTTAAAGCATACGAAGAGCTCGGCTATGCCAAAGGCTTCAACTTTGTAGAAAGCGGCCCGCTGGTTCGTTCATCCTATCATGCCGAAAGACATATCTGATGGCCATACGCGGCAAATCACAAGCCCTCGATCAAGTACTCAACGAACTTATCGACAGCTACCGGCTCCGGGGCAAACTGGATGAGGTTGAGCTTCATCGCTATTGGGAAGAACTGCTCGGGCCTCAAATCAACGCAGGTACCGAAGGATTATACCTCCAGGGTAGCAAAGTTCTGGTACGGCTCAGCAGCTCAGTACTGCGCAACGAACTCCAAATGACCAAAAGCTTCATCATCGAAAAAATCAATGCCCGTTTTGGCGGGAATCGCATCGAAGACATTATATTTATCTGAATCTACAGCAAACTATGGCAAAACTAATTATCGTACGACACGGACAATCGCAGTGGAACCTCGAAAACCGCTTTACAGGCTGGGTTGATGTCACCCTATCAGAAAAAGGTGTAAACGAAGCTAAAGCTGCAGGACAGCTGCTGAAGGAATATCAGTTCGATGAAGCATTTACCAGTAATTTGCAACGCGCACAGCATACGCTGAATTACATACTCGAAGCAATAGGCCAAACCCATATTCCAATCACTAAAAACGAAGCCTTAAACGAACGCATGTATGGCGATTTGCAGGGGCTCGATAAGGCCGAAACCGCTAAAAAATTTGGCGACGAGCAAGTACACATCTGGCGCAGAAGCTACGACATAGCACCTCCAGGCGGCGAAAGCCTGAAAGACACTGCCGAACGGGTAATTCCCTACCTCGAAGCCGAAATTGTTCCCAAACTCAAAGCTGGCAAAAACATCATCATTGCCGCACACGGAAACAGCCTACGCGCCCTGGTCATGTACCTCGAAAATATGACCCCCGAAGAAATATTGAAGTTTGAAATCCCTACCGGTAAACCACGTCTGTACGAACTCGACTCGGAACTGAATATAAAACAGGCCGTTTATTTGTAAGTACAACCGCCTCACCAGCCACTTCAAACTTCAAGATTTCTTCTTCTTCCTTCACCCTTCACTCTTCACTCTTCCCATGATTGCATTCAACTCTGACAAAGAAGCCGTCGACGCCCTGGCGCAACGATATACACAAATATTAACCGAAGTTCAAAAGCTCATTATCGGACAAGATGAGATTGTGAAAGCCGTGCTCATCTCGGTGTTCAGCAACGGCCATTGCCTGTTGGTGGGTGTGCCCGGTTTGGCCAAAACCCTGCTGGTGCAAACCATGGGCCGGGTGCTTGACCTTAGCTTCAGCCGGGTGCAGTTTACGCCCGACCTCATGCCCGGCGACATTACCGGATCCGAAGTGCTCGATGACCAAAAAAACTTTCGCTTCATTAAAGGACCTCTATTTGCCAATATCGTACTGGCCGACGAAATCAACAGAACTCCTCCCAAAACCCAAAGTGCCTTGCTCGAAGCCATGCAGGAACGTCAAATTACCGTGGCAGGAAAACAATATGCCCTTCCCTCCCCGTTTTTTGTACTGGCTACCCAAAACCCTATCGAACAAGAAGGGACATACCCACTGCCCGAAGCCCAGCTCGACCGCTTTATGCTCAACATTTGGCTAGATTATCCCAGATACGAAGACGAACTGCAAGTGGTAAAACAAACCACTACCGACAAACAACAGCAGGTGGCCAAAATTATTGGTGCCGAAGAAATTCTGTACTTCCAACAATTGGTTCGGCGCATGCCTATGGCCGACAATGTGCTGGAGTATGCTGTCAAATTGGCAAACAAAACCCGGCCGAATAGTCAGTTCGCCACAGCCGATACAAATAAATACATTAGCTGGGGAGCAGGCCCGCGAGCCTCACAATATTTGGCCATTGGCGCCAAATGTCATGCGGCCCTAAAAAACAAATATTCGCCTGATATTGAGGACGTTCAGGCTGTCGCCAATAACATACTGCGGCATCGCATTGTGCTCAATTACAAAGCCGAAGCGGAAGGCCTTAAAGCCGATGATCTGATAAAAAAGTTGATGTAGTACGCACTAAATCGGCACTCCTTTTGTTCATGTGATTGTCTAAATAAACGCTTATGTATTTCATACTCATTATTGCCATCATGATTGCCAGCTGGGCGGTCGGTGCGCGCTTCAAAAGTCGTTTCAAAAAGTATGCGGATACACCGCTTTCTTCCGGTTTATCCGGCCGTGAAGTCGCTGAAAAAATGCTTCGCGACAGCGACATCTACGATGTTAAAATTATATCAACCGAAGGTCAGCTTACCGACCACTATAACCCCACCAATAAAACGGTAAACCTGAGCCACGATGTATATTATGGGCGTTCGGTAGCTGCCGCTGCCGTGGCTGCACACGAAGTTGGTCACGCAGTACAGCATGCCCGCGCTTACGGCTGGCTGCAGTTCCGCTCCGCTATGGTACCGGCTTTAAGTGTATCGAGCAAATTTATGCCCTGGGTATTGTTGGCTGGTATCCTCACCTTGCAAGCCTTCCCGGCCCTTTTGCTCATCGGCATCAGCTTGTTTGCACTTACCACCATTTTTAGCTTCATAACTTTGCCTGTTGAATTTGATGCGAGCCGTCGTGCATTAGTTTGGTTAGATAACGCAAACATCACCAGTAGCCAACAACATGGCAAGGCCAAAGACGCATTGCACTGGGCCGCTATGACCTATGTGGTGGCTGCCCTTGCCTCTCTGGCTACGCTTTTATATTACGTTATGATTTATATGGGCCGTCGCAACTAAAGCGGTTCATAAACTCCCTTATAGCCTGTTAACTACCCATGTTAACGGGCTTTTTAATTTCAAGGGCTGATTTAATGCTGCTAACGAAAAATTTGCACTGATACATGAATAACCTGGTTTCATTCGGTGGAAAAGCTCAAAGCGTAGCGACCCCCCAATTTACTTTGCCTGGCTTATCGGGTACACTTGCTTTCCCTCTACCATGGTTTTCATTAGCCGGGCATTTTGAATTTGTGCAGGGTTGGCCAGCATTAAATCGGTATCCATCACTACCAAATCAGCTTTTTTACCAAGTTCAAAACTGCCTCGCTCCTGTTCTTCAAATGCTGCCCGGGCTGCCCAAATGGTCATGCCACGCAGCGCTTGTTCGCGTGTAAGGGCATTCGCAAATTGAAACCCCCCCTGCGGAAAACCCGAACTATCGGTGCGAAAAACAGCAGCATAAAAAGTTTTCAGCGGTGAAATATCTTCCACCGGAAAATCCGTCCCCAGCGGGAGCCAACCATTAAGTTGCAACAATTGCTGGTAAGCGTAGGCATGGGCAATCCGTTCTGGGCCCAAGCGTTCTTCGGCCCAGTACATATCACTGGTGGCATGTGTGGGCTGCACCGAGGGCACAATACCCGCGTCGCGGTAAATCGCCAAATCTACCGGGCTCACCACCTGTGCATGTTCTATGCGCCAGCGATGGTCGGGCTGGTGTCCTACCACATCGCGATAAATTTGGGGCACCTGCTGATTGGCCGCATCGCCAATACAATGCGTATTCATCTGATAAGCTGCCGCTGCCAAAAGAGGGGCGTAATAAGCCAAGGTTTCGGGCTCGGTAACCCATAGCCCAAAGTGGTCGTGTCGGTCGTGATACGCCTCTTTTAACCGCGCCCCACGCGAACCCAATGCACCATCGGCATAGAACTTAAAGGAGCGAATGTGCAGCCGTTCTCCTTTATAAGGGGCTTGAGAAAGAAAGTACTTGAGTTCCTCCGGATGGGCGCTGATCATGCCATACACCCGCATTTCCAACTCGCCCTCTGCCTCCATCTGGCGTAAAACTTCTAGCTGCAATCGACTCAGCCCAGCATCGTGAACCGCTGTAAGCCCTACGGCAAAGCAAGCCGACTGTGCATCTTGTATGGCTGCACGCCAACCAGCTGCTGTGGTGGCCGGCTCAGCTTTACGGGCTAAATCCGCTGCATTGTCGATGAGAACACCCGTTAAACTACCATCTGCACGTCGTAAAATTTCACCCCCACTGATTGCAGTGGTTTTATTTATGCCTGCTGCCTCGAGTGCCAGGGCGTTGGCAATTACAGCATGCCCGTCAACACGTCGCAACAATACCGGACGGTTGGGAAACAAACTATCGAGCAAGGCGCGGTCGGGATATGCTGCATCAGGCCATCGGTTCTGATCCCATCCCCGACCAATCAGCCAGCCTTCGGGCTGGTTTTGGGCAAAAGCCAATAACCGATAGATAACTTCGTGCCACGAATCGCATCCCAACAAATTGGCCTGTTGCAAATTGAGGCCATAATACACAAAATGACAATGGGCATCATTAAAACCCGGGTACACAAATTGCTGTTTAAGGTCTTCGCTTCTGTTAAAACGATACCGGGCCTTAAGCTCACGGCTATTGCCTAAGGCCACAATACGTCCATTATGTATGGCCATGGCTTCTACCGTGCTAAAATCACTATCCACCGTATACATTTTGCCATTGTATAATAGCAAGTCGGCCCTTTCTTTGCTATCACAGGCCGCAAAGGCCATGCCCATGAGCAAGAGACTAAAAAATCGCGTCATTTGAAGGTGATGATTTCGTAACTATTGGGCTTAAGGGTAGTGATAACAAGCGATTCGTCTTGCATGGCCAAAGGATGCCCCATATGCCCCATTACTTCCTGTTTTCGCAAATGAGCTGGGATGGGCAAGTTGAACGTCCCTTCTTGTTGACCCTTGTTAAAGCAAACGAGTACCGCTTCTCCAAAATAGGAGCGCAGATAGGCGAGTTGCTGATCGTCTTCAAGCAAAATTTCGGTTTCGCCATAATTTAAGGCCATGCTGTTGCGGCGCATCTGCAAAATTTGCTCGAGTTGATACCGCGTACTGGCTTCTTGGCTGGTCCAGTCATCGAATTTCATAGGCCGGCGGTTGTCGGGATCACCGGCACCAACCATACCAATATCATCGCCTGCATAAATCACCGGAATGCCGGGAATGGTACTGATGAACACCAGCAATTGCCGCAAGCGACCGTATCCTTCATAATCTACAATCGCAACATCACGATTCCAACCGGCTGCAATAGGATCTTCATCGAACCGAAGCGCACCGGAAGCAAAGCTGATGAAGCGAGGTAAATCGTGATTCCCACTGATGTTGCCCATGAGGTTATGGTGCCCATAATAGCCGAAGCTCTCTCGTAGCGACTGGCTCAGTCTGCTAAACGGTTCATTGGGCTCGGCAAAAACCGAACGCGCATCGAAATAGAGATTAAAATCAAATTGCCCATCAATCATACCGCTGCCTATATAACTGCCAATAAGTTGCCGCGAGCCAAAGGTTTCGCCTATCTGGTAAAGCGGCCGTCCTTGCCCCAGCACAACCCGCTCCTTAAGTTTTTGAGTGAGTCGTCGCCAAAAAGCTTCCGGAATATGCTTGGTGGCATCGTGTCTAAAGCCATCAAAGCCATAATATTCCATCCAGAAAATAGCACTATCGGTCATGGCTTCAACTACCTCGGGATTTTCGAGGTCGAGGGTTGGCATAAACGAATCGAACCAAGTGGTGAGCCGGTGTTCGTCCCAAATACGAATGTTTTTACGGCCATCGGGCAAGTCGAGTTGGGTTTTCCACTCGGGTTTTTGCTGCATGAGTGGGTGCTCTTCGTGGACATGATTGGCCACATAATCGAGCAAAATGCTAATGCCATTGGCATGGGCTACTTCAAGGAGTTCTTTGAGTTCGGCTTCAGTGCCCATGCGATGATCGACCCGGCTCGAACTTACCGGCCAATAACCATGGTAACCCGAATACATCCGGTGCGGGGCAGGCCATTCGCGATAGGCGCCTTCGGGATTTTGACCTATGGGCGAAATCCAAATGCTGTTGATGCCTAAATCGGCAAAAAAGCCACTTTTAATTTTTTCAGTGATGCCCTTAATATCTCCTCCCCAATAATTGGCCTTAGGATGTACCTCGGGATGATCAACCGGGCGGTCGTTATCGGGATTACCGTTGTGAAAGCGGTCGACCATGATGAAATACATCCGTTGGCTGTGCAAGTCGTGGCGACTTAACTGCGTAGCATCGGTAAGGACTTCGCCTTGATTGAGCGGAATAAGCAAGTCGTTGGCTTCACCTAACTCGTTAAAGGCAAATATTCGCAAGAAAGACCGTTCTTTTTCGCTGGCCTGCTCCGGTAGATCGATGCGGTAATTGCCATCGGCCTGTTCGCTAATCAAGTCTGCCGGCAGCAAGGCGTTCTGCCAAAACACCAATAATTCACCTGGAGCCCGGCTCATGCTGATGGTACAATGGCCCTGGCCGGCACTCAGGCTACGCAACAGGGGTAGCTTATCCGGATCGGCCGCCACCACTTCGAGTACCGAGTTGTAGCCGCCTATGCCATTATCGCGCTTATTTGGATTGGCCGGATCGAGCATCCATTCGCCATCTACTACCACTTGATAGGGATAAAAGCCCGGATCGAGCCGGAGTGTAGTTTCCCATTGTCCATGCGCATAAGTCAGGGGGCTGCGGTCAGGATTCCAGTTGTTTATATCCCCTACAAGTTTCACCGATTCTGGCTGTGCATCTCCCGGATTATAGCTGAAAACCACTTCTTGCCTCCGCGAACGACGCAAGAGCAAGTCGTATTGTGCATCGCCCAACTTGATTTGTAAGACCGAAAGCACTGCTGGATTGGGATGATAAAGCCACAGGCGCTTGCCGTCTTCGGTGCGTTGCATTTCCATTCCCGTTGGTTGCAAAATCGTGTTGATGCTTCCGGGTTCGAGAAAAAAATCCTCAAGAAAAATTTCGGTACTATCGTCGGCCAGCTGTATAATGCTAGCCAATCCCAAAATGGCATCGCCCGTGTGTAAGCGGGGTGCCGGTTTGCTGCATGCCCCTGCAAGCAGCAGCAGGTTAAACAGGAGGTGTCTGCTTTTCATTTGATTACGATTGGGTATGCAAACTACAAAAAAGATAGCTCCTTTCGCTATGGCCTTTGCGGGAAAAAAGCGGGACACCCAATTACCAGCGAGCCGCCAAGCTTTCGGTTTTGAGCAAAGGACAAAGTTTGTAGCGTGGGTCCTGGGTATCGGCATACATCGCCTGGAGCAGGCGTACTACTTCGGGCAGTCCAATTTTCTCAGCCCATTCAAAGGGACCATAAGGGTAGTTGGTTCCCAGCTTCATTCCCAAGTCAATGTCGGCTTTAGAAGCCGTTCCCTCCTGGAGGGTATAATAGGCTTCATTGATGATCATAGCAATTACCCTGGGCGTGAGCATCCCCACCCGATCGGCCACGGTGAGGTAATTAAAGCCGAGATCATGCGCCAATGCCCGGAGACCTTCGGCAGCATGTTCGCTCCCCAAGCTCATTTCCCAAGGCTCAGCTTCAATACATGCCGGCCAGGCATTGATGCCTGCCACATTGAACAACGGCATCCTTACCCCCAAACTCGCTGCCACTTGCGCAAACTGAATGGCATTGGCGTGTAAAATGAAAAAACAATTAGGAACGGTGGCATACAAGCCCAAGCGGTTCGGATGGGCATCAAATTCAAGATCGAATACCGCGCTCACGCCCTCCAGTTGACTCGTATTTAGCTGCGATGCTGCCGGTAGATGGGTAAGCTGGTGTGTGTTAAATTTTTGGCTGAGAAAAGCAGCTGCGCTTTGGCCGCCGATGATGAGTATTTCCATTTCCTGACTATCTTGGGCAAAGATAACGGTACTACCATGCAAATCATAACTACAACCGATGCCCCTGCACCCATCGGCCCCTACAACCAGGCGGTTGTGCACAACGGATTGGTGTATGTATCCGGCCAAATTGCACTCCATCCCGTAAGTTCAAACCTGGTGCAGGATAGCTTAACCTCCGAAACCCACCAAGTAATGCGTAATTTACAAGCAGTACTCAAGGCCGCGGGTACCGACTTTTCCAAAGCCATCAAAACCACCATTTTTTTAAAAGAAATGTCGTTTTTCGCAGAGGTAAACGAAGTCTATGGCCGTTATTTCGACAAACATTTTCCGGCACGTGAAACCGTAGCTGTTCAAGGATTACCCATGGATGTTCGGGTTGAAATTTCGATGATTGCCGCAGTATAAGTAAAGCGCTTAATGTAATATTTCTGTAAGGCCTTGGGTTTTACAGCCCGATTACATTAATTTGTGGGTAATTACGTTTTAGAAAGAAATTCTTCCGTATGGAACCGAAAAAGAATCCGAGTAAAGACCTGAACAAACAACGCGGTTTGTTTTTCCAAATAGGAATGGTGGCCTCCCTGGGCATCATTTTGATGGCTTTCAATTGGGCGCAACGCGAAGGCGGCCCGGCCTCGCTGGGCGACCTGATGCTAGATGAACCCGTAGAGGTAGAAATCCCGCCAACCGAGCAAAAGGTTACACCACCACCACCACCACCACCACCTCAATTGGAAGTAGTGGAAGATGAAGAGTTGATCGAAGAAGACGAAATCCAATCCACTGAGGTTACCCAAGATACAAAAATCGACATTCCGGTGATTGAGCCTGAAGAAGGCCCGTCGGAGCCTGAAATTTTTACCATCGTTGAAGAAATGCCTTCGTTCCCGGGGGGCGACCAGGCACTGTTGGAATACATGGCCAAAAACACCAAATACCCACCGCTCGCGCGTGAAAACGGCCTGCAGGGCATTGTAGTAGTAACTTTTGTGGTTGATGAAAAAGGCAACATCAACAACGTGCAAGTATTGCGCGGCATTGGTGGTGGTTGCGACGAAGAAGCCATACGTGTAGTTAAATCAATGCCGCCCTGGAAGCCCGGTAAGCAACGTGGTTTGCCAGTACGTGTGCAATACAACCTTCCGTTCCGCTTTACCTTACGTTAATCGAAAGCATCTCATAACACAAACCGGCTTCGGCCGGTTTTTTTGTGCACAATGCGCCCGCACCTGCTGTGCCCTGTTTTGCTTTGCTCAAGCTCAAATAACTGAATGCAACCATTGTTGGGCGCTCCCGGAAAGCCCGGGGCAATGGTGCGCGACTTAATTCTTGTAGCCCATTTGTACTATTTTTACTTTTTTTTGTGATTTACAGCAAATACCCTCCCTTTGTATACATCTAACCAGAAAAGTCGCTTTATTTACATTAGCTTTTTTGAAAACTAAACCAAAGCCTAATTTGCACATGGGATGGCTAGCCAAACTGTTTCCGACGCGTCAGCAATTGGACGATCGTGCCCAATGGTACGCAAGCCGTATTGCTTGGAACAACAAAAATGAATTCAAAACCCTGCTGCAGTCCTCCGATCCATCCCATACCATCACCAAGAACCACATAGAATGGACCTTGGTGGATAACCTACAAGAAGGCTTTCCCGATTCTTTAGCTACCATCAACCCCAAAAGGGTTGGCTTTGAATATGCCTTTCAATGTACAGGCTTCCACAGCAGTCACCAGATTTATTTCTGCAAGTCGCAGCAGATGCTCATGCCCTATGCTAAGTTAATTCAGCTGCATTATTACGATGATCAATTGGTTGCTGCCGAACTGCGCCTTATTGACGATTGGCAATACCGCGCCAAAAAGTTGTGGAGCATCCCCATCAAAGGCTTGAGCACTAAGGATGGCTTCCGCGACGAGGCAGGCAATTGCATATTTGTACACGACAAAATGAGCCCAACCATGGTGCTTGTATTCAACAGGTCATTGCTCGAAAAGCTGGTGAACAACCAAAACTGAATTTCAATCCCCTTGTTTCGGGAAACACATCAAAAGTCGGGTTCATCCCAATATTTGGCATCAGCCAGTTAAGCATATGTACTGCTTGAACGAAGTAAGCGGCAAATTCAAAAACGCACGCCCGCAGCCCGGCTCAACCCGGCTGCACCTATGGAAACTTCGGATATTTCGAAAAATCAGGGGTTCGTTTTTCAAGGAAGGCGTTTTTGCCTTCTTTGGCTTCGTCGCTCAAGTAATACAATAATGTAGCATTTCCGGCCAACTCCTGGATACCTGCTTGTCCGTCGAGTTCGGCATTAAAGGCGCTCTTGAGCATTCGTAAGGCCATAGGGCTTTTGGTCAACATTTTGCGACACCATGCTATGGTGGCTGTTTCTAGTTGGTCAAGCGGTACCACCTTGTTCACCAGGCCCATATCGAGGGCTTCCTGCGCATCGTACTGATCGCATAAATACCAAATTTCGCGGGCCTTTTTCTGCCCTACAATACGCGCCAGGTAGGAGGCACCAAATCCGCCATCGAAACTGCCCACTTTGGGCCCTGTTTGGCCAAAACGCGCATTTTCGGCCGCAATGGTTAAGTCGCACACCACGTGCAACACATGGCCACCACCAATGGCCCAGCCAGCGACCATGGCCACCACGGGCTTGGGAATTCGGCGAATTTGCATTTGCAGATCCAGTACGTTCAGGCGGGGCACTTCGTCATCACCTACATAGCCGCCATGGCCCCGCACACTTTGGTCGCCACCACTACAAAAAGCCTTTCCTCCTTCACCTGTAAGGATCACCACGCCTACGCGCTCGTCTTGACGGGCCAACTCCATGGCTTCACTCATTTCGCGCACGGTAAGCGGAGTAAACGCATTGTGTTTTTCGGGGCGGTTAATGCTGATTTTGGCAATTCCTTCGAAGTACTGATACTTAATTTCTTTGAACTCGCGGATGGTTTCCCAGGCAAATGATGACGTCATATGTTGTTTTTTATTAGCTGCTGATAGGTTTGATAAACGTTTTGGTTCACGCTTGGTTCAGTAATGGCTTCTAACAAGGCCATATCTTCGGCCTGTTTTAATTCGTCCAAAGCACGCTGCAAAGATAAGGCATCGGTGGCCCGGAAGTACCGAATTTGCCAGGCTTCGCACAAAGCCCTGATATTTACAGGTCGCGGAGTAGCAAAAAACTCCTCTCGCTCCGGTTGCGTACTTGGACCATCGAGGAGGCGAAAAATGTCGCCTCCTCCGTTATTTACAACCACCATTTTAAGATTTTTGGGCCGTTCGCTGCTCGTAAAGGCATTAATGTCGTAGCAAAACGACAACTCCCCGGTAATGAGCCATACCGGATGCTGGCTTTGGCTCGCAAAGCCCAAGGCCGTGCTGCTCACCCCATCAATACCGCTGGTTCCCCGATTGGCATGCAAGCAGTTGAGCGGGGGTGGATAAAGCAGCATCTGCCAATACCGCACAGGGGTACTGTTTCCGAGATGCAAACTATCCTCACGCCCAATACGTGCCGCTAACTGCTGCATCACAAACAAATCGCCATATGGCAAACGGTCGAAAAAGCTGCTCAAGCGCTGTTCCACTTGTTTTTGCTGCCTTTCCCATTGGTGGCGATAATCTCCTTCTCCTTGTGATGTTTTAGCCATTTGCTTAAAAAAATGCAGTGGTTCACAGGCAATAAGCTTATGATTTATACCAAAAGGTTGAGCCAGCTGGCCCAAAGGATCAATGCGCCAATGCATCGCTGGCGGATTTTTACGCAACCATATCTTCAACTGTTTGCTCACTACCTGCTCCCCCCAACTAATCATGAGGTCGGGCCGCAAATACGCCGGCATACGACTGCAAATGGCTTCATGTTGTGCAATAAAGCCGGGCAAATTGGCCACAGGCTCCGACAAAACCACCAGCCTCGGGTCGTTTACTAATTCGAGGAGTACCTCTTGTAATAGCGGGCTAGGGGCTTGTTGACCCGGCACCAGTAAAATGCTTGATGCATATTTCCAGGCTTCGGCCAATGCTTGCGGCAACTCACCCATTGCCGCACTTTCGTGCTGTATGGCTTCTGGCAAATCTACAGCTTGGGGCAGGGCATCATAAAGGGGTTCACGTAGCGGGATGTTCAGGTGCACCGGGCCGCGTAGCTGATGGGCTTTATGCCAAGCTTCGTGTACCAGCCTTTGGGCATGCCAGCGGTCAGTTGGCGTATCAGCACGCTCCGGCAAGCTGGCACTAAACACCGTATGCTTTGCCAGCACTTCGTGTTGCCGAATGGTTTGCCCATCGAGCTGATCGACCCAGGCTGCCGGACGGTCGGCCGACAAAATCAAAAGCGGAATGCGCAAATAAAAGGCTTCTGCCACCGCCGGAGCAAAATTGAGCAAGGCCGTACCTGAAGTGCAAACCAAAGCCGTGGCTTCGGCAGTCGCCAAACTTTTACCTAAAGCAATATAAGCTGCCGAGCGTTCATCAACCACGGTGCTGCAGCCAATGTCGCTTTGACGAGCAAAAGCCAAACTCAGCGGAGCGGAGCGCGAACCCGGGCAAATCACCACCTCCCGCAGTCCGTAACTGCGTAGCAAGAAAATCAAATCGGCGAGGTGTTGTTTGTCAGGATAGATCATACCAGCGTATCAGGGCTGTAAAATACGGACTAATGTAGCTGCTTTGTGTTCAGTTTCTTGCCATTCGGCTGCAGGGTCAGAACCTGCTACAATGCCGCCACCCAAATAAAGGCCTGCCAAATTTTTGTGCAACTCCATACTGCGAAGGTTCACATACAAACGGGTATAGCCTTCGGCATCTACCGGCCCTAAAAAACCGCCATATAACCTGCGCTGATGGGCTTCATGAAAACGAATATAGTTACGCGCAGCGGCAACCGGCATACCACAAACGGCAGGCGTGGGGTGCAGTTTCTTGATGAGCGAAAAAATTCCAGTATGTCCGCTTGCACTGATGTGGTTACAAAGGTGTTGCACCTGGCCAGCCGTAATGGTTTGCTGGGCCTCAGTGCGTACTTCCAAACCGGCCTGTTCAAGGGTCTCACAAATGTATTGGGTTACCACCGCTTGTTCGCGCATTTCCTTATCGGTCCAAGCCCTTGGTTCAACTGTGGCTGCACGGGTGCCGGCCAGCGACATGGTTTTAAACTGTTCGCCATCGCCTTCCAGCAAAAGTTCTGGGCTAGCCCCGAGCCATATGCCCCATCCGGGCAGGCTAATCATACTCACAAAAGCCTGTGGATAGGCTTTACACAAGAGTTCAAACAAAGCAACAGGATGCTGATCGGCTTGCAGCTTCACCTGCTTAATGCGAGAAAGCACCACTTTTTCGAGGGGGCCCCGTGTAATGCTGGCAAGGGCTGCCGCTACTTGCACTTCAAATGTCTCTTGGTCGACTGCTGTTCCTGGCGCACCAAACTGCATCTTTTTACCGGGGCTATGTTCCTCAGCCAACTGCTCGTAAAATGCTGACAGCCTCAGAATTTGTCCGGTATGTAGGGTTCCGGTGCGTGCAGTAGCCGGATTAAAGTCGAAACCGCTGAACGACAAATCGCGACGCAGCCAACGTGCCGGACTTTCAGGAAAATCGAAAGGAGCCACCACAAAGCCATCAACAGCACCTTCGCTCCAAAAAAGGGCTTGCTCGTCGAGCTGTATGCAGGTTTCGGGCTCGGCCACACCCGGTAAGCGGTAGCTCACCAGCGGAAAATCCGAGGCCAAGGCCGTATGAAACAGCTTCTGTAATGAGGCAATGCGTTTGATGCTTGTGTGTATCAACTTAACTGCGGTTGTTTACGATGGCTGCTGTAAAACGGCAAACACATACAAGGTGTTCTGTTTCGTCGAATATTTTGATGTCCCACACCTGGGTTGTTCGCCCTTTATGCAGGATACTGGCTTTGCCGGTAACCAGGCCGCTACGTACAGGACGTATATGATTGGCATTAATTTCGAGCCCTACAGCTACTTTACCTTCGCCTGCCAACATATTGGCACCAACACTACCGAGGGTTTCGGCCAAAGCCACCGAGGCGCCGCCATGCAAAATACCATAAGGCTGTATGGTACGCTGGTCAACCGGCATTTGGGCTTCAAGATAGCCTTCGCGAGCCAGGGTAAATTGCATGCCAATGCTTTCGCCCAGGCTACCCGGAAGCTTGCTATTCATATATTCGAGCAGGGCTATTTCTTCCATAGGGCAAAGGTAGGCAGAATTCGGGATTGAAGTATGTTAGGCCGCAAACTGTGCCTGCTTACTATCTGACACGACCTTAGCAGCGCTAGAGCACAGCAATTGCAATCCCTATTGGTGTTCGATTTATAAATTAAAGCACACTTATGTTTACCCGAGTAACAACTCAATCTGGTAAATCAACAAATGAATAAGCTTAATGTGCATCTCTTGGATACGGTCGGCATAACCAGTATGGGGTATGCGCAACTCTACATCGGCCAACAAAGCCAATTGCCCGCCGCTGTTCCCTGTTAAAGCAATCACCTTCATCTGCCGCTGTCTGGCTACCTCTGCCGCGCGTAGTACATTGGCCGAATTGCCACTCGTACTTAGGGCAAAAAGTATATCGCCCCGCTGCCCAAATGCTTCCACACCTCGCGCAAACACTTGCTCATAGCCAAAGTCGTTGGAAACACAACTCAAAAAAGACGGGTCCGACAGGGCCAATGCCGCATAAGCCGGCCGGTTGGCCCGAAACCTGCCACTCAGCTCTTCGGCAAAATGCATGGCATCACTCATGCTGCCACCGTTGCCACAACTGATGATTTTTTTTTCGTGCCTGAGTGCATTGGCCATCAATTCGGCTGCATATACCAACTTTTCGAGCTGCTGCTCATCACCCAAATAGGCCTCTAGTATCTGCTGGGCCTGCCGCAATTCGGCTCTAACCAAATCGTACCTTCCGCTCATGCTTATTGCTTGTTTTCAAAAACTTCCTTGCCGCTATCAAGAAACTGAATGTAACGGGCAATATCCGGGTCATATGCCGTAGGTGGTACCAACAAGGTTTGATCGTGATCCATCAACACATAGTAGGGCTGCGAATTGATGTTAAAGGTTCGGGCTTGATAATCGCTCCATAAATTCCCAACGGTTTTTATTTTTTTACCACTGAAGTCACTCACAAACTGCTCCTCCAGCGGAAGTGGCGTCTTGTCATCTACATACAATGAAATAAGAACATAATCGTCTCGTAATCGTCGTAAAACTTCCGGTGCCGCCCATACCGTGGCTTCCATCTTCCGGCAATTTACACAGCTATGGCCGGTAAAATCAATCATCACCGGCTTCCCCACCTTCTTGGCATAAGCCACACCCTCTTCAAGGTCGAAAAAACAGGGGAGATCGTGCGGGCAATGCAATAAATTAGCATACTTCCTACCCGCCTGCTCAGCAGAAATCACATGAACACCCCCTTGACCGCCCCTGCTCAGGTCGAAGTCCTGCGTGGCCATCGGTGGTAAAAAAGCATTTACCGACTTGAGCGGCGCACCCCACAAGCCGGGAACCAGGTAAAAGGTAAAGCTAAAGGCAGCTATGGCAAACATCAGTCGGGTTACCGTAAGGTATTGTAAAGGACTGTCGTGCGAAAAACGAATCACCCCTATCAGGTACAGACCCAGGAGTAAGAAAATGGTAATCCACAGCACAAGAAACACTTCGCGGTCGAGTATACCCCAATGGTACGCCAAATCTACATTGCTTAAAAATTTCAGGGCGAAAGCCAATTCAAGGAAGCCAAGCACCACTTTTACGCTATTAAGCCAACCACCAGATTTCGGCAGGCTCTTCAGCCAACCGGGGAAAATGGCAAAAAGCGTGAAGGGAAGGGCCAGTGCCAATGAAAAGCCGGTCATCCCAATGGCTGGTCCGAGCAAAGCGCCACGAGTGGCCGCGTCAACCAATAAGGTGCCGATGATAGGGCCGGTGCAGCTGAATGATACCAAAGCCAGGGTGAACGCCATAAAAAAGATGCCTACCAATCCACCCTTATCGCTTTTAGCATCCATTTTATTTACCCAACTCGAAGGCAAGGTGATTTCGAATGCACCCAAAAACGACGCGCCAAACACCACCAACAGCACAAAAAAGGCAAGGTTAAACCAAATATCAGAAGCCAGGGCATTAAGGGCATCGGAACCAAAAAGCACAGTAACCGTAAGCCCTAGGGTTACATAAATGCCAATGATACTGAGGCCATATACAACCGCTTTGCTTACCCCGGCCCTGCGACTGCCACTTTGCTTAGTGAAAAAACTCACCGTTAGCGGAATCATGGGAAAAACACAAGGGGTGAGTAAAGCAATGAGCCCACCTAAAAAACCTGCAATAAAAATGCCCAGCAAGCCGTCGCCTTCTGACGCGCTGTCCTGAACCGGCTCAGGTTCGCGTACCGTAGTCGGCCTGAGTTCTTCACGCGTTTTTTCTGGCACTTCAACAGCACCATCGGCCTCAGGGTCCTGAGCCGTAACAGCAGCGGCCGCTGAAGGATCAAAACCATTGAGCTCAAATACAAATTCCTTATCATCGGGGGGTAAGCATTGTTTGTCGTCGCACACCATAAAATACACACTCCCCGTAACCTTGGTATTTTCGGCCTTAACACGTACTTTTTGTACAAAGGTTACCTTATCGCTAAAATAGCGTACCAGCAGGTTATCAAATACTGGTGTTATTTCTTCCTTCAGCTTCCCAATTTCCTCTACCCGGCCAATCAATTCAACCTTCGGATTCTTGTTAAAGGTAAATGCTGTAAGTTCCGGGCCAAACTGGTCTTCGGCAAAGGTCATGTATTGCGAATACAAATGCCAACCCGGATCGATACTTGCCGAAGCCTTCAACAGGGCTTCGTCGGCACTGATTTTTTCTACTTCAAATTTCCACTTAACGGGATTCAGAATCTGTGCAGACGATAGCATTGAGGTCAGCAACAATATCGAACTGATGAGCCATTTTTTCATATGTACTAAAGCTAGGTGCAATGCCTTTGGTTCAGTTTTCCCAAACATTGTACTCGGTAATTTCAATCAGGTTTTGGTCGGGGTCGTGAATAAAAAAGGAGCGCTTGCCCGATTCGCGCTGAACTTCTTCAATAATTTGGATATCGTGCCAGCCCATTTCTTCCTTGTTGGTTTCATACTCCCCCACTTTCGACTCCAAAACAATGTGCTTGTTGGGGTACTGCATTTGGATGAGCTGACTGCCATCTTCGGCTGCAGACTTGGCCAGGTGACAAACCACCATGGTGCTGCCCGCCACAAAAACAGCATGCTTTTCTTTCACATAGCTTTGGGTACGAAATCCCAGGATATCTTGGTAAAAGGCAATGGCCTTGCGTAGATTTTTAACTTGTAAATGGGTTTCTTTGAGCTTGGTAAATTGCATACAGCCGTTTTTTGAAACGCGTTAAAGATACGCTTTTTGCATGCCTTGCCGACCCCGACAGCGGAATACTGGGGTAATTTTCTCTATTTTTGGGCGTTTGGCAAAATCATGAGCATTAAATTTCATTGCTTCTTATTTGGTTTCTTCCTGATTACAGGCCTGGCCATGGCCCAGGACGATGCCTATGATGCCTACTTGAACAAGGGCAAGAAGCCCAAAAAAGAGCATCAACGAACGGACAAAATGCGGTCTACAGCCGATTTACGCAGTCGGTTGATGAGTGAAGCCGGGGCAAGTTTCCATCTTTTTGATGCCGGGCTCGGCCGGTTTATGTTGCCGGGAGTTCAGTTCATCGCTCGTGCCGATATGTTTGGAAATGGCGATGGATTGAGTGGTACGCTCGGTGTTTTTCCCATGCTGGGTTTTCAGGTAGACCCTTGGTTTGGTAATTTTTTTATGTTTAACCTCCCGCTGATGTTCGAAATGAATGCCGGACTAGGCAGTTACAACTACAACGAATCATGGATTGGCGTTTCGTTGGGGCTGGGGCCTGAATATAATTTTATTCGCACAAATGGCGATTTTGGCGCCAACCAGCTGGGCCTGAGTGGCAGCTTTAGTTTGCGCTTTGCCCTGGCTGGCCGGAGGTATTACATACGGGTAAGCGAAAGTTTACTCGTGCCTCAAAATGGTTTGCCCTTCTTTTCTGTTTCGTTCGGAAATAGTTTTTTTTAAGGCATGAAACTCTCGGTTATCATTGTTAACTACAACGTCAAATACTTCCTGGAGCAATGCCTGCTCTCGGTGCAAAAAGCTTGTACGGGCATTGATGCCGAGTGTTGGGTAGTCGACAATGCTTCGTCGGATGGTTCGATAGCCATGATAAAGGAGCAATTTCCGGAAGTACAACTCATTGCCAATACCGAAAATGTGGGCTTTTCAAAAGCCAATAATCAGGCCATGCGCTTGACCAAAGGCGAATACATCTTGTTGCTCAACCCCGACACGGTAGTAGCTGAAGACACCTTTCTGCACTGTTGCCAATTTATGGACGAACACCCCACTGCGGGTGGACTGGGGATCAGGATGCTGGATGGGGCAGGGCGGTTCCTCAAAGAGTCAAAGCGCGGCTTACCCACTCCAAAAGTAGCCTTTTACAAGATGTTCGGCCTTTCGTCCCTGTTCAAAAAGAGCAAGCGCTTTGGGCAGTACCACCTAAGTTACCTCAGCGAACACCAAAATCACCCCGTGGATATCTTGGCCGGGGCCTTTATGCTCATGCGCCAAAGTGTGCTCAACCAAATTGGTCTTCTCGATGAAAAATACTTCATGTATGGCGAAGACATTGATTTGAGTTACCGCATCCGATTGGCTGGCTACCAAAACTGGTACTTTGCCGATAGTGCCATTATTCATTACAAAGGAGAGAGCACCAAAAAAGATTCGGTAAACTATGTGCGGGTATTTTACCAGGCCATGGCCATTTTTGCCCGTCAGTATTTTAGTGCGCGTTCAGCACGCCTTTTTGGCTGGCTCATTGAAATAGGCATTGTTTTTCGTGCGCTTGTCGCCCTCATTCGAACTTGGTCGAAACAAGTTTTTAACCCCTTACTCGATGCACTGCTCATTTATGGTGGCATGTACGTACTTACACATTTTTGGGAAGCCAACGTAAAAGTGGAAGAAGGCACCGTATATCCGCCGGTATTTATGCAACTCATTGTACCTGTATATGTACTCATTTGGATAGGTTCTGCCTATTTCAGCGGAGCCTACGACAAGCCATTTCGGGCGGCCAAACTGGTGCGAGGTTTGCTCGTGGGTACTTTACTCATTTCGGCTGTATATGGCTTTTTTCCACCAGATTACCGCTATTCGAGGGGGCTCATATTGGTGGGTGCGGTCTGGAGTATCTTACTTACCGTATCGGTACGCGCCCTCATTAACCTGGCTTTGTACGGTCGAACCGGACTGAGTGCACCACCTGAAAAAGCAAGTCTGCTGGTGGGTTCGGCCACTGAAACCAACCGTGTGCACGGCATTTTACAGCGGGCCGGCGTAAAGCATAAATTTTTGGGCTTTGTATCCGATCGGGAAGCCGATAACACCAACGAGTTTTATACCGGCAAACCTGCCGATTTGCCCGAAATCATACAATCGCTGGATGTTGATGAACTCATTTTTTGTGGTTCAGACCTTAGCAATAAGCAAATTATTCAATATTTTGAGCAATTGGGACCACAAGTCAACGAGCTTAAGATAGTTCCTGCGGGCAGCGATTATGTAATTGGCAGCAGCTCGGTTGATTATCCAGGCGATACCTATACCCCTGATTTCAACCTGCGAATCAGCCAGCCTGCCAGTAAACGAAATAAACGGGTGTTTGACCTCCTCAGCGGCTTTGTGCTGCTGCTGTTATGGCCAATTTTCTTCTGGAAGTACCCGCAGCCTATTCAAAATCCCTGGCAAATCATCAAACTACTGGCCGGACAATTTACCCTCATTGGCTATCCAGCACACCTGCAGTTGCCTACGTTAAAACCTGCGCTCATCGCATTAGCGGGGAATCTCGAAAACCCCCATCTACAATTACGTATGCGTAAAAACTATGCTAAAGATTACACAGCAGCACGCGACCTGCGGTATTTGTGGCACGCGCTGAGCAGTAAAGGCTGAGCAGCCTGCTATACACTGGCGCTATTGGTGAAACCATGAATAAACGATGGCGCTTTAGGGAAAAAGCTTTCATTGCCTACAAGCCTGCTCCTACAAAAACGGTCAACCCAAAGCAAGACGCATGAAGTAGGCATCGTATCAGGTTTTTGCTGTAACCCAATCACTACCAATGGGGTTGAAGTGTCCTCCGCAGCCCTACGGTTTCGGGATATTGCTATGCGCTATTCTGGACCCCTCAGAGATCAAAACCAATATCGTGTCGGTATTGTTTGCCTTCGAATTGCACTTTTTCAGCTGCTGCGTAGCTTTTCACCAAAGCTTCTGCTGCCGTATTTCCATAGGAAGTTAGCGCCAAAACACGTCCGCCATTGGTTACTACCTTCCCGTCTTGCAATTTGGTGCCGGCATGAAAAGCCAGGGTATCGCCGGTGGCCTCTTGTCCGCTCATGGACTTTCCTTTTTCGTAATCGCCCGGATAACCTGCCGAAACCAGCATCACGGTACAAGCCGAACGGCTATCCATTTCCACCTTCTCGTTTGCCAAGCGCCCTTCGCAAGCAGCCAGTAAATGACCCAGCAAATCACTTTTAAGACGAGGCAGTACCACTTCGGTTTCGGGATCTCCCATGCGGGCGTTGTACTCAATCACAAAGGGCTCATCATCTACTTTTATCAGGCCAAAAAAGATGAAGCCCGTATAAGGAATGCCCTCGGCCGCCAATCCGGTAATGGTGGGGCGTATGATTCGGTCGTCAATTTTTTGCATAAACGCAGCATCGGCAAAAGGCACTGGCGAAACCGCGCCCATGCCCCCGGTATTGAGACCGGTATCGCCTTCGCCAATACGTTTGTAATCTTTGGCTTCGGGCAAAATAAGGTAGTCAACCCCATCGGTAATCACAAATACCGATAGCTCGATGCCCTTCAAAAACTGCTCTACCACCACCCTGGCGCTAGCTTCTCCAAACTTCATGTCTTCAATCATGGCCCGAAACTCGGCTTTGGCGGCTTCACGATCATCGCAAATGACCACACCTTTACCGGCAGCCAAACCATCGGCCTTCAGCACAATGGGCAAACTGTGGACATCGAGGTAGGCCAAGCCTTCGGTCAGCGTTTCGCGGGTGAAAGTTTGGTAAGCAGCTGTGGGAATGTTGTGCCGCGCCATAAAGCGTTTGCTAAAGTCTTTGCTGCCCTCTAGTTGTGCACCCTCGGCACCTGGCCCCACAAAGTGCAAACCCTGGCAGGCCGGATGCGCTTTAAGCTGATCGGCCAGGCCACGCACCAGCGGTTCTTCTGGACCCGAAATCACCATACCAATTTGATGCTGCTGTACAAAGGCAGCTATGGCATCTGCATCGTTTATATCCAAGGCTACATTTCGGGCCATCAAGTCAGTACCCGCATTGCCCGGAGCCACATACAGCGCTTCGCACAAGGGGCTTTGTTTCAGTTTCCATACAAAGGCGTGTTCACGACCGCCGCTACCGAGGAGCAAAATATTCATGGGCTTATTTTCTAGAGAGATAACGTGCTTTAAAATCGGCATAGGCCAGGGCAATGCCTTGTTTGAGGTCGATGTTGGGCTGATAACCTAAGCCCATCAGCTTGCTCGAATCCATTAACTTACGCGGTGTGCCGTCGGGCTTGTCGGTGTTAAAGCGCAAGCGGCCACTGAAACCAATCGCCTCGGCCACCGTTTGTGCCAACTCGGCTATGCTCACATCGCTCCCATAACCGGCATTGAGGAAACCAAAATCGTTGTATTTGTCCATCACCACCAAGCAGGCTTCGGCCATATCATCGACGTACAAAAACTCACGCATGGGTTTTCCGGTGCCCCAAATTTCGACTTCCTCGGCCCCACTGGCCTTGGCTTCGTG
>JBKBSO010000008.1:0-157265 GCA_046291695.1 Bacteroidia bacterium
TCTTTAAAATTCAGCCTCAGCACTGCCATCTCCTGTCAAACCAAAAAATTACTTGCTAACTTGCGGATGAGCAGATTGCTTTTCATCTCCAATTAGTTCCAGATCTTGGTTTTTTTGATTTCAGCCATATTATCGACACTACGCAAGCCGATCAATTAGAAATAAGACTGCTGCGGTTTGGAGGCGAGCTGCTGGATGAACGCCGGGGTTTGATGGCAGAATATCGGTTTTCGGACCATTACCAGGTCACGCTAAAAAACTACTATAGCTTCCCTGTGCCACCCAATTAAAAGAAGCTGTAGCTTTGAGCACTGATGAACAGCACACACAAACTTCTTCAAGGCAATTGGCAAAAACGTGCAGCGGAACGAAAGAAATCGTTTGCGCAAATGCTTAAGCGCGGCCAACACAAAACCATGTTGAAGCTATTGCCCAATTTACACGAAGAAGCCGTTACACAAATCGACTGCCTAAGCTGTGCAGCATGCTGCAAAAATTATTCTCCCCGATTCAAAACCCCCGATATCAAACGCATCAGCAAGGGTGTAGGCATGCGCGAAAGCGTGTTCATCAGTACCTACCTGCAATTAGATGAAGAGGGCGATTATGTGGTTCAAAGCTCGCCCTGCCCCTTTTTGGGTGCCGACAACCGCTGTGGCATTTATGACATACGCCCTTCCGACTGTCGCCGCTTCCCCTACACCGATGAAGATGTCTTGCTCAAGCGCCCCAACATCAGTTTAAAAAACAGCTGCTTCTGCCCCATTACCTATGTGGTACTCGAAGGGCTGCTCCTCTCCATTAAAAACCCAAGTTGAAAGTAGCAAAATCCAGCAAGGCGGTGGGTTAACATCCGAAGTATGGCAGATGTCTTCTACTTACCGAAATCTAAAGCTACAAGTCTAATATGTGTTTCTTTTTTGCTTTGGAAACCGAGCGATGCTACTAAATGTTTCGGGTTTCTCCTACCTTAGGACATCCAATTGAACAAGCTTGTATGCACTACTTCGTTGTTAGTCTTGTTACCCAATGGCTCAAGCCACAAAACATACACCACCAAACCAACACCGTACGACCTCTTCTTGGTTTGATGCATTTGCTGGCTTTGCTTTTTATGGTCGCTCCCATTCCTGCCCATGCCTTTTCGCTTAAAAACCACCCCTTTTCGATAGAAGGTTTCGAGTATTATGTAGAAGACGTGATTGTAGCTCAGCAAGAAAAGTACATGTTAGGTCTTGCCCCGGGCATCGGATACATAAAATTGCGTGATAGCTTATCAACGGAGCTGCGGCAATTTTTTACGAAGCATTTAGCGGCCGACGGAGTGAAAAAACCTGTGATACTCAAAGTCAACAAGGTGCTTTTTTCAGGCCACCAGCTGAACGAAGCCATGGTAGAATTGAGCCTGAGCTTCTTGAAACACGAAAACAACCAATACGAGCAGCTTTATGCCAGCTCGGCAGTTGTTTATCAAATGAAAAAAACGCCATGTGAAGGGACGTTCTGTTTAGAAGACCTCTTGCTCCAAGCGTTTAAGACCTGCATGATGCAATTTGATGCTGTGAGTAAATCGGAACAACTTCAGCCCATTGCAGTGGCCGTATCTGATTTGCATCGCGTGATGGCGTATAAATCGTTTTGGTCGGTTTTTCAGCAAAGCAGCACAACACCCGGCTGGTATTATTCGTACAACGATTTTATACAACAACGTATTGACCCCACGCCTAAGATTGAAGTTTCTAAAGCCGACGACCTGGGTTTTCGAAGGGTTCGCCGAAGCGGTAAATCGCAAAATGATTTTTGGGGCTATTTTGACGGTGAGTTCAGCTACTTTTTAGACGATAATGGCTTGCATCGCCTTCGGTTTGACACCATCGACAGCCTCTTTTACATCCAAGTTTATGTGCCTGTTGGGTTTATTCCTGTTGGTTTCGATCCTGTGGGTATGGCAATTGGTATTGCCGCGTCCGCAGTCATTGAGTTGACTTCTGATAGAAATCTTTTTTTTGCTTTTGATGCCTTGACTGGAAACCTGTATTATCGAAAACCAAATGGTAGCGAACTTGTCATTACCTCTGAAAAAGGGGCCAAAAAAGAGCCTATTTGCATTTATTACTTCGATAGCTTGGTGGCCTGCATCTACCAAACTGAATATGTAAAACTCAAGCTTCCTTCAGAGCACGGCGTTGGCAAATTCACTTTTTCTAATTCGGCATATAGCCGCGAATTTTATATCCGCCCGAATGAATACGACCTCTTTAATATTGAGTACCATAACGGTTTGATTTATTACAAAAATCGAATTGTTGTTGAATTGAAAAAGAAAACCGCAGTACCCGCTCAAATACAACCTGTTCAGATTAATTGACCGTTGGTGTTGTGCTTCGAATGCCAGGCTTGTCTCACCCTCTTATCCCTCTCCGACCTCACCTCGCTTCGACTCCGCACAGCGACCGGAAAACCGCTGCGTGAGAGAGGGACGCTACATTATTGATCCGCCTGGAGATTGGTTGAAAATTGAATTTTGATTTACGCACAAAAATGGCTCTTGCCGCTGCAAGGGAGAGTGACGATACATTCCGTATCGCTGATGAATGTTTTCCATGGATACTTCAGGTCAGTATAGCCTATTTTATGACCAATCGGCGGGTTGAGCGAAGCGAATCCCTTTTTGAACATTGAACCTTGAACCCCTAAAAATCCACAATGATGCCAATGGTAGGTAAACGCTGGCCTACCCGGTTTGGAATGCGGTCGGCAAGGTAGCGGCTGGGGTCGTTGGGGTCGGCAATAGGCTGGCCGGTAGCCGGATCGATGCGCGCCACAATGAAATCGGGCCCCACGGTTTGTTGGTTCAGCAGGTTTTGTACATCCACATAAAAATTGAACGCCCATTTTTCGAAGTTCCACTTTTTGTCGATCCGAAGGTCTAGCTGCTGGGTGTTCCCCGCCCGGATACTGTTAAGCGCCATAAAATCGAATATGGGTCGCTGGTTCAAATCCCAGACATCTTGCCTCAATGTCAGCTGCTCGTCGAAGGGTGTGGTTGGTGCACCGCCCACAAAGCGGTAGCGAACGCCCAGTTCCCAATCGCCTTTGATGATTTTACCGCCGGTGAGGGTAAAGATGTGGCGGTTGTCCCAAGCCGATGGAATGAACTCACCCACCGCATTCTGAAACTCGCTGCGCACCCAGGTGTACGAAAAAATGCCGTAAAAGCCTTTGTACAACTTCTGCTGGGCCAGGTATTCGAGTCCGTAACTGCGACCGCGATTGGTGCTGGTGGCTGGTGCATTGCCAATCACCCCAAAATCGCTGCCCAAATTGGCCAAACTCACGCCCTGGTCGAGCAAAAAGGGATACTGGAAATAATCTTTGTAAAAGGCCTCTACGGTGGAGCGGAAACTTTTACGACCAAAGTATTCTACCCCAGCCACGTAATGGTCCACCCCGATGTATTTGATGCCATTATCGCGATTTTGCAGCTGTCCAAAATTGTTACGGAAACCCAAAATGGTATATGGCGGTAGCTGATAATAGCGGCCAACATTCCCGTTGAAGCTCCATTTTTCGGCAAAATTGTACGAAAACGAAAAACGGGGTGAAAACTGCTCGAGCGGATTGCGCATGCTTTCGGCATAATCATTCCCGTCGACCCGCAAACCCGCACTCAACACCAATATTTCGCCGAAAAAGCTTTTCGACACCTGCCCAAAAAGGCCATAGCGATTGAGGTAAATTTCGTTTTCGAAATTACGATTCACAATGTTGTTGCCAATGAGCTCGTTGGTGTTGTTGTTCACAAAATAGCGCGCCCGGTCGAAGTTCACACCATAGTTAATTTTCCAACCTTCACTGGTACGAATGTTATTCTCGTAACGGAAGCGGTTTTCGCTTTCCTGACTCACAAAATCTTGCAAGCGAATCTGGCTTTCGTCGTTATTAAGGTGCTTGTAACTCACATTGTTGAGCATGTTCCTACTCAATACAAAGGTGTGGTAGCCGTTTTGTCGGTAGCGCTTGTACACCAGGCCATTGGTATAATTCCACTGGGTGGTAACGGGCAAGTTTCCTAAAATGTAGCGCTGCTCGCGTACCCGTGCACTGTCGACACCCGGATTTTCGGTCGGGTCGAAGCTCAAATTCAAACTGGTATTGAGGCTGAATTGGTCGATGGCTCCCAAGCCTACGAAATAAATCTCGTTTTGGTTGTCGATTTTGTACTTCACCTTGGCCTGAAAGCCATTGAAAGTAGGCAAAAAGGGCAAACCAATGGCGTTGAACAAAAACTGCAGGTAGCTGCGACGGGCCGATACCACGTACGAAATCTTGTCGTTGATGGGGCCTTCAGCAATCAAGCCGATGTCGCTGGCACCTACAATGCCACGAAAGGTGGTTTTGTCGGTGCTGGGATCCTTTTGCTTGAATTCAAACACCGAACTCAAGGTATTGCCGCGATTCGAAGGAAAAGCGCCAGAGTAAAAGTCTACCTCACGTATCATGTCAACATTGATGATGCCCACGGGACCACCTGAACTGCCTTGGGTACTGAAGTGGTTAATTACTGGGACTTCTACCCCATCCAGAAAAAAGCGATTTTCGTTGGGTGCACCGCCGCGGATGATGATGTCGTTGCGGAAAGCGGCACCGCTCGACACACCTGGCAACGACTGAATGGCCCGGGAGATATCGCGGTTGCCGCCAGGATTCCGCTGTATCTCAGCCACGCCTAAGGTACGGAGCGAAACCGGGCTTTCTTCGGTTCGTGTAAAAGGTGAGGCCGTAACTTCTACGGCTTCGAGGCTGCGGGAATCTTCTTCCAATTCAACATTCACAATAGCGGGTCGGGCATTCACTACCTGAATCTCGAAAATAGTTACCGGTTTAAACCCCAAGTAACTCACTTGCAGGTTGTAGAAACCCGGTTTTAGATTTGGGATACTAAACTTACCATCAATATCAGAGGTAGCACCGACGGTAGTGCCCTGAATAATTACATTGGCAAAAGGAATGGTTTGGTTATTGGTCTTATTTCGTACGACTCCACGAATCTCACCGGTTTGTGCAGTTACTATTGCAGGAAACAGCAATAACAGCGCAAGCAAGACCCTATTTGCGTGCATACAAAAGCCACCAAGGCGTACCCGGTGCATCGTGGTGTTCATAATGGTATCCAAAAAAGTAACAACTTAAAAAAGCCCAAACATGGTTTTTAGCTTGAGAACGTGCCCGATGTTGGTTATCGGGGGCGTGCTCACCTTGGTGTGGCAAATAGGTGCCGAAATAAAATAACTGCAGCATGCTCAACACCGAGGGGACAATGTAAAAGAGCACGAGATTGACCTCAGGGATCCAAATTTTGGCGATGTTGTGGATGATGGCCATACCCACAATTTGATACCAGCGCACATAAGTTTTAACAAATTTGAAAAACCATAGCCAAAACGGTGGAGGTCCGTAATCGGGATCATCGGCCGTGCCGGCATAGCGGTGGTGCTCGTGGTGTTTGGGCAGCATGCGTTTCCAGCTGTTGAGCGCAAACAGGGCCAAACACAGTGCCCCGATAAAATTATTGAGCCGCTTGTTGTTCGATACTGTGCCATGCATGGCATCGTGCGCGGTTATGAACAATCCGGTGAACAAATGGGTTTGCAGCAGCATGAGGGCCAAGAGCACGGGTTCTACCCCATTCACCTGGTAGTTTAAATTAAACGCAAGCAAGGCCACCCAAAAACCAAGGATGAGCGCGGCAATGAGCACGCCCTTACCAGAGGCGATTTGGCTGCGGACTTGGGCCGAAAAGGTAGACGAAGCGGTGGTCATGAATGAATAACAAAGCTACAACAGCATGTTGGATTGAAAGTTTGAGAAATATGCGAAATATTTGAATGTTTTAGTGCTGTGGATGCGATGATTGTTTCAGGGCTCACAAATAGCATTGCGCGGACAGCAAGAGCGTTTGTTTTTTCACCGCAGATCCTTAGACCCCGACCGTAGCGCCGGGGGTCGCAGAGTTTTTTCTATTTTATGGCTTTCATTTTTTGAAAATTACTGCTTCAAGGTCTTTGAGTGGCCTTTTTTATCAGTGCTACTAGCAGCGATGGCTGGCCGCGTACCGATGATGCAATTGGCATGTCGGCATCTGAAGAAGGGCGCAGAACCAAGCCTTCGGCTTATAGGTAAATAGCAACCCGATTGATTTTGATTTCTGAGGAAATCATTTTTTATGCGTTTCTACTTTTTCTGTAAAGCATTTATGCGCTATATTTGCTTCTTAGAAACAGCATTTTAAAATGGAACGGCAATTTGAGTATTTCAGACAACGTTTGCAACGCGTGCCGCTGACCCACAGCAGGCCCCTGCTGCACGAACTGCCCCCAGCTGAGCGATTGATTGGCATCAAAGGCGCGCGCGGTGTTGGCAAAACCACCCTGCTGTTGCAATATGCCCATCATTACTTGCCTGCCGACCAAAAAACGCTCTACATCAGCCTCGATGATCCCTTTTTCCAGCAACAAACGCTCGAAGAGTTTGCACGCAGTTTTGTGCAATTGGGAGGATCCGCCCTGCTCATCGACGAAGTACACCGCTTGCCCGATTGGGGCCGGAGCCTCAAATTTCTGTACGACCAATATCCCGAGCTGCGCATCATTTTTACGGCTTCATCGGTACTACAGCTGAATGAAAAAGCCGCCGATTTAGGTCGCCGGGGCATTTTTAGAGAACTACCCGGCCTGTCGTTTCGCGAGTATCTCAATTGGTTTCATGCGCAAAACATCCCCGTGCTTCCCCTCAACCAATTGGGTCAACAACATGCTACACGGGCGGCAGAACTGAGCAGCCAATTCAAACCCCTGGCGCTATTCAAACAATACCTCGAACAGGGCTACTACCCATTTCAAATCGAAAATCCCGCTACCTACCTCGAAAAGCTGCGCGAAAACACACGCATTACCATTGAGTCGGACATCCGTACTTATATGTCGATTGAGACCGACACCATTCATTTGCTGCTAAAACTGATGGCCATTTTAGCCGATTCGGTGCCCTTTACACCCAACATCAGCAAGCTGGCCGAACGCATGGGGAGTACGCGTAACACGGTGGTCATGCTGCTCGAATACCTCGAGAAAGGCAAACTCATTCATCGGTTGTACAAACAAAGCAGCGGCATCACGCGCATGCAAAAGCCTGATAAAATATACCTCGACAATCCCAATTTGATGTTTGCCCTCAGTTGGAACCAAATCAATTGGGGCGCCCTGCGCGAAACCTTTGCGGTTAGTCAGTTACGACCGGTATACCCCATGCGGCTCGGTCAAACTGCCGACTTTTTGGTAGATGAAACCTATGAATTAGAAATTGGTGGCCGACAAAAAGGCGGCAGTCAACTGCAGCAGTCCGAAAACAGCTTTCTGCTTACCGATGATACTGAAATAGGTTTTGGGCGAAAAATCCCGCTGTGGATGCTGGGCTTGGTACGCTAAGCTTAGTCTTTGGCAATCCGCTTCACAATTTTTGGGCTGTCGGGTTTGGTGGTGGGCAAAAAGTAATCGACCAGTTGGCCCTCTTCGTCAACCAAATATTTTTGGAAGTTCCACCAAATGCGGCTCGATTTTTTACCATTCAACTCTTTTTCCGTGAGCCACTTAAAAATCGGATGTTTATCGTTTCCCTTGGTGCTGGCTTTGTCGAGCATTAAAAAGTCTACCCCGTAGTTGGCTTGACAAAACGCCTCAATCGCTTCTCCCTTTCGAGGTTCTTGCCCGGCAAAATCATTGGTAGGAATGCCAATTACAACCAATTCTTCTTTATACTCGGCATGCAGTTTTTGCAAGGCCTCGAGCTGTGGTGTAAATCCGCATTCCGTAGCAGTATTCACGAGCAACACTTTTTTTCCCTTAAATTGGCTGAAATCAATGTCTTTTCCATCGAGGCCCTGTGCTTTTAAGTCGTAAAAATTAGTGATATTCATTGTTTTTGTTTTGGGTTCACCCGCCTCGCCACACGAAGGCATTACAAACAAGGCGATCAGCAAAAAAGCTCGGGACATATACTATGAACAGTTTAGCAATGGAAGTGTTCACAGATTTTAAAATATAGCCGGCACTTTTCAGCTAAATTTGCATCATGAAACTAAAGTCTTGGCAAGTAAAATGGATGTTACGGATTTTTCCGCCCCTCCTTTTTAGCCGTGTGTGGCTTAAAAGCGTGGCCAAAGACTTCAAAAGTTGTGAGGTTTATGTAACGCCTTCTCTGCTTAATCGCAATTTACAGCGCACAGTTTTTGGAGGCACGCTATTCAGTGCCTTTGATCCTTTTCATGCCATTTTGTTTTGGCAATATTTTGCCCAACGCGGCCACCGGCTCGAAGCCTGGCTCAAAAGTGCCGAAGTGAGTTACAAAAAACCTGTAAATAGCCGTGTACGCATCCACTTTGAGCTCGACGACCAAAGTCTTGCTGAAGCCGAAGCGGCCTTAGCTAGCGAAGGACGCTTTCAAAAATGGATGGTTGCTCAGGCCATCGACCGATCCGGCGACTTGTGTGTAGAGGCACGCCTACTCGTTTACCTGCGTAATTTCAAAGGGCACTCAGCTAATTTCTAAGCACTTACAATTTAAATTAACGTTCATGTTAAAATTTATTTAAATCAATGTTTGAACTTTGATGTTTAGACATTAATTTTGCAGACATAATTTTAAACATGAAAAAAATATTTACCATAGGATTACTGGTAGTAGCTACCGGTCTCCTTGCATTTAAACCTGCAACCGAAAAAACCAATGTCAAAGCCGGTACCTGGGCGGTAGATGCCGTACACTCCAATGTGAAATTTACCGTAACCCACCTGGTCATCTCGGAGGTTGACGGCGCTTTCAAAGTTTTTGATGGCCAAATGAATTCTGTAAACGAAGACTTTACGGATGCCCAAATCAATTTCAGCATCGATGTGGCTTCCATCAATACCGACAACGAAATGCGCGATAACCACCTCCGCTCCGACGACTTTTTTAACGCGGATAAATTCAACAAAATGAGTTTCGAAAGCACCAGCTTTAAAAAGGTAAGTGGAAACAAATACGAACTTAAGGGCAACCTTACCATCCGTAATGTTACCAAACCCATTGTGTTTGACGTAACTTATGGCGGTACTGTTAAAGACCCTTATGGAAATCTCAAAGCGGGTTTTAAGGCTAAGAGCTCTATTAACCGTTTCGATTACGGCTTAAAATGGAACAGCATGACCGAAGCCGGTGGTGCTGTAGTAGGCAAGGAAGTTCAAATTCTTTGCAACATCCAAATGGTGAAAAAAGGCTAAACAAAAACATTAATTTAGCGTCCTGTTAGGTATCTACTTAACAGGACGCATTCGTTTATGGGCATACAAGAAGACATAAAACAAAAAAAAGCATTTAGAAACCCGCACCATCAGGCTGCTGTAAACATGATGTTTACCTATAATTGGCTTAATGAAAAAGTTCGACTATTACTCGAACCTTACGAGATTACTCCTCAGCAATACAACGTTTTAAGAATTCTCAGAGGGAGTTATCCCGATCCAATTTCTACCCAGGAAATACGCAACCGGATGCTCGACAAAATGTCGGACGTAAGTCGCATTGTAGAACGTATGCGTCTCAAGCGCCTGCTTACTAAAAAGACCTGTCCAAACGATAAACGCCTGGTAGATGTACTCATCTCTGAACAAGGTCGGCAACTTTTAGAAGACATGCACAGCCTTGAACTCGATATGGATGCTCACATGGAAAAGCTCAATACGGCAGAAGCCCAACAATTAAACATGCTGCTTGATAAAATAAGGCAATAATTTCAAGCTAGGCTTCGGCTTTTGCCTTTAAAGCAGGGGCATTTGTTACTGAGTTGTTACACCTTAAAACCTTATCTTCGAACATGTCAACGCACCACCCTCAAACCAAACTCATCAGTGACTATTATCCGTCGGAAGACCACAATTCGGCGGTTAAAATGCCGGTATATCATAGCTCTACCTACAATTTCGGTTCTGCAGAAGAAGCGGCACGCTTTTTCGAGATTTCGCAAGGAAAGCGGGCTGCTGAGGCCGCTGACAAAGGCTATATCTATAGTCGACTCGACCATCCGAATTTACGATTAGCTGAACAACGCATGTGCGTGTACGATGGTGGTGAAGACGCCCTCCTCTTCGAAAGTGGCATGGCTGCTATTAGTGCCAGCTGTATGGCGCTGTTGCGGCCCGGTGATATTATCTTACACAGTGAGCCGCTTTATGGTGGTACTGATCATTTTTTCAGGGATATGCTTTCGGCCTGGGGAGTTAAACTGCAGGGATTTAGCATTGATGAAAGCGCGGAGAGCATTATCAATCGACTCGAAAACCAAAATAATCTAAGCAAAATAGCGATTATTTATGTCGAAAGTCCGGCTAACCCCACCAATACCCTTATCGATTTTAGCGTAGTGGTTGAAGTGCGGAATCACATTCACAGCTGTGGAGGTGCTGCCCATATTTTAGCTGATAACACTTATTTGGGGCCCGTTTTTCAGCAACCACTTCAACTCGGTGCTGATTTGGTACTATATAGCGGAACCAAATACATTGGAGGGCACAGTGATTTACTGGCCGGCATTGCTGTGGGTAGCCGAGAGCTTATCCGGTCCATCCGGAAAGTGCGCAATAGTTTGGGGAACATGGCCTCGCCACATACCTCCTGGCTACTAACCCGCAGCCTCGAAACCCTGCATTTACGAATGCAAGCAGCCGAAGCCAATGCCCGTTCGCTCCTACCCCTACTCGAAAACAACCCTGCTGTAACCCAAATCCATTATCCTGGCTATAAGCGTCAGGAAGAACTTTATGCCCGCCAATGTAGTGGTTCCGGCGCAACCATTGGCATTGAGCTTATGGGAGGTCAAGCAGCGGCTTTTCGTTTTTTAAATGCCTTAAAACTGGTACGCTTGGCGGTAAGTTTGGGCGGGACTGAAAGTCTGGCAACGCATCCGGCTACCACCACGCACAGCAATGTGCCCGAACAAGTACGGCTTGCTTACGGCATTCATCCCGGTTTGATTCGCCTGTCGATAGGCATTGAACATGCTGTTGACATACAAGAAGACATTGTACAGGCCATCAAAAAATCGCGACAATAGCCGTGGGCTATTTTTGCAAAACTGCTCCAAAAAGCACATCCCCACCTTCGGTTGAAGCCTGAAAGTATTGTTGCTGTAGTAATTTCAGGCCATATTTTGCACAAAGCCAATCTACCACCTCTTCATTTTCGAGTCGATACACGGAGCAGGTAAGGTAAATCAAGCGGCCTTTATCTTTAAGGTAAGGCAGCATATTGGCCGTCATTTGTTGCTGTCGCGCTACAAAACTTTGTATTTGCAATGACTCTTGGGTGATTAGCATTTCCGGTGTTCCCGCCCAGGTTCCTGATCCTGAACAAGGCACATCGGCTAAAATCACATCATACTGCTTGGGAAAACTGCCTGCATGCTCAAGGGCCATCGGCTGCATCCAGTCGACCACAGCCCTGCTGTAGTTTCTTATACCTGCGCGTTTAAACCGCTCATGCAGTCGTTGCAAAATATCTTCACGAATATCGGTCACAAACAAACTTAGCTCCGACAGCATATCCAAGAGCATGAGGCTTTTACCGCCTGATCCGGCGCATGCATCGAGCCAGCGTTCATCTTTTTGGGGTTCAAAGAGTGCTGCTGTTTGTTGAGATGCCAAGTCTTGCACTTCCAGCATTCCTTGCTGCCAGCTTTTTAGCTGATCGAGCTTGATGCCGGCAGCCAAAGCATAGGCCGTAGGCAAGTTTGCTTGTTGTTCAAATTCAATTGCTTTTTCACTCATCTCCCGCTCAAAAGCCTTTTGTGCCCGCTGTTTTACACGCACCCAGGTAATTGGATGTACCAGGTGTGCCGCGTAAAACGACTGCAATTCAATCTGGCTGCTAATTTGCTCCGACCAGGGAAAAAACCGCTGCCAATCGGCCGTATATCCTTGTTCTACTAACCAACTCAATTTAGCCTCAAAATCAAGATCTTCGGGCAAAGCTTGCTTACAGAACCGCTCCGTCCAGTAAGCTACAAATGCACTCGATTGCAGTTCGCATAAGAAACTCCCCAACCAGATCTGCTCAGGCAGGCTTTTACCCGAAAAGAGCTTTTGCACCCGGATCGCATCATATACCAAGCCGGCTACCTCCCTCCGATCGCGACTACCCATTTTTGGAAATTGCTTAAAATGACTCTTCAAAAAGCCATTCAGCTCTTTTTCGGGATGATAGGCTTTGAGCGCATGCTCTGCCTGTTTCATGCGTACCTCTACGATCATGGCAACAAATTAAAAGTGTAATTCGAAAATTGAATCAACCGAACGGCTGTATTTTGATGTTGACCCATAACCGGGCTATTAAAGTCGAAACTCATACTCCCTAAATCCACCGCTTCTTTAGGCAGTTCAGCGGTCAGGAGTAATCTCCCAAAATAAAAACCATGATCAAAGGCTTTAATCACTGGCGTACGGGCCTCTCCCTCGTATTGGGCCGTATAGGCGGTACGCAAGTAAGTCAGTAAATCATGCGACTCATCCATAAAAACCGACTGGCTCAATATGACCCTAAACGTTTCCATCAAATTGCCATTCAGCGTTAAAAACCGCTCCCAATTGGGCAAGCCTGCCAGCAAAATATCATAATCTTCAAGAGATGACCAAAGTTGAATCATGCGACTTACGTAGCGTTCATCCGGCGAACAGAGGTACACATAATTGGTTTGATCTCTTTTAAAATGCTGTTTCCAAAAATCAATATCCACCCGATTGCTTTCCAGATTTCGACTCTTCGAAGGCGCATTGGCCATAAAGGATTCTGCAATCATTTTTTCAACATCG
Source organism: Bacteroidia bacterium (assembly GCA_046291695.1). Lineage (GTDB taxonomy): Bacteria > Bacteroidota > Bacteroidia > UBA7662 > UBA7662 > PNNG01. The sequence goes on from JBKBSO010000008.1 coordinate 12,903, forward strand.
GTGCCCCTATGCACCAGCATAATTTCGGGGGCTTCCCACTGCCAATAGTTTGCCAATCGGGCAGTATGATATTCCAATCCAGGATTACAAACCCAACTGAGGGTATCGTAATAAGCCACATAATTGCCATGGTTAAAATGCACCACCAAATCATTATTTTGGCGCATCCTCGGCAGCTGGTCTAAATGGCCCAGTTTAATTTTCACTTCGGCACGTAAACCTGCTCGATGTAGGGTGTCGAAGGCAAGCATAAATCCCGAAATTGCATCTAGCACCTCCTCACTTACTTCCCATTGTCCTGTAGAATCCAATGTGCCGGGAAACAAAAGGCCGATCCGGAAAAGATCGGCCTTGTATGCGAGACTGTCGTAAGAGGGCTTGGGCTCAAGTCGCCGCGATTCCGGCCTTTCGTGCATGGCTGGATCGAGTGCAGGAGGCTGTTGCGGCTGAGAACCACTACTTTTTGAAGCCTTGCAGCCCAAATTAAAGGCCAACAATGCCACCAAAAGCAATTTACTCCCATTCAATAGTTGCCGGCGGCTTAGAACTGATATCATACACTACACGATTTATTCCTTTTACCCGATTGATAATTTCGTTCGACACCTTGGCGAGGAAGCTGTATGGCAAATGACACCAATCGGCGGTCATGCCATCTAAACTTTCTACTGCCCTGAGCGCTACCACATGTTCGTAAGTTCGCTCATCGCCCATTACACCCACACTTTGAATGGGCAAAAAGATGGTTCCCGCTTGCCATACTTTATCGTACAAACCAGCTTCACGGAGGTTTTCGATGAAAATATCATCAGCTTCCTGCAATATACGCACTTTTTCGGGAGTTATGTCACCCAATATCCTGATCCCCAATCCAGGGCCTGGAAAAGGATGTCGACCAAGTATACCTTCAGGGATTCCCATGGCCCGACCCACTTCGCGCACTTCATCTTTAAACAACGTCCGCAAAGGCTCTACAAGCTTAAGTTTCATTTTTTCAGGTAAACCGCCCACGTTGTGGTGCGACTTGATGGTTACCGAAGGCCCGTTCACCGAAACCGACTCGATTACATCTGGATATATCGTTCCCTGTCCCAGCCAACCCACATTGCTAATGCGATGGGCTTCGCGGTCGAACACTTCAATAAATGTGCGTCCTATTGCCTTGCGTTTGGCTTCCGGCTCCGACAACCCCTCAAGGGCAGCATAAAAATCGGCTTTGGCATCTACACCGGTTACGTTAAGCTCAAGCTGCTTGTAAATATCAATGACCTTTTCAAATTCATTTTTCCGTAATAAACCGTTATCCACAAAAATGCAATGGAGGTTTTTACCAATGGCCTTGCTGATGAGCACCGCCGCAACCGAAGAATCAACGCCTCCACTTAATCCCAATACCACCTGATCGTTACCCAACATGGCTTTTAATTCAGCAACGGTACTCTCAATGAAGCTATCGGGCGTCCAGTTTTGACTACACCCACAAACGTCTACCAAAAAATTGCGAATTAGCTGTTTGCCATCGGTGCTGTGGGTGACTTCGGGATGAAACTGTATGCCAAAAACCGGCTTATCGGTAAAGCGGAAAGCAGCGTTGGCCACAGCCTGTGTGCTGGCCAGCAACACTGCACCTTCCGGCAGCACTTCAATGGTATCGCCATGCGACATCCAAACCTGACTTCCTACATCAATCCCTCTAAGCAACACATCACTGGCCACATGATTTAGATTAGCCCGGCCATATTCTCTAATTTGAGAAGGCATAACCGAACCGCCATACTGGCGTGTAAGTAATTGTGCGCCATAGCAAACACCCAAAACAGGGAGTTGGTTGAGTAATTCCGACAAATCAGGATTGGGTGCCGTAGCATCATGGGTGCTGAACGGACTACCGGAAAGGATGATGCCTTTCACGTTATTGTCAATCTGAGGAATTTTGCTAAAGGGATGTATTTCGCAATAAACGTGGTGTTCACGCACCCTACGGGCAATTAATTGGGTGTATTGCGAACCAAAATCGAGAATGATGATTTTTTGCATGCGCAAAAATACGATTAGTGCCTAACATTGTGATATGAAGGCAGCCCTTTTCCTCGATCGCGATGGGGTAATTAATCACGACCCCGGCGATTATACCTGTAGTCCTAAGGATTTCCACTTTAATCCGGGCATATTTGAATTCCTGCAAAAAGCTCAGCAAAAAGGATATTTAATCATTGTAGTCACCAACCAAGCCGGAATTAGCAAGGGACGATACAGCCTTGAAACCTTTAATGCCATCAACCAAAAAATGCTTGCTGGCATGGCCCAACACGGCATCAGCATTACCGAAGTGTATTTTTGTCGCCACCACCCCGACTATGGCAAATGCCTTTGCCGCAAACCGGCCTCGCTTTTTTTCGAAAAGGCCATAGCAAGATTTAAGATCGATCCCTCCCGGAGCCTCATGATTGGCGACCGTGAACGTGATATTGAAGCTGCAGCGGCCGTAGGCGTTCGTGGCTTTCTTGTGCCGGTAAACAGCAACCTTAATCAACATATGCCTTTATGACCCTTCAGCCTACTGCCATAATCACCGGTGCTTCACGAGGCATAGGCGCCGCTTGCGCTAAAGCATTGGCCCAAAATGGCTTTCGGCTCGCGTTGCTTGCCCGAAACCTACCCGAATTGGAGGAAGTAGCGCGGCACTGCCAGGCCCCAGCTCATGAAATATTATGCCTACAAACTGATTTGCGCAACGAAAGCGAAATCCTAAGCGCCGTTCAACTGGCCAAAACACAATTTGGACAAATAGACATCCTCATCAATAATGCGGGAATTGGCAGTTTTGGGCCCATCGAAAGCCTAGCTTATAATCAATTAGAAGAAATGCTACGCATAAACCTGATGGCCCCTTACAAGCTTTGCCAACTACTCTTGCCTGAAATGAAAGCACGCAATAGCGGGCATATCGTCAACATCCTTTCCGATGCTGCGCGTCGTAGTTTCCGTGGAGGAACGGCTTATTGTGCTTCTAAATATGCTTTCGACGGAATGCTCGGCTGCCTGCGCGAAGAGATAGCTGCTTTCAATATCCGATTAACCAATGTCTATCCAGGATTGGTAAACACCTGGTTCAACAACAAAACCCCACAAGCGCCAGCACCTGGGCGGCTCGAGGCTTCAGAAGTGGCTGAATATGTGCTCAAAAGCTTGTTCAATCCGGATGGCCCCGATGAGCTCTTCTTGAGTGCCCCAAAAGTCTAATACATTAAAGTGCCATTAATTTTAATATTCCCTCAAGCTGAATAGATAAGCTTTTCACGAAAGCCCGTAACTTGGCAACTGCAATGATGCGCAAATCACTTCTGCTTTTCTTCGGCCTACTGTTGTGGGAATCGGCTGCGGCACAACGTCCAACGGTCTATGTTTTTTTCGCTGAAAGTTGTCCGGTTTGCCAGTATTACACCCCAAAATTACGCGATATGCAGCTCCGATTTGGAGACGATGTACGCTGGGTAGCCGTTTTCCCCAACAAACTCTCAAGCGATACCTCTGCCCTCAATTTCCTGCTTCGTCACGATTTGGCCATGGTTATTCGGCTCGACCCTAAGCAAGTCTTTAGCCGGGTTTATGGTATTGAGGTTAGCCCGGAAGTAGTGGTAAAAGACGCAAAAGGCCGAATGAAATACAAAGGTCGAATCGATGACTTTTATATTGCTCCGGGTAAAAAGCGCGCTCGAGCCACCACCAATGAACTCGAAACTGTATTGGAGCGACTCCAAAAAGGGCAAGATTTTAATTACTTCGAAACCAGGGCCGTGGGCTGTTTGCTCAACAATACCCAGTAACTAGCGAAGCTGATTCTTAATCAACCCTTAAATTTCCATTGCCAGTTAGCTTCATATCATCATTTTTGCGTAGTTTAGAAGCATGAGAACTTCTGCCATTAGGTTGAGCCTGTGCTTTTTAGGTTTGGTTTCTGTATGCCATGCCCAGCAAATTACCTGGAGCGAACACATCGCCCCCATCGTTTTTCAACATTGCACACCTTGTCACCGACCTGGTGAAATTGGCCCCATGCCCTTTACCAATTACCTGGAAGCCTCTGCCTATGCCTCTATGATTTCATTTACGGTACAAACCGGCTATATGCCCCCCTGGCAGCCCGACCCCAATTATAGCAGCCTCATTGGCGAACGCGTGCTTAGCCAACAGGAAGTTCAACTGATCACCAACTGGGTTCAACAAGGCGCTTTGCGAGGCGATCCGGCCCTTGAACCACCCCTGCCCCAGTTCCCAGGTGGCTCACAACTAGGCCAGCCCGATACCGTCATCAGTATGGCACAAGCCTATTTGCATGCCGGAAATAATCAGGATATGTATCGGGTATTTGTATTACCTACTAACCTCAACGAAAACAAAAAAATAAAAGCCATTGAATTCAGACCCGGAAATAAAAAGATTGTACACCACGCCATTTTGGGCATCGACCTCAGCGGACAAGGGCGCATACGCGATAGCCTGGCTCCTGGCTATGGATATACCCAGTTTTTTGGCTTCGGATTTCAACCTACCGAAGACAATTGGTATGGTTGGGCACCAGGTGCCGCAGCCAAGTATTTCCCAGCTAACATTGGTAAACAATTACCAGCTGGTGCCGACATTTTGGTGCAGATGCACTACGCACCTAGCCCCATTGCCGAATATGATTCCAGCAGCATTAACCTGTTTTACGATCGCAGCAATGAGGTAAGCCGGCTCGAACAAATTGCCTTCATATCACCGCAAAACCTTACCAATGGTCCATTTTTCATTCCAGCAAACGCCAAACGAACCTTCAATGGACGGTTCAGAATAAATGCTGAAATTTCACTGCTGAGCGTTTTTCCGCACAGTCACCTTATCGGTACCGACTGGAAAGTGTTTGCTGTTCGTCCAGGAAATGACACCGTTAACCTCATTAGCATACCAGAATGGGACTTCAATTGGCAGGGGTTTTACTATTTTCCCCGATTAATTAGACTCCCTGCAAACAGTTGGATTTATGCAGAAGCCAGTTACGACAACACCGCTGCCAATCCAAACAACCCCAATAGTCCTCCACAAAACATTAGTTGGGGCGAAAATACCACCGACGAAATGTACCTCTGTTACTTTGGCTTTGTTCCGTATGAAGCGGGCGATGAAAATATCGTATTAAGTGATGGCGATGCACGAGACATCCTAAAACTACAAACTAAATTGTATCCAATTTATCCCAATCCGGCTCAAGATGAAGTCACCATCGGCTTCCAACTTAATAGAGCCGATAAAATCAGCCTTAGCGTTTACGACAGTCAGGGGCGCAAGCTGAAGGAACTACGAAGTGGATTATTTCAGCCAGGCCAACATATGGTGAAGTTTAATGCACAAGAACTTTCTTCTGGCGTATATGTCATCAGTCTAACTACGGCTTCAGGAAGTCAGCAACAACAAAAGTTGGTGGTTCGCTAATTAGCGATGATGGATAAAGTATCCAGCAAGTTCCATCATCCAAGCAAGGCCAATGTGCAGTAAAATCCCGCCCCAGATACTACGGCTGTAATAACTAAAAATACCCAAGAGCATCCCTCCAAAAAAGCTACTGATGGTTTCTCCGAGGGGTTTTCCAAAATGGATCATCACGTAAACTACGGCCATGGGTAAAATAGCCGTAGGCCCCAAAATGCGTACAAAGGCCAAAACTAAAAAACCTCTGAAGAAATACTCAGTGGCATAAAAATCGAGCGCATAACTGATTTCGAAGAGCAGCACACGTTCCGTCTGTAAGTCGCCACCTTGGGGCCACATACGCATAAAACGCGGATAAAATGCCCCAAAATCATCTTGCATAGCAGCAGGTATTACAATCAAGCTAGCGAGCATTAGTAAAAACAGATAAGGCTTCATATTCGATGGGCGCAAGCCATGGAATACTGCCAGCCGCTTTTGTCCCAGCCAACCCAAAAGTCCTAAAGGAACGATGATGCTCAATGCCTGTACCCATTGAGCGGCGGTAAACCAATAGAAGTAATAGGTGTTGGTGTCCCAGCGAGATGCGTGCTGGGTTAACCAATTATAATGACCATTAAAAGCACATCTTGTGGCATAAATGGCCATTCCAAACAACAAAAACGGCACCCAATTTCGCCAATATACACAACTATGTACTGAGGGTTTCATCAGTGCCCAAACTGTAAACCAAGCAAGGCTGTAGTAAGTGAGGTGCGATAAAAACCCTTTCCAAAATACTTGTCCACGAGGAAATAGTGTCTTTTCGATTTGCAAACTATACTCCAAACTGGTAAGAATCACAATAAAAAATACCGGCATTAACCACCTCAACCGTGAAGGCTCAATTACCTCAACATAATACTGCTTAAGGTAGCCGCCAAGTTGCTTCATAGGATAAGTTAAAAAGAAGCCGCGTCTTGAACGCGTACACAACCATCAGCATCGATTTGAACGAGCTGCACCGGATGCAATTCATTCGTAAGTAAAGGATCGTATTGGGCTTTTACTTTGATGTAATTATCTGTAAATCCGTACATGAACGCTTCATGTTGTTCGTGTTCAAAAAGTACGGTTCTTTGCTCGCCCATATGCTTTTGAAAAAAAGCCCTGCGCTTTTTGTCGCTCAATATACTGAGTATTTTATTTCGCTCCGAACGCTTGCCATTGGGTACTCGGCCCTCCATCCGCACGGCTTTGGTATTGTCGCGTTCTGAATAGGTGAAAACATGTAGGTAGCTAATATCAAGTCCGTTCAAAAACTCATAAGTTTCTAAAAAATCGGTATCTGTTTCTCCCGGAAAGCCTACAATCACATCTACTCCTATGCAGCAATGTGGCATCAAAGCTTTGATTTCTGCCACACGATCGGCATACAACTCCCGTAAATATCTTCGCTGCATTTTTTTGAGGATACGATTCGAACCCGACTGAAGCGGAATGTGAAAATGGGGAACAAAACGCTTGCTGTTAGCCACAAAAGCAATAATATCGTTGCTCAACAGGTTAGGCTCAATGCTCGAAATGCGAAAGCGGGCAATGTCCTCTACCTCATCTAATTCCCTGATCAAATCAAGGAAACTGCCATACGGCCTAGTGCGTTTGTCATCGTTTTGACCGTCGTACCCAAAATCTCCAATATTTACCCCGGTGAGCACGATTTCTTTCACACCTTGTTGGCCAATATCGCGGGCATTTTGTACAATTTCGTCTATGGCCGATGAACGGCTATGTCCTCTGGCCAATGGAATGGTACAAAAACTACAACTATAATTACAACCATCCTGCACCTTCAAAAACGACCGGGTACGATCGCCTACCGAAAAACTGGAAACAAAACGATTCACCTTTTCAATATCACCGGCCAACACTTTTGGGGTATCGCGTTTTTTAAAATCATCGAGATGCTCCAAAAGGTTGAATTTCTCAGCAGCCCCTAAAACAGCATCTACACCCGGAATTTCAGCGATTTCTCGGGGTTTCAATTGCGCATAACAACCAATAATGGCTACATAAGCCGAAGGCGAATGCTTGAGGGCCTGCTGAACCACCTTTTTGCATTTTCGGTCGGCATGGTCGGTTACCGAACAGGTATTGATTACGTAAACGTCGGCCCCCTCATTGAAGCCTACTTTCCGAAAACCATTTTCCGTAAAAATGCGACTGATGGCCGATGTTTCACTGAAGTTTAGTTTACACCCTAAGGTATAAAATGCTACCGTTCGACCTGCAGAAGTCACATCCGTATGCCCTACATCATGCTCAGATGGCTGGGCCTGCGCCGATGCCGCAAAATCCTCCTGAAATGTTCCCATTACTTTTTATTAAACGCCCGTAAACGTATGCCCGTGATTACTTTTTTGGTGTATCCCGGAAAATCGCCATCCATCATCCATTGATAATAACCGGGTTCGCGGGCAAAAACTTCTTCAACGGGAACGCCCTTATGCTTTCCGAAATTAAAGACTTCCTGCTGCTTATCGTTCCATACAATTCTACCTGCCAAGTCAACCGACTTGTTGTTTCGAGAAGTATATCGATGCAAAAAATCCACATCGTTTTTGATGTCCTGATAGCGCTCAAGCTGGCTCAACAAAATTTCATAGGTAGCCCTAATATCGGCCTCGGCGCTGTGAGCGTTTTCTAAATCTCTGCCACAATAAAAGCGGTAGGCAGCCTTCAAATCGCGTGGTTCGTTCTTATGAAAAATGGTTTGCACATCTACAAATTTGCGCTGTGAAATGTCAAAATCCACCTCCACCCGCATAAACTCTTCTACCAACATGGGCAGATCGAAATAATTTGAATTATAGCCTGCAAAATCACAGTCGCGCATAAACTCATTGAGCTTTGGCGCAAATTCCTTAAAAGTGGGCATTTCCTTTACGTCCACATCAAAAATACCATGGATCTTGCTCGTTTCCGCCGGTATGGGCATTTCGGGATTGATACGTTGCTCCAACATCTGCTGGCTTCCATCGGGCATCACCTTGAGTACGGCTATCTCTACAATACGATCGGCCGACTGACTTAACCCCGTGGTTTCCAAATCAAAAAAGGCCAACGGACGCTTTAAATTTAACTGCATAAGATTTATTTCGACGCAAAGATACAAATGTCGGTCGGTCTCCCTGTTTTAGTTTACACACCAGTTGCTCAACAAATTTCAGGAATTCGTCGATTTTGTAAAAATAAATGGCGAATGTGTATCACCTTTGCAGCCGTTAATTCAAGCCATTGGAGCTACTCGCTAAGCTGAATCTATGCATTTGGCGCAAAAACCTCAAAACACTTCAATACGAATACCTAAGTCCGGCTACCTCAGGCATATACGGTCTTTCAATTGAAAATATTCAATCTAACCCCGATTTTTGGCTGTCGCAAGTGCATCCCGACGATTTACCTATGGTGCTTAGCTATGCCACAGCACTTTCAGAAAATCCTATTGAAGTAGATATAGAGTACCGATTACTTTTTTCGGACGGAAGTATTAAATGGATTAGGGATCTCAAAAAATCATTGACGGACGAAAACATGCAGGTGGCCTATATTGAAGGCATCTCAGAAGACATTACAGAGCGTAAAGCCTTTAGCCTGAGTTTACAGGCTTCCGAAGATCGGTACCGATTTTATTTTGAGCACAACCCGATACCCATGTGGGTTTATCGCCCTTCTGATTTGGCCTTCATAAAAGTAAATGAAGCGGCTTGTATCAAATATGGCTATACCAAGAGCGAGTTTTTGACCATGAATATTGGTCAAATTCGGCCCGAAAGTGATTTGGGGCGATTACGAAACAGTATCGATCAGCTCAGTTTGGGCTATCACAATTCGGGCGTTTGGCAGCACCTAACAAAGTGTGGAAAAACGCTTTTTGTTCAAATATGTAGTTACACCTACCAGAAAAATCACGAACGGAAAACCCTAGTGATGGCGCACGACGTTACCGAAGCTCATATTAACGCACAAAAACTAGAGGCTTATGCCTTCATTACTTCACATCAGCTACGCAAGCCACTGGCTAACATCAAAGGCTTGATTGAGTTAATTCGTCACGAAGAAGCATGCGAACAGATAAAAAAGCTGTGCGAGCTTCTTGGGGAAACCTCCAATGAACTCGACAAAGTGATTCGCAACACCATGGAGCTCATCAGAAAATAAATCAGGGATTCAGCAAAGCGTCGGCACGTCGGCGAGCCTCTGCTGTCAGCTGATCTGCCCTGTTGTTCGCTTCAGCTTCGGTTCGCCTGGCCTTTTCTTCTGACTCTTCACGTAATTTGCGAGCGGCTAGCTCTGCTGCTGCTTTTTTCACAGGATTGTTTCCAGCCTCCGAAATGAGCTTTTTAGCTGCATCATCACCTTCTTTTCTGATTACGTCAGCAGCACGCTTGCCTTCGCTACGCAACCGATCGCTTTGCACCTTAGCATCCGATAAAATCTTATCGGCTTCCTGCTTCGCTCGCTGTCTTTGACGTTCCAATTCCTCCCGCGCTTTTTGCTCCGATTCGGACTTTTTCGATTCCAATTCGCGCCTTAATCGCTCCGCTTCTGCCCGCGCCTTGTCTTCAAGCTCTTTTTTACGACGCTCTAACTCTTCGCGTGCCTGATCTTTTAAGTTTCCTGCGGCTCCCGAGGTCATGTCCGATAAATCAGCCGAAACCTTCGGGTCGCTTACCGTACCTGTCATTCGCACCTTTATGTTAATATTGGGCTGTAGCTCTAACTTAACTCCTCTGTTTGCAGCTTGCTTACTTAATTGCGACATCAATTGGTCGGCCGGGCCTAGCAATGCCCTTGGCACTTCCATATTGATGGTATAGTCGAGCGTCTGATCGAAGCCATTCGAACCAAAAATCGTCATCTTAATATCTTGGTACACCACATCAAATGGCTGTACATACACCCGCCCATTTTCAAATTCGAAACTTAAATTCACATTGTTCAATGCCATTTTACGCAATTGATTCATCTTCAGCAAATCAGCCAACTGGTTTAATGGCTTGTAGCCCGAAATGGTAGCATTAGGGATTTTAAGCAAGCCTCCTCCTGCTAGCGAATTTAAATCAGGAGTCATGTCGTGCAACAAAATGCCATTTACTCCAAACCCGGTGCTAAACTCCCCACTGGTATATTGCCCAATGGGTGCGATACGCTGCATAGTAACAAAAGTTGTAAAGCTTTCTTGCATGCTAAAGCGCTGCATCCCCATATTAAAGTCAAATTCCGGCTTTTTAGGATTTTTGGTCGAATAAGTACCGGCCAACTGTACTGTACCCCCTAGCAAACCCATATTTACATCGCGGAAACCTACAGACTGATCGCGTAACACCAGTGCTCCCTGCATATTGCTGATTTCCATATTGTCGTATAAGATGCGCTTAAAATCAGCATTTAAAGCAAAATCAATATTGCCTGGTATTTCGATGATTTCAAGTGAAGTGCTGTCTGAAGCCGGAGCATCCGCCGTTCCACTTTCTCCTTCACCCATAAGTTCGTTGAGATTCAGCAAATTGGATTTTACCAAAAAGCTGCCCCGAAGTACATCCGCGTCAAAATAGTATTGTACAAGATTATCGATGCGGCCTGAAGCTCGGATGTCGCTAGTCCCCATGCGTAAATCGAAATCGCTCAGTTGAACAAACTGAGGACTAAACTGCATGGCAGCGCGCTTAATTTCTACTCCCTTTTCCAAGCCATCGTATTTGGTATAAAAATCACTGAGCACCGCATTACCAAGCAAAGTAAAATCTTGATAACGCTCATTTTCAATGGCACTCATATTCCCTCTAGCCGTTAAATCTCCCTCAAAGTACCCCTGCAGGGCCTTAACCTCTTCTACCGGATACCAGTTTTTAACTTCTGCCAAGTTTAACTTGCCTTTGAAAGCCGCGTCAATAAAAGGGTCGCTCATGGGGGTAATGGTTTTGAGCTTCAGACTAAATGGATTACCACCTAAATCAAGTGTAAATTTCTTCAAATCAACTACAGTAGCATCCAAATCGCCAGTAGGATTGCTTAGCTGAAAGTCCATTTCAATGTTCTTGACCGCAGCAGGCAAGTCAGGATACTGAAAGTAGCCTTCGTTCACCAAAAGTTTAAAGTCAAAAGCAGGCATTTGCTCGTCGTTGTAGATGCCTTTCATTTTGCCATCGAATACAAATTTACCCGAGGTGGTGATGCCTTCAAAATATTCATTAAACACCCCCGGTACCACACTCAACAAAGCCCTGAAATCGCTTTGCGGCGTACTGAAGCTAAGGTCCATGGCAATGTCTGTCTCGGGCATGGCCACCACACCAGCGAATTTCAGGTTGAGCTCATTGAGATACAAGTCATTATCCGTAAAAGTGAAGGTGAAATTGGGCATGTTGATGGCAATGGGTACATCGAATTTGCCCTTGGCTTTGTTCAGGTATTTTACCCCTTCAAAACTGTAGTCAAGGGCAACTATTTCTGTAAAGGTTTTCAACACAAAGTCGTCTTGTGTAAAATCGCCTGTACCACGGTGATTCAGCCCCCTGATTACGGCTTTCTGTTTGAAGAAATCATCGTCGTAAACCAAGTTTACGTTTTCTAAACTGTACTTTTTAATACCAAACTTAAATTCAGTGGCTTCAACTTCGGCTTCTTCTATGAGTTCTGTGGTATCCGGATAGGTAATGTCCCAGTTAACCCTTTCGTCGGCCAGCATACGGAGCATTAGGTCAGCATTACGCATACTAATGGAACGCACTTGTAAATCGTCGCCCCGAATCACCGACATCAAATCAATTTCAAATCGAAACTCGCCAATACGAGCCAAGGTATCCCCTTCGAATGGCGCATGGTTCACCACCTCAAGGTCTTGCAGGCTAAAACTAAAGTTCGGAAATGAACGAAATAGACTAAGTTTTACATCGCCCAAGGATACGGTGGCGTTCAGCTGTTCATTAATTTGCTGCAGCGCAATCTCCTTGATTTTCTCTTTATACACCATAGGTAGTACAATGGCTGCTACCAGCAACAATACCACAAAGGCCACCAAACCGAAGATTATTTTCTTGAACATAATAGAAGCTTTCCGACAAATTTAGCCAATCGAAGGCACAAATCAGCTAGTGAATCAATTCAAGCTTTTGCATCATGAGCATATGCACTACTCAAACCAATTTGGCTCCAAAAACAGAAGCAAAAGCGTCACAGAAGTGCTTTTTAACCTCCTCCATGGATATTGGAGCGCCGATTTCGGCAGCCATGGATGCAACTGCCTTATCTTCAATGCCACAGGGCACAATATGACCGAAGTAGCTCAAATCGGTATTAACATTCAGGGCGATGCCATGCATGGTTACCCAGCGGCTGGTACGTACCCCCATGGCACATATTTTGCGCGCTTTATTTTCGTCATGAGCATCAAGCCAAACCCCGGTAAAGCCTGTATATCGACCCGCTGCAATACCCCAATGTTTCAGTGTATCGATAACAGCTTCTTCCAGCGAACGCATGTACCAGTGGATATCCGTGCGGAATTGCTCCAAATCGAGCATGGGATACACCACCAACTGGCCGGGGCCATGGTAGGTAATGTCGCCCCCCCTGTTGATTTTATAATAGCTTGCTCCAACTGCCGAAAGCCCATGTTCGTCGAGCAGCAGGTTCTCAGGCTTTCCGCTTTTGCCTAGGGTATACACATGCGGATGTTCAACCAATAGCAACTCATTGAAAATTGGCCTTTGGGCCTCTTCAGGCAAAGTACGATTCGCTGTTTTGGAGGCAAGTTTTTGAGCAAAATGTGTTTCCTGATAGTCCCAGGCTTGCTGGTAGTCCATACGCCCGAGTTCGATCAACTTCACTGGAATTAAGCTGTTATTCGTCATTTTGGAGCCACCATTTGCTTGTAAGCATTCATAAGGCCATTGGTAGAACTATCGTGTCTGCTAATTGGTTCGTGATGCATCAATTCGGGTAAGATAGCGCTTGCCAGTTGCTTGCCCAGTTCCACGCCCCATTGGTCGAAACTAAAAATGTTCCAAACCACTCCTTGCACAAAAATTTTATGTTCGTACATGGCCACCAGTGCTCCTAGTGAAAAAGGATCGATTTTACGAATAAGTATAGAATTAGTAGGCTTGTTTCCTTCAAATACTTTAAAGGGCGTTAGTCGTATACATGCTTCCGTTGATTTTCCGGAGGCACGCAATTCGGCTTCCGCTTCAGCGGCTGTTTTACCATTCATTAGGGCCTCGGTTTGGGCAAAGAAATTAGCCAGCAACTTTTGGTGGTGATCGGCGAGTGGATTATGGCTGATGGCCGGCGCAATAAAATCGCAAGGAATAAGCTGTGTACCCTGATGAATGAGTTGATAAAAGGCGTGTTGCCCATTGGTTCCCGGTTCGCCCCAAATAATAGGCCCAGTGCTGTAATCTACACGATTTCCATCGCGATCTACCGATTTGCCATTCGATTCCATATTGCCCTGCTGCATATAGGCCGCAAAGCGATGTAAATACTGGTCATAGGGCAAAATAGCTTCCGATGCCGCACCAAAAAAATTGGTGTACCAAATGCCTATCATGGCCAGCAGTACCGGCATATTGTTTTCAAATCCTGCTGTCGCAAAATGTCGATCCATGGCATGGGCCCCATCCAGTAATTGCTCAAAATGATCGAAACCAATTGCCAAACTTATGCTGAGGCCTATTGCCGACCACAAGCTGTAACGCCCCCCTACCCAATCCCAAAAAGCAAACATATTATTCGGGTCGATGCCGAATTTCACTACAGCCTCTCGATTGGTAGAGATGGCAACAAAATGTTGGGCAATATGCCTTTCATCGGCAGCCGACTCCAAAAACCAACTACGCGCGCTGAGCGCATTGGTCATGGTTTCTTGGGTGGTAAAGGTCTTGGAAGCCACCAGAAATAAGGTTTGTTCCGGATCAAGTCTTTTCAGGCATTCGGCCATATGAGTACCATCGACATTCGATACAAAATGCACGTTCAAATGGTTTTTATAGGCTTTAAGGGCTTCGGTAACCATCACAGGTCCTAAATCTGAGCCACCAATGCCAATGTTTACCACATCGGTGATTGGTTTGCCGCTGTACCCCTTCCACTGTTTTGAGATCACTGCTTCAGAAAATTGCTTCATTTGCGCCAATACCGCATTTACCTCGGGCATCACGTCCTTACCATCCTGATAAATCGGCTTATTACTCCGGTTCCGAAGTGCAATATGTAAGACCGCACGGTTTTCGGTTTCATTAATGGGTGAACCACGAAACATAGCATCTATGGCTTCTGGTAAATAGCACTCGTCGGCCAACTGCATCAACAAGTTCAGGGTGATTTCATTCAAACGATTTTTCGAATAATCGAGTAAAAAATCTTTCCAACGTACCGAAAATCGCTCAAATCGCTGCGGATCGCTAGCAAATAAATCCCGAAGGTGCAGGTCGGCAAGCTGCTGGTGATGTTTTATGAGTTGTTTCCACGCATTTGTTTGCGTAGGCTTTATTCTGGCAAGCATAGGTCGTATTTTGGTAGTCGTGAATTGCAAAGGCTAAAAGTACAACAATATGGAGACCAAAAATAAGGAAACCGGATTGCTTGGGGAAAGCATGGCCGCAAAGTTTCTTGAACAAAATGGCTTTCGTGTGATTTCCCAAAACTGGCAATACCGCCAGTGGGAACTCGACCTGGTAGTGCAAAAAGAAGATCTACTCGTATTTGTGGAAGTTAAAACCATGGACCGCAGTTTTGACCTCTCTCCAGGTCAAAAAATAGGGAAAAGCAAATATGCTGCACTCGGAAAAGCCGCCGATGCCTGGCTCAGCCAGCATCCCTTCGAAGGACAAATCCGATTCGATTTGATTTATGTGCTGCTTCAGGCCTTTCCACCCGAAATACAGCATTACTGCGACATCTGGTATCCGAATAACTGGGGTCGTTGAATTTGTGCCGAATTCAACATAAACAGGCCATTTTTTATATCTTTGCGGCCTTATGAGACTAGAACATTTAGAAGACTTGAGAGCGCGACTGAAAGCGCTGAGGAGGTATCTTTGACCTCGATAGCAAACTTGCCTTTATCAAGGATATAGAAGACCGCTCAACCGCCCCGGGATTTTGGAATGATGCCGATAATGCCGAAAAACTGATGAAATCGGTTAAAATGCCCAAACAGTGGGTGAACATGTTCCAAGAAGTTGAGAGCTCCCTCAATGATTTAGAAGTGTATTACGAATTTCAGCAGGCAGGTGATCTTCCTGCTGATGAACTTGAAAGCCAATACCAAAAAACCATCAAGTATTTTGAAGAGCTGGAATTCAAAAATATGCTTCGCAGCGAAGAAGATCAAATGAGCGCCGTGCTTACCATCAATTCAGGCGCCGGAGGAACCGAAAGTCAGGATTGGGCTTCTATGCTCATGCGCATGTATATCATGTGGGGCGAAAAAAATGGATATACGGTTAAAGAGCTCGATTTACAAGATGGCGACGAAGCAGGAATCAAGTCGGTAACCTTGCAATTCGATGGAGATTTCGCATATGGATACCTCAAAAGCGAAAATGGGGTGCACCGCCTGGTGCGCATTTCCCCTTTCGACTCCAACGCCCGCCGTCATACTTCCTTTGCATCTGTGTACGCCTATCCACTCATCGACGACACCATTCAAATTGAAATTAACCCGGCCGACATCGAAATACAAACATCCCGATCAGGTGGTGCAGGTGGACAAAACGTAAACAAGGTGGAAACCAAAGTCCAGCTGTTTCACAAACCTACCGGCATCATGATTCAATGTCAGATCGAACGCTCACAGCAAGCCAACCGCGAACATGCCATGCAAATGCTGCGGTCGCAACTGTACGAACTTGAATTGCGCAAACGTAATGAAGCCCGCGACGCCATCGAGGCCAGCAAGAAAAAAATTGAATGGGGCTCGCAAATCCGCTCTTATGTATTGCACCCCTACAAGTTAATTAAAGATGTAAGAACAAACCACGAAACCTCTAATGTTCAGGCTGTTTTGGATGGAGAACTTGATGAATTTATCAAGGCATTTCTGATGGAACAGCAGGAAAGCACCATCGATAAGTCTTAAGCTTTTCCAATGAAGTACAAGCGAGGGAAGCAAAAGCTTCCCTTTGTTGTTTATACTTGTATAAAGAAATAAACATGACTCAGGCAACCATACAAATCGAAGATATAGCGCTTGAAGAAGTTTTTGCTGCTCAACAGAAACAGGCCTTGCAATGGCGAACAAGTACAGCGGCACAACGTATACAGCTGCTTAAAGCCCTTAAAACAGAAGTGGAACAACATGAAGACGCATTAATTCATGCCCTGTATGCTGATTTTAAAAAACCAGCTGAGGAAGTCAAACTCACGGAATTGGCACCTTTTTACATGGAAATCAACCATACCATAAAGCATCTTCACCGCTGGATGAAACCCAAAGCGGTAGCCAACCACTTTCCTTTTTTGCTCGGTAAATCGCAAATTCAATATCAAGCCAAAGGCAACGTGCTCGTAATCGCCCCTTGGAATTACCCCTTTCAACTGAGCATGAACCCCTTGGTAACGGCCATAGCAGCCGGTAATACGGTGATGCTTAAACCCTCCGAATTCACGCCAAATACCAGCAAATTGATCGCAGAGATCATCCACAAAGTCTTTGATCCGGCTCAAGTCCGGGTATATTTAGGCGATGCCGAAATGTCGAAACGACTGCTCAAACTGCCCTTTAACCACATCTTTTTTACTGGTAGCCCCGCTGTAGGACGCGAGGTGATGCGGGCTGCCGCTACCCATTTGGCAGACATCACACTCGAGTTAGGTGGCAAATCGCCCGTGTTTATCGACGAATCGGCCGATTTGCTAAGCACAGCCGAAAAACTGGTATGGGGTAAGCTGCTCAATGGCGGACAAACCTGCATCGCCCCCGATTATGTACTTGTCAACGATGCCATGATCCCAGCCCTTACCGACGCACTTAAAACAGCTATAAACACCCAGTATGGCACTACCAACCTCAACCAGCAACAAGCCGCCGTTATCAGTCTACGTCATTACCAACGCCTAAAAAGCCTGCTACATGAAGCCCTCGAACAAGGTGCTCAACTGGTTACCGGCGGCCAATTCGACGACGAAACCCTTCGTATAGCACCAACCATCATCAGTGGCGTAAACGACCAAATGCGCATTATGCATGAGGAAATTTTTGGCCCCATCCTGCCTGTAGTAGGCGTAAAACACAGTCAG
The DNA here is from genome assembly GCA_046291695.1 of Bacteroidia bacterium. Taxonomy (GTDB): domain Bacteria; phylum Bacteroidota; class Bacteroidia; order UBA7662; family UBA7662; genus PNNG01. The sequence goes on from JBKBSO010000008.1 coordinate 30,657, forward strand.
GAAGCAGTGCACTACATCAACGATCATCCCAAACCCCTCGCACTTTACATATTTAGTAGAAACGATTATAAAAACCGCCAAATTTTAGCCCAAACCAGCTCCGGTGGAAGTTGTATAAACGACTTGGTTGTACACATTACCAATCCAGACCTGCCTTTTGGAGGAATTAATCAAAGCGGTATTGGACATTATCATGGCGAAGCGGGCTTCCGTACCTTTTCACATAGCCGCTCGGTTTTTTCACAATTTAACTGGTTCAATATCAATCGATTCATTTATCCCCCCTACACCCCTACTAAGTCAAAACTTATCGCATGGCTGTTGAAAATCATCAAGTAAGCCCCCTTACCTGGCATGAATTCGAGCGTGTAAAAATGTACGTAGGAACCATAGTTCTCGCACAGGAATTCCCCGCTGCACGAAAACCGGCCTATCAGCTCACCATCGACTTCGGCCCACTCGGAATACGAAAATCATCAGCGCAAATCACCCAAATGTATCAAACCCAAGAACTCATTGGCAGCAAGGTCATTGCCGTGCTTAATTTCCCGCCAAAGCAAATTGCCAATTTTATTTCTGAATGCCTGGTGCTCGGCAGCACCAATCAACTCGGCCAAGTGCGCTTGCTCCGACCTGATGAAGGCGCTCAAAATGGCGAACGTATTTCCTGACTAAAACACCAAGCGGGCTTGCACCCTTCCCGAATGTACAGTTGACGCATTGGCCGCTGCCCTGCCATCATAGGTTAAGTTTAATTGCAAATTGCTCGATAGTTTCCTAAATAAACTTACAGACCAAAGCTGATTACTACCTGGCAATAAGCCTTGTAACATTTCAAAGCCTGCGGGACTATTGACGTCGCCTTCAAAGCGGTTATTTACATTTGATAGGGTAATGCGTACCGAGCTACTGGCTAACAAATTATAGTTCAATTCAGCGCCCAATTCATGTATGATTACCGTTTCGGGTGGACCAGGAAACACATCCGCTGCACGTTGGTTGCGCTTATCACGAAAAGCATACTTGATACCCGCTCGTAATTTTTCAGTTGCTGTCCAGTTAAGTGATGGCTCCCATTCATACTGCCGTATATGGTAATTCCTTACCACAAATAAGTCGGCACTCAATACCCGTTGTCCACTTTGCAGCAATTGCTCATAATTCAATCGTTTTAATAAGTTCCAACGCAAACGAATATTCCGATCAATGCTTTCCCGCGTTTCAGTACCATTGGCCAATAAATTACGCTGCAAATTGCGTTGATATCCCATATCCAAACCAAACTTAGGATTATTACGGTCGAAAAAGAGGGTATTTCTGATGTTGCCCGTAGCCGATACCAAGGAGGTATCTGCGAGCTGTAAATTAAAGGGATTCAGATAAGAAACCGGATTATCGCCCTGATTTCGGCGTTCTACTGAAAAGGCCGTAAGGTTACTCAATCGGCCAAGGAAATGTTTTGGACGTAATAAACGCCCTGGATTTAACTGTAAAGTTTGATTAAACCTGTTCGAAAATGTGGGTACAAATTGATTGCCGGGAATAAACACCTTAATGTAATTGGCTTGGTCAGAGAAAAAAGCAAGTTCAAACTCATCAATTTCTTGCACACCATTGCCATTATAATCCACCCAAATATAGTTCCCTTGACCGCGTGGCACCTCTAAAAAGGCAATTTCACGTCTCAGTTCCTGCCCTTGTGCAAATGAATAAAAGCTGCTGCTGCTGATGGCTTTCTTCAAAAAACTACCGTTATACTCCAATTGACCAAGGTAATTTTGCTCACGTCGGGCATCTTGTTCTGGCGTATCATACAAATCAAGCAAACGATAGGTGGCCGTAAGTTTCAACAAATGATCTTCCCACCGATTTATCTCGGTGGCGAGGGTGTAATTATGTCCGGTTTGCAGCCCTTGAAGGGCGGTAACTTGACCAAATGGTAACAAATCGTCGCGGTAGGTGTAACGCAGGCTGATTTTATCGAACAAAGGCGTCTGGTAACTTACAAACAAGTTCACAATGTCGAAGCGAAAACTGTTGATTGCCAAGGTATCGGTGCTTGGTACAAATACCAGATTATCTTCAAGCTCATATCCCGCGCCCGCTTCAAATGCACCAAATTTGCGGCTCAGATCGGCCTTGACGCGGGTATAGTCGCCCTCAAAAAAATCGGACGACGTACTGAGCACATCGTAGGCAATAGCTGCCTTGGTATGTTTGTTCTGCCAATTCCCCATCAAACGCTGGCGGTTTCCGGTATAATTTTCGGCAATGCTATAATTGGTAAACTGGTAAACAATACGTGCCGAATCCCGAAATCTTAAACCAAGACGCAGACTGCTTATTTGCTCATCATCTTCGGCATAGATGGCCGGCAAGTTCCAATCGCGGGCAAATTCCATATTCCGATACGGTTGCACGACCCTAAAATTGGCATCAAGCCGTTCAAAATCGGCACCGGCTATCAAGTAAAGCTGTTTGTTCTCTAACACGGGGCGTTCGGTTTCGTATCGGGCTTTAAGTGCATAGCCACGGTTATTGTCATTATCCAAATCACTGTACAGGTTCCTGTCATTAACCGATTGTGCAGCTTCTACTTCCAGCCGACTATAAGTATCCGGACGATACCGGAAACTTGCAGTACTCATTTGCAGCTTGTTGGGAGCTTGCAAACGTACTACCGGGGCATGTGTGCCCTTGCGAATGGTATCACCATTAACAACATCAGGGGCCAACCATTCAAATACCCTGCCATTGGCTGTGCTTACGGCAGGCACATAATCGCCTCTACCCTGGCCTACCAAACTAAAACTCACCGCAAAATTGGCCGAATCAGGATTAATGCTGTACACATAAACCGGAAAAAAGCCCAACGAATCTACTTGCTTGTAGCGCACCTGCCGTCCATCGAATGGCGCTTGAACCGCCGCCGGAAAAAAGGCATTATTCACCGAATCGCCCAATCCACTCAAAAAACGCTTCTGATCGTCGTTCAAATCCTGAAAAAGCGGTTGGTTCCTACTGTCTCCTTCACGATAAGTATGAAAGCGTACATCCCATTTTTCTTGCTCATAGGTGGCGTTGTAATACACAATGCTCCTCACAAAGGCTTGGTTGGCATATTCAAACTCGGCAATGATACGGCTTTGGTTTGTGATGATTCGGTTTGGCGTAAAACTTAGATCAGCCGTATTGTAATCAATTACATAATCGTATTGTTCTCCCCTTTTTAAAAGCTCTCCATCTATGTAAATGCGCTCTGATCCTGCCAAAATCACAATAAACTCAGCCGGATTATTCCCTGTAAGACGGTAAGGCCCCTGATTGCCTTCCCGTCCCATGAACACCTTCCTCCCAAACTGACCCCGAGCCGCTGATGCACTTAAGGTTTGTTTGAGCATTCCCTTTCCTAACCGCTCGCTTTTAGTATCTACTCTACCTCCTTTTACATTTTTAAAGAAATTCAAAAAGTAGGCGTCCGGCCGATTCAAATCATAGTCACCCACAATCAAGCTATGGCGTCGACTCCTGAGCTGCACAAATACCCGATCAAAATCCTGAAGCTGTTGCGTAAAACCGTCGGGCTGAAAAGGCAGGTTATTGTCGGTCATGCTGGCGAGTATTTCTACCGAATCGGTGAGTTGCCCAGATAATTGCAGGTTAAACCCCGAGTTCAGCACCAAATCCTGGTTGTTTCCCAATCCCAATCCACGCGAAATACTTCCCTGCTTGTCGAGCTGCCGGAAATCAAAAAGATTATCAGCCGACTGTTCCACTGGCATCACATTAAATGGGTTTTCACGAGCAAAGCGTATATCTGTACTCAACCGGGGATCCTTTTGCCAACGGGGACGACTAAAATCGTATTGCAAAACACGATACTCAAAAAGGAATTGTTTACCAGCAAAATCACCGCTTCTGATGCTATTCGGTGGCACAAAAAGACTATCGGGCCACAGTTGCCAATAGCCACTTTGATTTTTAAATCGTATGCTTCCGGGAGCAATCATCATCGAATCGAGCTGCTGAAGGCTGTCGCTCAGGCTTAGGCTAATTTGACGTAAGCTGCCCGATTGCTGTGCCAGCAACTGCCTACTGAGGCTAATCATCAGGATACTTCCAAAAATGCAGGCAAAAAGCGCTACTCTCATCAATCCGCTTGCTCGTGGTACACGGGGAAACGAACATAAAAACGCGTACCTACGCCTTCTGTTGTTTCAAAGCCAATGATTCCGGCATTCTGTTCCATTATTTTGCGCACAATCGCTAAGCCTAACCCCATTCCCGAGCTCTTGGTTGTGAAGTTAGGCTGGAAAATTTTTTCGCGGTTTTCCGGCAAGATTCCACTACCATTATCTGTTACATCGACACCATAAAACTTTTCGTAACGATAAAGTTTAATCCTTATTTCAGCTTCGCGCTCCTCCGGAACCGATTGTAAAGCATTTTTTATGAGATTTTGAAAAACCCGTTGCACTTGCAGAGCATCAGCATAAACCAAACAAGGGGTATTTCCGGGAGCTGTAGCCAACAGCTGTTTCTCAGGAGAAGCTTCGTCTAAACAAAGCAAATCGTCAATAAACTGAATGGTTTGTTGTTGGGCAAACAAACCCATTACCGAGTGGAGGTTTTCCCGTAAATCAAACACAGTTTTTTCACCAACCTGCACCTGAGCGAAACTACTAAACTCTCCCGCAACAGCCGCCAGTACATCTATTTGCTCGAGTACCAAGCCCGTTTCATCTTTGAATCGGGTTTCAAATCGTTCCGGATTTTCGTTAAAATCGCGAAGCATGCGTTGCAATTTTAGCTTCATTGGTGTAAGCGGATTTCGGATTTCATGGGCAATTTGACGTGCCATTTCGCGCCATGCCGACTCCCGCTCCGAACGCGCCAATAAGCGTGCACTCTGGTCAAGCTCCTGCAACATCTCGTTGTAACTACTAATGAGCAAACCAATTTCATCTTCACGCTTCCAATTAGGCATCTGATCGCGCATTCCTCCCTTGGTACGCATAATCACCCCAGTAATGAGTTGTATGGGCGAAGTGATTCGCTCGGCAAGCCAGAAAACTAAAAATCCGGCTACCAACAACATCACCAGATAGATGCTAATCAGATTGCCGATGAAGGTATTTAATTCTGATTTTTCGGTCAGATCTTTATCAAAAGCCGGCATATTCACAATCCCCATCAAGTCCGATCGGCTGTCGCGCAAAGGAAGGTAAACCGACTGAAAATGAAAATCGCCCAAGTGTTCCGACTGTAGAAAAACAGTACGCTGCAAGCCTGCAAGTTGGTAAAAAGCATTGGGGTGGGCATATTCCCCCAATAACTCTTGCTCATACAATTTTCCTTGTGAGCTAAATAGGAGCTTACCCTGGAGATCATATAAACTAAAATCGGCTTCAAGTCGGGTCGCAATTTGATTCAGCTCCAGCCGCTGATTCGCATCAATGCGTAAGCCGCCACTTCTCAATCGAAACATCGATTCTACCGCAGCTTGTATGTCTTGCAACCTGTTGGTGATGAGCTCTTCGGTATTCGCCTTACTCCGAATCACGGAATAAGTAACCGTGATATAGCCAATGACCAACATGATAATAAATACCGAACCTATAAGCGCTACTTCGATTCGATTTCGATAGCTTAAATGCGTGAACCCTTTCCAACTGCTCCCCTTGCTCACAAAACGATTCGCAATTAACAGCAAGCCTATCGAAAACAACAACAAACCAGATGCTGCAGCCAAGGTCCTTAGCCATCCACCCGACACAAAACTTACCACCACGGTACTGGCATTATCCGGCCGGTAAATCAAGTGCGAAAGACCATCGATTTGCATTTGCGCAAAATCTCCTGGAAGTTGCCGCCAAATATCATCGTTGAGCTGATACGGATAACGACCAGCCTGCTGAATTAGCCGACTATCCTCATAAAGCGCAAAAGAAAAGCTGCTGAATGTTTCTCGCTTAACCAAATCACCCTCTAACAGTAAATTCGGTAAGGGGCTGTCGGGTTTAAGCGATTTTTGAACAATTCGCAACGTAAGTGTATCTACACGACCCAAATCCGATAAAAAGGGCAAACGCAAACTGTAACCTTGTCGGGCATTTTGCTTAAACTGCCGCAACATACTAAATCTGTTCAACTGCTCTAACTCATCACGTATTGGCTGAAAATCGGTCGTATCGAATTGAATACCTACTTTGAGTTGCAAATCCGACAAAGCATATTTATCCAGATAACCCTTAAAATAATCATACACCAGCCGTTTATTCAATAAACTCAGGTCTTCGTTATCTGCACCATAACTGGTGAGTGCCGGTTCTTGCTGGATTTTGGGGATTAAATCCAGCAGCAGATAAATAGCCGTCGCATCATTGGGTGAATAAATTTTTTGTGCCGTATAGCGGGCCATTTCTATTTGCTTGCGATATAAGGCTTCGCTCACCTGATAACCCACAAACATGCTCCAGCAACTCAGCAACACTAAAAAAGTATGTTTGAATCGCAAATTTAGCAGCCTTATTGCAAGTATAATCAGCCCCAAGAATACCCACCACAAACGATATTGACTGAGCCATACGCGTTCACCGGTAAGACTAAAAACCCAAATCACAAATAGCATGATCAACAGGTAAATTACTAACAGGTGCCAGCTTTTTATATTTCGCCAAACGTATTTGTAGAGTAGATAAAAGTGAGCTGCATTAATACTGATAAGCAATAGATAAGTGGCAAAAGCCAAATAAGTGTAGCCGTTGTAATCGAAAAGCTTTTCAAGGCCTAATGGTATGTTGCTGCTAAATACCAAATCACGGCTAATGAGCAGGGAGACCAGAAAAAACAATACACCAAGCATACTAACCAACCATACAAACAACCAGTTTTTATACCTCCAGCCTATTTTGAGTAGGGCGATATGGTAAAGATGTCTGTAGCGAAATCCAAACAACAAAATCAATGCAATGCCCAACAAATGCATGAGTAAATCACCAAAGGAAGGCAACAGCCAGTGTGAGGCAAATATATTGGGGTCGAATCCTTCAAGCGCGCTCAACCCAATTTCATTCCGGTAAACAAACAGCAGCAACCTGATAACCACAAGCGGAATGCTGAACTCCAACAAGCTCACCCAAGGTTTTCGTTTAACCTGTTCGAGCTGAATCCTGAAAAAGAAAAGCAGGATTGACGCAATGATCGCAATCAGGAAACTAATTGCCGAAAACCGCTCATAGCTCCCTCGGTTTACATACCGTTGGTTTGATCGTAGTACCAACTTAAATGCAGCTTGTCCATCTTCAAGCCTAACAACCTGCCCCCTTTCGCTAACCGGTAACAAACGTAGCTGTTCTATCCCATCGAATTTGAGCGCGTAGGCATTTTTTAAGTACCTGTTTTCAATGCTGTAATTATCCCTCAAAGGAACTAAGTATGTATGGGTAATATTTTCGATTTCTTCTTTAAAAACATAGGCAATGAGGTTCCCAAAAGTTTGAAATCCTGGCGAAAACGTCCTTAATTCTTCTACATCAATTCGATTCGAATTCCAGTATATCAAACTATCGCCTTTATGCACATAAAGGAGTTTTCGAATACCTAGGCGGTTAGCTTCTTGTTGCCATGCTTCGAAACTGCGGTGAGGAGCTGAACGGGCGAGCGCCTGCCAATTGGCAAAATGTTTTGCCTCCACATCAAGTAAACGACCAAAACGCCCGGCAGCATCCTCCAAAAAAGCAGGGCTCCGTTGTTTTACGGCTACCTGGCTGTATATACCAAACAGTAAGGCGCCCAAAAAAAGCACCCAAATCCCTGTTTCTATAACACCAAGGCGCCGCATTAATAGTAGGCCGACTTGTTTAAAAATTGTTGAACATACATTTCTACGCCGCTTTCAAGACTCATAAACGGCAGTGTATAGCCAGCCATGCGCAATTTTTCCATGCGGGCTTCAGTAAAATACTGATATTTCTCCCGGATGTCTTCCGGCGTATCTATGAACCGAATATCTGGAGCTATACCCATGGCTTTAAAAACAGCCTTACTCAAATCAAGGAAAGTTCGAGCCTTGCCCGTTCCCAAGTTAAATAATCCGCTAACCTTACGATTTTCCATCAACCAAATACATACACCTACCACATCCATCACATAAATGAAATCCCGTAATTGCTCCCCATCGCGATAATCAGGCCGATGCGAACGAAACAACTGCAAGTATCCGCGCTGGGCTATTTGTTGATGTGCATGAAAAATTACCGAGGCCATACGGCCTTTATGGTACTCATTAGGCCCATAAACATTAAAAAATTTAAGTCCCACCCATTGAAATGGCTTTTGCTCCTGCGCCAATGCCCACCGATCGAAAGCTAACTTTGAATCGCCATAAGGGTTAAGTGGTACCAAATCTGCCAAAATATTGTCCTCATCTGCAAAACCCAAACTACCATCCCCATAGGTAGCCGCCGAAGAGGCATACACCAAAGGCAGTCCATAAGCCACGCATTTCTCCCAAACCTTCTTGCTGTATTCTAGGTTAAGCCGGGTGTGGATACTCTCATCAAATTCCGTGGTATCCGTACGGGCACCCAAGTGAAAGACATATTGAACCGAAGCTTGTTCCCGATCGAGCCACTCAAAAAACGCATCCCGTGATACACATACACAACCTGGTTTCTCATCATAATTGCGTCTTTTATCACTTCTGCTGAAGTCGTCAACCAGCACCAAGTCGCAATAGCCTTGCTCCAATAAACCGGCTGCCAAACAACTGCCAATAAAACCGGCTGCTCCTGTTATTACAATCATGCCTCAAAAATAAGCTCAATAATACCGAAAATAGCCGTAAGCCTGGTTAATCTGTCGCACACTGCCTAGAGATTGACCATAAGCCACATTTGGTGCACTTTTTTTTGGTGCGGCCGTTGTATATTTGCGCCCGCAAAGCATATGATTTACCTCACACGCAAAGAGCATTTTAACGCCGCCCACAAATTGTGGAACCCGAATTGGTCGGACGAACAAAACGAATCTGTATTCGGCAAATGCTCGAATAAGAATTGGCATGGCCACAACTTCGACCTGTATGTAACCCTTAAGGGTACGCCTGATCCGAATACCGGCTTTTTGATAGACCTCAAACTTCTCAGCAGAATCATAAAGGAAGAGGTTATCGACATCCTCGACCACGCCAACATCAACCTTGATGTCCCATTTATGGCCGGAAAAATGGCTTCTACCGAAAACCTGGCCATGGGAATCTGGAACCAGCTGGTGCATCATCTACAAGGCGAAAACTACCGACTCTACAGCATCAAGCTTTATGAAACTGAAAGAAATTTTGTAGAGTATTTCGGCCCCGACCACCCCTAACGTTTTTGGTTATTAAAGTAAAAAAAACGAAGTTACCAGCAAATTAACGGCTCAAGCCCACCTAAAAGCTATTTTATGAACGCATATGTATTTCCGGGCCAGGGTGCCCAATTTCCGGGTATGGGAAAAGATTTGTACGAACAATACGAACTAGCACGTAACCGTTTCGAAGAAGCCAACGAAATTCTTGGCTTTCGCATTACCGATATCATGTTCGAAGGTAGTGAAGAAGCCCTGCGTCAGACCAAAGTGACGCAACCTGCTATATTCCTACATTCAGTAATCATGGCCGAATTACTTGGCGACCACTTCAAACCGCAAATGGCAGCCGGACACTCTCTGGGAGAGTTTTCGGCACTGGTAGCTTGTGGAAGCCTGAACTTTGCCGATGGCCTTCGCCTCGTAAGCCAACGCGCCCTGGCCATGCAAAAGGCCTGTGAAATGCAAGCATCTACCATGGCAGCAGTTCTTGGACTCGCTGATGAAGTGGTTGAATCAGTTTGCGCCGACATTACAGAAGAAATTGTAGTCCCTGCCAATTACAATTGCCCCGGTCAATTGGTCATTTCGGGCAGCATACCCGGGGTTGAAAAAGCCAGTGAAGCCCTCAAGGCCGCTGGCGCCATCAAAACCGTCATGCTTTCAGTTGGCGGAGCCTTCCACTCTCCCCTCATGGAACCGGCTCGTGTTGAACTTGAAGCCGCTATTAAAGCCGTAGATTTTAAAGCACCGTGTTGCCCCATCTACCAAAACGTAACGGCAGCAGCCGTTACCAATCCTTCAGAAATTCAACTAAACCTCATTCAACAACTTACCGGTGCCGTTCGCTGGACCCAAAGCATGCAACAAATGATTGCCGATGGCGCCTCATCTTTTACTGAAGTCGGACCCGGAAAAGTACTGCAAGGTCTCCTGCGCAAAGTCGACCGCCAAATGCCGGCAACTAGTGCTCAGATTGCCTGAGTAATAACCCGCATCATGCGCGATTTGCCCTGCATATCGGTGTGCAAAATTGTTTGATGCCGATGAAAAAGCCCTTGAATTTCAGGGGCTTTTTCGTGATTAAGCTCTAGATACAGGAAACGACCCGAAGGAGCTGCATCGGCCAGTTGAGCCATACGTCGATAAAAAAGTAACGCATCACTACCCGGGGCAAATAAAGCCATATGCGGCTCGTAGGATAGCACTTCTTCCCGCATTTCCGCCATTTCATCCCTGCTGATGTAGGGCGGATTGCTCACCAATATATCCCAGTCTGGCAATTCAACCTCCAACATATCACCCGATATCCAGCTTAACTTTACGCCGTGAAGCGCTGCATTTTCTACTGCTGTGGCTAAAGCTTCGGCTGATAATTCAACCGCAAACAACTCCCAATGGGGCCGCGCCAATTTTAAACTAATGGGAATAACGCCACTCCCGCATCCTAAATCAACCACTTTGCGTGCCTCACTACCCTGTTCCTCAAGCATCCATTGTACAAGCTCCTCGGTTTCGGGCCGGGGTATCAATACATGCCCATTGAGCACAAAAGGCCTTCCCATAAACCAAGCTTCATTGAGTACGTACTGCAAAGGCTTACCTTCCACCAATGCAGTCAGGTCCAATTCAGCTTGCTCGGCCAAACCAGTCGGTAAAGTCCCTGCAGTTTGCATTAAACGCTGCACGGGCGTAAGTCCGGCACGTTTACGTAACCAGCTAGTCCAAATGGCCTGTATTTCTGATTGATCGTATCGCCCTGCCAAGCGACTAAAAAAAGCTCGACGTAATTCAATATAGGGGTCTACTGCTAAAGGCATTTGCAAAGATGTACTGCTTTGCTGATATTCCTGCGCTACTTAATTAACTTTGTGCACCAATTATGGCTAATGATACCTCATCCCATGAGCTGTTTATGCAGCGAGCCTTTGAACTGGCTGCGCTCGGCACCGGCCATGTGGCGCCAAACCCGCTAGTAGGTGCCGTAGTGGTATACCAAGGAAGTATTTTGGGCGAAGGCTGGCACCGCCAATATGGACAAGCGCATGCTGAGGTAAATGCCATCAATTCGGTTAGTCAAATGGACTTGTTGCCGGCATGCACCATGTATGTAAACCTCGAACCTTGTGCGCATTTCGGCAAAACCCCGCCCTGTAGTCTCTTACTCATTGAGAAAAAAATCAAACGGGTTTTCATCGCCAATACCGACCCATACTCCGAAGTGGCGGGCAAAGGCATTCAGATGCTTCAAAAGGCAGGAATAGAAGTCCATACCGGCCTTTCCGAAACAAATGGTAGGTGGCTAAACCGGCGTTTTTTTACCTTTCATGAAAAAAAAAGACCCTACATCATCCTCAAATGGGCGCAATCGGCTGATGGTTTTATGGCACCAGATAAAGCCGGAAACTATTGGATCAGCAGCCCTGAAAGCAAAACCCTCCTCCATAAATGGCGTTCAGAAGAACCCGCCATCCTCGTAGGTGCCCGTACTGTGCTACTCGACAACCCGGCATTAAATACCAGACTGATCCAAGGAAAAAGCCCTCGACCGGTAGTAATCGAAAGAAGCCCAGGTATTCATGGCCATTTTAAACTTTTCGAAAATCCACTTCTGATTCGACTCCGTTACCAAGCTAGCTTACGTGATGAATTACCCGAATTATTAGCCTTGTTACACGAACAGCAGTTACAATCGGTATTGGTAGAAGGTGGCGCCGCTGTGCTTAACTCCTTTTTGCAAAGCGGCCTTTGGGACGAAATTAGGTGCTTTGAAGCCCCCTTATTACTGCATAATGGCCTGGCCGCTCCTGCAATACCGGCAGAAGCACAATTTATTAAAAATGAACATATTGGCACTGACAATCTGAAGCTTTACACAAATATTAATAATCAATGAACTGGCTACTCCTCAGTATTGGCTTTTCAGTAGTCAATTTTCTGCTTTTTCGTCAGTTTGAGCGTTGGAAAATCAACACCTTGGTGGCCGTAGCTACCAATTACATCAGCTGCATCTTGTTAGGTTGGTGGCTACAGGGCGATCTGCCACGGATACATCTAACTACCCCCTGGCTGCCATGGGCGGCTTTTATAGGCTTGCTCTTTGTAAGCATGTTTGTACTCATTGGCCTGAGTGCCCAAAAACTTGGCGTAAACATCACCACCGTTGCGGCCAAAATGTCGTTCGTGATCCCCATGAGCCTGGCATACGGACTCTATCAAAGCAAATTTGAACCCTTACACGCCTTGGCATTGTTGCTGGCATTAGCCGCTATAGCGCTCAGCAGCAGTCGTAACTACAGCCAAAAAGCCGAGCCTTGGCGATGGGTTTTGCCCATGAGCATTTTTTTAGGCGGAGGCATGGCCGATGCCACACTCAATTATGTTGAAGTGAAACTGCTGGCTCCTGCAGACCAAGGCGTATTTCTGATGGTCCTGTTCGGCACCTCAGGCGTGTTTGGCTGGTTAGGCTTAGGCATTCGTGCCTTGCAAGGAAAGCGTGAAATAGAACTGAAAAGCATGCTGGCCGGTTTAGGTCTAGGTATTTCAAACTTCCTCACGGTATTTGCCTTACTCCAAGCCTTCAGCTCCGAGTTGCCGGGAGCCTTTATCTTTCCCTTGCTTAACGTAGGCACCATAGTTTTGGCTGCCCTGGGCGCCTGGTGGCTATTTAAAGAGCAACCCAAAGGCAAGCAGTGGGCCGGACTTGCGGCGGCCCTACTGGCTATCCTTGTATACAGTTGGCAAACATGATGCGTAAAAATCAATTGCTAAGTACTGCCGAAGCCCAATACAAAGACCGGGGCAGTAAATTTTTAGCCTTCGCCTTGCCAATTGCCAGCGAAGCCGAGGTCAGTATCCATTTGCATGCATTAAAATCGGCACATCATGCCGCCCGTCACTGGTGCTACGCCTGGCGATTGGGTGAACAAGCTGAGCTGTATCGCAGCAACGACGATGGCGAACCCTCAGGAAGTGCCGGCCGACCCATACTCGCAGCCATCGACCAGCACCAACTTACTAACTGCTTGGTAGTTGTGGTTCGCTATTTTGGAGGCACCCTGCTGGGGGTCCGTGGACTTATTGATGCCTACGGCGGCGCAGCCCGGATGGCCCTTGAACTGGCCAATATTAGCTTTTTACCCATAATTCGTAGCCTAAAGTTAACCTGTGCTTATCAACAAATTGCTGAAGTCCAAAAAGTTATGAACGAGCTTAACCTCAAGCCAATAACCCAAAATTACAGCAACACAAATGTAGAATTCCGCTTCGAAGCCGATGAGGAGGTAATTTCCGAAGCATCTACCCGTTTTTTGAACATTTATGGCCTGGTGATTCAATGAAAATTGTCTAAAAATTGCTCACAAGCCGATTAATCCATTATCTTCGTGCCTTTCAAACACGAATTATGCAATTAAAATCCCTCTTATTAGTAACAGGCCTGAGCATGTTTGTATTCAGCGCCTGCAATGGTCAAAAGAAAATGGACAAAAACGCAACAATGAAAACGCAAATCGACACGGTAAGCTACAGCCTCGGTGTAAACATCGGCTCAAACCTTAAAAGTCAGGGCTTTGGCGACATTAACGTAGCCGCCATGATGAAAGCCATGGAAGATGTGCTTGGTGACAAGACCCTCAGCATCAATGAGGATGATGCCAACATGCACATACAGACCTACTTTCAATCGATGATGGACAAAAAAGCGGAAGAAGGCAAAGCCAAAGGGCGTGTATTCCTCGAAGAAAACGCGAAAAAAGAAGGTATCACCACAACTGCCAGCGGTTTGCAATACCAAGTGCTCAAAATGGGTGAAGGCGAAAAGCCGGCTGCAACCGATAAAGTAACCGTACACTACCATGGCACACTTACCGACGGAACGGTTTTCGATAGCTCTGTTGACCGTGGGCAACCGGCCACTTTCCCCTTAAATGGTGTAATTGCCGGCTGGACAGAAGCCCTTCAGTTGATGCCGGTTGGTTCTAAGTTCCGTATCTTCCTGCCAAGCGACTTGGCTTATGGCGAGCGTGGTGCAGGCCAAATGATTGGACCACACGAGACTTTAATTTTTGAAGTAGAATTACTGAGTATTGACAAATAACTCGTTCAAATAAAAAGCAAAAGCCCCCGGTGACGGGGGCTTTTGTATTTTTGGGAATGCTTAAAATCAGGCTTATACAAACAGGCAAAAACCAGGAGGCTTTCATTGAGCAAGCCGTGGCCTTTTACCAGCAAAAACTAAAGCATTATTGCCAATTCGAAACACTTACTTTACCTGTACTTAAGAATGCCGGAAAGCTTACGCTGGAGGAAGTCTGTAAAAAAGAAGGTGAACAACTACTAAAACAACTAAGCCCTAAAAGCTGGTTGGTATTGCTCGATGAGCGTGGCAAATCTTTCGATTCGCCGGAGTTTGCAGCGCAAATCGAAAAATGGACGGTAGCTGGACGTTCACAAATTGACTTTGTAATAGGAGGCGCCTTTGGTTTTAGCGATGCGGTATATGCACGTGCTGATTTTCAACTAACGCTCTCTCGCATGACCTTCTCACACCAAATCATCCGCATTTTGTTTTTAGAACAACTGTACCGGGCTTTTACTATTTTGCGAAACGAACCTTATCACCACGCCTAATCATGAGCATCAATGCCCCCTTTTTCGACGCCTTAATTCTGGGTTATACCGGACTCACCGGAGACTTGCTTTTGCGTGAACTCATGAAAAGCGATAAAGTAAAACATATCATTTGCTTGGGGAGAAAGGCTCCGTCCTTCGACCACCACAAAGTACAATTCATACAAGCCGATATGAACCGGCTCACCGAGCATACCGACGCCTTCGGAAGCGTAAGTCGGGTATTCTGTTGTTTGGGGACAACTATCAAAAAAGCAGGAAGTAAAAACGCCTTTCGGAGGGTTGATTACGACATGGTCGTAAATGCTGCTCTGGTAGCAGCGCAGGCAGGAGTAAATCATTTTAGCGTGGTGAGCGCCGTAGGAGCCGAAGCAAAGTCTGGGATCTTCTATAACCAGGTGAAAGGCGAAATGGAAGCGGCCCTAATACAAACCGGCTTGCCCCGATTATCAATCTTCCGACCGGGACTATTGCTTGGAAAGCGAGAAGAATTCCGTTTTGGTGAACGCTTAGGCATTGCTCTTGTTCCGCTTTTTGAATGGATGATTCCAAAGCGCTTTCGAAGCATCAAAGCCGAAACCGTAGCTAGGGCCATGTTGCTAAATGCCATCAAAACCGATGAAGGCATTGAAATTTTCTTTAATGGCGATATGGAAGTATTGTCAAAAAGCTTGTAATCTTCTATCACGAACGCAAGGTCTTCCATCGCGCCAATAATTGGGCGTATTCGGGTATGCCTTCAGCAAAAGTATAGCACCCCTTCAAATGATCAACCTCGGCCATAATATGCTCAACACCATTGCTGAGTAAGATAAAAGGTACCTGTACACTGCGATTATAGCGAGCCACTTGGTCGAAAACCGCCTGATCGATGGGAACATCCACTGCCTTACATTCAATAAGTAAAAAGGGCTTATAATTAGCATCATATACCAACGCATCATAACGCTTTTTGAGCTCATCTACCTCTAAGCCTTTCTCAACACCAATGGCTGAGACCGGAAATCCGAGGTTTTGTACTAAATGATGAAGCAAATGCTGGCGTACCCATTCCTCGGGGCTAAGCAACACATACTTCCGCCGAAACACATCAAAAATAGCGGGTTTACCTCCCAACGTTTTGAAGCGATAAGCAAACGTAGGTAGTTGTAGTGTTGATTTGTGCATAAAAAGCGTGCTCAAGTCGTGTTTTCTTAGCTAATTTAGCTGTAAACAAAAGTATGAAAACCAAAGAAGAGATTGTACAAAATTGGTTGCCACGTTATACCGGCCGTCCTTTGGAGGATTTCACCCCTTACGTACTGATAACCAACTTCTCTAATTACCTGAAATTATTTTCAGAATGGTACGATGTACCGGTAATGGGGCAGGACAAGCCTATTCAAACAGTGGTAGCCGATGGCATAACGCTTATCAATTTTGGCATGGGTAGCCCCATGGCAGCCACCATGATTGACCTACTCACCGCTATAAAGCCCAAAGCTGTTTTGTTTTTAGGCAAATGCGGTGGGCTTAAACGAAAAAATAAAATAGGAGACCTAATCCTTCCGATTGCTGCCATTCGAGGTGAAGGTACCTCTAACGACTATTTCCCCCCAGAAGTACCTGCACTTCCCTCCTTTGCATTGCAAAAAGCCATTTCAACCACGGTGCGCGATTTTAATATGGACTACTGGACTGGAACGGTTTATACTACCAATCGCCGGGTTTGGGAACACGATAAAGTATTCAAAAAATACCTACGCGACATACGGGCCATGGCCATCGATATGGAAACCGCTACCGTATTCACAACCGGATTTTACAATGGGATACCCACGGGCGCGCTCTTACTGGTAAGCGACCAACCCATGATCCCCGAAGGCGTGAAAACAGCGGAAAGTGATGCCCGTGTTACGGCTCGTTTTGTAGAAAATCACCTACGAATAGGCATTGGCTCACTGAAACAACTAATTAATAACGGACTCACGGTTAAACACCTGCGTTTCTAAAATGGCCCAAATCAACTTTCAGGATTTAAGCAAGCAACTTAAAAGTGGCAAATATCCAGCAGTACTTTTGATGCATGGTGAAGAAGCCTTCTTCACCGATCAAATTACTCATTGGATTGAACATGAAGCCATCTCCGAAGCACAAAAGGGATTTAATCAAACGGTGATGTATGGTCGCGATGTAGATGCCGTTACCATCGTAAATGCAGCACGCCGGTTCCCCATGATGGCTGAGCACCAACTAGTACTTGTGAAAGAAGCCCAAAATCTCGGCGACAAGGAGCTTGAAAAACTCACAGCATACTTCGAGAAACCCTTGACCAGCACCTTTTTGGTAATGGCTTTTAAGGGCAAAACCCTCGATAAACGCAAAAAGAATTATAAACTCGCCGATGAAAAAGGGCTGATTTTTCTCAGTGAAAAAGTAAAAGACTATCAATTGGCCAAATGGATTGAGCAATACATCAGCCAACAAGGCTTTAAAGTATCTGTAGAAACAGCCACCATCATGAGCGAGTACCTGGGAAATAACCTCAGTCGAATCGCTTCTGAAATCGAAAAACTAGCCATTAACTTACAAGCCGGAGCTGCCATTACGGTAGAACTCATAGAAAAATACATAGGCATTAGTCGCGATTTTAACGTATTTGAATTGCAAAATGCCATAGGCCGACGCGATAGCCTGAAAGCTTTTCAAATTGTAAGTTATTTTGCCGAAAGTCCTAAAGCCAGCAATTTTAGCATGCCGGTAGCCATTGGTTCACTCTACTCCTTTTTCAGTCGTATTTACAATTTCCATTTTCACAAAGGAATGCAACCCCAACAAATAGCAGCGGCCTTAGGTGTAAATCCCTATTTCTTGAAGGATTATGAGCTGTATGCCAAGAACTTTAGCCTTCCGCGAACTAAAAAAAGTATAGGGCTATTACTTGAATACGACCTCAAAGCCAAAGGATTAGGCAATACCGAAACCTCGGATGGCGAATTGCTCAAAGAAATGGTGTATAAACTGATGGCTTAGATCCCAAAGTATAAACGCACTTTTCGCTCATCAAGCGCTATTTGGGCCGTGAGGGCCTCGAGACTTTCAAAGCGTATATCCGGTCGTATGTGCTGTAAAAACTGCAATTCCAATTCGTAATCGTACAAATCACCTGTAAAATCAAGCAGATTGGTTTCAATATTGTGACTTTCACCTTGTATAGTTGGGCGGTTACCAATATAAGTCATGGCCGGATACGACTTACCTCTCACCACAGCATAAGTAGCGTAGACACCTTCACCTGGTAGTTGTTTATACGGGTCGCCCACAGCTAAATTGGCCGTAGGATAACCTAATTTCCGTCCAATCTGATCGCCACGTACCACCTTGCCATGTAAACTATAGGGGTAACCCAATAACTTATTGGCCAAAGCCACATCGCCAGCTTCTAGCGATATCCTGATTTTAGTACTGCTTATCGCCAATGCATCGATGGCCTGCTGGCTGATTTCTTCAACGCTAAAGGCAGCCGTGATGGCCGATTGCTCACGCAAAAAATGAATGTCTCCTTCCCTCCCTTTTCCAAAGCGATGATCATAGCCGATCACCAAGTGGGTAACCCCAATACGTTGGAGCAATAAGTCATGCAAAAATGCTTGGGCCGATTGTTCTGAAAAGGCTGCGTTAAAAGGCATAAAAAACAACACATCCAAACCAAACCGACTACAGAGCGCTTCTTTTTCAGCATCGGTACTGAGCAAACGTAGCTTATCCTTGTCTTTATTGAGCACTATTCGCGGATGTGGTGTAAAGGTCATTACCGCCGATAAAGCGTCTAAGGCCTCTGCCTGACTTTTTAATCGCCGAATAATTTCCTGATGCCCCAAATGAAGCCCATCAAAAGACCCAATGGTGAGCACCACTGGCTTTTTGGGCTTGTATTGATCAAGTGTCCGAATTACCTGCATCCGTTTCAGCTTGTTGCTTGCGTACTGTCTGCTCAAAATCTGTCAGTTGCCAAGCATCCGACAGTTGATAATCGCCAATCGCAGTGCGGCAAAGTTCGGTCAATACAGCTCCGTTTCCAAGAGATTTGCCCAAATCGTGCACCAGCGAACGGATGTAGGTACCTTTACTGCACTTCACATTGAAGCTTACTTCCGGCAAACTCACTCCGGTGATTTCGAATTGGTAAACATGTACCGGACGAGGCTCTAGTTTAACCGCAATGCCCTTTCTGGCATCCTTATAAAGACGTTTTCCACCTACCTTAATGGCCGAATGAGCAGGCGGTAATTGTTGTAAATCACCGGTTAGCTTTGAAGCTGCCAAACGTATCTCATCCTCGCGAAGTAAATCCACCGGAAAATATGCATCCGCTTCCGTCTCTAAATCATAACTGGGTGTAGTCTTTCCCAAACAAAACTTACCAGTGTAGCTTTTGTCCATTCCGGTTAACGACTCGATACTTTTGGTTTTAGCTCCAGTACATAAGATCATTAACCCAGTAGCCAGAGGATCAAGCGTCCCGGCATGTCCTACTTTTTTAAGCCTTATCAGGTTACGAACCTTTTTTACCAAATCAAAGGAAGTCCAGGTATATGGCTTATCAAACAGCAGTATCTCGCCTTGCTGAAAATCGAACATGCGTAAATTTAAAGGGTCAGCCCTGTGAAATAAGCATACGCCAAAAACAGCAAGCCAACAACAATACGATAATACCCAAAGTGCTTAAAACCATAACGGGTTAAAAAGCTAATGAAGGCCTTCACAGCCACTATAGCTACCACAAAGGCAACCAAGGCTCCCAATAACATCATGGCCGTGCCATCCGAAGTGAACAGCTCCCTGTTTTTTAATATGTCGTAACCAGTGGCAGCAAACATGGTAGGAATAGCCAGTAAAAAGCTGAATTCCGCCGCCTGAACCCGGTTAAATCCAGCATATACCCCACCAAAAATAGTTGCTGCCGAACGCGAAACTCCGGGAATCATGCTCAAGCACTGTATCACACCAATCTTAAAGGCATCTAAATAACTGATGTCTTCAATCTCCTGATAACGACTTGCCTTCCGTTCAGTCCAACGATCGAGCAATATCAGTACAATACCTCCTAGGATCAGCGACAGACTTACCGTTAATGGATTAAACAAGTAGGCTTTGATGGTTTTGTAAGCTAAAAAACCCACCGCACCCGTTGGCAAAAATGCTACAAATAGCTTTAAGTAAATATCAATACTCACCAAAAACCTCTTGTAATACAATACCAGCACAGCCAATATGGCCCCTAGCTGGATAACCACTTCAAATGACTTTACAAAATCATCATCATGTATACCCATTAACGACGAAACAAGAATCATGTGCCCGGTAGAACTTACCGGCAAAAATTCGGTCAACCCCTCTACAATGGCAATAATGACCGCTTCAAACCAAGTCATAGCTTATGCTTTTGGGCGAAACATGATGGCGTAAATTTCCACCAGAAAGCCTGCCATTATCAAAATAGGCGCTAAAGTAATTTTGGTAAAACCGTAAATATCTTCAGTACCAATCATAAGGATATTCCCCAAAACAATCAGTCCGAGTCCGATAAGCATCAAGGTGTAATTTTTTTTGCTGAACAACAGCACACCGGTTTCTTTGATTTGATTTTTCATTAGTATAAATCGTCAATTTTTTGTCTAAGATATTTGGAAATGGCAAACCAAGTGCTCAGTAGGCTAATCACCAAACCGAGACTCAACATACCAAGACCTATGTATAAGGTGTAAGTATCGTGCCTCAATTCGCGCAACTCAGGCAATTGGCGGTCGCTGAACGAAAGCACCGCATACAACAGGCCTCCGGCAACCAATACACTTAACACGCCTTGCAATAAGCTTTTAAATAGATACGGCTTCTTAATGAACCAGGAGGTTGCCCCTACCAGCTGCATGCTTTTGATGAGAAATCTTTGAGAATAAAGCGATAATCTAATTGAATTATTGATTAGCGTAATGGTAATGAGCAGCAATAGCAAGCTAAAGGCGGCTATTACCAAGGCAACAGTACGTAAGTTTTTGTTGATTAAATCCAATACGTTTTCCTGATAATACACCTCCTTTACCACCGGATTAGCGAGTAAAAAAGCTTTGATTTGGCCCAAACTATCCGTGTTGGCAAAGTCGGCACTTACAGTCATATTAAATGAGGCCAACAACGGATTGTAGCCCAAAAAATCAACGAAATTTTCTCCTAAATCTTCCGTCAGCACTTGAACGGCTTCTTCTTTCGATACAAAATCGAGTTGTTTCACATAGGAATAGGCTCGCAGTTGGCGCTCCAATGTCTTAATATCTTTTAATTCAGCTTCTTCCGTAATGAATATCTGTACCTGTAGATTCTCCTTTACATGGTCGGATAGCATTTTCGCATTCATTACCAATACGCTGAACAAGCCCAATAAAAAGAGCACTAGCGATATGCTAATTACCGCCGTTACCGTAGTACGACGTGCTTTCCGTCGAAAATATTTGAGTTGCGATTGTTCTGACATACCAAATTCAGCGCTAAAATAAGACTAATTATCGCCAATCAAAGTGCCCTTAAGGCTTTTTAGCATAACAAAGCCAAACAAAGCCTGCTTTTGCTATTTTTGCTATTCAATTTTTTTCAACGGATGTCAGAATATAAGTTTAACGAGCAAGAAGCTGAATGGCAGTTATATTGGCTAAAAAATGAAGTCTATAAAACGGAAATGGGCGCACAAAAACCTAAATACTTTGTGCTCGATATGTTCCCTTACCCTTCTGGCGCCGGTTTGCATGTTGGTCATCCACTAGGGTACATTGCCAGCGATATTGTTGCCCGCTACAAACGCATGTCTGGCTTTCAAGTGCTTCATCCCATGGGATACGATGCTTTCGGGCTTCCCGCCGAACAATATGCCATCCAAACCGGTCAGCATCCGGCCATTACCACAGATGTTAACATTAAGCGATACCGTGAACAGCTCGATAAAATCGGTTTTTGTTTCGATTGGTCACGCGAAGTAAAAACCTGCGAACCCGAATATTACCGCTGGACGCAGTGGATATTTCTTCAGCTATTTGAAAGTTGGTATGATAAACAGGCCAACAAGGCCCGCCCCATCAGCGAATTGCAAACCATTCTAAACCAGCAAGGTAATCTACAGCTTCAAGCCGTGTGCGACGAAGAAACACCGGACCTTACTGCCACCGACTGGCAAAAAATGAACGAACACGACCGCGCACAAATCCTCATGTATTACCGCTTGGCTTACCTGGCCGAAGCACGGGTAAATTGGTGTGCTGCTTTGGGTACTGTATTGGCCAACGACGAAGTGAAAGATGGCCTTTCGGAGCGCGGAGGACACCCGGTAGAAATCCGTATGATGAAGCAATGGATGATGCGCATAACCGCCTATTCACAACGGCTACTGGATGGATTGAATGAAATCGATTGGTCCGACGCCATTAAAGAGCAGCAACGAAATTGGATTGGACGTTCCGAAGGAGCTTCCGTTTTTTTTCAACTCCAAGGTTACGATGAAAAAATTGAAGTCTTTACCACACGCCCCGATACCATTTTTGGAGTAAGCTTTATGGTGTTGGCTCCCGAGCATGAGCTGGTAGCTAAAATCACCACCAGCACACAAAAAGCAGAAGTAGAAGCCTACATCGACAAAACTAAAAACCGGTCGGAACGAGAGCGTATGGCCGATGTAAAGTCGGTAAGTGGTGTCAATACCGGAGCCTTTGTTGAACATCCCTTTACTGGCGTACCCATTCCTGTTTGGATTGCCGATTATGTTCTGGCCGGTTATGGTACCGGTGCGGTAATGGCGGTACCCGGTGGCGATGAGCGCGATTGGCGTTTTGCCCGGCATTTCGGCTTGCCCATCATCGAGGTAGTAGAAGGAAGCAACATCGAAGAAGCTGCCAATCCGTCGAAAGACGCCCTCATGATCAACAGCGACTTCCTCAACGGCTTGGTAGCGCGTGAGGCCATTGGCAAGGCCATTGCAGCCCTCGAAGCCAAAGGTATGGGAAAAGGCAAAATCCAATTCCGTTTGCGCGATGCCATTTTCAGTCGTCAGCGCTATTGGGGCGAACCCGTGCCCATTTATTTCGAAAACGGCATAGCCAAAGCCGTAGAAGAAAAGGACCTGCCCCTTAAGCTGCCTGTTGTAGACAAATACCTGCCCACCTCCGAAGGAGAACCCCCTTTGGCCCGGGCCGAAAACTGGACCTACAAAGGACACCCGCTCGAAACCACCACCATGCCCGGCTGGGCAGGATCGAGCTGGTATTTCCTGCGCTATATGGACCCGCACAATACAACCGAATTTGCATCGCGCCAAGCCACCGACTTCTGGAATCAGGTAGATTTGTACATGGGCGGCTCAGAACATGCAACAGGTCACTTATTGTATGCCCGTTTTTGGACCCATTTTTTGTGCGACCGTGGCTTCATAGGCTTCCGTGAGCCCTTTAAAAAGCTGGTGAATCAGGGGATGATTCAGGGGGTGTCTCATTTCCTATATCGATTTACTGTTCAAAATGATGATAGAATTAAAGAAAGTGCAAATTTTGCTTTAGGAATAGATAGGAATATAGAAGAAGCTATACGCAAGCATTTTAATGATTCGGATTTTCAAGTGCTATTTTCTGCTGACCTGTATGATGAAGCTCAAATAGATCATCCGGACTATTGGAAAGCATTTAGGATTGACACTAATTATACTGTCGCATTAGATGCAAAAAGAGGTGAACTTAAAATTGACGAATTCTGGGGTAACGGCTTAAATGTCGATGATTTCGATAAACTGGCTATTGTGACAAAAGGAGGATTTTATGCGAATGGCATCTTTCATACAGTATATGAAGGAGCTAGCAATTCTGTGTTAACGTTTTCAGAAGTCGAAAAAATGTCGAAATCCAAATGGAACGTCGTCAACCCCGACGACATCATTGCCCAATACGGAGCCGACACCTTGCGCATGTATGAAATGTTTTTGGGGCCGCTCGAAGACAGCAAGCCCTGGGACACCAAAGGCATTGAAGGCGTCTATCGCTTTTTACAGAAGTTCTGGCGACTGTTCCACGAAAAAGCTGAACTGTCGCTCGACCCTGCTCCTGCCACCGAAGCCGAGCTTAAGCTTTTGCATCGCACCATCAAAAAAATCACAGACGACATAGAACGTTTCTCGTTCAATACCTGCGTAAGTAGTTTCATGATTTGCATCAATGAATTGCAAAGCTTGAGTTGCCGAAAATCCGAAGTACTGCATCCATTGGTGCGATTATTGGCGCCTTTTGCCCCACACATAAGCGAAAGTATGTGGCGCCTTTTAGGCGAAGATGGCTCGGTACATCAGGCCACCTTCCCTGGCTATCAAGAAAAATACCTGATCGACGATACCTTTGATTATCCGGTGCAGGAAAATGGCAAAATGCGATTTAACCTGAGTATGCCTAAACAGGCTGAAAAGGCTGAACTGGAAAAAATGGCATTGGGTAACGAACGAGTACAGCAATTGTTATCTGGTCGAACATTGAAAAAAATCATCGTGGTGCCGGGTAGAATTGTTAATCTTGTTGTTTAACCGTCAAAATGCTGCGCAGCCTATTCATATGTATCCTTAGCTTCACTGGCCTCATCGGGCATGGTTGGGCACAGGATACATCCAGCATCAACAGCCTCATCAATCGCTGTTACAGCTGGCAATATGAAGCGCCCGATAGCATTTTAATGCTGGCACCTGGGGCTTTAGTAGCTTCTAAGGCCATCCATTTTCAGCCGGGCATTGCCAAATCCAATTTTATCATGGGGCATGCCCATTACGAAATGCATCAATACGATTCGGCCATAATGTATATGCAGGAAGCCATTGGACATTTCCAGGGAAAAAGATTTTTTGCCAATATTGCAGCCGCCTATAATATTACTGGGGTTTGTTATAAAAATTTAGCTGATTATACACGTGCCCTGAATGCGCAACTTGCCGCCATCAGCTTATTTGAAGAAATAAACGACACTGCAGGTATCGTCATATCGTACAATAACTTGGGCATATTGTATAACGACCAAAAAAAGCTTCAAGAGGCAGAAACCTGGTTCTGGAAAGGGCTTAAGCTAGCTGAACAAGGACAAAATCCTTATTTATTAGTTACTAGCCAGTCTAATATGGCAATGAACCTACACTCCCAGGAGCGATACTCGGAATCACTTGATATATTCCGAAAAGTCTTACAATTCGATCTTTTAGATGGCAATGAATACGAAATCGGAGCCTCCTACAACAATGTGGCCTCTAGCTTGCTTAAACTAGATCGTCTTGATAGTGCACTTTACTATATCGACAGCTCTATTTATTACAAAGAAATAAGCGGCGATCGCTTTGGAATGGTAACCTCCCTTACCAATAAAGCACAGGCCTACATGCAAAAGAATATGCCTCGATTGGCCATCAACACCCTCGATACCGCCATTCAAATCGCAGAAAGCATTCAAGCCAAAAAACTACAAAGTGAAATCTTTTTAAAGTATCACCAGAATTACGAATTGCTTGGCATTTCCGATTCTGCCTTATACTACTATAAGCGCTTCCATCAACTTAGCGATAGCTTGCTGAACCAAGAAACAGAATTAGCCTTAGCCAACGTTCGACGACAATACGATTTAGAAAAAGTAGATCAAGAGCTCAGCAAAAAGAACCTTGAAATAAAAAACATCAAGGAAATACAACGATTTTACCTTTTCGGATTTTTAACCATTATGGTCATTGCCTTTATGGCCATGCTCGGTTTTTTTCGATTTCGTAAACTGAACAAAGTGTTGCGCCAAAACGAGATCGACCTAAAAAATACCAACCTAATCCTACAACGAGTAAACGAACAATTAGAACAAGCCCGCGACGAAGCCGAGTCGGCTAACAAGGCCAAATCAGCCTTTTTGTCCAATGTAAGCCATGAAATCAGAACCCCGCTAAACGCCATACTCGGCATGCTCGACCTGATTCATGAAACCCTGAAAAAAAACAATCAGGAACGCGTGGTCGAAACCATACGACATTCAGCAAACAGCTTACTGCACATCATCAACGACCTGCTCGATTTAAGCAAAATAGAAGCCGGCAAAATAAGCTTTGAACACAAAAGCTTTAATTTGACCTCTCTAATGCAACAACTAGAGCTCTCACTGAATAGTTTGGCAACAGACAAAGGCTTGCATATAATCACTGAAATCGACCCTGAAATCCCTGATTTCCTAACCGGAGACCAGTTTCGCCTGAACCAAATTTTGCTCAATTTAGGTGGAAATGCTGTAAAATTCACCCCAGAGGGTTCTATCAAGATCAGCGTTAACCGACTTGATTCCGAAACAGATAACGAACAGTGTCAGCTGCTTTTTGAGGTTAAAGACACAGGAATTGGCATCAGCGATGAACAAATTCAGCGTATATTCCAGCGGTTTAGTCAGGCTGATGAAAACATCTCACGTAAATACGGAGGTACAGGCCTGGGCTTGGCCATCAGTAAAAAATTGGTAGAATTACAAGGAGGCAAAATAGGCGTAAACAGCGTTACGACCCAAGGTTCTAACTTTTGGTTTGAACTCAAGTTCAAAATTTCAGAAAGTCAAGATGTTGTTACAACCGTTGTGGATTTAGCCGATGACGACCGATTAAAAGGTATGCGTGCCCTGGTTATTGATGATAATGTATTGAATGTAAAGCTCGCTGCGCAAATCTTGAATCGCTGGGAAGTTCAAGCCATAACTGCATTAAGCGGCAAAGAGGCCCTTGAATACTTGCGCAAAGGCGAGCGTTTCGATTTTGTATTGCTCGACATCCACATGCCCGAAATGAATGGCTTTGAAACCCACAATCGGATGGTACGTGATTACAAACTCAATTGCCCGGTAATTGCCCTTACAGCAGACACATACGAAGAAACCATGCAACAAATCCGAGAAGCCGGCATTGCTGCAGTAGTAATTAAGCCTTACAGGCCAGCTGAACTTAAAAAAACATTGTTTCAGTTTTTAAAGGCATATTGACTGAGCAGCAGCAGTCTAGTTCACCCTTAATCCAATGCTCAGGAGATGTCTCGCACGACACGATTTATCCATAGCATTCCACATTATCAAATTGTTAACAAAAGGGTTTTATGACTACATTTGTAAGTTAACAGGATTTTAAAACGTACAATGTCATTCTTCGCCAGGAAAAAAACCAGTTTCATCCTGATCGTGGTAGCCTTGATTCTTACCTTGGCCTCTTTCGCTCCTTTAAGCGTCCCTTTTAGCAGCCGTTCAAAAATGCTTATTCGCCCTGAATTACAATGGGAATTGATTCGTAATGCGCAAGGAAATCTGATAACCAGTACCAGAAATCACATTACTGGTGCTATTGCTGCTTATAGCATCGCTGAATTTAATCGTGGTGATGCTGTAGTCTTTCATCTAAAACCAAACTGGCAAGGTGGATCAACTGTAAGCAAGAACGATACCATTGGAATATTGTATTCCAATGAGGAACAAAGCAAAATCATTAGCCTTGAAGCTGAACTGAAGGTTCTAGAAGCCGAACTACATTTTTTCAACACAGGACAAAAACCTGAGGATGTTGCCAACGCACGCAACGAAGTGCTGTTGGCTGAACAAGAACTCGAAAACCAACGGCTGCTGAGCCAAAGGGCAGCATTGCTCTTTCGCGATTCGGTTATTGCGCAACAAGAATACGACCTTGCAATCAATGCGTTACGCGTACGTGAAATTTCTTTAGAGCTAGCTAAAACCCGATATGCATCCATCACTACAGGTGATAAACCCGAACAAATTCAACTCATCGAAACGCGCATTTATGCGATGCAGCAACAACTAAAGCAGGCAAAGGAACGCATCAGTTATTTTACACTCCTCGCTCCCTTCGATGGCACCATCGTTATGCGTCAAGGTTTTAGTGTTGGAGATACCCTACTCGAAATTCATGGTGGCAGCTCCTTTGTAGGCGTAGCACCAATATTATTAAGCGATAGAAAATTTCTAAAAATTGGTGATGAGGTAGAAATAACCCATTATGGCGAGCATAAAGGCATAAAGGGCAGCATACAATCATTCGATCAGGTTTCTAAACTGGTTAACGGTCAAGCTGTAGTCTTTTGCACCGTCAACTTCTCGGGCGTGGCAATCCGGCCCATGATGGGCGAATTATTGGAAATTAAAATACGGGGCGATGAAATCCCGGCAACAGTCTATTTCTCCAAACTCTTTACCACGCCCTAAAAAGCATGCTTCGATTCGAAAGAAAATATCGTGTGCCCTACGAGCAACTCCAAGAGCTAAGAAATCAAATTTTACCTTTTGTACGTCCCGACTACTTTGCTTCCAATGTTTCTGGAATTCCGGAGTATACCGTACGGAGCATTTATTTTGATACCATAAAGCTTAATGCCATACATGAAAAAGTTGATGGACTTGAATCACGAAGAAAGCTACGAATCAGATCCTATGACAAGCCAAGCCCCTCAAGTCTGGTGTTTCTCGAAATCAAAAAAAAGATAGGGGAAAAAATCGGGAAAAATCGGTCGTCATTCTTTTGAAAAGATGTTCCCGAACTCATGCAAATGAGCGATTTCGAACCATTGATAATATCAAAAAACAAAAAATCACTGGACGACGCCAATCGATTTTTCTTTCATCTACATCGCCACAACATGATACCTGTCGATCGTATCACCTACGAGCGCGAAGCGTACCACGGTTTGTTCGACCCCAACTTGCGCATTACTTTCGATAAAAATATCCGATCGAAAGTACACCCAAAGCTACATGATTTGTTCGGAGAAGATGATTTGGCATTTCCTTGGAAAGCTCATTTCATTCTTGAAGTGAAATACTTCGAGGCGCCTATGCCCTCTTGGATTAAATCCATCATCGACGAATTTAAGCTCGAACAAGAAGCTTTGTCAAAATATGTTGAAGGCTTTTTTGCGCATCGAGAGTTTATTTCTTTAGCATATTAATTATGGAACAAGACCTCCAATCGATATTTTTTTTTTCACTTACCATTGAAAAAGCCCTCGCCAACCTGGCTGTTGCCCTATTGAGTGGCATTCTCATCAGCCTTTTTTACCGTGCAACTTACAGTGGAAGCAGTTACTCACAATCTAACGTGCTTTCAATAATTATGCTCGCCATGGTTACTGCCCTCGTCATTATGGTCATTGGCAATAACCTGGCACGTGCTTTTGGCCTTGTTGATGCCATGTCAATTATTCGATTTCGCACCTCAGTAAAGCACACCCAAGACATAATGTACATCTTTTTTGCCCTAGCTGCAGGGTTGTCGGCCGGTGCGGGAATGTACGCCATAACCCTGGCTGGTACAGTTTTTATCGGCATTGCCATGGTGTTGCTCAAAGAGGTCAGCGGCGAGAACCCGGCAAAGCGCGAATACCTCCTTCAACTAATTTATCTTGACGACGGGCAACAAACAGCCTCCTTCTCTCCTATTCTTGAAAAATATTGCAGCAAACACAAGCTCGTAAACGTAAAAACTGTAAGCGAAAGTGAAAACCTCCTTGAAATGTCGTTCTACATCGTTTTCAATAAAAAAGCTTCAGGAAAAGAATTGGTCAGCTATATGAAAAACATCACGGGTATTAACGAGTAAATCTATTCTTCGATGAGCACTAAAGCCAGGCATTACTTTGTATGCGGATTCGTACTTATCTTGTTATGCTCTTGCACCGTATTCACTGCCTGTTCACAGAGTAAACGCCAGTGTAACGATCCTTTCGCGCTTAACTTTTCTGCACAATCGGCATCAAATAGTGATTGTCGGTACTACACCATACAAAGAAATCCTGAATTACTGTATCCTATGGATATTAGGCTCCGTGAAACTTCCGGACTTGCCTTCTTCGATGGTCGGCTATTTACCCACAATGATCAGGGGAATAGCAATCAATTTTACGCACTTTCCCCTTCCAACGGAAATATTTTGGCCACTTATACTGTAAGCGGTTACGAAAACATCGATTGGGAAGATATGGCACAAAGCCCCAGCCACATTTATCTTGCAGACATTGGGAATAACGATGGAAACCGCAGCAACTTAAGAATACTTAAAATAGCAAAGACTGCACTTGATTCCTTCGGTGGCAATGTAGCCGTTGAATCAGAAATTGAGTTCTACTACCCAGAACAACAGTCATTTGCAGCCGGAAATAAACATAACTGGGATGCAGAAGCTCTGGTTTGGGCCGACAACTACTTATATCTATTCACCAAACACCGCTTAGATGGAAAAACCAACCTATACCGCATACCCGATGTAACAGGTCGACATGCGGCACAGCACCTCGGAAATTTTAATGCTGGCGTTCGCATTACCGCGGCCGACCTAAATGAAAATGGTGATACACTCGTTCTTTTGGGCTACAACAAGAATAGAGATTGTGTATTGTGGGAATTTACTGGCTTCAACGATAATCAGTACTTTTCAGGCATGAAAAAACAAATTGTTTTAGGAGAATTTGGCTCGCTTGGCCAGATGGAAGGCGTTTTCTTTATCCATCGACAACTCATTTACATCAGCGCCGAATCAACCAACAACCAGCCTGCCCATTTATACAAACTTGAGTACTAAAGGCCCATAAGCCTTAAAAATCTAAACTGACTATCCCGTTTTGTATCAGGAATTTAGACTCAATAAATTTATCAGTAATCGAGTAGGAAGGTAGGAATTATTTCCCTACCTGTCGTCACACACCACCGTACGTACCTTTCGGTATAGGGCGGCTCTTTAAGTTTTGATTCTAACCTTTAGGTATTGGTCGGAGAAAAATGTAAATCCTGCTACGCGTAGCTTCTCTGTGGTGATGGATGTTTTAAGTATATGGCTATTGGCCAAGCGCCAGTAACCCTTCCTAGAGTTCGCTCGTTCCCAAGCTTCGGATTTCTTTACCCCAAGCTTGATAAGATTCGTCAGTTTGGTCTTTATTCGTTTCCATTGTTTCCAAATAACCATGCTAAGCCTTCTTTTGTACCACTCATCTACCGTCTTCAATAAGGTTCTTGTCACTCGGGGCAACGTTTTGCCACCAGCTTTGTTCAGATCCTATCTCACGCTAGTCACCCTTGCCTTAAGCTAGTGGTTGGCGATTACCTACCCCCACAGTGGACTTGCACCACCTAGTAAATTGCCATGCACGGCACACCATAAAAAAAGCGACGGTTAGGGGCCGTCGCTTTGTGGGTTTTAATAAATGCTTTTCTATAATTTAAAGGAAACCCCGGCCATAACCGGAATTACACTCGGATTACCCGCTACATCTTGTCGGAACATTTCGGTAAGACCATAGCGAACAAACAAGTCAAAATCTCCATAACCTGCACGGGCTACCAAACTGGCTTTTAAAAATTGTGCATTCTGCGGCCCACGGGTACGAACCTCCTGATATACATCATTGCCCATATCGTAGCGCTGATCAATACGTACCCCTCCCATGCGCACACCTATTTCGGCGCCTACCGCCAGATTGAACGCCCGGCTTTGCTTATAAGGGTTGGTGGTAAAGTGCAACATCAATGGTGCATTGATATAATTTATACTCATCGCATTGCGAGTAAGCCCTGGATTGGCAGGTGCTCCAAAGCTCAGTAAATCTCCGTTCGACTGCAATATGCTATCACCACGGAAACGGTAATTGTTGAACTCAAAACCCAAACCATACATCAATCGAACACGCTGCGCAATGAGGTTTTCGGTACGAGCAAAGGTGAATCCCCAACCTAATGAGCGGTTTAATGCGTTTTCGGTACGCATTGGCTGATTATTACCGGTTAAAGTTAATCCGTCGGATTGCCGGAAGCCATTGGCTCCAATGTCAATAAAAAAGAGGTTTTTGTCAACTTTCTTTTTCCGAGGTTTCACCTCTTTAAGTTCCTTGCGGAGCTCTTTCATTTCGGCTCGAAAATCACTCATGGCATCGGCTACCTCTTCCTCAATGTCCTCTTTGATCTCGTCTTTGGCTGATGGTTTTGAACTATCTACATAGGTCGTATCCCATTTTCCATTTTCGAATTTGATGATCATTCGCCTTTTTTCAGTGCTGTCGGTTGAAGCCGATTGCGCCATTAAAACGTTGGTTGTAGCGAACATTACAACAAACATAATTACTAACTTTTTCATGATTGGGTTAAGTTAAATTGTTGATATATAATTGTTTATTCTTCTAAGCTCTCCTCGTTCGATCTTAATCGGCTCAGGGGTATGGTTTGACCTATTTCATATCTCCCAAGGTTAAAGGATACATAATGATCCCTACTGGTAAAATCCTCGATGCGCTCTTTAGCCAACTCAAACATTTTGCCATCGCTCAACTGTGAATAGGAACGACGAAGTGCTGAAAACCTACCTTCTTGCCCCATGTTCGGAGCTTCTGCCAGCTGTAATTCAGCTTGTGGAAGGGCAGGAACCTCTTTAAAACCTTTTACCGCCTTTGAAAACTGACTTCCCCCTATATTCGACTTCTGCCTTAGTGGCATGGTCGTAATATCAATCGACTCGCGTTGAAATGTTTCCGAAGCTAAATGAATAGTCATATCACCAAGACGTGCCGTAGGCTGCTTAGGTTGCATCTCTTCTTTAACAATCTGCAATGTCTCGTTTTCCTCATTATACATGGCTACGGCCTGCAAATCGCGCAATCGATCATCGCGTAATTGCTGCTGCAAACTATCCTGGGAATCGGCTGCAACAGCTCGCTGCAATTCATCACGGTAAACGTGATTAAGCACTACAGTGGCCGATACACTCAACAAGCTTATTGCCGCAGCAACGCGCATCAATGCCGGCCGGCGATACCAAACAGGTTTGAGTTGTTTTGGCTGCCCGTCGAGCTGCTCCAAAACCCGGTCGAACAACTGAGGTGGCGGTGCCATCTCAACTGATTCAAGCCTGTTTTTCAATAACTTATCTAAAGTTTCCTGCGTTTTCATAGGTCAGTTCACTTTTTTTTAAAAGGTTTTTAAGCATGGCTTTTGCCCGTGCCAATTGCGACTTACTGGTGCCTTCACTTATGCCAAGCATTTCGGCAATTTCTTTGTGCGAATAATCTTCGAGCACATAGAGGTTAAGCACTGTTCGATAGCCAGTAGGCAACTTCTGAATCACCGCGATGATGTCGTCACTCGCCATCTGACTCAAAAAATTCTCCCAACTGTGATCAGCCACTTCCATTTCACTTATGTCATCTACCATATGCATTTTAGATGCCTTGCGGAAATAATCGATGGCCGTATTTACCATAATCCTCCTGATCCAGCCTTCCACCGAACCCTCAAAACCAAATCGCGATAAAGAATTAAATACCTTCACAAATCCATCCTGCAAGATGTCGCTTGCCGTATCGTAATCTGAAGCATATCGCATGCATACCGCAAACATCTTTCGGGCAAATAGCTCGTACAAATCCGACTGCGCTTTGCGGTCGTTTTGCAAACATTTGTAAACTACTGCGTAATGTTGTTCCAACGGTTTATTTTTGTCCGGTTACGATGATAAGACGCGGCCTGACCGGATCGGGTTGCATCAACATCAAAATTATTCTAAAAAAATTCATAAACATGAACAATGCCATGAAAACCAGCCTAATGATGACGGCTCTTTTGTTGTTTAGCCTGCTGCAACCCCTGCAAGCGCAACAAATACTCACCGAAGAAATGCTGTGGGATATGCGAAGCGTAGGTGCTCCTGCCGTGCAGCCCAACGGAAATAATGCGGCTTACAGTGTTCGTACGACCAGTCTAAGCGAAAACAAAGGCCAAAACGATTTGTATGTAGTGAACCTGTCATCTGGCAAAATAAGCCAGCTTACCAATACCAGTTTCAACGAATCGCAATACAGTTGGCATCCTGCTGGTGAGTACATCGGTTTCCTGAGCAACGAATCGGGCAGCAGCCAATTGTGGGAAATAAAAGTCGATGGCAGCAATAAACGACAAGTGAGCGATATTGCTGGCGGCATCAATGGTTACGGCTACAGCCCCGATGGCAAGCATATTTTTTACATCAAAAGGGTGAAGCTCGACCAAAGCCTGCAAGACTTGTATCCCCAACTGAGCAAAGCTACAGGCCAGCTGTTCGATGGTTTGATGTACCGTCATTGGGACAGTTTCCATGATGGCACATACAGCCATATTTTTATTCAGGCTTATCAGGATGGAAAGCTAGTTGCTGATGCCAAAGACATCATGCAAGGCGAAAAATTCCATAGTCCCCTGCAGCCTTTCGGCGGCAGCGACGACATCTGTTGGGCGCCTGACGGACAAAGCCTGGTATATACCAGCAAAAAACTGCATGGAACGGCTTCAGCTACCAGCACCAATTCCGACCTCTACCACTACCAATTAACCACAGGAGAAACCATAAACTTAACTTCAGGCATGATGGGCTACGACCAACACCCCATTTTTTCGCCCGATGGTAGTAAGCTCGCCTGGTTAAGCATGGAGCGCGATGGCTATGAAGCCGATAAAAACCGGGTAATGGTTATGGACATGGCCAGCAAGCGAATCAGCGAGGTCACCAAAAACTTCGAGAACAGTGCCAATGCCCTTTTCTGGGGAAAAGACGCGAATCGCCTCTTCTTTGGTGCTTACGCCCAAGGCACCAGCCAATTGTATGAGCACTTTTTCGATCTTGGCCAAGCCGCCAAAACCTATGGCATCAAAACCAAACTAAAAGGTTCGGCCACTTTGGTGGTTACCACTGGTCAGTTTAATCATGGTGGTTACGCCTATGTTGGCAGCGGAAAAAACGGCGAAATGCTGCTGTTACGCCAATCTATGCTACGTCCGGCAGAACTCTACAGCCTCGATTTAAACAGCAAAAAGCTGCGCAGCCTTACCGATGTTAATGGCGCCATTTATGCCAACCTCAAACCTGCCCGCATCGAATCGCGCCAAATTGGCACGAGTGATGGTAAGGAGCTGCAAAGTTGGGTAATCTACCCACCCGACTTCGATCCAAACAAAAAGTATCCTACGCTTTTATACTGTCAGGGCGGTCCGCAAAGCATGATCGGGCAGTCTTTCAGCACCCGTTGGAATTTCTACCTCATGGCCAGCAAAGGTTATATTGTCGTAGCTCCGAACCGTCGTGGTTTACCCGGCTTTGGCCAGGAGTGGAATGAGCAAATCAGCGGCGATTGGGGCGGACAAGCCATGCAAGATTACCTATCGGCCATCGACAGCCTGGCCAAGGAGCCTTATGTAGATACCGACCGTTTGGGGGCAGTAGGTGCTTCTTTCGGTGGATATTCGGTTTATTGGCTGGCTGGCAATCATAACAAGCGATTTAAGGCCTTTATTTCACATTGCGGGGTGTATAACCTGGAGTCGATGTACGGTCAAACCGAAGAAATATTCTTCACTGATTTTGAGATGAAAGGACAACCTTGGGAACAACCCCAACCGGCCAGCTATAGCAAATTTTCACCACATCATTTTGCCCGAAACTGGGATACGCCCATCCTCGTCATCCACAACGAAAAAGACTACCGTGTACCGCTTGCCCAAGGCATGGAAGCTTTTACAGCGGCACAACTTCAAGGCATTCCCAGCAAATTTTTGTATTTCCCCGACGAAAACCATTGGGTATTAAAGCCGCAAAATAGTGTGCTGTGGCAAAAAGTGTTCTTCAACTGGCTCGATAGCTACCTCAAATAAACCAATGAATCACATCCAATTTAGTCCCCTACTCATGATGCTTGCCATCGGCTGTACCCAAACAACAAAAATGGAAGAACCTCAAGCACCAGTTGCTCAAAAAATACCTACTGAACTCAATATGCATGGCCATACACGTGTTGACAACTATTACTGGCTCAATGAACGTGAAAACCCGGAGGTAATCGACTACCTGAATGCCGAAAACGACTATAAGGAAAAGGTTTTGGCCCATACTAAAAAGCTTCAAGATGAACTCTTCAACGAAATGAAGGGCCGCATTAAAGAAGATGATAGCAACGTGCCTTATTTCTCAAATGGCTATTGGTATTATGTGCGCTTTGAGACAGAAAAAAACTACCCCATTTATTGCCGCAAAGCGGAAAGCATGGAAGCTGCTGAAGAAATTATGTTCGACGTGAACCAATATGCCGAAGGATACGAATATTTCAGTCTTGTCGGGGTACGCGTGAGTCCCGATAACCAAATAGCCATGTTTTTTACCGATACGGTAGGACGCCGGCAGTACAGCCTGTCGTTTAAAAACCTCATTACGGGCGAACAGCTTCCGGTAAGCATTTACCCCACCAATGGGGCTGCAGCCTGGGCTTCTGACAACAAAACAGTCTTTTACGGCACCAACGATGCACAAACCCTGCGCTCAGATAAGATCTGGAAATACCGTCTCGGTGAAGAACCGGCTGCTGCAAAATTGGCTTTCGAAGAAAAGGACGAGACTTTCAATACATACGTATTCCTTTCTAAATCGCGGAAATACATTTACATCAGCAGTGGCAGTACACTAACCTCGGAGCAGCAGTTCATCAATGCCAATGAACCAAATACCGACTTTAAGCTAATTCAACCAAGAACCCGCGGCATTGAATACGATGCCGAAGATTATGGCAATGATTTTTATATCCGAACCAATAAAGATGCCCGGAATTTTTGCCTTATGAAGACTCCCATTGCGCGTCCGCAAATGAGCAACTGGCAGGTGGTAATCCCACATCGCGAGGAAGTACTTCTCGAAGACACCGAATATTTCAGTGATTATATGGTGCTTCAAGAGCGCTCCGAAGGCCTCACACGCTTAAGGGTGCGCGATTGGAAAGGGCAAACCGATTACTTCATTCCGATGAACGATCCGGCTTGGTACGTTTACCCCGAAATAAACCGCGAATACAACACCAGCATTTTGCGTTACGGATACACCTCGCTTACCACGCCAAACACCATTTTTAGCTTCGATATGAAAACGCGGGAGCAAAAAATACTCAAGCAACAAGAAGTTTTGGGCGATTTCAAAGCCGAAAACTATGTATCAGAACGCTTTTTTGTAAGTGCACGCGATGGTGCTCAGATTCCAGTGTCGCTGGTCTACCGCAAATCGGCGAAAAATGAAAACGGCAACCCTACCTTGCTGTATGGCTATGGTAGTTACGGCTCAAGCATGGATGCTTATTTCAGTAGCAACCGACTGAGCTTACTCGATCGCGGATTTGTATTTGCCATCGCCCACATTCGTGGTGGCGAAGAAATGGGCCGTGAGTGGTACGAAAACGGCAAATTGCTGAACAAGAAAAACACCTTTTACGACTTTATCGATTGTGGCGAATTTCTGCTGGCCAATAACTACACCACTCCTGGCCAGCTATATGCCATGGGTGGTAGTGCCGGTGGCTTGCTGATGGGTGCAGTGATCAATATGCGTCCTGATTTGTGGCATGGCGTGGTGGCTCAGGTTCCCTTTGTTGATGTGATTACCACCATGCTCGACGAAAGCATTCCGCTCACCACCGGAGAATACGACGAATGGGGAAATCCGAATGATAAAACCTATTACGACTATATGCTCTCCTACTCGCCCTACGACCAAGTCAGCAAACAAGCCTATCCGAATATACTGGTCACCACGGGCTTGCACGATTCTCAGGTGCAATATTGGGAACCAGCCAAATGGGTGGCCAAAATGCGCGAATACCAGCAAGGAAGCGGAAAAATTTTGCTCAAAACCGATATGAATGCTGGTCACGGCGGGAAGTCGGGCCGCTTTAACGCCTTGCACGATACCGCTCTGGAATACGCCTTTCTGCTCGATTTGGCCAAGGCCAATTGAGTGCGAAGGATGAGGAACGAAGTATGAAGTATGAGGCTCGAAGCAAGAGGTTCGAAGATAAAATTATGAAGTAAGGAAGTTGGTGGCACTAGTTGATGCTTGAATTCTGCTAGTGCCATTACCGCTCCTTTACCTCATTATGCATAGTCAACCTATTTTAGGCAAGTACAGTTGTGTCGTGTACCGAATCCCGAATAGCGAGCCCTAGGCACGCGATGAATCCTGAATTTCAATGTTCGGATACGTGTCCGTTGGGTTTTACCGCACCCCAATGTGGCGTGAACGCTTGCGCACCTACAGTGCGCTATTTTGAGAGTTCGTCTCTTTTTATGTTACCCGGCTTAGGTCCCTACAGAACTGTTATGCCTTATGATCGGAGCCGAAACCATTGGGTTGTGTCGTGAATCGAATTTTGAATGCTGAATAGCGGGCCGCAGACACGCGATGAATTTTGAATTTCAATAATCAAAGGCGTGCTCATTGGGTTAAGCCGTTCACCCACCTTGAACTTTAAACCTTGAACCTTGAACCGACACGAAGTGCGATCGAAGGCGTGTCCATTGGGTTATCCCGTAACCCATTTTGAATCTTGAATTTTGAATCGCCTTATTCAATCGCCAACTCTATCCGCCTATTCCGGTTGCGGTCAGCATTGGTAAAACTACCATCTGTACCACTTGGACCAAACTTCGGGTCTTCCTCGCCACGCCCTTCGGTGATGATGCGATCGGCTGAAACACCCATGCTCACCAAACGCGCTTTTACACTTTGCGCCCGCTGACGCGATAACTCCATATTTGATTCTGCACTGCCTACATCATCGGTATGGCCCGTAATACGCAACTTGAACATCGTATTTGAAGATTCATTGAGGTATTTTACCAGATTACGAAGATTTTCTAAATCATCTTCCTGCCGTTGTCTACAGGCTTCTTGTTCAGATCTGCTCCGCTTTCTGCTACAATCTACAAAATCACTCAAGCCCGACTCAAATTCTACCGATTGTAAATCGGTCATGATCTTAACCGTTTCGGCTTTAGGTTCAGGTTTGCAACCATGGCAACTGGGTATGCCAGGCACAGTAGGACATTTATCTAAATGGTCCGGAATACCGTCATTATCGATATCCAAAGCCACACCCGAACCGTCCACAAAAATCCGGTCGTTGCGGGCAGCCTTATCACGTAATTGCTTGATCTCTTCTTCTGACCAACCACATGGGCTAGGTATCAAACCCGACAAATCCCAGCGGGTATCTTCCTTGTCAAATACATCGGGGACCCCATCACCATCACTGTCTTTCCGCATCTCTGCTTCCGAACTGCGTAACTGCCTCTCCAGTGAAGCAATCTTTTCAGCAAGATCTGCTATGGTAACATCCTGATCCTGATTTTTTCTGGTCAATTCCGATACCTTATTCTCTAAGCGATTGTTCTCTTCGGTGCTTTGGGCATAATACTGCTGGAAATAACTTCTGTTCCAGTAATTTGAATTGCCTTGTCGGTTCGATCCTAAATGAAAAACAAAACTGATATTGGCGGTAGCAAACTTATCGAGGTTTCGGCCAAAGTGAGGCTCATTTAAGTCAGGGCCTTGTCCTTTTTGAACCGCCAAACCATCGAAATTATTGGTATTTAAATTACGCATGAGCAGGTCAAAGTCGATATGGAACTTAGGCGCAACCTTATAAGATAAACCCAAGCCAACGGGCATATTCATGGCGATACCAGAAGAACGGCCGAAATCGGTTGCCGGTAAAAATTGATTGGTATTCAAATCGCGCAGGCGAGCACTGTAGCTTATAAAGCCCAAGCCCAGGATGCCATAAAAATTCCAACGTCGTTCCTTAATAGAAGCTTGCTGTCCTTTCAAACCAAATCCACTAAAATTGATCACCCCTAACAAATCGCCAGCAAAATAAGTAGTGCTTGCCTCAGTTACCCCGGCCAATCCAAGTCTATTGATGTATTGGGCTTGATTGATTTGGCCACCTACCTGCCCGTAAGTCATCTGTCCTCGAATGCCAAAGGCTGGACTTTGCCAAGCAGTCAAGTGAGCACCCAGATTATAAGACAAATCGCCAACGTTCACATATTCGGCCCGTCGAACATCATGAAACGGACTGGTTGCACCTGTGGTGATGCCAATGGTCCACCGATTAGGTTGTTGAAAAGGACTGGTGTTTTTTTGGGCATTTGCCACACCCACAGTCATCGCTGCCAAAATGGCCATCATCCGGAGCTGTTTGCTCATATGTTTAGTTTTCTATTACTATTGGCTAAAGATCGTGAATTGACAACTTACATCAAAATTTTGCATGCTTTGATTCTATTTAATGCACTGGCGATCACTGCATCAAAAAGTCTTACCTAAATGCTTCAAATAGACAGCACTCGACAATAAACGGCTTCCATACCACGAAAAGCAGGCACCGTC
The DNA here is from genome assembly GCA_046291695.1 of Bacteroidia bacterium. Taxonomy (GTDB): domain Bacteria; phylum Bacteroidota; class Bacteroidia; order UBA7662; family UBA7662; genus PNNG01. The sequence continues at coordinate 70,912 of JBKBSO010000008.1, forward strand.
TACCAACTTAATTTCGGCCTCTATGCCGGCTTCACGCAATTCAGTAATATGCTTATCCCCAAACGGAAATGGTTCTGAACTCAGGAGTATGCAATCAGCTTGATGTAAAAACCCTTGTGTTAAGTCAATCTCCGGATATCTGCCCGTAAATCCGGCCGCCAAATTTTGTGCCCCTAATCGTTCGAGTAGATGTCCGATAAATGTATCAGGTCCTGCAAACATCCAGGGATTTCGCCAAATGCAATAAAGGATTTTTTTGCCCTCAAAAAAGGCGGGTAATTGCCCAAAAGCATGGGCAATGGCTTCAACCAAGGCATCTGCTGCTTGCTTTCGACCAGTTATTTCCCCTAGGGAAGCTATCATTTCTAAGGCTGCATCCAAATTGCGTACATCGCTGATGTATACCGGTGCAAATTGCATGAGGATTTCGAGTGTTCCCTTTTCGTTTTCCTCTTTATTTGCGATGATTAAATCAGGCTGCAAGGCAATTACCTCTTCAATTTTAACATCTTTAGTACCGCCTACCCGGACTTTTCTGCGGTACCAATCTACCGGTTCCACGCAAAACTTGGTAATGCCTACCACCTCATCGTTCAAGCCGAGATAAGCCAACAACTCGGTTTGTGAAGGCAATAACGAAACAATCCTTTTGGGTGGGTCATTGCCCAACTCAAGTACCCTGCCCAACTGATCGGTAAAAAGCCTCATTGACTTAAGCTAAAGCCTGTATAATGTCGTGGCTGGTAATGATTTGGGTTTGTCCGTCTTCCAATTTCACCAATACCGCACCCAGTTTTTTATCCATTAAACTAGCCAACTTAGCAAGTGGCAGGTCGGCCGACACAAAAGGCATGGGTTCTTGCATTACTTCTGCAACTTGAACAGCACGTAATTCTGGTTGTTCAATCATTTTCGCTAAAAGCATACTATCGGTAATTGATCCTACAAAATCAGCTCCTTGCGTTACAGGCATTTGACTGATTTTAAAATACATCATTTTATGTAAAGCCTCTCCCACCGTTTGTTGCTTATCTACACTTACGAGTGGCAAATGTAAACGATGCGCAATGCAGTCGATGGCTCGTTTCACTTCCGGCTCTAGGAAACCGCGGTCACGCATCCAGTCGTCATTAAACATTTTGGCCAGATAACGGGTGCCATGATCGTGAAAAATCACCACCACCAAATCACCTTCCTTCAAACGATCTTTCATTTGCACCAAGCCTGCAATGGCCGAGCCTGCACTATTGCCAGAAAAAATTCCTTCTTCCCGTGCAATGCGCCGGGTATAAATGGCGGCATCTTTATCAGTAACTTTTTCAAAATGATCAATGAGCTCAAAATCAACATTCTGAGGTAGAAAATCTTCACCAATACCTTCGGTTATGTAGGGATAAATTTCATTTTTATCGAAAATCCCGGTTTCCTTGTATTTCTTAAACACTGATCCATAGGTATCGATGCCCCATACTTGTATGTTCGGATTTTTTTCTTTCAGATAACGCGCCGTTCCGCTAATAGTGCCCCCGGTACCCACACCAACCACGAGGTGGGTAATTTTGCCGTCGGTTTGTTCCCATATTTCAGGACCAGTGCTTTCATAATGCGCTTGGCGGTTCGAAAGATTGTCGTATTGATTGGCCTTCCAGGAATTGGGGGTTTCTCGCTCGAGCCGCGAAGAAACCGAATAATATGAACGTGGGTCTTCTGGATCAACATTGGTAGGACATACGATTACTTCGGCACCCAAAGCCCGTAAGGCATCTACCTTTTCCTTCGATTGTTTATCGGTGGTGGTGAAAATGCACTTGTAACCCTTTACAATGGCAGCCATCGCCAAACCCATGCCAGTATTACCAGAAGTGCCTTCGATAATGGTGTAGCCAGGTTTAAGCTTTCCTTCCTTTTCAGCATCCTCAATCATTTTGAGCGCCATGCGGTCTTTAATTGAATGTCCTGGGTTAAAGGTCTCTACTTTTGCCAAAATGGTCGCCGATGTTTTGCCTACCACACGGTTCAATTGCACCATAGGAGTATCGCCAATGGTTTCGAGGATGTTTTTATGCCACTTCATGCCACAAAAATAGCCCGACTGTTTGAATTCTATTGTGCAAATGTTGAATTTTGGACGAAATCATGAAAATTAGCGCCACCATCATTTGTATGAACGAATCGGAAAAAATCAGCCGATGCTTAACATCCCTCTTGCCGGTTGCCGATGAATTGATTGTGGTAGACTCAGGAAGTACCGATAATACTGTCGCCTTGGCCAAAAGTTTGGGTGCTAAAGTCTACCATCAGCCTTTTTTAGGCCATATCGAACAAAAAAACTATGCCGCCAGTCTGGCAGAACATCCTTGGATTTTATCGCTCGATGCCGACGAAGCCCTCTCTGAGCAGCTCACCCACAGCATTGTGCAGCTTAAAGTCAGTGGTTCGAGCACCCAAACCGCTTACAGCATGAACCGCTTAAACCGAATAGGCGAACAGTGGATTAGGCACGGTGGCTGGTATCCCGATACTAAAGTCAGACTATATCCCTTTGCGCATGCCCATTGGGGAGGAACCAATCCACACGATAAAATCATAACCGAGCCCAGGCTCAAACGCATTAGACTCGAAGGTGATTTATTACACTATAGTTACAACAATATCGACGAACTGTACGTGCAGCAAGAAAAGTTTGCCCGGCTGGCAGCTCAGGCGATGTTCAAGCAAGGCAAAAAAAACCGAGGAATTTCACCCTTTTTTCCTGCAGCCATACGTTGGTTCAAAGGGTTCATCTTGCAGGCCGGCTTTTTAGATGGGCTGGCAGGATGGCATATCGCCCGTTCCAATTTCAGCTACACCTTCCAAAAATACAAGCAATTGCATGAGCTGCGTACCCAAAATCCTTAAGCACGTAGGCCTGGCTTTGTTGCTTGGGCTTGCAATTACCCAAAACGGCACGGCACAACAAATCGAAAAACGTCTGCTGCCCAATTATTGCTCATCTCCTGCTTCGGGAGATTTCAGCATGGTGATGTTGCATTACATCAGCAATGCACTCGAAAAACCTGAAAATCCCTATGTACTCGACGATATTCTCGGGATTTTCACCAAATACAAACTTTCGGCACATTACCTCATCAATCGCGAAGGCCAAATTTACCAATTGGTCTCTCACCAACGCAAAGCTTTCCATGCCGGTAAAGGTCGTCTGCCTCAGCCGCCTCATCACGAAAACAACATGAATAGTCATGCCATTGGTATCGAATTAATGGGCACAGGAACTAAAGAGGAAATGGTATTGCTTGGAATTAAGCATTACGACCGCATAGCACTTCAGGATCGGGGATTCACAGATGCCCAATACAAATCACTCCTTTGGCTGCTGCAAAAGCTCGAAAACGAGTTGCCTGCATTCAGTATCAGCAAACAAGGTATTGTGGGGCACGACGAATATGCTCCCAATCGGCGCGGCGATCCAGGCATGCTTTTCGATTGGAACAAAATTGGATTGAACAAAGCTCAATGAGCAATTGTATCTTAGCAAAATGATTTCCTATTTATGAGATACTTCCTGCTACTCTTTTCGCTTTTTACAATTGGCCACAATAGCCAAGCACAGGACAAAAAATTGGTGTACAAATTCGACATCAAGCAGGAAATAGGGCCTCCTGCCTGGCGAAACACCCAAAAAGCGGTGAAAGCTGCTGAAGAAATGGGCGCCGACTACCTGCTTATCCATATGAACACCTACGGCGGTTTGGTAGATATGGCCGATAGTATCCGTACCAAATTACTCAACGCTAAGCCTATAGTCATCGTATTTATCGATAACAATGCTGCCTCGGCCGGTGCCCTCATCTCCATCGCCTGCGATAGCATTTACATGCGTCGCAGTGCCACTATTGGGGCTGCAACTGTGGTGAATCAAACGGGGGAAGTGGTGCCCGACAAATACCAAAGCTATATGCGTGCTACCCTGCGCGCCACAGCCGAAAGTACGGGCAGAGACCCCAAAATTGCTGAAGCCATGGTCGATCCTGCCGTATATATCCCCGGCATCATCGACTCTGGTAAGGTGCTCACCTTTACCAGCAAAGAAGCTATACAGCATGGTTTCTGCAATGCCGAAGCCGAAAACATTGAAGAAGTTTTAGCGCTGGCCGGCATTGAGCATTACGAAATTGTTGAACTACAACTATCCAGTACAGATCGCATAATCAACTGGCTCATCAATCCAGCAATAAGTGGCATCCTCATTCTAGTGATTATCGGTGGTATTTATTTCGAGTTGCAGTCGCCCGGCATAGGTTTTCCGCTTGCTGCATCAGCCATAGCTGCGGTACTTTATTTTGCACCTCTCTACCTCGAAGGACTGGCGGAAAACTGGGAGATTTTACTTTTTATCATTGGTGTAATTTTGCTCATGGCCGAAATATTTGTTATTCCTGGCTTTGGAATAGCCGGAATAGCCGGTATCTCGCTTATGCTTTTCTCACTCATCAGCAGCCTGCTCGATAATGACGGCTTTAATTTTACCATCGAAGGAACAGGAAGCACCACGGTTTTGGAAGCTTTAGCTACAGTACTCATTCCCTTTGGAATTACCATTACCTTGGCCCTTTTCATGGGCGACAAACTCCTAACTAAAGGCCCCCTGCGTAAACTGGTCCTTAGCAATACCCAAAGTGTTACAGAAGGCTATGTAATTGGCGAACAGCAGCACAAGCTGGAGGGCGTTGAAGGTGCAGCAGTTACTGATTTACGCCCTACTGGAAAAATTGAAGTTGAAGGCCAGCATTATTCAGCTAAAGCGCTTTATGGCTGGGTTGAAAAAGGCAAAGCCGTAAGGGTATTGTCTCGGGAGCGTTTCGAGTGGATTGTAGAGCCCTTGGAAGGCAACGAAGAAAGTTAACAACTTTATTTTTCGTCCAATAGCGGCCTATCATTAAATTCTTATCTCAAAATCCACACATCGGCCTCGCTTATCTTCCCTTCGCCATGTTCAACTAACTCATACCCGTTGATAAAATAAATGACGAGATAAACATTGTATCGACCACTTAGATCATGTACTAGTTTTGAGGTGACTTACAACAACAATACAAGCCTTGGCCCTAGAATCGTTCATTACAAGGAGAAGATATTATTTCCTTTTCATCAGATAGAGACGACAATTATCCCTACCTTTGTATCCCGTACACAAGGTTAAGGCATGTCAGCAAAATACATCTTTGTTACGGGTGGCGTAACATCATCCCTAGGTAAGGGCATCATATCGGCCTCATTGGCCAAATTATTACAGGCACGTGGTTATGCCGTAACCATTCAAAAATTCGACCCCTATATTAACGTCGACCCGGGCACCCTCAACCCATATGAACATGGCGAGTGCTTCGTAACCGACGATGGTGCCGAAACCGACCTCGACTTAGGACATTACGAGCGTTTCCTCGATGTACCAACCTCACAGGCCAATAACGTAACCACGGGCCGCATCTACCAAACGGTTATAGAAAAGGAGCGCAAAGGCGATTACCTCGGCAAAACCGTCCAAGTAATTCCACACATCACCGACGAAATAAAGCGCCGGATGCAAATCCTGGGCAAAAGCGGAAAATACCACATCGTCATTACCGAAATTGGCGGTACGGTTGGCGATATCGAATCGCTTCCCTATGTCGAAAGTTTGCGTCAATTGCGTTTGGAATTAGGCGAAAACAACTGCCTGGTAATTCACCTCACCCTCATCCCCTACTTGAGCGCCGCAGGAGAACTCAAAACCAAACCCACGCAGCATTCGGTAAAAATGCTGCTGGAGTTAGGCGTGCAACCCGATATCCTGGTTTGCCGTACCGAACACGCCCTCAACAAAGAACTTCGCCGCAAAGTAGGTTTGTTCTGCAACGTTAGAACCGAAGCGGTTATCGAGGCTCGCGATGCTTCTACCATTTATGAAGTGCCTTTGCTCATGCAGAAAGAGGGTCTCGATAAAATTGCCTTGCGTAAACTGGCACTGCCTTACGAGGGTGAACCACAGATGGAAGAATGGGTAAACTTTCTCAACAACATGAAAAAGCCCCAAACTGAAGTTAATATTGGTCTGGTTGGAAAATATGTTGAATTAAAAGACAGCTATAAATCCATTGCAGAAGCGCTTTTACATGCCGGAACCACCAACCGCTGTAAGGTAAACATCCATTGGATTCATTCTGAGGGGCTCACCACCGAGACTACCGCCGATAGTTTAGCTGAGCTCGATGGGGTATTGGTTGCTCCGGGTTTTGGAAGCCGGGGCTGGGAAGGCAAAATAGAAGCCATCCGCTATGTGCGTGAAAACAACATCCCTTTTTTCGGCATTTGCTTGGGCATGCAGTGCGCTGTTATTGAGTTCGGGCGTAATGTGCTGGGCCTCACCGAAGCCAACTCTACCGAAATGAATCCCGATACCCCCTATCCAGTAATTGACCTGATGCATGAGCAAAAAGAGGTTACCGAAAAAGGAGGTACCATGCGTTTGGGCGCATATCCTTGTAAGCTCAAAAAGAACAGCAAAGCCTGGGAAGCTTATGGTGAAATTAATCAGGTGAAAGAGCGTCATCGGCATCGCTACGAATTTAATAATGCCTTTGCCGAGCAATATCAACAAAGCGAAATGGTGTTCAGTGGTATTTATCCCGGCAAAAATCTGGTAGAAATGATTGAGCTCAAAAACCACCCCTGGTTCGTTGCATCGCAGTTTCACCCCGAATATCGAAGCACGGTGGTTAACCCTCACCCACTTTTTGTAGGCTTCATTCGGGCTGCCATGAACACCATCCCCTTCTCACGTGTTAAACAATCCAAATCTCTGGCTAAAAAAAGCCCTGAAAAAACGGGTATTTGATTAGTTTTGCAGCCTAATATTTAATTCAATCCATGGATCGTAATTCCATTATAGGACTATTTCTTATCGGCCTCATCTTGGTGGTCTTCAATATGTACTTCTTGCCCGAACCACCGGCCAAGACAGCCAGCCCTACCGAATCAAGCAGCACCGATACAAGCAGTCCCGCTACCCAAGCCGAAATAAGCGAAAAAATCGAAATCAGCGAAGTTGAAGACAGCCTTCTACAGGCTGCCTCTTTGGCCAACTTCGGCATCTTTGCACCCTTCAGTCAGGGAACTGCCGAAAGCTTCATGCTCCAAAACAACCGCATGAAAGTAAGCTTCAATAGCCAAGGAGGCCTTGTTGAGGAGGTGGAGTTAAAAGACTACACCACCTACACCAAAGAACCACTGAAGCTGTTTAAATCGGGTGATGCACGGTATAGCTTCAGCTATGCTGCTGGTGGACGTACCATCGAAACCGCTGACCTCTATTTTAGCCTGTCGAACAAAACAGATAGCAGCATCAGCTTCCGTCTGGCATTTGATGCAGATCGCTATATCGAACACAGCTACACCCTGCCCGAGCGAGGTTACCTACTTAAGCACGAAGTAAAACGCGTTGGCCTCGACAAAATACTCTCTTCGAACATCAACTACACACGGCTTGAATGGCGGATGAAAACCCCTCCTCAAGAACGCACAGTGGAAGATGAACGGAAAGTACTCGACATTTACTACCGCTATCTGAACGATAGCCCCGACTACCTTACCATCACCAGCCAAAAATCAGAAGACCTCAAAAACATGGTTAAATGGGTGTCTTTTAAGCAAAAATTCTTTGTCACCAGCCTTATCGCCGCCGATAAATTTGAAGAAGGACGCATCAGCGGCGGTCCCTACAAAAACGACGATTTTGTTGCCGATTACCAGGCTAGCCTGATTTTGCCGGTGGAACACAAAACCGAAGAATCACATCAAATGGACTTTTATTTTGGTCCGAATCACTTTCAAACGCTTAAAAAGTTTGATCTGGGTCTCGAAAAACAAGTACCACTCGGTTGGGGAATTTTCGGTTGGGTAAACCGCATTGTGGTTATACCTATCTTCAATTGGCTTGATTCTTTCCACCTGAACTATGGCTTAATCATTTTTATACTGACTTTGGTATTCAAGCTGCTGTTGTTCCCGCTCACCTACAAATCGTATTTGTCGGCAGCTAAAATGAAGGTACTGAAGCCGGAGGTTGATGAACTCAAAGCCAAATTCGAGAAAGAACCACAAAAATTGCAATCGGAACAAATGAAGCTCTTCCAAAAAGCGGGGGTAAATCCACTTGGAGGCTGTTTCCCGCTTTTGTTGCAATTTCCAATCCTCATCGCCCTCTTTAACTTCTTCCCGGCCTCCATTGAACTTCGTCAACAACCCTTTTTATGGGCCGACGATTTATCGAGCTACGACTCTATCCTGGATCTTCCGTTCACCATCCCTTTTTATGGCGCCCACGTAAGTTTGTTTACCCTGTTAATGACGGTTTCGACCATCATTTACACCCGTATGAACAACCAAATATCAGGAGCAACCGGCCAAATGAAATACATCGGATACATCATGCCTTTGGTATTTCTTCCGGTGCTCAATAGCTATTCTTCGGCACTAAGCTACTACTACTTCCTGGCCAATATGATCACTTTCGCACAGCAATGGGCAGTACGTAAGTTTATCATCGATGAAGATAAAATCCATCGTCAGATTCAGGAAAACAAGAAAAAACCTGCCAAGAAATCTAAATTTCAGCAACGACTTGAAGAGATGAGCAAAGCTGCACAGCAAAAGCAGCAGCAAGCCCCACGGAAAAAGTAGATTTAACATCCGCTATATTTTCTTCCTCATGTAGTTTGCCAAATGCTCGATTGCTGTATTGCCATTAGCTAATCGACTCCACAGACCACACCAAGCTTTGAAGCTTGAACCTAAACCGCCTTCGGGCGGTTTTTTTGTAGGCTTTAGCCAATGCTTTAGCGAATTCAGCAAGTTACGTTTGGGGCGAATGCGTACAATAAAGAGCTTTGATAAAAAGTTAGGATGAATACTTTAACTCGCCCCATGGATAACCAGCAGTTTATGCTCATCGACAAGTCGGATATTCGGAACTTACAGTTCGACCCTCCCACCCCTTCCTACGACACAAACCTGATGCAAAGATTAGAGTATGCCATGCGTCTAGGGAATACGCATCATGTGAAAGTACGGGTGTATTTTCGTAGTTTAACAGGCGAACATCTGGTTGAAACAACCATATGGGCTTGCGATAATCATAGCGTATGTTTGAAAGGCGGCGTATGGATTCCTCTGCACAGCATCGTTTCGGTAGATTTTTACTGAAGTCGATCGGGCTATGTTTTGCAGGAACCCTCTTGTTATTTTCGTACACCGCAGCACAAACATTGGTACTCATTTCCACTGAAGTCAGCTTTGTTTCCGAAGCACCGCTGGAATTGATAAAAGCCAGCAACAAACAAATCACTGGTGCCATCGATATGAACAACAGAAGCTTCCTGATTAACGTAAAAACCACGGGCTTCAAAGGGTTTAATAGTCCTTTACAACAGGATCACTTCATGGAAAATTACCTTGAAGCAGAAAAATACCCGAAGTCGGTCTTCAGCGGTAAGTTAATCGACAGCTTCGACCCAAAAGTGCCAGGTCATTATGAAATACGGGTGAAAGGCATGCTCGATATACATGGCGTAAAGCGCGAACGCATCATCAAAACCAGCATTGAGGTGCGTCCCGACCTGAGCATTTATTTCGAATCGGGCTTTACCGTTTTACTCGACGAACACAATATCCTGATACCAAAAATTGTGCATCAAAAGATTGCCGAAGAAATCAGGATTGAAGTGAAAGGCAAGCTGCAATGAGGCGCGTGTTATGTTTAGGCCTGCTGCTGTTAAGCACTTTCAGCATTACCAGCGCCATGTTACCTGTAAGCAAGCTGGTGCTGCCTATTGATGGAAGCATAAAAACCCAAAATGCTTGTCTCTATCAGGATAAGGACGGCTACATCTACTTGGGTAACGAAGAAGGGCTGTACCGCTTCAATGGGCGTCGATGGAAGCAACTTCCCAGCGACCAAAACTATATCGGACGCATTACCGCTATCCATGCGCACCAAGGTGTGCTATGGGCAGGCAGTAGTAAAGGAAGCCTCGGCTTCATCCGTAACGATTCCTTGATATTGTTTAGGCCTCAAGAAGGGCTTCCCCACACCGCCATCACCTCCCTCCAATCGACTGGAGACCATTTATGGCTAGGCACCAAAGGCGAAGGCGTGTACTGCCAAACCCCAATACACCAATACCTCTTTGATGAATACGATGGCATAGCAGACCTTAACATACAAAGTCTTGTGGCCATAAACGATGGAATTTGGGCTGGTACCGACAATGGTCTCTTCCAATTAAATTTTAAAGATGGACGAAAAAGTACCAAAAGAATAAGTACCCACGATCAGCTCATTGCCGGGATGGCCCGTGTAAATAAACAATATTGGGTTGCCTACCAAAGTGGTGAATTTGGCCCACTTGATGGTACTCTGCACCAACTTCCTTCGCTATCTGGCGGCATACGGCAATTTGAATACCACCGCGAAAAACTGTGGATACTAGATTTAAGCGGACACCTTTGGGTCTTTGACTTGCAGGCAAAACAACTCGAAGAAGTACATCTTAAACATTCTGGACGCCGCCTCCGCGCCGAAAGTTTTATGATTGACCAAAAGGGCAGCTTTTGGTTGCTAACCAATGTAGGCTTAATAAGTAGTCAGCCTGGCTTAAGTCACTACACCATACCAGCGGGCATTAACATTCAAGCCATACACCAAGACGAAGGCAGGCACCTTTTTCTGGGTACTAATAAAGGTCTTTGGCACGGAGACCCAAGTGCTACCGGTGGTATGATTGCTGCCTCCGAAGGACTAAATGTACTTAGCTTGCATCAGGACCGTTTGGGGCGTTTATGGATTGGTACTTACGGTCAAGGATTGTATTTGTACGAAAACAAACGCTTTATCAAATTTGGATTGGCAGAAGGGTTAACCAACGACAACATTTTCAGCTTCGCCGAATGTGAAGAAACAGGCAGGATTTATTTGGCCACTTTAGGAGGAATATTTTACATTGATCCTGGCGATAAAAAGCGACCAAAAATTAAAGCCTTTCACCATAACCACCCTGATGGCCCTGGTACCTATTACATTTATCAACTACACATCGATCGCAACAAAAATTTATGGATAGGAAGCGATGGAAAGGGTATTTTCCGTTATAAAGACGATACCTTTAAACAATTCACACAAGCCAATAAACGAGATTTTCGCATCGTAAGCAGTATAGGTGAAGACACCAGTGGTACCGTATGGTTTCATGCCCTCGATGCAGGCATTTTTGCCATTAAGGAAGGTAAGCCCGTTTTGGTGAGTGACCAAAATACCGATGACATCACATCCCTAACCGGAACCTTTAAAGGCAACCTGTTTATTGGACGACAACATGGACTGGCTATTCTCAATAGAAAAACGAACCGGATATTTGAACTCAACCAAATGTTCGAACTCCCCTACGCAGAATTGCTTACCAATGCAATTTACCGAGGCAAAGAAGTTATTTATATCGGTGGTAGAGATGGTTTATTTCGTTTACATACCAAATTGCTTCCGGAATTTGAACTGCCTAATATTCGCATAGGGCCTGCCCTCATGGCAAATGGAGAGCCCATAGGAAATACCCACCGATTTCCCGCAAAGCAGCAGAATATTAACTTTGAATTAGATATATTATGGTTTGCCAAACCAGAGGCTATTAAATTGCGCTATAAGCTCGAAGGACTACATACCGAATGGGTAAACGCAGAACGCTACCACATTCAATTTCAAGGCCTACGACCTGGCGACTATCAACTTATAGTTGAAGTGGCCATGGACGATAGTTTCAAGCTGGCTAATTCAGCCAGTTACGCGTTTAAAATTAATAAGCCCATCTATGCCAGTTGGTGGTTCGTTAGCTTGTTGTTTGGCTCCTTCTTGTCAATATTAATTTGGTATTTACGCTGGCGTGAACAAGAAAATAAACTACGAGAAACCTTAAAACGTGAAAGAATTCGTGCTCAGTTCGAGGTACTTAAAAGTCAAATTTCGCCCCACTTTCTCTTTAACGCATTCAATACCCTCATCGAACTCATCGAAGAAGATCAAAAACAAGCCACCAAGTATGTTGAGAAGCTTTCTGCACTTTTTCGAACTGTGCTCGAGTACAAAGACACCGATTTGATTCCATTATCAGAAGAAATTGAACTTGTAAAAACCTACATCTACCTGCAAAAGCAACGCTTTGGTGAAACCCTGCAAGCTACCATCCAAATTAATGAAGAAGCCCAGAAGCTGAGTGTCATCCCCATGAGTTTGCAACTCCTTGTCGAAAACGCCATCAAACACAACAGTTTCAGCAAAGCACATCCCCTGCATATTCAGATCCTGGCCCAGGAAAACCAAATCGTCGTAAAAAATAACCTTAAGCCAAAATCAATGCGGGAACCCTCCACCGGTTTTGGGTTAAACAGCCTCCGTCAACGCTACCGAAACCTGTATCAACTCGATATAGCCGTTATCGATGATAAAAATGAATTCGAAGTAATCATTCCCAGCCTAAAAACATCATGAAAATTGTAATTATCGAAGATGAGCCTTTGGCCGCACAACGTATTAATAAGCTGGTGCTGAAAGTAATACCCGAAGCTGAAATTGTGCATCAAATCGACAGTGTAGAAGAAGGTAAAGCATGGTTCGCATCCGACCAGCAATATGACCTCATTCTTGCTGATATTCAACTCGGTGATGGTCTCAGTCTCGAAATTTTTAGGGCTTTTGCGCCTAAAAAACCGATTATCTTCACAACAGCCTATAACCAGTTCGCTCTCGATGCATTTCGGCATTTGAGTATCGCTTATTTACTAAAGCCGGTAACTGAAGAAAATTTGCACCATGCTTTAGAAAAATTGAAGGAACTGAAGCAAGCTTCCCATGAGGGCCAAAATCTACAAGCCTTGCTTGAAAAATTTAGCCGAAGCCAGCCCGATTATCCAAAACGACTCGTTATAAAATTCGGACAACACATTAAGGCCATTCCCTTCGATGACATTGCCTGCTTTTTTGTCGAAGAACGAATATGCATGCTAATGACTTTTGATAAGCGCCAGCTACCAGCCGATCATAACCTCGAACAACTGGAGAACATTGTAGATCCCCGGCAGTTTTTCAGAATAAACCGAAAAGTAATGGTGAATGTAAACGCAATCAAAAGCATGCAAGCCTACAGTCGAAGTCGGGTGGCCTTACAACTCGACCCTAACTGCAATACCGACCTGATTGTTAGTACTGAGCGTTCTGCCAATTTTAAAAAATGGCTTGAAGGTTAAGCCTTTCAGTTGATTATATTACGAATTAGACATATACATTGTTGGCTTCGGCATCAACTGGAATGGAACAACAAAAAATTTAGCCACCTTTACCTCATGAAATCATTTTTAGGTTTTTTTGTGTTGATCCTTAGTGCAAGCTTCCTTTTACTTGCTTGTAAGCACGATCCAATACTGCCAAAAAATCTACCGATAAATTTATCTATCAATATACCTTGTCATCACGACACAGCCTATTTTCAAAACGATGTTCTACCCATCCTACAAAGTACTTGTGCCATACCGGGATGCCACGACCAGCAAACGGCAGCCGATGGTATTCGTTTGAACAATTATGCTCAGGTAATGGCTAGTGGAGAGATTACTCCTGGACGTCCCGAAAACAGCGATTTGTACAAAAAACTTATTGACGACCGACACGATAAACGTATGCCCCCCCCTCCTTTTAATCCACTACCTGAACAGCAAATCGAAATCATCAGAAAATGGATAGTGCAGGGAGCCCAAAATAACCATTGCACAGAACGCTCTGGTCCATGCGACAGCTTAAATAGGTCGTATCAAACACACATAAAACCACTGCTTGGTGCCTATTGCGGTTCTTGCCATCTCGAAATAAACGCTTTAGGAAATGTCGTCTTATCAACTTATGCTGGAGCGCGTGAAGCTGCCGAAAGTGGTCGATTGGCAGGAAGCATTCTGCATAGTTCCGGCTATGCGCCCATGCCTATCGGTGGCTCAAGTTTAGGGGATTGCGAAGTTCAACAAATATTGTCGTGGATAAGCCAAGGCATGCAACCATAAAAAAATGCGTAAAAAACTACTCCTTATTGCTTTACTCTTGGGACTTATCGTTGGTGCCTATGGTCTTTATGAATGGTTTCGCCCCCTGGCCGGGATCGAAAGTTTACGCACCGAATATAGCCTGCCTGCATCAGACTTGTTTGATACCTTTGACACCGACGAACAAGCGGCAAACGCCCTTTACCTCGACAAGGTGATAGAAGTAACCGGTTTGGTTCGTGAACTGCATCATAACGGTGAATCCATCACGGCATTGGTACTCGAAACAAATGACCCCATTTTTGGCATCAACTGTGCATTTGAACAAACTGTTCCGCTAAAAAAAATCACCCAGGGCGACCTCATCACAATAAAAGGTGTTTGCACCGGCTTTATTAGCGATGTGGTGCTCAACCGTTGTACATTTATTGAATAAGCTTATGAAACACACACTTTTTATCCTTTCACTTCTATTGGCATTCACTTCGGCAAACGCCCAGCAAAAATACATGACGCGTACAGGTGTTGTAAATTTTTCAGCCGAAGGTCCGGTTAAAGACGATGTAAAAGCCATCAACCAACAAGCAGCATGTGTGCTGGACGCAGGAACAGGGGAAGTCATTTTTCAAATTGCCATCAAATCATTCGTATTCAAGAAAGCGCTCATGCAAGAGCATTTTAATGAAAACTATATGGAATCACACAAATACCCCAAAGCTGTGCTTAAGGGTAAAGTTTTGGGTTGGGAAAAAATTGATTTAAGCAAAAATGGCAGCTATGAAGTACAGGTACAAGGCGAAATGGAGATGCACGGTGTGAAGCAAAACATCACCGAAAAGGGGAAACTGGAATTGAAAAATGGAAAAATCTTATTGAGTTCCGACTTTTTAGTAAAACTTTCGGATTACAACATCAGCATACCCAAACTGGTGGAAGACAAAATTGCAAAAGAAGCGGAGGTAAGCCTCCGCATGGAGCTTGAGGCCAAGTAAAAATTAGCTGAACACAAAAAATAACTTTCGAAGCGGATCGAGTTCTTGCACACAATGGTCGATGTATTCATGACCGTGCATCAGATAAAAGTTCATAAAACTATCATGTCGTTCCTGCAACTGACGCTCCGGGAACAGCTTTTGCTTCAACGCGACTATCTGATTGAGCTCCGTTTCATGCCTTTGTTTTTGGCTTTTACGGGCACGGGCCTCCAATCCTTTGAGCGCACTTAGTGCTTTTTTACCCTCCGAAAGGGTTGCCGCACGCAAACTTTCATCTACTTGAGCAATCTGTTCCGAAGCTCCCAAATAAAGTGCATCCAACGCTTCTACAATGCCATCCATTTTAAATACAGCTGATTCATGTGCAGCAATAAAGCTGTTGATCAGGTTTTGTTCATCATCAAACAACTGAGGCAAGGCAATGCCTAGCTTTTGCATTTTATTTGCGCTGCTCTTATCCAAGTGGAGTACCGAACTCCTGAGCATAATCACGGGCAAAGGAAGTTCATAGCGATCAAAAACAGGTTTCAGCAACATCCAATACGCTACCTCGGCTCCTCCCCCAATAAAGGCAATATTTGGTAGTACCATTTCCTGATAAACCGGCCTTAGTACAACGTTCGGACTAAAGTTTTCACTTTTATTCCTGGCAAGTTCCAGCATTTCTTCTTGCGACCAGCTTTTGCTCCCATCAGCAGTGGCATAACCATCATGATGCTTTATAATGCGTTCACGCATTTGCTCCTCGAGCCAAAACAGATTAATTTCCCTTGGATAAATCTGTGCTTTATACCCCAATTTATCTAGGGACTCAGCCGATTGGTGTACCATACCTTCCGAAGAAGCATGCACCAATTCATCTAAGATAACTGGCGAAAACGCAGCTTTTAACACGGGATCATCTCCGTCAACTACCACCAACCCATACCGTCCGAAAAGACGGTCGGCAAACAAACGAGTGGCTTTGGCAAGTGTATATTCGGCCTTAAAACAATCAGTAATCTCATGCATAAAGACACGAGCATTTACCGAATCTCCTAAAATTTGTTCGAGCTGCGAGAAAATCTCCTCCAAACCCGTCAATTGCATACGTCCAACAGCACCTTTTTGATTACTTTCCCAAGTCAAGCGTTGCGAAAACACATACAAATGATTGAGTTCTTCAAAATCATGATCCTCTGCACCCATCCAATATACCGGAACAAAGAAGCCTGGTAAGTCGGCGTTTAAGCGATTGGCCAGGGCAATGGCTCCGGCAATTTTATAAACCCAATAGGCCGGTCCACCCATCAAATTAGGCTGATGCGCTGTACAAACACTAAACGTATCTGCTTCCAAAATCCGCTCTAACTGTGCTTGAGGCAGTTGGTAGTCACCATCGGCATACTGGCGTTTCAAGGCAGTTACCAGTTGCTCACGCATTTTTGGTGCAAAGTTTTTTCCTTTAATCCCTATGGCCTTTTGAATTCCAGCCAGCGAAAATTCAGCAGAAGTAAAAGTCGAAAACATTTCCGACTTCTCTACATAATCGAGGGCCAATGTACTAAAAGCGGCCGTTTGTCTATAACTAAGCGTTTGCGTGATCATATAATTGGGGTGGCGTACAAATCAAAGGCTTCGGCGGCATCAATTTTCACACGGCAAAAATCGCCAATGCGTACAAAATGCTTTCCGGCATCTATGAGCACTTCGTTATCCACTTCAGGCGAATCAAACTCGGTTCGTCCGATAAAGTAATTACCTTCTTTACGATCGATAAGCACATCCATTTCTAGCCCAACTTTGAGTTCATTGATGGCTGCCGAAATATCTTCCTGCAAGGCCATTATTTCTGATTGGCGTGCATCTTTTAATTCGTTAGTCACATCATCCACCAAATTAAAGGCCGCCGTATTTTCTTCGTGCGAGTAAGTAAATACACCTAATCGTTCAAACCGGTTCCGGGATATAAAATTTAGCATGTCCTGATGATCTTGCTCGCTTTCCCCAGGATAACCACTAATCATCGTGGTGCGTAAGTGAATGCCCGGTACCTCCTGTCTTATTTTATCAATCAGCTCCTGTGTGCGTAAGGCAGTAATGCCACGGCGCATGCTCTTAAGCATACCATCCGAAGCATGCTGCAAGGGAATGTCGAGATAATTGCAAATATTCGTGCGTTCACGAATTACTGGCAAAATATCCTCAGGAAATTGCGAAGGATAGGCGTATTGCAAACGAATCCAGGCCAATTCGGGCACATCCGAAAGCGATTTCAGCAA
The DNA here is from genome assembly GCA_046291695.1 of Bacteroidia bacterium. Lineage (GTDB taxonomy): Bacteria > Bacteroidota > Bacteroidia > UBA7662 > UBA7662 > PNNG01. Next base: position 88,280 of record JBKBSO010000008.1, read on the forward strand.
ATCGTTGAGTCGGCGCTTTCTATACAAATCTAAACCGTAGTAAGTCAAATCCTGTGCTATAAGCACCAACTCCTTTACCCCCGTTTTTACCAAATGTCTTGCTTCTTTCACCAATTCCTCAATGGGGCGCGATACATGTTTGCCACGCATAAGCGGTATAGCGCAAAACGAACAGGGCCGGTTACAACCTTCGGCAATCTTCATAAATGCGGTATGCGAAGGAGTAGTGATGATCCGTTCACCTAAAAGCTCATGTTTATAATCGGCATTCAATGTTTTTAGGATTCGGGGGAGCTCCATTGTCCCGAAAAAAGCATCAACTTCAGGCATTTCGGCTTCGAGCTCATCTTTATAGCGATGGCTTAAACAACCCGTTACGTACAATTTATCTACCAACCCTTCCTGCTTGGCATCGATATAGCGAAAAATAGTATCAATAGATTCCTGCTTGGCATTTTCTATGAACCCACAGGTATTCACAATCACTACCTGTGCATCATCCCGCAACGACTCATGGTCAACTTCAAACTGATTGGCCCTTAATTGCGTAATGAGATTCTCGGAATCTACCAGGTTCTTTGAACAACCCAATGTAATCACATTTACTTTAGGTCGTTGTGTATTTTTTGTCTTCATCCTTCTTGATTGGCAAACAATGCATCTACAAAAGCGATGCGGTCAAAGGGCTGCAAATCATGCATGCCTTCCCCTACACCTATGTACTTAACAGGCACTTTAAACTGATCGCTTATTCCTATAACCACCCCCCCCTTCGCTGTACCATCGAGCTTGGTAAGTGCTAGTGCATTTACCTCTGTAGCCGCTGTAAATTGACGGGCCTGTTCTACCGCGTTTTGACCAGTAGACGCATCAAGCACCAGCAAAACCTCATGCGGTGCTCCGGGTACTACCTTTTGCATCACATTGCGGATTTTACTCAACTCGTTCATCAAACCAACCTTGTTGTGCAACCTACCCGCTGTATCAATAACCACTACATCCGCACCCGAAGCCTGGGCCGATTTGAGGGTATCAAATGCCACAGAAGCCGGGTCAGAACCCATCTGCTGGGCAACCACCTTTACGCCTACACGCTCTCCCCAAATCTTCAACTGATCGATGGCCGCTGCCCTAAACGTATCCGCAGCACCCAACATCACTTGTTTACCTTGCGCTTTAAACTGATAGGCCAATTTTCCAATGGTTGTCGTTTTTCCTACGCCGTTCACCCCAACTACCATAATTACATAGGGCTTTGGAGCATTACCTAAGTCAAATCCAACATCCCGGGCCCCATGTGCTGCAAGTAAAGCTGCTATCTCCTCCCGCAATACAGCAGGTAAAGCATCGCTGCTTAATCCCTTTTCACTGGCTACCCGATTTTGAATGTTTCCGATAATTTTAATGGTGGTATCCACCCCCACATCCGCCCCAATCAGCACTTCCTCGAGCTCATCGAGCATATCGTCGTCAACCCGGCTTTTGCCCGTAATCAAACGTGCCAGCTTCGAAAATACCCCTTCACGGGTACGTTCCATGCCCTTAACAAGGGCTTCCTTGTTTTTACGATTGCTAAAAAAATCAAAAAATCCCATATGCGCTTAGTTGAATGCAAAAAGGGCCGTGTCCTGTAGAGGTACGGCCCTGTAATATTTCATATTGCCCCATCGGGCCTGATAGCAATTTCCGGAATCAAAACAACCCGGTGCCACCAGAATAGCTTATTTACTGAAGAAATCCTTCACGCGGTCGGCAGTGATGAACTCTTCTTTGAAAGTGTACGCATTGGTCTTGTCAGAACGCTTACTGCGAATCACTTTTACTATCTTCTCGTTCTCTGAAGCTTGACGCTTCAGGGTAGCCACAACTTTCTTTGCCATGCTTACTTAATTTCTTTGTGAACAGTTACACGCTTAAGAATGGGGTTAAACTTCTTTAACTCCAAACGCTCAGTCGTATTTTTTTTGTTTTTAGTGGTAATGTATCGTGACGTTCCCGGCATTCCACTTGTTTTGTGCTCGGTGCACTCCATAATCACCTGCACCCGGTTACCCTTCTTTGCCATGGTTTATCAGATTTTTCCTTTTTTCAAAAACTTGTTGATGGTGGCGCTGAAACCATTCTTGTTGATGGTTTTTATGGCGCTCGTAGACAACTTCAAGGTTACCCACTCCCCTGTTTCAGGAATGTAGAAACGCTTGGTCTGCAGATTCGGATAGAACCTGCGCTTCGTCTTGATGTTCGAATGCGATACGTTGTTCCCAACCATCACCTTCTTACCGGTAAGTACACAAACTTTAGACATCTTTTCTGCTCTTTTAGCTTATTTTTGCAGTGCACATACAATGCCCCGCAAAACGAGAACGCAAAGATAAGAGAAGCAAATCAATTCACAAATTAAGTATTTCAATTTTTTAAGATTATGTCGTTAGTCCGCCCGCAACTTCTTCCTTTTAACCCGCACATTAAGTCAGAATCAGCCATAACGCTCGAACATGAATACGGGGCCTACAATTATCATCCGCTGCCTGTGGTACTCGCAAAAGGAGCCGGATGCCGTGTTTGGGACGCCGAAGGCACTGAATATTACGATTTTCTGTCGGCCTACAGCGCCGTAAATCAGGGACACTGCCACCCACGCATATTGGCAACACTTATTGAACAAGCCCAACAGATTACCCTTACCTCACGTGCCTTTCATAATAACGTACTTGGTCAATATGAACAATTCATGACCTCACTTTTCGGATACCAGCGCCTGCTTCCCATGAATACAGGTGTTGAAGCCGCCGAAACCGCCGTTAAATTGGCTCGCCGCTGGGGCTACGATAAAAAAGGCATCCCCGAAAATAAAGCGCGTATTGTATTTGTTGAAGGTAATTTCTGGGGCAGATCCATCGGCGCCATCTCTTCTTCCACTGATCCAAGCTCACGTAAAGGCTTCGGGCCTTTTGTCCCCGGCTACGACCTAATTCCATATAACGATTTAGAAGCACTTGAAAACATCCTGAAAAACGAGGAAGTTGCCGCCTTTATGCTCGAACCCATTCAAGGAGAGGCCGGTGTTGTGGTGCCAAATGCTGGTTATTTACAAGAAGTACGAAAGCTGTGTACCACTTACAACGTGCTCATGATTGCCGATGAAATTCAAACGGGCATCGGACGAACCGGGAAAATGCTGGCTTGCGAACACGAAGAAGTACGCCCCGACATCCTGGTGCTGGGCAAAGCACTGGCCGGAGGCGTCCTCCCAGTAAGTGCCGTGCTTTGCGACGACCACATTATGCTCAATATTCAACCCGGAGAACATGGCAGTACCTTCGGTGGAAACCCCTTGGGCTGTCGCGTGGCCATGACCGCCATGGAAGTACTTATAAACGAAAATATGATTGACAATGCCGATAGACTAGGCCAAAAATTCCGCAACCAAATGCAGCTTTTGGTCGATAAATACGCCTGTTTAAACCTGGTACGCGGAAAAGGTTTATTGAATGCTGTAGTCATTAACGACAAAGAAAACAGCAGTACCGCCTGGAATCTATGCATCCGCATGATGGAACTCGGCATGCTGGCCAAACCTACACATGGTAACATCATCCGCTTGGCCCCACCTTTGGTGATTACCGAATATGAAATGATGGAATGCTTGAACCGTTTCGAAACTGCCATTTCAGAATTGTAAAATCACGACATTTTTTTATCTAATATTTGGAATCTTGTGACTTCATTTTATCTTGCATGCACATTAAACATTTTACTATGAAAAAACTATTGTCCCTCGCATTTGTATTACTGCTTAGCAGTCAGCTTTTCGCAACACAATCTGCTGATTTCAGTTTCGACGAAGCTGCATTTAACACCGAAATGGCGGAATTGAACCAGCTCGAAACAAGCTTGCTCGCCAATAACTTTAATCTGGAAAGCAGCGACACCCGCCTGAATAACCAACTAGCAGCACTCAGCCTCAACAGCAACGCCTTTGGCATTGATGATATGGAATGGGGTGCCTTTGCTTGGGGATTCTGCTGCTGGCCGATTGGGTTTTTCGTAATCGCAATCAACAGCGGCCGTAGTTCCGATGAAAAACTTTCATTTTGGATTGGCATGGGTGTAAGTGTTATCATTAGCGCCATTTCCGCTGCAGCAGGTGCAGGAAGCGCTGCAGGACTATAACCTATTATTCTAAATTTCTGAGCGCTGCAGGGACCTGTTCTCCGCAGCGTTCTTCATTTTACGACCGTGCAAAAAAGTCTATTCTGGCTATTCATCAGCTGCTTGCCAATTTGCCTGCAAGCGCAATCGTTCACACGTATACGTGCCGACTTCTCAGTGAAATCTAAGATAAAGGAAAAGGAAGAAGCCCGACTTGTAATGGGGACTTGTTATTACGACCTAAGCGCTGGCCGTATGGTTTATGAAGTCAAATTCCCCAGCAAACAAATCTGGATATTTACCGACTCTTTGCAGTATATCATTAGAAACGATAGCCTAATTGAAACGCTTCCCGGAAGTATGCGACCGGAATTAAGCGTATTTCACCTAAGCCTGAAACAGGAGCTTAGTCATTATGGACTCAAAAATAGTGCATTTAAAGCTACGGAAGTAAAAGTCGATAACGGTATGGTTATCACCCGTTGGGAGCCACCTGCCAAGAATAAAAACATAGGTAAACTGGCAACCAGCGTGAAAGATAAACAACTCGAAGGCGTGGTATTTTACCACCCTAAAGGACATATTTTACGCAAGCAGTTTTTCAGAAAATACCAAAGCATTGGTGGTTTACGCATTCCAACCGAAGTTATCGACATCACCTACGACATCGAAAGAGAAATATGGCAGCAAACCTCATACTCCAAAATTGTAGTCAATGAACAAAGCAATTTGGGCCTGTATCATTACAAGCCTTTGCATGGGATTATCCGCTAAAGCCCAACCCGCAGCAGAGCTTGCTTACACCAGAGCGCATGTTTTTGCGCAAAACGTTAGAGCTGAGCGCTTTCAGTTCGATTGGAACCGATCGAATGAAATTGATTTTTTAACCAGTTTCAGCTTTGTTTTTTACAAGCGGTACATTTCATCGCAAGATGCCATCAGCTGTACCTTTGAGCCCAGCTGTTCGGTATTTGGCTTACACGCAGTTCGGCATCATGGCCTGGTGATAGGCAGCATGGCCACTTTCGATCGGCTAGCTCGCTGCCACGGCTGGAACCGCAATTACTACAGTATACATCCCACAACCCAACTCAATTACGACCCCATCGATGCGGTACCTGCTCATTAAGCTTTTCCTATTGCTGGTCATGCTGAACAACACATCAGCACAGCAAAACGACAAATCTGATTTTGCCTTTGCCAAATACCTGTTTGAAACAGGCCAATACGAACTAGCTAGCTTAGAACTCGAGCGGCAACTTTTTCGAAATGTCCAAGATTTTGAAGTACGCATGCTCTTAATTAAAACGTACCGATTTGCAGATAGACACCTGGCAGCACGCAAATTGGCCGATACTCCCCTTCCGCATACAACTATTAACCAACAGTTCGAATTATGGCAGGCCTATATAAACAGCTGTTTGTATTTAAAAGATTTTGTTGCCATAAGAAACAGCCTAGCGCAGCATACATCCTTTCGGAGTCTCACACCTTACGAAAGCTACAAGCAAAACCTTGAATCAGGTCTCAACCTATTGGAGGCCACAAAAAACCAAAAACTACAACTACCCGCTATGGGAACGGATGCTTTTTTAGTCCAACAATTCGAGATCTGGAACAACAGCAAACGAAAATCACCCGTCTTGGCAGCTGGATTTTCTACCCTACTGCCCGGAAGTGGAAAAGTTTATGCCGGCGCTTGGAAAGACGGATTAATTGCATTCCTATTTGTAGGAGCAAATGCCTATAGCAGCTACCGCGGCTTTTCCAATCAAGGGATTAGAAGCCCTTATGGCTGGATATTCGGCAGCCTTACCGCAGGCTTTTACCTGGGCAATATCTATGGTAGCCATCGACAAGCACGTAAACACAATCATTTACTCGAAAAAAGCATTAAAGACCGTGCGTATAACCGTTTGCTTGATTTGCATCCTTAGCCTCCATCAGCTACAAGCGCAGCCACCACCTGCTTTGAAACAAGCAGAAGCTGCATTTGAAGCAGGCTTATTTCCGCTGGCCTTGTACGAGTACAATCGTATGGCCTTTGAATTATTGCCACAAGTCGATGTCCATTTGCACATGCAAATCGGGAGATGTCACCTGGCCCAGACGAACTACCAAACGGCTGCTGCCTTTTTCGATCAGGCATATTTCGCAACAGAAATTGATTCCATCAAAATGGAGGCAGCACTCTACAAAACCAGGGCCTTAATTGCAGAACAACAATTCGCGCTAGCACTCAGCGAGCTATTAAGCCTCAAACATGGCGATTTAAATAAACAACAGGAATGGAGTTATCACTTCTATCGCGCATTATGCCATTACCAAATGGGGCAATTTGAGGACGCCCGCAACGAATGGTTGTTTTGCACAACCGATAGTGTCGCCCTTGAACAGGCATTCCTTCCAGCAAAAAAATTCCATCGCCCTAATTCCACTTCCGCTATGCTCATGAGCGCATTGCTGCCCGGAAGTGGGCAATTGTACGCCGGCGAATATCGCGAAGCTACTAATTCGTTCCTAATCAATGGCTTTTTCATTTTCTATGGAATACGTGTCGCCAGTCGGTTAAGCCCTCTCGATGCCCTGATTGGTGTAGCCCCATGGTTCCAACGTTATCACGCAGGTGGCTACAATAAAGCCTCACTCCTAGCCTACAACAAAATGCTCGAAAACCGAAAGGCGTATCTCTCTGAAATTTTTCACATCATCGAAAATAGCCCAAGTTTATAAGTCTTAGCACTTCAAAAAAAAAATCCCGGCTAACAGCAGTTAACCGGGATCAGTGTAAGTAACAATCGCTTTAGTTGAGTTCTTTCACAACAGCTTTAAACGCTTCGGGATGATTCATGGCCAAATCAGCCAATACCTTACGGTTAAGCCCGATTTCGGTCTTTCCCATTTTACCCATGAATTGTGAATAGCTCATTCCCTCCTGACGGGCTGCGGCGTTAATACGGGCAATCCAAAGGGTACGGAAGTGACGCTTTTTAGCTTTACGGTCGCGATAGGCATAACCTAAAGCCTTTTCAACGGCGTTTTTGGCAACTGTCCATACGGTTGAACGTGTGGTGAAGTAGCCCTTGGCCATCTTCATAACTTTCTTGCGGCGTGCGCGCGATGCTACGTGGTTTACTGATCTTGGCATAGCTTTACAATTTTGTCAGTGGTCGTGAAACGCTTTAGAACTGACTTATTTTCCAATAGTTAAAAGTTTCTTAATGAGCGATTCGTTGGTAGTATCCACCAAACCGGTTTTGGTTAAACGACGCTTCTGTTTAGTCGTCATCTTCGTGAGAATGTGACGCTTATAGGCGTGCTTCCTTTTGATTTTTCCTGATCCGGTAAGAGTAAATCTCTTTTTGGCACCGGAGTGGGTTTTCATTTTAGGCATCGTATTCTTGTTTAATTATGTTATTTCGTTTTGACTGATTTCGGCGCGATGGAGATAAACATACGTTTACCTTCCAACTTGGGCAGGCTTTCTACCTTACCTAATTCTTCCAATTCTTGCGCAAAGGTAAGCAATAATAGTTCACCTCGCTCCTTGAAGACAATTGCGCGTCCCCGGAAATGCACATAAGCCTTTACTTTTGCACCCTCTTCCAAGAATTTCTTCGCATGCTTCAGCTTAAACTGAAAGTCATGATCATCGGTATTCGGACCAAAGCGAATTTCTTTGATAACCGTTTTCACGGTATTCGCTTTGATTTCCTTTTCCCGCTTCTTTTTTTCGTACAGATACTTGCTATAGTCGGTAATGCGACAAACCGGAGGTTTGGCATTTTCGGTGATGAGTACCAGGTCTAACTCCAGTTCATCAGCAAGTTTTAAAGCTTTGGCAATGGGATAAACGCCATTTTCTACGTTTTCACCTACAAGCCGCACTTCAGGATAGTTGATGTTCTCGTTGATAGGATCAACGGGCTTCTCTCTTCTGAAGCGTGGATTCGCCGAATGCTGCTGTGCGATAGTAATCCTCCTTTTTATTTAAACGGGTTGAATCTGGCGATTTATTTCCAGCTTCAGGTAATCGAGCATGCCTTCGGGCGACATCAGGCCTATATCGCCTTCGCCGTGCTTACGCACCGAAACCACACTGTCAGTTACCTCTTTTTCGCCTATAATAAGCATGTAGGGCGTTTTTTGAACTTCCGCATCGCGAATTTTCCGTCCTATCTTTTCATCCCTATTATCTACGAAGCTGCGAATATCGTGATTATTTAGCAACTGAGAAATATTTTCAGCATAATCTATGAATTTTTCACTGATAGGCAATACAATTACCTGCTCCGGAGATAGCCAAAGTGGAAACTTACCACCGCAATGCTCAAGCAATACAGCCACAAATCTTTCCATCGAACCAAAAGGCGCGCGGTGTATCATCACCGGACGATACTTCTGATTATCAGAACCCGTGTACTCCAACTCAAAACGCTCAGGCAGATTATAATCTACCTGAATGGTACCCAACTGCCACTTTCTGCCTAATGCATCGCGCACCATGAAATCGAGCTTAGGCCCATAAAATGCAGCTTCACCCAGTTCGGTTATGGTTTTAAGTCCCTTTTCCTGAGCAGCTTCAATAATGGCCGACTCTGCCTTTTCCCAAGCTTCGTCAGACCCTATATACTTGGTTTTATTATCTGGATCACGTAATGAAATCTGGGCCGTATATTCACTAAAGCCTAAGGCACTAAAAACATATAATACCAGATCGATCACTTTTTTAAACTCTTCTTTTACCTGATCGGGACGGCAGAATAAATGGGCATCGTCTTGCGTGAAGCCACGTACCCGTGTGAGGCCGTGCAGTTCACCATGTTGCTCGTAACGATATACGGTGCCAAACTCGGCAAGGCGAACCGGCAAATCCTTGTAAGACCTCGGTTTACTCTTGTAGATTTCGCAATGGTGTGGGCAGTTCATTGGTTTAAGCAAATACTCCTCTCCTTCGTGAGGCGTGTAAATAGGCCGGAAAGAATCCTGCCCATATTTTTCCCAATGTCCTGAAGTCTCGTAAAGCGATTTTGAACCAATATGCGGGGTAATCACCTGTTCATAACCGGCACGCTGCTGGGCCTTACGCATAAAATTTTCGAGACGCTCACGCAATTGGGCGCCTTTAGGCAACCACAATGGCAATCCCATCCCCACTTTTTCGCTAAAGGTAAACAACTCCAGTTCTTTACCTAATTTCCTGTGGTCACGCTTTTTTGCCTCTTCCAAGCGCTCTAAATGTTCCTTAAGCTCTTTGCTGTTAGGATAACTTACCGCATATATCCGCGTGAGCTGTTTGTTCTTTTCGTTCCCCCTCCAATAAGCCCCAGCCGTGTTCAACAACTTTACTGCTTTAATCTTACTGGTATCGGGCAGGTGTGGCCCCCTACATAAATCCGTAAAATTACCCTGTTTATAAAACGTAATGGTTCCGTCTTCGAGCCCATCAATCAATTCCAACTTGTATTCATCTCCTTTCTCCGTGAAATAGGCAATGGCTTCAGCCTTTGATACCTCACTCCTTACATAGGCGTTTTCCTGCTTCGCCAGCTCAAGCATCTTCGCTTCAACCTTTTCAAAATCATTAGAAGAAAAGACATGATCACCAAAATCAATGTCGTAGTAAAAACCATTTTCCACAGGCGGACCAATGCCCAGCTTGATGCCCGGATAGAGTGCTTCCAAGGCCTCGGCCAACAAATGCGCCGAAGAATGCCAAAAAGCATATTTACCTCCATCACTATCCCATTTCAGTAGGCTTAAGCGGCATTTTTCGGGCAAAGGACGACTCAAATCCCAAACTTCTCCATTTACTTCGGCTGCCAGAACAACCCTGGCTAATCCTTCACTAATACTACGGGCCACATCAGCCGCAGTCGCTCCAACACCATAATGTCGGATGCTGCCATCGGGCAGCTGAACTTCTATTTCCATGTTAATTAACGCGATTTAAAGCCCTAAGCGCCAGGTCAAATCCTGGCTCGAGCTTGAGTGCTGCCCGGTATTCCGAACGGGCCACTTCCAAATTACCTTTCATTTCGTAAGCCAAGCCACGATTATGGATAGCCCTGTAACTCCTGCCATCGAGCTGCAAAGCCTTCGAAAACCACTCAATGGCTTCATCATAGCGCTTTTCTAACAAGTGTACATAGCCCGTATTGTAGGTTGCATCAAAATGATTAGGGTTAATCTCCAGTATTTGTGCGTAATCCACCAAAGCACTATCAGGAAAGCCTCCTTCTTGAACCAGCATAGCCCTAGCATAATAAGCATCTTCGTGCTGATCATCGAGTTTGAGCACATTGCTAAAATATTGCCAAGCCATATCGGGTTGAACTTCTTGTATGAGTAAGCCTAATTGCATGTAAGCTTCGATATAATCGGGATTCTGTTCAATAGCCGTCATGAATGATGAAATGGCCTTGTCAGCATTTTGCTGCTCTAAATACACCATACCCTTCCAAAAATACCCTTCGGCATAGTTAACATCTGCTTTCAAACCATCATTGATATACTTCATGGCCGTGTTGTACAACTTATTATAAAAAGCCAACTCTCCGCGCTTTACATGCGCCCGGGCCAAATCCGGGTTTTTGGTTGTCGCAATCAACAATACATCATCAGCCTGATCAAAAGCGCCAATTTTCATAAAAAGCTCACCGGCCGTGTAAAAATAATTCGCATTGTTGGTATCGAGCTTAAACACCGTTCGCATATCAACCAAAGCCAGCTCATATTGCTTTTGACTCATAAAATACACAGCTCGGTTGTGATGCACTTCCGGATCTTTGGGCGCACGGCGAATATGCCTGTTCAGTTCAACCAATGCTTCATCGAGCTCCGGCGCTGCCTCTCGCTGCTCCAACTCCTTTTCATTAGAATCCTGCTTATCGCTACACTGTACCAAAGTAAAAACCATTATTGGCAACAAGACCATAAACAAGCGCTTTAAATTCCCCATGAATTCATCTATTTTTGACACGAAATGCAAAAATAGGCTATTCATTGAACAAGCCATCAATTAAGTGTCATCAATTCGTAGAAATTTATATGTTCAATCTCAAATTAAGTACCTTAGCCTTATTGGGCCTAACACCCTTCTTGCTAAAAGCGCAGGAACGAACTGCCCATGAAGCACCAGATGCCAATCCGGTTACCCTGCTCTATCCTAACGAAACCCTCATTAAAAATATGCGCCAGCTAAGCTTTGGCGGCGATAATGCCGAAGCATATTGGAGTTTCGACAGTAAACGCTTGGTATTTCAATCCAACTACATCGAATGGGGTGTTGAATGTGATCAAATCTTTATACTCAAAGGTATCGATGAAGTAGAAGACAGACCAAAAATGATTTCTAACGGTCTCGGACGTACCACCTGTGCCTACTTCCTGCCAGGCGATTCCCTAATACTATACGCTTCAACACACTTGGCCGGAGAACAGTGTCCCGAAGCACCTGAACCACGAAAAGACGGCAAGTACCTTTGGCCCATCGACCCAGGCTACGATATCTTTTTTGCCGACCTCCAAGGCAATATCGTCAAGCAAATGACCAACGAACCAGGCTATGATGCTGAAGCGACTGTTTCACCAGATGGTAAATACATCGTGTTTACTAGCACCCGCAACGGCGACCTCGACCTGTATTTGTATGAAATAGCCACCGAAAAAGTCACCCAAATTACCAACACCCTGGGCTACGACGGTGGTGCTTTCTTTTCGCCCGACAGCAAAAAAATACTCTTCCGTGCCAGTCGCCCGCAAACTTCTGAAGAAATTGCCGAATATAAAGAGCTGCTGGCCGTAGGTTTGGTAGCCCCCACCAATATGGAAATCTTTATGTGCAACCTCGATGGCACCAAAATGCAACAAATTACCAATTTAGGACGTGCAAACTGGGCACCGTATTTTCACCCCGATGGCAAACGAATCTTATTCAGCTCAAACCACCACAGCCCGAGAGGCTTTCCTTTTAATATTTTTATGATCAATACAGACGGGACCGGATTGCAACAAATCACCTTTGACAACAGCTTCGATGCTTTCCCTATGTTCTCCCCTGACGGCAAAAAACTGGTTTTTTCGTCAAATCGCTTGAATGGTGGAACACGAGATACCAACATATTTGTAGCCGATTGGAACGAAGCCCCTTTAAAAAAGGAAAAACGTAAAAAACGAAACCAGAAGTAAATGAACTACGATAAAAAGGGTCGGTTGAATCAACTTTCAACCGACCTTTTTTTTTATTCAGATTTATGTCAAATTGTTTAGAATTTTTCTAATTAAGGTTTGGCTATTTCCATGCAGCCATTACCTTTGTGCCGTTATTTATAATTGGTCTAATTTAATGAAACGCATTTTAACCATATCCATCCTGCTTATATGGCCAACTTCAAAGGCCGTTTCACAAGCCAGCCATACTAGCCAGCAAATAATAGCGATAGCCGGCGATACCCTAAAATTCGATATGCCACAAATAGAAATAATGGCAGACAGAGAAGGCGTATTTCAACGCACACCCGGAGCCGTAAGTCTCATCAATCAAAAAGAAATTCAACTAACATCACCCTTAAGTGGAAATGAAGTCATGCGACGTGCACCAGGTGTACATGTAGTGGATGAAGAAGGTGTAGGACTGAGAACCAATATCGGTATACGAGGACTTGATCCCGACCGCTCGCGAAACGTTCTCATACTCGAAGACGGGATTCCTGTTGCCCTCAATCCGTACGGTGAACCTGAAATGTATTATACACCGGCCATCGAACGCATGGAACGGGTTGAAATACTGAAAGGAAGCGGCCAAATTATGTTCGGACCACAAACCATTGGCGGCGTAATAAATTACATCACCGCCGACCCAACCCTCGATCCAACCACGCGCATAAATTTGCGCGGCGGCATGGGCGGATTCTTTAGCGGAATGATTAGCCACAGCCAAACCCATGGCAATACCGGAGTCATGATAAATTACTTACATAAACGCGCCGATCAAGTAGGCTATGTAGGTTTTAACATACATGATTTTAACACCAAATTTAAATTCAGAATTTCGGATAAGTCTACAATCGGCGTGAAACTTAGTGCTTACGACGAACTTTCAAATGCCACTTATATAGGACTCACCCAAAGCATGTTTGACGCCGGTAACAACGATTTCGTCCTCATGGCGCCCGATGATAAACTGCACATACGTCGTTATGCCATTAGTGCAACACACCAATACCAACGCAATCGCAACTTCAGCATCAAGTCAACAGCTTATGCCTACACCACCACAAGAAACTGGCAGCGACAAGACTTTGTCTTAAATGGCAGTGCCAATACCAGGCCATCGAACTTTACAGGGCAGGTATGGGGAGATAGCAGCATCGCCAACGGGGCGGTTTTTATGCGAAACAGTAATGGGCACCGTAACAGACAATTTGAAGTAGCAGGTCTTGAAACGCGCTTAAATTACCGATTCGATATTTTAGGGAAAGAAAATCAACTGGATGCAGGCATCCGCCTGCAACATGAACGCGCATATGAACAATTACTCTTTGGCACCAAAGCCAATGCAGGCTCCGGAAATATGATTGAAAACGAAATGCGTACCGGCCTTGCCTTTTCCGCCTTTGTCCAAAACCGAATTGATCTAGATAAGCGTTTAAGCATTACACCAGGTTTACGTCTAGAACAATTTAATTATGAACGCGATATAAATCGCCGTCGCTTCAATAATATCGTTACCGATACCAGCATTCTTGCCGCTAGCAACCTTACCCAGCTTATTCCTGGAATAGGCGCCAACTACAACCTCAACAAAAACACCACCGTTTTTGCAGGTGTACACCGCGGCTTTGCACCACCACGTGTAAAAGATGCCATTGATGGAGGCGGAACCGTTCAACAACTTGATGCAGAGCTGAGTTGGAACTATGAACTCGGCAGCCGCATTACGGTAGCCACTTGGTTAACAGCCGAAATTACCGCTTTCCGCCTCGACTTCTCCAACCAAATCATACCCATCAGCCAATCATCTGACGGACTCGGTACCGGTTTAGTCAACGGTGGTCGAACACTGCATCAAGGTATTGAGTCAGCTTTCAACCTCGATTTCGGCAAACTTTTTGGGACCAAAAACAGCCTTGTTTTCCATTGCATGGCAACCTACATCGATGCCCGCTTTGCCAACGACCGCTTTATTGCTCAGGGTAACGACACCCTCAATATTAGTGGAAATCGCACCCCTTACGCACCCAAGTGGCTGCTTACGGCAGGTCTTAGCCTGGAAGCCAAGAATGGTCTCCGTACCCGGATACTCCTAAATCATGTGGGTGAACAATTTGGCGATATCCTCAACCGCACAGAACCTACAGCCAATGGGCGTGAAGGCATTTTAGCGGCCTATACTTTGCTGGATGCAAGTATCATTTACCCATGGCGCAATAAATACAATTTTAGCCTTAGTGTAAAAAACCTCACAAATGAACGCTATATGGCCAGCCGCAGGCCACAAGGTATTAGGGTAGGCTTACCTGCTTTTGTTCTTGCAGGTTTCGAAATCAGGATTTAAACCCTACCCTTTTTAAAACTCCCGGCTTGTCCGGGAGTTTTTGTTTAAAACCAAAAGCAAAAGGACTTCTGATTTGCGCCTATTTTGGATACCTTTGTATAAATCTAATCTGTCATGCCCATTTACCATAAACTTGGGAAGATCCCGCACAAGCGACATATTCAGTTCCGCAAAGAAGACAACGGTTTATATTACGAGCAACTTTTTGGCACCATTGGTTTTGATGGCATGTCAAGTTTGTTGTATCACGTCCATCGACCCACAATTATTCGGGAAATGGGCAGTAAACAGGACTTGAGGCCCGAAATTGGAGAACAGCACAATATCACTCCAAGGCGTTTACATGGCTTTAGAATTAGCCAAGAAGCCGATTTCATCCAAAGTCGCGTACCCCTCATGTTCAATAAAGACCTGATTTTTGGACTTGCAGCACCCACCGAATCTCTACGCACCTATTTCTATAAAAATGCGGATGCCGACGAATTATTGTTCGTACACAAAGGCACCGGCACCCTGCGCACCCAATTGGGCAATATTTCGTTCGAATACGGCGACTATCTGCTCATCCCAAGGGGAATGATTTATCAGATTGATTTCGACACAGCCGACAACCGTTTGTTGTACGTGGAGGCTTTCAGCCCTCTTTATACCCCCAAGCGCTATCGCAATTGGTTTGGCCAGCTGTTGGAGCATTCCCCTTTTTGCGAACGCGACTACAAAATGCCACAAGAGCTAGAAACACACGATGAAAAGGGTGATTTTGTGATTAAAGTTAAGAAAGAAGGTATCTTACACAGCATTGTGTATGCCAACCACCCTTTCGATGTAGTAGGTTGGGACGGCTACAACTTCCCTTACGGCATAAGCATTCATAATTTTGAACCCATTACCGGCCGCATCCACCAACCGCCACCCGTACACCAAATGTTTGAGAATGCTGGCTTTGTGGTATGCAGCTTTTGTCCGCGCTTGTACGATTACCATCCGCTGTCGATTCCGGCGCCTTACAACCACAGCAACATCGACAGCGATGAAGTACTGTATTATGTTGATGGTGATTTCATGAGCCGCAACGACATTGCCCCAGGTCACATCACCCTCCACCCTGCCGGCATTCCTCACGGACCACACCCAGGTGCTTACGAACGTAGTATTGGCAAAACCGAAACCGAAGAATTGGCCGTCATGGTCGATACTTTCAAGCCGCTCGCACTCACCAAACAAGCCTTGGGCATCGACGATGGCAAATACTTCCGCTCTTGGATGGAACCCGATTACGAAAAATAAACATATCAAAGCTTATGAACATAGGAACAGCCCCCGAAGTGCGTACCGAAACCGATTTTTTACCCCTCAACGGTACCGATTACATTGAGTTTTATGTTGGCAATGCCAAACAGTCGGCCTACTACTACCAAGCCGCTTTTGGCTATAAACTGGTAGCCTATGCCGGTCCTGAAACCGGTTTGCGCGACCGTGCCTCTTATGTATTGCAGCAAGGCAAAATCAGGCTAGTGCTCACCACTTCTTTACACCCCGATTCTGAAATCAGCGAGCATGTACGCAAACATGGCGATGGCGTAAAAGTATTGGCCTTATGGGTTGATGATGCTCGTAAATCTTTTGAAGAAACAGTAAAACGCGGTGCCAAGCCCTTTGCCGAACCCAAAGTCATGAAAGACGGGGAAGGAGAAGTGGTAGTAGCGTCAATTCACACCTATGGAGAGACCATTCATACCTTTGTAGAACGCAAAAATTACCACGGCTTATTTTTGCCCGGCTATGGAGAACCATCTTGGACAATAGATGCTGAACCGGTTGGCTTACTGCATGTTGACCATTGCGTGGGTAATGTCGGCTGGGGCGAAATGGATCAATGGGTAAAGTTTTACGAAGATGTTATGGGCTTCAAATTATTGCTAACCTTCGATGACAAAGACATTTCAACCGAATACTCGGCCCTGATGTCGAAAGTAGTTTCAAACGGCAATGGCTATATCAAATTCCCTATAAACGAACCAGCCAAAGGCAAGAAAAAATCGCAGATTGAGGAATACATCGACTATTACCGTGGGCCTGGCGTGCAGCATATTGCAGTAGCTACCAACGATATTCTACACACAGTGAGCGAACTGCGCCATCGTGGTGTGGAATTTCTGCATGTGCCCGACACCTACTACGATGATTTGCTCGACCGCGTGGGCGCTATCGATGAAGACATCCAACCTTTACGTGATTTGAACATTTTGGTCGATCGTGATGACGAAGGATATCTGCTACAAATATTCACAAAACCAGTAGAAGATCGTCCTACCCTCTTTTACGAAATCATACAGCGTAAAGGTGCCAAGTCGTTCGGCAAAGGCAATTTCAAGGCTTTATTCGAATCGATTGAACGAGAACAAGAGCGTCGCGGCAATCTTTAAACGCATCATTTGTGAAATAATCCTAAAGCGGGCCTGGTGCCCGCTTTTTTTTTAAACAAAAGCGCGGTTTTTCGTATTTTACAACAAACCTCAACATCATGAAACAGATCGCATTTATCATCCTAGGAAGCATTTTGCTCAGTTCCTGTGCCGTGGTTCGTCCGGGCCAGGTTGGCGTACGTACCACCTTTGGTAAGTTCAATGGTGAGCCAAAAAATGGCGGACTACTGTGGTTCAACCCTTTTACAAGCAGCGTAGAGAGGGTCCCCATTCGCACCATCAACCGTGAATTAACCATCGATTTACCTTCGAAAGAAGGACTCACCATTCGATCTGACATTTCGATTTTGTACCACATCAAACCAGAAATGGTGCAAAAAGTAATCGCGGAAATCGGCACTGATTACGACAAAATCATCACAGCCGTATTTAGGTCAGCTTCGGCCGACGTTTGTGCCAAGTATTTTGCCAAAGACATGCACTCTGGCACCCGCGATGGCATTGAAAAAGAAATCACAGCCAAAATGAACAACTACCTGCAAGAGCGTGGATTTGTGATTGAGTATGTGCTTTTGAAAAGCATTATTTTACCTCCTGGCTTGGCACGGGCTATTGAAGACAAGCTCGAAGCCGAACAGCAGGCGCAGCGCATGGAGTTTGTGCTCATTCAGGAAGAAAAAGAAGCCGAGCGTAAGCGCATCGAAGCAGAAGGCACACGGAATGCACAAAAAATTGTGAGCGACGGTCTTACCCCTGAAATCTTAAAGCTGCGCTCCATCGAAGTACTGCGCGATTTGGCCCGGAGCCCGAATGCCAAAGTAATTGTAACCGACGGCAAAACGCCGGTGATCATGGGTGAGTAAGCGGTTTTCCGCAGTGCTGACAATATTTTGCCTCGATGGCCACATCCTGTTGGCAGTCGGGGCATTTTTTTTGCTGATCAGTTTGCTTTCTTGCTTGCAAAGTAATTTCCGATGTAACAATGCCTGTTGGGACTGCAATAATACCATAGCCGCAAAGCATGATTACAGAAGCAATAAATTTACCTAAAGGACTATGAGGCGAAATATCGCCATAACCCACCGTAGTTAGGGTTACAATAGCCCAATAAATACTTTCGGGGATACTGGTATAACCTGACTCGGGACCTTCTACCAGGTACATGATCGAGCCCAGTATAGTTACCAAAATCATGATAAACATCATAAATATGGCGATTTTTCGGGCACTGCCTGAAATTGCTGCCGCAAGCGTTTTACTTTCTGTTAAAAACTGAGTAAGCTTCAATATCCTAAAAACCCGCAGCAAACGAATGGCCCGAACGACCAATAAATACTGCGAGCCGGCAATCAATAAGCTTAAGTATCCGGGCAATATGGCCAATAAGTCTATCAAACCATATAAGCTGAGTGCATATCGATAAGGTCGGCGCACAATCCATAATCTCAAAACATATTCCAGGGTAAAAGCAATGGTGAAAATCCACTCCAAGATCCGTAACAAAGACTTTGTATTTACAGCCAAACCTGGTACACTATCTACAACAATCACAGTTACGCTCGATACAATGGCCACTAGTAACCATACATCAAAACGTTTTCCAGCGGTTGTGTCCGACTCAAAAATGATGTGAAACAGCTTTTTACGCAAAGGGTTTTCTACGGGTTTAAAGCGGTCGTTCCAAAAGAGCTGAAAAAACAAATTCATGTATGCAAATTAAACAATCGATCTAATTAACAAGCTGTTAATAACTTTTTTAGTTATTTGCCCCTGAACATCAGAGATTTGAATTGAAAACCTTAATAAACCTATTGACATGTATGAACTTCCCACCTACAGCCCCATCACGTTTATAATATGCATGGGCATCGGTTTACTTTTTGCTTTCTTTTCCTCTGAACAACGGCTAAAAACGAGTATCCTTCTTGCCATTTGGTGCATCATCACAGCTTCCATCAGTTACACTCCTGAACTGCCCTTAAAGCCTTTTTTTTTATTTTTTGTCCCTTGCCTTTTACTTACCCTGTTTAGCCTGATTCCTGCAGGAAGGCAATTTGTACGTGAACTCAAAGACGAACACTTGCATTACCTCCATTTGTGGCGATTGCCCTTTGCTTTTGTTTTACTTTGGTTTTATCAAGCTGGACTCAGTTCTCTCGACATCACCTTTGAAGGGTATAACTATGACATAGTAGTTGGACTTACCGCACCAGTTATCGCCAGCTTAGCCTTCAATCAAAAAATGCTTAACCGGGAAATTTTACTTGGCTGGAATGGCTTGAGCTTGCTGATGCTTTTAATTAGTTCGGTACTCATTGGGCTTGAAATGCAGCATAGCGTTAAAGCACTAAATGCCTATACCAGCTTTCCCTACGCTTTTGCCCTTGGCCTTCTCCTCCCCATGAGTCTATTTGCCCATGCTCTTGTTATTTATCGAATCTTAAAGGGCTATGTAAAAATCGCCGAATGAACCATATTTGCGCGATTTTGTTGGCTAAGCCATAATCGGTGCATACATGGAGCTTATTTATCTTTTCGACCCCCTATGTGGCTGGTGCTACGGCTTTGGCCCTCATCTACATCAATTTGCCAAACAACATCCTGACATTCAATACACGGTGCTCGCTGGTGGCATGGTCACCGGTGCTCGCGTAGGTCCTTTATCGCAAATTGCCCCCTACATCCGCGAAGGTGTGCAACGGGTAGAGCAGCTTTCGGGTGTCAAGTTTGGCCCACATTTTTTACAAGATTTACATGGAGAAGGCAAGACGCACATGGACAGCGCCCCTCCCAGCAAAGCTTTCATCATTTTCAAAAAGCACCGACCTGAAGCGGCTGTGGCTTTGGCCCACGAGATTCAAAAGGTGTTTTATGCAGATGGCAAGGACTTGAATCTAGCCGAAAGTTATGAAGCGCTTTGCGAAGGTTACGAGCTCGACTTTGCCTCATTCAAAACCGATTTCGAAGGTATGGACTACCAGCTCGCTACCCGCGACGAGTTTGATGAAGTAGCCCGATACGGCGTATCGGGCTACCCATCGGTAATACTGAAAATAAAAGAGCAGTATTTCCTAATGGCTCAAGGATTTGCACCTGCGGCACAGCTTGAAAAGACTTTACTAAGTATCCTCAGCACGCAAGCATAAACTACCAGCTACCACCCACGGCACGGTAAAGCAACACCATGTTTTGTAACAAGGCCAATTTCACCTGTACCAGCTCCATTTCAGCTGCTAATACATCGTTTTGAGCAATAATCACCTCGAGGTAAGTAGCATACCCGGCAGTATACAACTCTAACGAAGATTTTACGCCCGCTTGTAAACTCGCCACCTCAGCAGCTTTGGCATCCAGGGCTTCTTGCAAACGACCAGCAACAAAAAGTGCTTCATACACTTCGTTGTAGGCTTGTAAACTGGCTTTCCGGTAGGCTTGTTGGGCCATCACTTGCATGGCTTCTTGCTGTCGCAACCTGGCTTTCAGCTCGCGCTGCTGAAATACGGGGGCCGTCAAACCAGCTGCTGCCTGCCACGCTAGGGAGGCCGGATCGAAGAAGGTGGCAGGATTAAAGCTGTGCTGACCTATTTCGGGTGCCAGACGCACCGATGGAAAAAATGCCGCACGGGCTGCATAAACGTCGGCACCAGCTGCTTTGAGCTCGAGTTCCGCCTGCTTCAAATCCGGGCGCTTTTCGAGCCATTTTACCGGAATGGCCTCCGGAATGTCGATGTTAGAACTGCTCACTTCGAGCTCGGTAGTGGTATGCAACACCTCGGCAAAACTGCCCGTCAAAAGGAACAAAGCATTGGCCGTGCGCATGCGTTGAATTTGTATTTGTGCGCCCAAAGCTTTGGTTCTCAACCATTGTGCTTCGGTTTGCTGCACGGCTAGAGCAGTAGCCCGGCCGGCTTGCTGCTGCAGCTTTACCAGATTTACGGCATCTAACTGCACTTCTACGTTACGTTCTATAATGCGCTGCATGGCATCAAAGGCCAACAACTCATAATAAGTATTGGCTACATCAGCCGCTAACACGGTTCGTTGCCAGGCCAAGCCAGCTTCTGAGGCCAAATAGCGCTGTGCAGCCGCCTTGCGCATGGCCGATAATTTACCCCAAATGTCAAGCTCCCAACTTACACGGGCCTGCACCACATAATCGGGCAAGGGATTGGGCATGCGCTGGTCGGGACGAATGTTGGGTGAAAAATTGGTATCGAAGTTCCCTACCCCATCCATACTGTATTCGCTGAAACGACGGCGTGCTGCCCCGGCAAAAATCTCGAAGCGAGGCAGTAAGGCACCGGTGGCGGCATCCCGGGTAGCACGACTGATGCCCACCATGGCTTGCATTTGCAAATAATCTGGATTTTGCCTCATGGCAGCCTGCAAAAGAACTTGCAAGTTAGAGTCACTGAAAAACACCTCGGGCTTTGGTAAGGCTTCCCATGTTGCAACTTCTTGCATTGGCAACATACTGATGGGCAAGTTTTGCTTGCTTTGGCATGATATCAAAAAAGTACTCCATACCAGAAAAAATGAATAGGTGTAAAACCTCTTTATGCTATTCATAGTGGTAATCTTTAGCTTTACGCTGTGCTTGGAGCGATTTTAAGCGTTTACGTCGTCCGGGAGCTGCAAAAATTACAAACAAGCCGGGTATAATCAACAAACCAAACAGGGTGCCTGTAAGCATGCCACCAGCAGCCGCTACCCCAATACTTTTGTTACCCATGGCACCTGCACCGCTGGCCAAAACCAACGGCATTAGTCCCGCAATAAACGCGAAAGAAGTCATCAAAATAGGTCGTAAACGCGCAACTGCACCTTCCATGGCAGCACGTAATTCACTCACCCCCTCCTTTTGCCGTTGTAAAGCAAATTCAACCACCAAAATGGCATTTTTGCCCAAGAGTCCAATGAGCATCACCAGCGCCACTTGGGCGTAAATATTGTTCTCGAGACCCATGACCCACAAAAAGAAGAACGATCCAAAATACCTGTAGGTAAGCTCAAAATCACCGGTAAAGGCAATAAAAAGCTTTCGTATTGGGCCGACAAAAGTAAATACACAAATACCAAGCAAAGGATAAAAATATAAATGGCTTCATTACCAGCCAAAACCTGTTCACGCGTCATGCCCGACCATTCGAAGTCGTAGCCGCGAGGCAATACTTCTTCAGCAGTTTTGGCAATAGCAGCAATGGCTTCGCCCGAACTGTAACCCGGTGCTGCGTCGCCGGTAAGCAATGCCGAATTGTACATGTTGTACCGTGTGAGCTGTTCGGGACCAAAAACGCGCTCAATGCTCATAAAGCTGGCATAGCTTACCATATCGCCCTTGTCGTTTTTGGTGTAGAGCTGCAAAATATCTTCAGGATTTTGTCGGTATTCGGGCATAGCCTGCACCATAACCTTGTACATCTGACCAAAACGGATAAAATTGGTGGCGTAAAAACTACCTATCAGTGTTTGCAGGTTACTCATGGCATTGTCGATACTCACTCCCTTGGCCGCTGCCATATCCTGGTTTATGTTCAACATATATTGCGGAAAACTGGGATCAAAATTGGTAAATGCCGCTCCAATAACCGGATCGGCATTCAAGGCATTGACCAATGCATCGGTAACTTCAGCCATCCTGGATAAGTTGGCTGTTCCGCTACGATCGAGTAAGCGAAATTCAAAGCCGGATGAATTACCAAAGCCGGGTACGGTTGGTGGAGGAAAATATTCAATGGAGGCGTCACGCAAATGGGCAGTCCCTTTTTTAAGTTTCTCAATAACGTCCGATACGCTTTCATCACGATCATCCCAGGCCTTCAGACCAATCATGCCCATACCATACGAAGCACCGGCAGTTTCTGTAAGCAAACTATAACCCGCCAGGGTCGATACATTTTCAACGGCTGGCATGCTAGCAGCCACTCGCGTAATTTCGTCGAGCACCACTTCGGTTCGTTCCATGGTTGCTCCAGGAGGTGTGGTTACATTCACGTAAATCATGCCCTGGTCTTCGGTAGGTATAAAGCCACCGGGCAATACCATCGAAGTACCCCAGCTAAATAAGAAAAAAAGAGCCAAAATACCCGTGGTGAGTCCCATACGGGGTGCAATACGGGTCAAAATGCTTTTATAACCTAGTTCGAGCCGATGGTAACGGTTGTTGAACTTGCCGAAGAAGCGTCCCAGCAAACTGTGAGGGTTTACATGCTCATGTTTCAATAAGATAGCACACAAAGCCGGGGTAAGGGTGAGGGCATTAATACCTGATATTACAATCGATATTGCCAGCGTAAGCGAAAACTGTCTATAGAACACACCCACAGGACCCGACAAAAAAGCCACGGGAACGAATACAGCCGACATTACCAGGGTAATAGCAACAATAGCACCACTGATTTCTTTCATGGCGGCAATGGTTGCTTCAAAGGGCGGCATATGCTTTTGGTGAATTTTTACGTGCACTGCTTCCACTACCACAATGGCATTATCGACCACAATACCAATAGCCAGTACCAAGGCAAACAGGGTTAATAAGTTAATTGAAAAACCCAGCATTTGCATAAAGGCCAGGGTTGAGATCAAAGCAACAGGAACGGCCAAGGCAGGTATCAAGGTCGAACGCCAATCTTGTAAAAAGATAAATACTACCAAAAAAACCAACAAAAAGGCTTCAATTAAGGTTTTAAGAACTTCTTTGATGGAGGCGTCAAGAAAACGTGAAACGTCGTAAGCATAATTGTATTCCATGCCCGGAGGGAATGAACCTTCTTTGAGCTCCTCCATGCGAATATTAATATTTTGAATCACCTCCCGTGCATTTGACCCCGGTCGCTGTTTCAACATGATTGAAGCCGAAGGTTTACCATCTGTTTTCGACGACATGCCATAACTCAAAGCACCAAATTCAACCTCAGCAATGTCTTTCAGACGCAACACCGAACCGTCTTCCTCGGCCTTGATCACGATGTTTTCGTACTGCTCTTCGGTAAAAAATTTACCGCCATAACGTAATACATACTGCAAATTAGGACTGCCTTTGCCGCTGCTTTCACCTATTTTTCCTGGCGCCGCTTCCAAATTTTGCGCGCGTAATACCTGAATTACTTCTTCGGTGCCTACACGGTAAGCCAACAGCTTTTCGGGTTTGAGCCAAACCCGCATGGCGTATTCCTTAGCACCCATAATTTCAGCAAAACCTACGCCTTCAATGCGTTTGAGTTCTTGCAACAGGTTAATATCGGCAAAGTTGAAGATGAATTCTTCGTCTGCTGCCGGATCGCTTGAGGTGAGGTTCAAATACAAGAGCATCGAATTCACCTCTTTTTCAACCGTTACACCTGCCTTAATCACTTCTTCCGGAAGTTCATCTAAGATGGTTGTTACCCGGTTTTGCACATTTACTGATGCCAAATCAGGATCGGTACCCACTTCAAAAAATACCTGAATTAAGGTAATACCATTGTTGGTAGATACCGATTGCATAGCGGTCATACCAGGCACACCATTGATCGCCCTTTCAATAGGCGTTGATACCGCTTTGGCGCAAACATCAGCGTTGGCACCGGTATAGCGCGCGGTTACCACAACCGATGGCGGCACAATGTCGGGGAACTGGGTGATGGGCAAGGAAGTAAATGCCAGCAAACCCAGTAAGGTGAGCAACAACGAAATGACCAGCGATAAAACCGGTCGGCGAATGAACATTTCTACCATGGCCGCTTAGTTTTAAATGGATGTATCTATGGCCTCAATGCGCTCCACCCCGGCCACTTTCATGCCTTCACGAACCGACATAATGCCTTCGGCCACTATCCAGGTGCCTGCCTCAATACCTTGATTAACCACATAAAAACCGCCTACCCTACTGATGGGCCTTACCGCTTGCAGCCGCAGCAACTGATTTCCGCCAATCACATATACATAGTATTTGTCTTGCAGTTCAAGCACTGCTTTTTGGGGCACCAGAAATACGTCTTTCTGCTCCATCACCAGCAATATTTGTCCGGTTGAACGGTGCTTGAGCAATCCCTCAGGATTGGGAAAACGTGCACGCAGGGCCATGGCGCCGGTAACCGGGTCGAACTCGGTTTCAGCGGTCTCAATTTGTCCGTCATGGGCATAAGCCGACCCATCAGCCAACACCAAGCGTGCCTGGCGCGGAATAGCACTGCCTCCTGTAGCTAAAGCGGTGCGGTTCTTTAAATATTCCTTTTCAGAAATATTGAAATAAGCCAAAATACCGGTTGCATCGGATAAGGTGGTGAGCAAATCCCCTTCAGCCACCCGTGCACCCATTTTTAAGGCAAACCGGTTGACTTTACCGATAAAAGGTGCTTTTACCGAGGTATAACTGAGTTGCGCTTCAGCAGTTTTTAAATCTGCCATAGCATCTTCTAGCCTCGCTTTGGCAATTTGAACTTCGGCTTCAGCCAAATCGAGTTCGGTTGCCGCCACCACCTGATTATCAACCAGCGACCGAACACGCTGGCGTTCCAAACGGGCTTTTTTAAGTTCAGCTTCGGTTAATAAGACCGCAGCCTTGGCCGAAGCAACCACAGATTCTAACTCGGTAGAGGTCAATTTAAACATCACCTGACCGGATTTAACCAACTGACCTTCATCCACTAATATAGCTTCAAGCATACCGGCATGCCGGGCCCGCACTTCTACATAGCCTTGCGCTTGCAGCTCAGCCACATAGCGAATTTCAACGGTGGTGTCGCGAGGCTGCAATTCGAGGGCAACCACCTCAAATGCCTCTGCATCGGCCTGCATATTTTTATTGCCGCAGGCTGACAATATCATCAGACCGCAAAAGGCCCATAATATGTTTTTGTACATTGAATTTGAACTTTACTAAAACCTAAAACCAAAAGGAATAGCGTCGTTCAAAAGGGGGTATAATGAAATAGGAAGCCGTAACAGGGCTGTAAATTAGCATTACGTATTGGACTGCTGGTCCCTGCTAATCGGATAATAAAATTGCTAAGAATGGGGCGAAAGACACCAATAGCCGCTTGTACAACAATTTGATTGCTTGATAAACGACGAGGAACCGTACATTCAAGATCGGCATATTCCCGAAAATCTTCCCAAATTT
The DNA here is from genome assembly GCA_046291695.1 of Bacteroidia bacterium. Lineage (GTDB taxonomy): Bacteria > Bacteroidota > Bacteroidia > UBA7662 > UBA7662 > PNNG01. The sequence continues at coordinate 114,519 of JBKBSO010000008.1, forward strand.
CGAATGATATAGCCGAATCCGATACTTCAAGGGATACCGAATTCTTGATGACAGAATCTGATAAATTGAAATAGGCGTGACTATGGCCACTTGGCAACAAAAGCGCCAAGCAACAAACAACCAAAGCATTATTCAGGAAACTCCTCGCCATTTGGGCGCAAAAGTACACAACAATGCGCATCACTTGCTTGGAATAAAAAAAAAAAGCAGGTCGAAACCTGCTCTTTTTTTTACGTGATCATGCACACTATGGAAATACGCCTAATGACTCATAAGAACGTGCAATTTTCCGAATAGCAACCACAAATGCCGCAGTTCGATAATCAGGAATAGATGGTATTTCCTTCTTTACTTCCCTGATTTGACTGTAAGCCTCAATCATGGTTTCTTCAAGACCTGAATACACAAAATCAATCTCATCAGCCCCTCTCCCTATTAGCGTACGGTGCTTATCACTCAATGATCTTCCGGTCATTTCTTCTACAGCATCAATGATTTGTTTGTTCAAGTTCTCGTCGAAACGTTTACCCAAACGACCGAAACGTACATGCGATAGGTTTTTAAGCCATTCAAAATAAGAAACTGTAACCCCTCCGGCATTCAAGTAAATATCAGGAATAACCATGATGCCTTTCGCATTTAAAACTTCCTCTGCTTCAGAGGTCACCGGTCCATTCGCTGCTTCTCCGATGATTTTGGCTTTAATCTTATGGGCATTGCCTTCATGTATTTGATTTTCGAGCGCTGCCGGAATCAAAATATCGCAGTCAAGCTCCAAAGCGTCACCGCTTGACGCTAGGTTGGTTGCACCCGGGAAGTTCAGAATACTGCCGGTTTTTTTACGATGTTGAAAAACTTCCTCGTAATTCAATCCATCAGCCTTATAAATTGCACCTTCGAACTCAGCAAGTGCAATAATTTTCGCACCACCTTCATAAAAGAATTTTGCAGCATGATAACCTACATTACCCAAGCCCTGTATCACTACAGATTTACCTTCAAGCCCTACGGATAATCCTAGGCGACCCATATCGTCGGCATAACTACATGCCTGACGAATACCATAATAAACACCAAGACCCGTAGCTTCCCTTCTGCCTACTATCCCCCCTTGTGTAATGGGCTTACCCGTTACACAACCAATTCCATCAATTTGACCCGGAAAAAAAGTGGTGTAGGTATCCATGATCCAACTCATCTCACGTTCACCCGTACCGTAATCAGGCGCGGGCACATCTAAACCAGGACCAATAAAGTTCTTCTTAATTAACTCCGTGGTATAACGACGTGTAATTCGTTCGAGCTGATCAACCGTGTATTTTTTCGGATCGATTCGCACTCCACCTTTAGCTCCACCAAAGGGCACATCTACAATAGCACATTTGTAAGTCATCAGTGCAGCAAGAGCCATCACCTCATCTTGGTTAACGGCCATGGCATAGCGAATTCCACCCTTAGTAGGCATACGATGGTGTGAGTGTTCAACCCGGTAAGCTTCAATTACTTCCAAATCTTCGCCAACCCTTACCGGAAAACGCATGCGGTAAACACTATTGCAATACTTAATTTGATCAAGCATACCGACTGGATAGTCGAGATGCTTAGCAGCCTTTTCGAAGTACTTGAGTACATCGCCAAAAAAGCTGTGCTCTTCATGTTCTAATTGAGACATATCTGTATGATTTAAGGTGAAATTACTTTGAATTACGCTCAATTCGGCTCAACTTCCGATCGAGACGAATAAGATAGGCAATCAGCCCGAAAAGAATAAGCAAAAGCACCGCAACTACTACATAAATCTTTCCTTCTGCCCTCATCTGATCTGCCATGGGCACTTCTGCTATGGCCAAATTTATCTGCCCAACAAGCTGTAGTAACAGAAATAACAGGCTGTATATTAATTTATTGCTCATATTCGGTAGAGATTTTATGTATCCTATTCCTCAAATTTACCATCCAAAAACCTAACAGCGTCCAACCCAACACCGCCGGATAAAAAACCAATCGCATACCCCCATCCAAATCATAGGCACCGAAACCGGGATTTCCCCCATTTCCAGGATGCAGCGAATCTGTAAGTCGAGGTAAAATGAATAATAACGGAATGAGCGATGCAAAGGCAAAAATATTGTAAACTGCACCAATACGTGCACGCTGTTGCTCTTCGTTAAAAGAACCGCGCAAGACTACATAAGCCAGATAAATTAAAAGGGCTATTGCACTGGTATTTTGCTTGGGATCCCCACTCCACCAAGCACCCCAAGTATATTGGGCCCAAACCATTCCGGTTACCATGCCCAAAACACCAAAAAGCAAACCCACCCTGGCAGTGCTGTCTGCAGCAATATCATGCCGCATTTCAGGCTTTTGCAAATACCGAATACTGTGGTAGGCCGAAGCCGCCAAAATGATAACCATGCCAAACCACATGGGCACATGGAAATATAAATTACGTATCGATTCATTGAGCACCACTTTGCGCGGAACCTCACCAAGCAAACCGAACCAAACCGTATACACCAAAAGGGCAGCAGCAAGTATCTTATACCAGTTTTTGTTCATCATATTAGTCTTTCCAAAGATAAGGAAATAAAAGAAGGGCTACGGCCAATACCAATAGATCTATGGCCACTAAATTGCCCAAAATCCCGTAACCAACCGATCGGTCTAAACCATCAAGAGCCTGCTTGCTTAACCTGATTATTAAAACCAGCACCGGAACGATAACCGGAAAACTTAAGATGGCCATAAGTGTACTTTGGTTATTGGCTTTTTGCGCTATCGCCGATACCAGGCTGAGAATAACAGAAAAACCAACAATGCCAACCGCACCTGTGACCAAAAACCAAAACATATCTTGAACCGGATTACCGACCAAAATGCTCATGCTGAGGCTGGTAAGCAAATGAATCAGCCACAACAGCATAGTGTTATACACCAATTTTGCACCTAACAAATGAAGTGGATGCACCTGACTATAGTAGTACAGCATGCGTCCCCGAGAAAGTTGCATAAAACTCTTTGCCACTGCATTCGTAGCAGCAAACAGCATGATAATCCAATAAAGCGCTATCCATGCCAGCGCCGGAACTACCCGAAAACTGAGATAAGCAACAAAAACAGTCGATAATACATACAGCAATATACCGCCAAGCGCATTACGCTGACGCCACTCAAGCAACACTTCGTGTTTAAGCAAAATAATGAATTGCGACATGATTTCAGGGGCGAAAATACGGATATAACAAGCGATTGTAGCCCTTAGTCAATAGATTATTCACTAATGCCTGGGATGAAACTGCCGGACCACATCCCGCAAGTAATCCCGACTGAGATGTGTGTAAATTTCGGTAGTCGTTATACTTTCGTGTCCGAGCATTTCCTGCACAGCCCGCAAATCAGCCCCCGCCTCCACCATGTGCGTGGCAAAAGCATGTCGAAACGAGTGCGGGCTAATCACCTTGGTCAAACCAATCACTGCAGCTTGCTGTTTCACAAGCAAAAAAACAAGCATGCGCGTTAACCGGCGTCCATTGCGACTTAAAAACAAGAAATCTTCATCACCTTTGGCGATTTTCAAATGTCGCCGATATCCGTCAACATATAACTGAATCGAGTTCTGAGCGGCCTTACCTATGGGCACAAGCCTTTCTTTATCGCCCTTACCCTTTACCCTAATGAAGCCTATTTCAAAGTACAAACCACTCAATCGAAGCTCAACCAACTCACTCACCCTTAACCCACAACTGTATAGACATTCTAGAATGGCTTTATTTCGATGGCCTTCGGGTTTACTTAAATCCAAGGCTTCAATCATTTGATTTATTTCCTCGATATGCAATACTTCTGGCATCTTTCGATGGGTCCGTGGCATTTCAAGCAATTCGGCTGGACTTTCAGAAAGCAGTCCTTCCAGCAATAGATAACGGTAAAAGGCCTTAATGCCTGAGATAATTCGCGATTGACTTGAAGCTTGCAAGCCCAATTCATTTAAAAATACAAGGAAGTTGCGAAGGTCATCCAGCGTAAGTTGGGTAGGTGATTTTGGTAGTAAGTTACTGCTGAAAAACGAAGCCAATTTACCAATATCTTCCAAATACGCCGCCACGGTATTGGCCGACATCGAACGCTCCAATTGCAAATAAGCCTTAAAACCTCTGATATCCGACTGCCAATTCAAAACAAATAATTTGTTGCAAGATTGCTTAATTTTACGCGCAATCGCAAATACATGCATATTTACATCATCAACGGCCCGAATCTTAACCTCTTGGGTATACGCGAGCCACACATTTACGGGAATCAGGACTTTGATAGTTTTTTGAAAGCCCTACGTTCAGCTTGGCCCGGGCTGGAATTGTCGTATTTCCAAAGTAATGACGAAGGTGCCCTGGTTACGAAAATCCAGGAAGCCGGCTTTGCAACAGATGGCATTTTACTAAATGCTGCAGCCTATACCCATACTTCTATTGCCATTGCTGATGCCATTGCTGCCATTCCTGCTCCCGTTATTGAAGTACATCTGAGCAATCCGCACAGCCGCGAAGACTTCCGACGAACATCCTATCTTTCACCATATTGCAAAGGAGTCATTAGTGGTTTCGGACTAAATTCCTACCGACTTGCACTGGAAGGCTTAATAAAATTAATTATAAACGACGGGCAGCAATAAAGGCCTTCATCTTACGAGCTCGGCCAAAAAAATGGGCGTAAAGCGTGCTTCCTTGAAAAATGGTGGCAATATCTCTACTCGCTTTCTTATGCTGAATTAGCCGGCGCGCTTTCCAAACATACGGCTGCATGCTAAAAAACGACCAGTGAGCTCGGATAACGGCCCAAAAATCTCCAAAGGAACCATGCGCAAGGAACTTCAGTGCCGCAGGAGCATCCAGTAACAAGCGAAAAGGTAATTTATATAGCAGCTCTCTAAAGGGCAGGTTCTTTTGAAGCGTAATTAAGCTATTCCTGAAATTTAAAAAAGTTTTTCGCGGATTGCCATAGGCCAACGACCCACCTCCTAGGTGGTAAACTACCGAATCAGGAAGCTGGACCAACTTATAATCCAAATGATGTAAACGCCAGCACAAATCAATCTCTTCCATATGGGCGAAATAGCGAGTATCTAAACCGCCCGCCTTCCAATAAGCCTTGGAGCGTATGAACATACATGCCCCTGATGCCCAGAAAATTTCTTTTTGATAACTGTATTGACCCGAATCAGTCTCAATTTGTTCAAACAACCTGCCAGCACAAAAGGGATAGCCTAGGGCATCAATGTAACCTCCAGCCGCGCCAGCATATTCAAACAATTGCCGATTTCGCCAATCCCGAATGTGTGGCTGAGCCGCACCTAAAGCTGAATCCGTTTCAAATGCAGTAGCTACCGGCTCCAACCAATCGGCAGATACTTCTACATCTGAATTTAATAATACGTATATATCCGCGTCAATGGCCTTTAACCCTTCCTGATATCCACCCGCATAACCACCATTTTGCTCAAGCTGTACCAAGCCTATGCGATCGCCATAGGTGAGTTTTAGCCAACTAACCGAATCATCGCTTGAAGCATTGTCAATTACCCAAACCTTGTGGTTGCCATAGGTCGTCTGCATAACTGACGGCAAATAGGTTTCCAAATGCCTGCGACCATTCCAATTCAAAATTACCACCCCGATATGCATGTCGCCCTTATTCATCCTGTCCTTTATGTATCTCTGGATTCAACTTCCACCTCCTGTGCGACCATAGCCAATATTCAGGCTGCTCTTCAAGCAGCTCCTCTAATAAACGGGTATGTTTCCGGGTAATTTCGCCAAAAGCAGTTTCGCGAGGCCTATCGGTTATTAACGCTAGTTCTATGGTGTAATAACCTCTTTTTTGCCTGCGCATCTTACCAAACACAACGGCTGCATTGTATTTCTTCGCAATATCCTCAGCACCTAAATACACAGCCGTTTTTTGGTGCATAAACGGAATCCAAATAAAACGATTACTCGCCATTGGTGACTGGTCACCTCCAAAAAAGCTCGCATGTAAGCGTTCCGGACTAGATTCAATCGTCTTGAATATCTGTTTCATTGGTACTGACTTAGCACCAAACTTTTCGCGCATTTCAATCATCAACTGGTTTAAGCCCTCATTATTCAATTTCTTGTATACAAAAAACAACCAATGTCGGGTATTCAGCGCCAATGCATGGGCATACCACTCCCAATTGGCATGATGTCCCAGTAAATGTACCACATTCAATCCCCGTGTATGCAAATCGTTCATCAACTCCGGGTTAAGCACTTTTACCCTGCGGTTGATTTCTTCCGATGTCATACTAAAGGCTCTGAAAGTTTCAAGCAGCTGGTCTGCCAAATAACGGTAAAATACTTTTTCGATACGTCTTCGTTCGGCCACAGAACGTTCAGGAAATGATCTTTCAAGATTTCCACGCACCACGGCTTTTCGGTAATTCGACGCATAATACACCAACACCCATAGCAAGTCTGCAAAAAAATACATCAAGCGTAAAGGTATTTGGTTACAAAGCCAAATAAGTGCCTTTTGAAGCCTGTACGACATGCTTTACTGATTCCTGAAATTTTCTTCGAGATAACTCCCAAAGTGTCCGCGATTCATTTGTTCGTCAATATCTCTAAATGCCGTAGTACGACTGAACAAAATCAAACGCCACTGTGGATCATAGGTCTCACCCAATGCTTCGGAATGCAGTAACTGATAGTCATTCGTAATCATATCGGGGTTATAGAATACGAAACGAATATTCCGTTGCCCTTTGTATTCATAGTACCACCAGATTTCATAAGGATAAGCGCTTGGCTCGTTGGTTACTTGGGTACGACTACTAGGTGGCCCATACTGTAAATACACACGACCACGCTCCGTTTCATAGCCTTTCATGATTTTAGAACTGAACAGTTGTACGGTTTCCTGAACCTTAGCGTAATATTCGAGCCATGCCTGTTGGGGATTAACCTTGTTCCTTCGCTCCCAAAAACTCAGCATGTACTTTTTGAGCAACTCCACATCTACTTCTTTTTGTGCCAATAAATTATCAGCATACTCTCTTTCAAACATTTCTGAAACCGGCCGCATTGAAGCGATGTGCTCGCGAATGTCTTTTTCACTCATGGCATCAACAAACGACATGCTCGTTTGTAAAGCCTTCATCTTCTGCTCGTCAAAAGCAATTTTACTATTCAATCGCTGAATCGACATACTTTTAGAAGCAATCAATTCATTATTGCGGTTACGAGCCTCCAACCGTAAGGTATAATTCCCGCTAGGTACCTCGTCTATCAAAAAGGCATCAGCAATTACATTTACTTTTTTGGGCGCCAAACGATAAAACCGACTGCATTTATCCAATACCTGACGGTCGCCGTATTCCAATAAAGCCTTTACGATAAACACCGAATCTGCCAACTTATCGGTGTCATACAACTCGGCATAAAAACGCAGCGTATCATGTGTGGTATTGAAGAAAAATGAAGGCCGGGGAACAATATTCAGTCCACTTTTAGTCAATGGACCAACTTCTATGGCCTTGGTAATGCTATTGGCTAACATCACGTCTGAAAACCAAGCCGTTTCTGACGGACGTTTTAGCTCAATGGTTCCGGTGGCACGCACTACATTAGACGTATCGAATTGGTCGCGGATGGTCATATCCATAAAATAAGTGCCTTCCGGAAGACTAAAACGCTGTAAATCCAAGAAACTAAAATCAAGCACGGTATTGGTGTCGATAATCGGGCTTTTGAGCACATATTTATCATACAATACAATCGAATCGTTACGTTCAAAACTTACGGTAATTACAATGGCACCTTGCAATTGGTTGGGTTCAAACTGCTTAAAATGTACTGAACGGCTGTTTACGGCCAGATAAGTTTCCACATAGGGGCCTTTTCCGGGAGCATAAAAAACGGCATAACGAAATTGAGCATCAAGGGCTTGTGCAGGTTGCTGCAATAGCCCCACGGTAAGCATCAGTAAAAAATACTTGAACAGCCTGCTAGTTTGACGTAAAATTGTGTAGTTTATCATGAATAAGGCCTCTGAATCAAAAATTGTGATGGCATTGCCCTACCAGGCTTCCATCGGTTATCTTACAAAATTAACAAATCATCCCTTGCTTTTACTCGAAAAGCATGAGCATTTTGTAAAAGCTTCGTCACGAAATCGGTGCTATATCTACGGTGCTAATGGATTACATCTCCTAAGCATTCCTGTGAGAGGTGGTCGATCACACAAACAATTATACAGCGAAACCTGTATCGATTACCGGCAAAACTGGCCACGACAGCACTGGCACAGCCTGAAAAGCGCTTATGGCAAGTCGCCTTTTTTCGAATATTACGAAACAGAACTTGGTCATTTGTACGCGCAAAGGCCCGAATTGCACTGGGAATGGAATTTGGCTTTATTCCATTGGTTACTAAAGTCACTTAAACTTCAGGTGAATATGGCATTTACGCAAAGTTTTGAAAAACCACTTCAAGCTGGGCTGATTGACCTGCGCGGGCTCGAAATAAGAAGTCCTGATCAAAATTGGCCTGTATACTACCAAGGTTTCGCGAGCAAGCACGGATTTTTAGCCGATTTGGCAGGAATTGATCTCCTCTTTAACCTTGGCCCTGCTGCTTCGCTACAATACCTAAAGTCAATCGGGAATAGATAATTTCATCGACTTAATAACGGTTTAACACCTTCTTCTTATTTTCGTGCCTTATGAAAGCATTTGCATCCTTTGCACTTTTGTTTATCATGCTGCTGCTTGGGCTACAGGCTTGGGCTCAGTTTGAAGAAAAAACGATTAACGTTGGTAATATTGGCCTGAACGTATCTAATGCAGGTACCGTTGGCAGACCAAATGTCCGTAACGATCCGCAAGGACCACCATCCATGGAATATCCCCGTGGCTCGGGGGTTGAACACCTTTTTGAGGCGGGTTTATGGATAGGTGCTATAAAAAATGGCCAAATTTCGGTATCAACCGGGGCTGTAGACGACGCCTCAGGGTATGCCGTTGGTAAATCAGGTTTTGAGTTCACACCCATGCCCGGCATGCCTGTAATTAGCCGTTCGAGTCTGCCAGGGAGTGAATTCTTTAGCACCGCAGCCATTTCGCACCAAGAATATGTACTCAATTTTACCGATGAATTTACCATCGTTCCGGGCTCAAACCAACCCATTAACAACCATCTTATCCCCCTCAATGCACGTGTAAGGCTAGAAACCTACGCCTGGAACTTCCCTTTTGCCGACTATTTCGTAATCCTCAACTACACCATTACCAATAACGACAATGTACCCTGGGACAGCGTATGGGTGGGGCAATGGAGCGATTTGGTGGTTCGAAACGTCAAAGTAACCAACGACCGGGGAGGAGCATTTTTCAATAAAGGGAGTCTTGGCTTTGATGATACCCTACATGCCATGTATGCGTATGACGTCATTGGTGACCGACCTTTTACCAATTCGTATGGTGCATTGCAGTTTTTAGGCATCTTGTTCAAAGACCAATACATTCACCCAAACAACCCAAATACCCCTTTTGCCCGCATAAATGGCAATTATTGGCTATATAACGTGGCGGCTCCAGCCAACGATCTGCAGCGGTATGACCGAATGAAAACCATGGGCAACTTCGGGGCCAGTGCCAATTTACAAACACCGGGAAATAGGGTTCAGTTAATTGCCGGAGGCCCCATCGCCAGGGTAGAGCCCGGGGAATCTTTCAGTTTGGTGATGGCAGCCGCTTGCGCCCCGCAACTTGATGATACCCCACTCGACACTTGGTACGCACGTTCAGTGCTTCGCTCAAATTTGGGTTGGGCTAAACGAACCTTCGTAGGCGAAGACACGAATGAAAATGGCATCCTGGACCCGGGTGAAGACCTGAATGGCAATGGCGTACTCGATCGCTACATTCTCCCTGAACCTCCTCCCCCTCCAAAAGTACGTTTTGAACCAAGCGAGAATAAAGTTACCGTTTATTGGGATCGTTTATCGGAAGATGCAATTGATCCCATTACCAAGATTCAGGACTTTGAAGGCTACCGGGTTTACAGAACCAAGCCTGGCGACGATTTACGACCAAACTTATTGGCAAATGCCTCCCTTATTGGCCAATGGGACAAACCAGGCAATGCCGTAGGATTTAACAATGGTTTTGATGCCATTAGACTTAACACGCCTATCAAATTCCCTGAAGACACGGTTGAGTATTGGTATAAATATGAAGCAGAAAATGTTTTGAATGGCTGGCAATATATGTACATCGTTACTGCCTTCGATGAAGGAGATGCCTCCATCGGTTTGGAATCCCTTGAATCGTCACTCATACAAAACGCCTATCGTGTATTTGCAGGTACCGAAGCTGGAAGCCTTAAGGATCGTAAGGTCGGCGTGTACCCCAACCCCTATCGTACAGGGGCTGCATGGGATGGCACTACATCACGTTCAAAAAAAATCACCTTTTATAACCTTCCCGAGCGTGCCGAAATTCGTGTTTACACCCTCAGCGGTGATGCGGTTGCAACACTTTTTCATGATTCAGACGCAGCCTTCAATGGCAGTACAATTGGTTGGTACAACAATTTCGGAGGGGATCCCAATCGTGTTGTTATGTCGGGAGGTGAACACTCCTGGGATGTGCTTTCCGACGATAAGCAAAATTTGGCAAGTGGCCTCTACCTCTTCTCGGTAAAAGATTTAAAGACCAATGAGGTGCAAACAGGTAAGTTTGCCATTATCAAATAAAGCGAGACGAGCATAAGTAAAAAAATAAAACGCTCCGGTTTTGACCGGAGCGTTTTGCAATTAAGCCGCTTCTGCTGTACGCTTGCCCAGCATCACAAAATCGCTGGCTACAATCTCGGTAATAAACTTCCGACTGCCATCTTTATCCTGATAGCTTCGGTTATTAATTTTACCTTCAATAGCCAATTCATTACCTTTTGCTAGGTACTTCTCGGCCAGGGTAGCCAATCGGCCCCAACAAATCACCGAATGCCATTGGGTTTCGGATACCCGCTCCCCTTTGTCGTTCAGATAAGATTCATTCGTGGCCAAATTTAAGCGGGCCAACTTCTTTCCGGTGGTAGTTTCCTTCAAATCAGGATCCTTACCCAGGCGGCCAATCAAGCGCACCTGATTTCTCATGTTTGCCATAGTTTTAAAGATTTTAGGTTTAAAAAAGAAACATACGAGCTGTTTTCGTAAAACAAAGCTGCAAACGGAATATTTGTTAGTCGTAATTTAAACGTTTGTAAACGTAAGTAAGTGTTTGTAAACGTTTGTAAGCGTTTGTCAACGGATAAGAGATTTTCAACCAAAACCAACGATTATGGAAACCAAACATTGTCTTGAGTGTGGAACACCACTCAAAGGTCGCCGTGATAAGAAATATTGCGACGACGCATGCCGGAATGCCCAGTACAACCGGGTGCATAGCCATGAGGTCTTGCTCATGCGTAACATCCATAACATCCTGCGTAAAAACAGGCGCATACTCGAACAGCTACTTCCAGCGGGACAAATGCGCCATAAGGTGAATGTAAATCAGCTTATTGCCGAAGGTTTTTCATTTAAGTACCACACCCACATTGAATTCGACAGGGCCGGAAACGAAATTTATTGTTGCTATGCCATTGGCTATCAGCGCATAAATGACGATCAGGTGCTCATTCGTTTGCAACAACAGCAACAAGCTGCTTGAAAAAGCTTTTTAAACCACAACTATTGCACAAAATCGGCAAAGCCTGTATATTTGCATCTCGTTAGAAAAAGCATTAGCTTCTTTCTAAAAATGGTGGATGTAGCTCAGCTGGTTAGAGCGCTAGTTTGTGGCACTAGAGGTCGCCGGTTCGAACCCGGTCTTTCACCCAAAAAGCCGATCCCTTTGGGGTCGGCTTTTTAGTTTAGCCTTTTTATAACTCCTCTTAAATGCTTCAGATCGGTAAAAGATGGAAATAAGGTCAGGTAATTTGACCAAGCTTTTCCATTAAATAACACTGCAGCAAGCAGCCAGCCTCCAAAATAAGCGAAGGACTGCGCCATAGCCGCACCTTTCAAACCAAATTCCATAATGGCATAGGGCATTACAAGCAATACAAGCAGCAAGGTAAAACACGAAATAAGCGCATTCCAACCGTACTTTCCCTTTCCTGCAAAAAAGTGAACAATTATGTTCGACATGGCCAACATCAATATACCCGGCGAGAGGTAGTGAATAAGAGCAGCAATCCCTTGGAATTCTTCTCCAAATAAACGCATGTAAAACCAGTCAGGAACAAGATTGAGCACCAGCAATACCGCAAAAGTGAACCATGCCGTAAGCCTACTCCAGTCGGCAGTGAGTTTTCGTTGCATGGAAAGCTCTTTCGTATTGGCAATTTCGCTCATCTGCACCAATGAAACCGAACGACTGATAATCCATAATGCCTCAGCCAAGGAAACCGCCACCCCATATATGCCCAAAGCTTCGGCACTTAGATAATCTTCAATGAGATAATAGGACAAACGATAACTAAAAAATTGACTGATATTGGCCAACTGCGCCCAAAAACCTTGCCCAAGCATGGCTTTCCACAAACCATCCTTCGGCTTGGCTTTCGATTCCGGCCAATACTTGTATAACCCTATACCGCTTAACAAAAACATCAAAGCGTTAGCCATACCAAATACGTATACAAAGAACATCAGGTCCCTTTCAACTTCCAACCCAATCAATAGCCCCAATAGGACTAATTGAACCAAACCAAAGCCAATACCCAATTTATTATCGAGTTCGATTTTTTTAAATGCCAAGAGCATATAACGGTTCAAACTCGACCAATTAAAAAAGAGCAGCAAGAGTATCCAACTCTGTGGCTTTAAAGCCTGATCGTGCCCCAATCGCAACAAAACGGGATAACTCAACACGCTCACCAGCAGCATCCATCCGGTGGCGCGCAAATAAAGGGCTCGTGGCGAAAACCGAGGTGCCAAGTTGATAAATGTAGTGCTCCCAACCAAGCCAACCGCAAGCAAAGAAAAATTCATACTGGCAATAAGTAAACTAATTTCACCTCGCACCGACGCCCCAAGATATCGTGCGGTTAGGAGCACCAATATTAAATTTAGCAGGGCATTAATGCCCCGCGAAAAAAAAGTATGCAATACCCTAGCCCACATTTGCAATCCGTTGAAGCAGCTTTTTAAAAGCTTCACCTACCTGCCTTTTTCCATATCTTTTTTCGATGGCTTCGGTATCAGGTATAAAATTCAGCTGGGTTTCAATGCACGCTTCCATGTGCTTACACCAGTTTTCTGGAGAAAAGTCAGAAACAAATATAATTCGACCAAGATCAGCATGTTCCTTAACCGCGGGCAACTCAGCACTGATTACCGGACAACCACAAGCCAAGGCTTCGGGCACCACAATTGAAAAAGTTTCGTAAAAACTACTTAACAGCAACGCCGTCGCCTGCCGATAAATGGCAGCCAGGCTTTCCGCAGATTGCGCACCAATAAAATCAATACCCTGCATATCGCCTGTATAATGCGCCAATGCCCATTCTACATCGTAAACCCCGGCTACCAACAAACGTGCTTCGGGATACTCCCTGCGAAGCTTACGAAATGCTGTTAACAGCAATTCCAGATTTTTCACTGATGCTAAATTGCTAACATGTACAAACAATTGTCGGGAACGCTCTTGGTTTGGCCGGGCGAAAAAATACTCCGTATTCACTACATTGGGTATTACAACCACCTTGGAGGCCAATGCCCGCTTTTCCATGGCCAATGCCAAATGTTGGCTTACCGCGCCAACCTGTTCAGCCCTTGCAGCGAGCAAACTGCTGAAGTAACGCACGGCATAACTCATAGTGTAACCCGACTCAGACAAATAAGCCGACCAATGCTCAAAATACATATAGGGCAAATTGTATCGATAATGCAACCAAAGACAAAACGTACCCGCACGCCAACTAATCATATTTAAAAGTACATTTGGTTTTCCGAAATTGACGCAATATTGCTTCCAGGCTATCAAAAAAGCCCTGAAATAACGCCAAGCTTGTACAGGCAACCAATCACCCTGCGGATAATAAACCACCACATGCGGTACACCTCCTTCTTCTTGCTCTAGCAAACGATAGTCACTTACATCGGCCGCAACTGCGGCAATGATGCCCGTTTTTAGCCCGACAGCAGCTATAGCTTCGGCTTGACGCATCACGAACAAGCCATTCCGCGAATGATTGTGCTCGGGATACCAACTGCTCAACACCAATACATGTAAATCTTTCGGCACCGATTTTGCTTGTAGAATGGCCTAAAACTACGGCAAATCAGCTAATTTTGATGCATCTTAACCAATTCTCTCCCTTGACACCTCAATCGTTGCTTTTGCTTTTCATGCTAACCGCTTTGCCGGCAATGCTTTGGGGACAAACCAAAAACTCCATCGAAATCAAACAAGCCAAAGAACTTACCTACGAAGAAGTGGGTGGTGAGCGGATTCGACGCTTAATTGGTGATGTTATTCTGCAACAAGAGGATGTGCTCCTTTATTGCGACAGCGCCCTTCTTTTCGGGGGATCCAAACTGGCCAAAGCCTATGGAAGGGTACGTATCATTCAGGAAGGCAAGTTTAATGCCCGTTCGCGCTATCTCGAATATGATGGCCAAACCAAGGAAACCCTCCTTCGCACAGAGGTTTTTTTGACCGATGGCGAAATGACACTTACCACCGACGAACTTTTTTATAATACCAATACTAAAATATCGCGCTATTATAAAGGAGCTGTCATTCGCAACGAAGAATCGACCCTCAAAAGCATGCGAGGCACCTACGACAGCAATATCAAACAATTTTACTTCCGGCAAAAAGTAAGCCTGCGCCATCCCGACTTCAGCCTCGATGCTGATACCCTACACTATAACAACCTTAGTGAAAAGGCTGACTTTTTTGGCCCTACAGACATCATTTCCGAACGCACCGTCACCTATACCGAAGGTGGTTGGTACAAATCTAAAAGTAAAGAATCCTTTCTTACCAAGAATGGACGTGTGATTATTGATAAACAACAATTCATTGCTGCTGATACCATTTATTTCGACGAAGAAAAAGAGAACGGCTATTGTATTGGTGCCGCTCAAATGATAGATACGGTTGAACGCACTGAAATCAGAGGGGGATATACCTTCTTCGATAGAAAGAAGAATACCAATTTGGTTTACCACTTCCCAATTCTCATCAATTTTGGTGATGTCGATACCATGTACCTTACCGCCGATACCATTTACCAATATAAAATAGCCGATACTGCCAGCGTATTACGCGCCTGGCACGATGCAGTAATTGAACGGGCAGATTTACTGGTTAGTTGCGATTCACTGACCTATGAAGAAGCCGATTCCGTTTTTCGCCTGTTCGAAGCGCCTATCATTTGGTCAGATGAGTTTCAAATTTCAGCTGAATATATGGAACTTTTCACCATTGGCCGGGATTTTGACCGTCTTGAAATGTACCGAGATGGCTTTTTGGTTAAGCAAGAGGATAGCGTTCGATTTAGCCAAATTAAAGGAAAAGACATTACCGCCTATTTCATCGACCGGCAAATTGGACGCATGGATGTTCATGGAAATGGCGAAAGTATTTATTATGTAGAACGCGACGACCATTCGTTTATGGGGGCCAACAAAATCGAATCAAGCGACATTACCATACATCTCGAAAATAACAGACCGGTAGAAATTGCCTTTTTTGTAAAGCCGAATGCTGTATTATATCCGATCGACCAGGTAAATCCTTATGAGTTCAGACTAAAAGGCTTTTTTTGGGCTGAGGATCGCAAAACACACGTTGTGCAACGTATGGCTGAAGCGTTTTCTTGCAGCCCTGAACGAGGACTATATGCACTTACCAGGCCCCAAAATCTTCCTGCGAATTTGCCTTTACCAGAACCCACGGTAACGCCCCTCGAGTTTCAGATAAATCCCCTTGCTGAACCTCAGTTATCTCCCGAAGAATTTCAGTTACCCGATAACCAAAGAAGGCGATAAACCACTTTAGGGTCATATTGCACAGATTGCTTCTCAGGATTAAACACGCGGTTTTCGCGCGGATCGTTGCCAACACCGGCCAGGTAGTTCCAGTTGCCGTAATTGCTACAAGGATCGTAATCGAGCAGGGCATGTTCGAACCAAGCCGCGCCTGCCCGCCAATCGCATTTTAAGTGGTGCACCAGGTAACTGGCCACGTTTTGCCGGCCCCGGTTGCTCATAAAGCCTGTGGCACGCAATTCCCGCATATTGGCATCTATGAAAGTCTGCTGTGTGCGCCCTTCCTTCCACAATTCCAAAGCTTTGGCTTTGTAGGGATGCGCTTGGCCATTTTGCTTGATGCCGCCGGCTTGAAAGAGGGCAGCCCCATGTTTGTGCGCTACAAATCGGAAATAATCGCGCCACAACAACTCAAAAATCAGCCAATAAGTGCTTTGGTTGCTGATGCGCTCGCGTTCGTATCGTTGAATTTCGTGGTAGATGAAGCGAGGCGATAAGGCACCCACCGCCAACCAGGGCGAAAACTTAGAACTGTAGCCCTGTCCTATGAGTCCGTTGCGGGTTTCTTTGTACTCCTTCAGGCGGTCTTCCTCCCAAAAATAACGCTGCAAACGTGCCAAACCAGCCGCTTCTCCCCCTTCAAAGGCCAAAACCGCACGGGCATCGGCTGCGGCTAACGTTTCCCCTGTTTGCTCAACACTTGGCCATTGCTGACGACAGCCAGCCACCCCCTGCATTTTTCCGGGCGTCGGCCACAGCTCCCGTACTTGAGCTTCTCTTTCGGTGCGCTTACGGAAGTCGGTAAACACCTCCGGCAGTCGGGCCAAGGGAAAAGACAAATCCTCTGGATGAAAAAGGGTACTGCCCCAAAAACCGTGACATTCGAGTCCAGCCGCCTGCAAGTTTTTCACCACCGCTGCCTCATCGGCCAGTTCTTCGGTAGTCACTTCACGATGGTGAAACAGCCATTTGGCCCCTGTGCGTTCGGCCAAAGCTTGTAGTTCCTGCACGGGATTGCCCACCGCAATTTCCATCTCCACCCCCTTGGCGGCAAAGGCTTGCTGAAGGGCTTGCACCGATTGCATCAAAAACTGCAGGCGTTGTGCACCGCAGCGCTTAAAACCGTAAGGGGTATCTTGAAACAAACGTTGATCGAAGCAAAAAAAGGGCACGATTGCCTCGGCTTGCTGCAAGGCGCGGTGGAGGGCTTCATGGTCGTGCAGGCGCAAATCGTTGCGCAACCAGAGAATCGCGGTGGTCATACCAGAGCAACAAAAAGCAGGGGCGCAGGTTTTGTAATTTCTCAGCTATTGATTATATTTGATTTATGCTCACCGATAAGCAACTTCTTACCGAAATCAAACATACCGTGGCTGCGCTTGCTCCCAAAGCACAGGTGTTTTTGTTTGGCTCAAGAGCCACTGGTAAGGCTTCGACAGATTCAGATTGGGATGTACTTGTTTTGATGGAACAAGATGTGCTCAGTCTCGAGGAAGAGCAACAAATTTTACATGCGCTTTACGACTTAGAAGTTGCCCAAGGCATTGTAATCAGTCCAATGGTCTATTCAAGCAATGAATGGCAAAACAAATATTGCATTACCCCTTTTTATGAAAATGTAATGCAGCATGCCATTGCCCTATGAGCACGATTTCACCTGACGATTATGTGAATTATCGTTTAAAACGTGCCTTTGAAACCCTCAACGAAGTAGAAAACCTAATTGCCCTTCAGTATTGGAATACAGCTATGAACCGCCTTTATTATGCGGCATTTTATGCGGTTTCAGCTTTATTGGCAAAGTACGAAATCAACGCCCATAGCCACACAGGAATCCGGCAAAAATTTGGCGAACACTTTATAAAAGCTGGGATCCTAGATGCAACCCATGGCCGTTTGTTCTCTGAATTATTTGACAAACGGCAAAAAGGCGACTACAACGACTTTTTTGATTTTGATTAAGAGAGCGTAACCAAGCTATTCCCTCAAACCAAAACTATGATTGGAGTAGTAGCAGGACTCATAGAAGGAGACTCAAAAAAAGACTAGTCTTACTTACCCTTTTGCTATCGAAATTAAAACGATTCAAATTACTGTTTCATTGAGTGAATGCTATGTTGAAGGAAGCGACAATTCACCTTTTTAAACACCCTTTAATTAGGTTATAACTACCGATTTTTAAATCAGTTAGTTGGCCACTCCCTTTGCAAGCGCTCCAATTGGTCAATTAAATCATTAATGGCCGCCTCTTTCTTCTTTACTATACGGGGACGAAATACAAACCAGTTGAGGCCAAACCAGCCCAAGGTGATGCCATAAGTTAGCCAGCCATAAAGACCGGGCATGCGCTGCACAAACTCCCACATATACACCAGCACTCCAGTGCTGAGCAGCAGAAAATAGGCCGACATGAGCCGGCGCCCTAAGTAGCGCTGCCGTTTGCGGTCTTGGTACAACCACTCCAAATATGCGCGGGCGTTAGCAGTGTCAGCGGTAAGGTCGCGTACGGTGGTATGTCGGTTGTACTGCCACAAATAAAGCAGCATGCTTAGTTCTGTGAGCACTATGCCCACAAGGGTCGTCCACGACAAAGGCCAGTAGGCAAAAGCAATGAAGCCTACAAAAGCCATGGTACCGAGTAGCAAAAAGTTAAGTCTGTTTTTTTCGTTGCGTTTTTTTATTTCCAACGCGGCCATCTGCTTGGCGAAGGCCTGCCAGTCGGGTGCCTTTTCGTTGGTATTTTGCCAAAGTTGGTCGATATTCATCTTAGTCAATTTGTTGTTGGGCTAATAAAGTGGTGAGCTGATCTTTGATGCGGTGAATGCGCACGCGCACATTGGCATGCGAGAGGTCGAGCATTTCGGCGATTTGCTGCTGCGGCACCTGCTCTAGCTGCAGTGAAATGAGCAGGCGGTCGATTTCGGGTAATTGGTTGATGGCTTTGAACAGCTGTAGTTCGAGGTCCACCCGCCTTTCGCCCTGCAATTGCTGCCGTTCGTGGTGCTCTGCCTCCCAGCCAGCTTGCTTTTGGGCGCGTTTGAGCTGGCGTAGACATAAATTCACCGCAATTCGAAACATCCAACTGCTCATTTGGGCTTCTTCTCTGAACTGGTCGCGCTGCCGCCAGGCGATTTCAAAACATTCCTGACAAACGTCACGCGCCCACTCTCGCTCCCCTACGTAGGCCAAGCACAAACGATAAATGCGTGGCCAAAAAGTCTCGTAAAGTTGTTGGAAGGAGGTCATTGGGTCAAAAATGCGGCAAGAGTTTGAAAATACCAATCGGCGGCATCAATCATCACAAAATGAAGTCCTTCGGGTGCATACTGAAGCTCCGCTCCCTTCAACCCAGCATATTGCGCCGCAATAGCGCTTTGGTAACCAACAAAAGGGGCTTCTAGCTGCACCAAAACGCGGGCTTTGATTTGGGGTAATTTAGGACGAACATCGGTTTGCATAAAACTGCAATACACCGCTGCCAAGGTGGTTCTATCGCTCAGCAGGCTCCACTGCACTAGGCGCTGCTGCCAAGCGGTGTCATTTACCAACCACGGCGCGCCTTGCGTTTGCATAGCCCGAAAAGCCGAGTCGCTTAAGGAGGTCATTTGCGCAATGCTGGCCGCACAAGAAAAGTCGGGTTCGGCCTTAAAAGCGGGATTGCTAAAGGCTGCCAAGCCGGGCAAGGCATCTACCACCACCACTTTTTGCACCTTTTGCGGCAGTTCGGCAGCCAGCCAGAGGGCCATTACCCCGCCCATACTGTGCCCAATGATGCCAAAGTGCTTCTCTGGCAGGGTATCGAGCCAAGCCGCTACTGCTTGGGCCCAATGTTCAAAGCTGGGCTGCTCGGCGGCTGGCTTTCCGGCAAAACCCGCGAAGTGCAATACGTACAGCCTGTGATTTTGCGCCAAAACGTTGATGGTGGAAGTCCAAACCTCCGGTGAAGAAGCATATCCCGGAATAAGCACGACGGCCCCGCCGCTGCTGCCATAGGTTTGAACGCTGAAGGGCTGGCTGGCCAAACTTTGAAGTGGCAACAGGGCAAGCAAAAGTAAAAGCATCTTTTTCATAGAACATTTTTTGCGGGTTTAGAGCAAGCCGCGGGGTAGATGTTACAGATGCTTACGCATATTTTTAAAAAAGATGCTTTAGGTTGCTGCTTGGAGGAGTAAAACTACTTTGCGTTTTTGGTTTAGTACGAGGAGGTTAACCACCATTTCATTGCTATTTAATAAATGACTAAATTTGATTCACGAGACCATGATATTTAGAACCTCAAAGTTCGGGCATCATGTTTTCGACAAATTATAAACGCATTGAGCTAGTAAAATCACACATTAGGAGGAAAATGCTTCATGGAAACGGTCATTATTCAAATCCATAACCAAAAGGCTTATAAATTATTAGACGAGCTTGAAGCTTTGAACCTACTCAAAGTTATTCGTAAAAGCGTGACCAAGCCTCAAAGACTCTCCGACAAGTATGCTGGCAAATTATCAGCCGATGTGGCAGAAGAGCTCCAGGCCTTTGTGCAGGAAGGACGTGAAACATGGGGGAAATCAGATACCTAATTGACACCAATGTGCTGATTGATTATCTCGGGAATCGATTGCCCCTTGCTGGAATAAATTTTATGCACGACGTAATGAACAACATGCCAGCTATTTCTGTCATTACAAAAATCGAACTCCTCGGCTTTAACACCAATCCAGCGCATTACCAAATACTCGAAAACTTCGTTCAAGACGTAACTTTGTTCGAGCTTTCAGCAGGCATTGTGGAAAGCTGCATCATGAACAGAAAGGAGTATAAAACCAAAGTTCCCGATGCCATCATTGCAGCCACAGCCCTAGAAAACAAACTTGAACTCCTTACTAGGAACGTTGCAGATTTCAAAAACATCCGAACCCTTACTGTTCTAAATCCACACAGCCTGTAAAGAGGTGTTTTTTTTTGCTAAGACAACTCCACCATCACCTGGTTCCTCGTAATGTCCTCGAGCGTTTCGCGCTTGCGGATGAGGTGCGGCTTGCCGTCGAGGAGCAGCACTTCGGCGGGACGGAAACGGGCGTTGTAATTGTTGCTCATGGTGAAGCCGTAGGCCCCGGCGTTTTTGATCGCCAGCACATCGCCCTCACGCACTTCGGTGAGTTTGCGGTCGTAGCCAAAGGTATCGGTTTCGCAAATATTGCCCACAATGGTGTAGATGCGGGTGGTGCCTTCGGGATTCGAAACGTTCACTATATCGTGGTGGGCATTGTAAAACATGGGGCGAATGAGGTGGTTTTGACCGGAGTCAACGCCGGCAAAGACCGTGGCAGTGGTTTGTTTTACCACGCTCACTTTCACTAGCAACACCCCCGCTTCGCTCACCAAAAACTTACCGGGCTCAAACATGAGGGTGAGCTCACGCCCATAATCCTTACAAAATTGCGCAAAACGCTTGCTGATGGCCGCACCTAAAGCCTCTATGTCGGTGGTTACGTCGCCTTCTTTGTAGCCCACCTTGAAGCCCGAACCAAAGTCGAGGTACTCCAAATCGGGAAAATGCTCAGCGGCATCAAACAGCAACTCAGCCCCGCGCAAAAACACCTCGGCATCGAGAATGTCGGAACCAGTATGCATGTGGAGCCCGTTGATTTTGATGTTGTGCGACTTCACCACCCGCGTTAAATGCCGCAATTGGTGGATGCTGATGCCAAATTTACTATCGATGTGGCCGGTGCTGATGTTCACATTGCCTCCCGCCATGATGTGTGGATTGAGACGTACACAAACCGGTACGCTGTTGCCAAAACGGTCGCCAAACTGCTCTAGGATGCTGATGTTGTCGATGTTGATGCGTACGCCCAGCTCCACCGCCCGTTCGTACTCCTGCATCGAAACGCAGTTGGGAGTAAAGAGGATGTCTTGCGGCTGAAAACCAGCGATCAAGCCAATTTCGACCTCATTAATCGACACCGCGTCGAGGCCTGCGCCTTCCTTCAGCAGCAAACGCATCACATTGATGTTGTTGAGCGCCTTGCAGGCGTATAAAAAACGGGTTTCAATTCCCTGGAAAGCGGCTTGCAGACGTTTATACTGGCGTTTGATTTTGTCACCATCGTATACATACAAAGGTGTTCCAAACTCATTTGCCAGCTCGGTAAGCACAGCGCCTCCGAACGTCATTTTGCCTCTTTTAACTTCCATGGAATTGTTTTTGAAGGTGCAAAGGTAAGCATTTCAGCCTTAAATGGAAGCAAGAGCTCCTAAGTAAAGCCTCCCACTAAATTTTCCCTACTTTTGCCTCCACATAAGCCTGATTTCTTCCAAAAAACGCGCAAAACGATTGGGAAAAAGTCTATAGCCAGTTTTGTTGAACTATTTTATTCAAATGTTGAACAAAACGATATGACTGCTGTTTGTATATTCGATGAAAGTAACTGTATCACGGAAGGCGCACTTTAATGCTGCACACCGCCTTCACAATCCCAGCTGGGATGATGCCACCAACAAAGCCGTATTTGGTAAGTGTAACAACGCCAATTACCACGGCCACAATTATCAATTAATTGTACATGTAACGGGTGAAATTGATCCGCAAACGGGCTATGTGATGGACATGAAGGTGCTGGCCGATTTGATCGACGCGGAAGTCTGCGAGCGATTCGACCACATGAACCTCAACCTCGATACAGCCGAATTTAAGGAGCTCATTCCCTCCGCAGAAAACATTTGCGTGGTGATTTGGCAACTTTTACGGGCGAAAATCGCCACCCAATACGAATTAAAAGTAACTTTATATGAAACTGAACGGAATTATGTCGAATACGCAGGACAGTAAGCAGTTTGCCGAGGAGATGGGTGATGCCCACGTAGGCACATCGCTGGAAACACCATTGCGACTCGATGCTTTTGCATTGGACAATGAGCTGAAGATAGAATTGATCGAAAAGCACTTTCGTGAAATCATGAATGTGCTGGGGCTCGACCTCACCGACGACAGCCTGAAGGGGACGCCGCACCGCGTAGCCAAAATGTATGTGGAAGAAATTTTCAGCGGTCTGAACCCCGAAAACAAGCCGAAAATCGCGCTTTTTGAAAATAAATACCAGTACAATCAGATGCTCGTGGAGCGCGACATTACGCTTTACAGCAATTGCGAGCACCACTTTGTGCCGATTGTTGGCAAGGCGCATGTGGCCTACATCAGCAACGGGCATGTGATTGGCTTGAGCAAAATCAACCGCATTGTGGAGTACTTCGCCAAGCGCCCACAGGTGCAAGAGCGTTTGACCAAGCAAATTTCGGCTGAACTCAAGCGGGTGTTGCAAACCGAAGATGTGGCCGTGGTGATTGACGCGCACCACATGTGTGTGAGCATGCGTGGGGTAGAAGACCACAGCAGCAGCACCATCACCGCCGATTACAGTGGTAAATTTTTGGAAGAAGCCACCCGAACTGAATTCTTGAAATACCTCGAATTAAGCGGTAAATAATGGATTTTAACGGAAAAAACGTCCTGGTAGTAGGTGCTAGCAGTGGCATTGGTGCGGCCGTGGCCGAGCAATTGTTGATTGCTGGTGCGCAAGTGTTCAGCTTTAGTCGCAACGAACCCACCCAACCCGCCATTCAGTGGGAAAGCTGGGATGCGGTGGGCGAACAGCCGGTACCGGTGGCAGCCTTGCCCGAAGAGGTGCATGGACTGGTGTATTGCCCTGGCTCCATCCTCCTCAAGCCCTTCAACCGCTTTACCGATGCCGATTTTGAGCGCGATTTTCAAATCAATGTACTCGGTGCGGTTCGTGTAATTCGCGAGGTGCTGCCCAAATTGAAAAAAGCCGCTGGTGCAAGCATTGTGCTCTACAGCACCGTTGCCAGCCGGGTAGGCATGCCCTACCACGCTTCTATCGCCGCTGCCAAAGGCGCGGTGGAAGGCTTAGCAAAATCGTTGGCAGCTGAATATGCCGGTGCGCAAATCCGCGTAAACTGCTTGGCGCCTTCACTCACCAATACGCCCTTGGCCGCTGGTTTGCTGGGCACGCCTGAAAAGGTGGAAGCCGGTAATAAGCGCCATCCCCTTGGCCGCGTGGGTCAGCCCGAGGATTTAGCTGCCCTTACCACCTTCCTCCTTTCCGACCAAGCCGGCTGGATTACCGGGCAAGTAATTGCGGTGGATGGGGGCATGAGTGGGGTGAAATTGGTTTAAAAACACAGAGTTCACCGAAGACACGGAGTTTTTTGAATACTGAGCTTTCCGAAAGTCCTGCATGGATTAAAACAGGGTTAACGTAGCCCACAGAGGGATTGATAACAGCATTCTCCGTGGCCTCCGTGTTTAATTCAACAGCTTCTCCTTCATCTCCCGATAATCAGGCCGGCGCACCAACTCGTGCCGCGTGCTCTCCAGTAAATTAAAATAGGTACCCAGCGCCTGTTCCCGCACCGGCGAAGACAAGGCTCCCAACTGCCGGGCGAAGCTCCAATTGCGTTCAAAGCAGCACTGTATAAACTTGGCCACGTAAAAATCGGCCTTCTGGGGCTCCATGGCAATCAATCGGGCCAGCAAACGACTCCAAGTGCGGTCGTTGAGTCGGGTGTAACGTTCGCTGAACCGGCTGTAAATGGCCCGCACAAAGCTTTCTTCTTCCAAAGCCAGCTCCAACAATTGCTGCAAATCGTCGTGGATGACGTATTTCACCGGGTAATCGTCGAGCATCGCAAGCAAAAAAGCATCGCGTTCGCTTTGCAAGAGCAGCTGGTCGAACTCCGCACGCTTAGGCAACACCGCATAGGCCAATTTCAGCACCCGCAAAAAAGGGTACAGCTTGTAATAATCCTTGGCCACATGCTGCTGCATGAGTTTTTGAATGGCCTTGGTTAGCTCCCAAATGCTTTCAGCCGCACCGGCGTCTTTTTGTTTTTGGAGGATGCTGACCCGTTTTTTCCAATCATCCGCCATGTTTTTGAACGGCTTAGCGGTTTTGGTGGTCCGTAATTTGGCCGTCACCGCCTCTTCCAACTCCACATAAAATTGTGCGCTGTGCACCACCCCAGCGCTCAATTTGAGCTGGAGGAGCGATTTTACAGCGGCGTCCTTCTTGCTAAGTTCGAGTAAAAGGGCCTCGAGCTGCTCGCGACTGGCCTCTTGCAGCAGCTGGAGCACCGGATCGATGGCCTTGGGGGCAGTGGTTCGGCTTTTTTTACGGAGGGAAAGCGTTGCGTCGGGGGCACCCAAGCTAAAATGCAGCATGGCAGCCGCTAAATGGGCGCAAGGGTCTGGCGAAACACCACAGTTGCAGTCAAAAGCCGCCAAATTTCTTCCCTCAAAAGTTACATTGCATTGCAATAGTTTGCGGCCCTGTTTTAGACTGCCGAGCCACTGATCGGCCGAGAGCTGACTAAATTCAATGGCCTGCCGCTGCCACAACTTCTCCCCAGCTTGTAAAAGTGCTGCGGGCAGGTGCTGTTCGAAATTGTCGAGGGAGAGGTCGGTGGCTTGCATTTAGCGGTCGTAATGAAAACGGCATTGTAAAACGATACATTTTTGATCTGCGCCTTTTGCACCGCTGAGCGTATAAACCAGTCGGTGTTCGGCATTGAGTCGACGCGACCAACAACCTTGGAGCTGGTAGCGTAAGGGTTCGGGTTTGCCAAGTCCCGCAAATGGCGTTTGCCTGATCGAACGCAACAGTTCGAGCACTTTACGTGCCATGGCGGGATCCGTTTGCATCCAATACTCAAAATCCTCCCAAGCTTGTGGCGTAAACTCGAGCCTCATTTTTAGGGAATTTAATTGGCCTCCAAGTCAAACGTGCGCGTATTCCCCTCCTTGGCGGCCTCCAAAGCGGCTTCAAGTCGCTGGCGATT
Organism: Bacteroidia bacterium; assembly: GCA_046291695.1. Lineage (GTDB taxonomy): Bacteria > Bacteroidota > Bacteroidia > UBA7662 > UBA7662 > PNNG01. The sequence goes on from JBKBSO010000008.1 coordinate 140,439, forward strand.
GGTAGCACTGCCAAGCAATTTAGCCGTTTCAGTGAGGGCATTGTACTCGTCAATAGAAATTATGACCACAGATTCTTCCTCGGGACCTCGGGGGACCACAATTATTTCTTGGTTGTCAACCACCTCATCAAAGTAGTTCTTGATGTTCTTGCGCAAGGTAGAAATGGTAAGTGCCTTCATTTTTTGTACGTCTGAATGTACAAATATACTAAATTTCCTTGAAAGAAAACTAATTTGGAGTCTATAAAACTAGTGCAGCATATATTTGTTTTTTACGCATGTCACAACCCCTTGCCATCCACTGGTTCCGCCGCGATATGCGTGTGGAAAGGTAAATTATGTTTATTTCGCGAAGTGATTATGCAGATTTGTTGATCGTTGACTGTAACAATTATTCAAAAAACAAACGCTCCTGACCAACATAAAAGATGGTTCGGAGCGTTCTTTATGTTTTTAATGATATTTTGCTTATCGGCTGATTACAACTTTTTTGGTCTGAAATTGACCGTTCCTATCTTCAAGCTGCATAAAGTATAATCCGGCAGGTAAGTGGGCAATTTCCAGCCTTGTTTGTTCAGCTGTTAATGATACTTCCATAACAACTTTCCCAACGGCATCAATCATGCGGGCTGTCTTTCCTTCTGTAGCCTGTACAAATAATTCATGACTTGCTGGATTAGGAAAAACTTTCCAATTTAACTTGGTATCAGTTTCAGTCTTTGCTGATGTATTGATACCAGTTCCATGTTTATCAAACACCATCAAACGTAAATTCATGGGGTGTGCTAAACCGGCTGGTGTGCTTTCGTGCATCAGCAAGGCTACGCCCGAGTCGGGCAAGGCTACGATATCTACCATATGCTTCTGCTTGCCAGCATCATATATGTCTGTTTCCCAGCGAACATTTAAATTTCGATCGAGGCACATAAGCTTGATAGAAGTCTCCACACCTGTAAAGAAATAAGTCCAATAAGGCAGCGCATTATGAGGGGGAAAGAAATAAAAACCATCATGTTCTTGGGTTGCCGCTACGTAAATATACTCATTGGTTACAAAATCGAGCGTGGTTTCATTATTGGCATAAATCGGATATGGCTGCGAAGGAAAATACTTCAGTTGAATTCCTGAAGCATTCATGTTCGTAGGCAATTTAAACAACACCAGGTGATTCGACATTGAAATATCATGATTGTTGTAGGAGGCATAAGGCGCTCTATTGTGCGAATTAGCTTGGGCAATGCCTAGAATGGTATCCGTAGAAAAAAGCTTTAAATCGGTGTTCTTAAAGGCTGAACCCAAAAAAGGGGATCCGGTTGGCTGAAAATGCGGTGGCGCTGGCAATGAAACCTGCTGCAGCTGTCGATTGTCGACTGCAACACGTCTCACATCCAAACGGTTACAGGGATTTGGATAGCAGTTGGAGGTTCTATATTCGCTAACACCTTGATACAGATAATGTCGGTTTTCTGTTTTATTTATAAAAATAGGCGTGTTTTTCCTATTGGTATTGGGAGCAAAGCTTAGGGTAATGGTATCTAAAATATCAAATCCGGCTCCAACAACATAAATATTTGTATCGCCATTGAAATGAAAATAAGCCACCGAATCAACTTGTTGCCAGTAAAATGGTCTTGGGCCTCTGTTTCCATCAAATTCATAGTCAGAAACCATTACCTCCTGATAATTATTCAATTGGAAGTCTAGTTCAGTGAGAATGAATCGTACACCAGTACTCGACAATGAGTCACTAAACAATCGCATAGCTAAAAAAGAAGTATCAGTCTTAGCCACCAAATAACCGAAAGCATTTACCGTTGTCGCATTAGCTGTACTATCAAAATGCATGGCGTTCTGTATTAGATCGAAGGCAATCAAGCGCCACAAATGTGGATAAAGCAGGCTGTCCTGTCCAAACATTGCAATATCATAGCCAGAGGTATAAAGGATATTATCGTAAGGTACTAGGGAAAGCATCTCAAAACCTTGATCTCGATCCGTTGGTATAGTCACATCAACGGTTTGGCCGGAAGCAGGCCAAACCAATGTAATTATACACATCACAAAAATTAGCTTCTTTATCATTGCCCAACAGTTGATACATAAAACCAATTCCCATATGTGACCGTCAATTTGTGAGATCGTCTTACAATTGGATATTGTGGTCCAGATGTTCCCCTGCAAGGCAATCCCTCAAATACTGCATAATGCACAACATGTTTGTTATACGGTTTGTTGTCATTCGCTAAAGTAAGAATGTAATCATATTCGTCAATCACATGTGCTCGACTTTGAAGCGGTGCGCCCCAAGGTGGATTCACCACATGAGACCATAGCTTCGAACTGTGGTTCCAGTGGGAATTGGTCCCACTACCGCAGATGTACTCCCATTCTGCAAAATCAATATTGAAGACCCAATATCCGTTTGGATCATTTGCTGGGGTTGCCAAAACGGCTAGATTAGGGTTACAAACCGCTTTATTTAACAAATAGGTTAATGCCAAATAACTTCTCATGTAAACATTAGCTCCAATATGTGCAAAAGGAACAGGGAAACCAGAGGTTCGAGAATCTAGTATAAAATAATCCAAACCTACATTATTCACTCCATTATAAGACCATGTACTTAAACTAAGTAAATCACATGGAACATCGATTAAGGGAATATATCCACCGCCATTCAAAACAACAATAACATTAACGTCAACATAACCAGATGTTTGCTCAACATCCCACACTAAATCAACTATCGAAACTAGATAATCGGTGCTATCATTTTGCCCAGCAATTATCTTAATAGAGTCAACAGCATTTTCAATTATGGTTAAAAACCCTAATAAACTAGAGCCTGAAATAATTCCTTCACCAAAATCAAATTCCATTTCGAGCTGATAAGTAGTTTGCTCTTCGCTTTGGTATTCTAAATCATAAAATCATAAACTAAATTGTTCAAAATTGCCTCTATAAACAACAAGGCTTCATTTGTTTCGAACTCATCTTCCTCTGAAAAGTCTTCTCGAATTGCGGCTTGTTGATTTAACTGAGACATCCTGAACCTATCAACTAAGCTTGTCAATTTCGACAAATCCGGCTTGCTAAACACGTCATCGTTTTTTGATGGCTTTAGATGTAATTGTGCAGGGTTAATTTCATTCTTTTGACATTGCGTAAGGGATACGCCTAACAAAATCAAAAACAAGAATTTAGAAACTCGACCAAAAAGTTTGATTGTTTGATTGTTTGATTGTTTCATAGTCTTTAATTTTAGTTACACAAATATTTTAAGGCTTTTCGAAAAATCAAATACTAAATAAAATACAATATGAATTTTAATTCAAATTTAATAACCGTTCTTATGCAGGCTCAAAAACCTGGATTAGAAAGGAGTTGAGTGTTAAAAAAGTAAATTAAAACGATCATTCAGGTCACCAAACAATAAAAGTAAAATATTGTTTTTATTTCCATGATTCAACCCCTTGCCATCCACTGGTTCCGCCGCGATATGCGTGTGGAGGACAATACCGCCCTTTTTCACGCACTTGCTTCGGGCCAGTCCGTACTCGGACTTTTCATTTTCGACAGCAGCATTTTGAGTAAGCTTGAGGACAGAGATGATGCCCGAGTAAGCTTCATCCACCTGCAAGTGCAGCGGCTCAAAAGCCAATTTGAAGCCTTGGGTGGTAGTTTGTTGGTGCTGCATGGCGACCCGGTGGCGCTGTGGCCGCAAATTTTGAGCGATTACCCCGTGGCGGCGGTGTACACCAACCGCGACTACGAGCCCTACGCCCGCCAACGCGACGGTGCCTTGCACGAGCTGTTTGAAAGCAAAGGTGTGGCCTTCCAGCATTACAAAGACCATGTAATATTGGAGGCCAAGGAGGTTTTAAAAGACGATGGACTACCATATACCGTCTTCACCCCCTACAGTCGGAAGTGGAAAGCCAAGCTACAAGCGGCAGACCTGGAATCGCGCGGCAGTGCCGACATATTCGCCCCCGAGCGGCTGCACCAAACCGCTCCCCTGCCCCTGCCTACCCTAGAAGCGCTTGGCTTTGCACCCACGGCCATCGACTTCCCCAAGGAAGCCGTAAGCGACGCCCTTATCAAGGTGTATGACGAGCAGCGCAATTTCCCCGGCATCCGCGGCACCTCACGCCTCGGAGTGCACCTTCGATTTGGCACCATTAGCATCAGAGCATTGGCTCGTCGGGCACAGGCACTCAATGAAACTTTTTTAAATGAATTGATTTGGAGGGATTTTTACCAGATGATTTTGTGGCATTTCCCCCATGCCGCTACCGGTGCCTTTAGGCCAGCCTACGACCAAATTGAATGGCGCAACAACGAGGCTGAGTTTGCCAAATGGTGCGCAGGACAAACCGGTTATCCCATTGTAGATGCGGGCATGCGCGAGCTCAACACCACTGGTTTTATGCACAACAGGGTGCGCATGATCGTGGCCAGTTTTCTCACCAAACATTTGCTCATCAACTGGCGCTGGGGAGAAGCCTATTTTGCCCGCAAACTACTCGATTTTGATTTGGCTTCCAACAACGGCGGCTGGCAGTGGGCCGCAGGTTCAGGTTGTGATGCGGCGCCCTACTTCCGGGTGTTTAGTCCCGATGCCCAAACCCTCAAGTTCGACCCCAAAGCCAGCTACATCCGCCAATGGGTGCCCGAGTACCAAAACTTGAACTACCGCCCCATGGTCGACCACAAAATGGCACGCGAAAGGGCTTTGGAGACGTATGGGAAGGCGTTGAAGGGCATTTGATGAGGATTTGTTACGTTGCATCAAGAGAAGTAGGTAGTCTAAGACGATATGTCAGGGCCAAAGCCGAGATGTATTGATTTTCATCCATATTTACTAACTTTACTCTATGCATTCCTCCTACACAGATTACATCAGCATTGACCCGAACATCAGATTTGGAAAGCCATGTGTGAAAGGCACTCGGATAACCGTTTATGATGTACTTGGCTACTTGGCTTCTGGCATGACTGAAGCTGATATTTTAGAAGATTTTCATCAATTAAGCTTAGCCTCCATTCGTGCTTGCTTGGCTTTTGCCGCTGATAGGGAAAATAAGCTTATGACGGCATAAATGTGCTTTTAATCGATGAATACATATCATTTCGTGTTGCAAAACACTTAAAAAAGATATTTCTCGGTTCCATACACCTGAGTGAAGTTGGCCTGATTGGCAAACGTGATCTTGAAATATGGAGTTTTGCCAAAAAGAATGGTCTGACAATTTTATCCTATGACACGGATTTTATTGACTTAGCTTAATTAAAAGGATCACCACCGAAAGTTATCAAAATAAAAACTGGTAACCTCTCTAATCCGGCCATAATCCATTTGCTGGAACAGAAGCAGCAGGCCATTTATGATTTCATTCAAAGTCCGGCGCATCAAAAGCTCGACTGCTTAATTATATAAGAGCCAAAGTCTCCCGTTCGAGTCAAGCTCAATGCCTTACCAAAACAATCTCTGTGTTCAATTGTCAGATTAGCATTATATATGCAACACATCTCCCTCACCAACATCCTTACGGCCGAAAAGCAATACCGCACCAATTTGATTAACTGCTTAAGCGGGGTGCGCACGGCGCAACTGCTGGGTACACAAAATGCGGCGGGACAAACCAACTTGGCCATTTTTAACTCGGCCATGCACATTGGGGCGCATCCACCGCTGCTGGGCTTGATTTTTAGACCGCTCGACGCACAGCAACACAGTCTGCAAAACATCCTCGCTACCCAGCACTACACCCTCAACACCGTGCCCATTGATCGACTCACGTCCGCCCACCAGTGTAGTGCGCGTTATCCGCAGGAGGTGTCGGAATTTGCTGCCAACGGCTTTACGCCTTGGTACAGTGAGCAGCACGCGGCGCCTTATGTAGAAGAATCGACTTTACGCATCGGTTTAAAGCTGGTCGAAAAAATCGACATTGCCTTGAATGGCACCATGCTGCTGATTGGCGAGGTGCAGGAAATTTGGGTAACCGAAAACGCCTTGGAGACCGATGGCAACATTCGGTTCGACCAGCTCGAGGCTGCTGGCGTGGGTGGATTGGACACCTACTACCGCTTTGAAGCTGCCGCCCGTTTTGGCTATGCCAAACCAAATGTTAGTCTACAATCATACCTGGTGAGCCTCCGAGATTAACGGTAAGGCTTATTCCTGTCCCGACGCTTATGCTCGTGTCGGTGTTGAGGCACATTGCTAACTCCTTGTCGTGGAGGTCGGCCTTCACGCGGCCCTCGGCTAAATCCCCCACTGCTGTTTGTGTGCTCAACGCGAATACGACGCCCATGAAAGTGTGCTCCATCGAAAGTCTCTGTGATCTGCTTATCGAGTCCCTGATCTACTTCGACGTAAGAACGGGTTTCACCTATGTCGACCCTACCCAGATCCGATTTTCGCAAACCTGAGTGATCCAGCAGAAATTGAAGAAAACTTGCCTTATAGAAGCCATCTTTAACCCCCAAGTTGATAAACAATTTGGTGTAATTACCACCACCAAAAGCGGGCTTTCCAGCGGCTGTGCCATCCTCAACCCGAGCATTTTTACGGTCGGTAATATTCAGGTCGGCAGCATTGCGATAATAATTCAAGAATCGTTGGAACTCAAGCGAAGCTACCTTTTTTATTAGCTCTTCTTTACTGATTTCACTAAACTTTTCCTCGATTACCGGTAAAAAGCGTTCATAATCGCCATGATCTACCTCAGTAGTAATGATTTTATCAAGAAAATGTAAAAACTGCCGTTCCGTAATGGCCTGTCCGTCAGGAATCATTGCTTTTTCGATAGGCGTTTTAATCATCTTTTCAATCTGTCGTACCCGGCTCACATCTTTCGGTGTAACCAGCGACATACAAATGCCTGATTTTCCAGCCCGCGCGGTACGTCCTGAACGGTGTGTGTACACTTCCTGATCATCGGGCAAGGTATAATTGATGACGTGGGTAATACCGGTTACATCTATACCTCTAGCAGCCACATCGGTAGCGATGAGGAGTTGTAGTGATTTTTCACGAAACCGGGCCATTACTTTATCCCGTTGCTGTTGCGACAAATCTCCGTGCAAGGCTTCGATATCATAGCCTTCTCTAATCAACTTTTCGGTAATGTCTTGGGCTTCAGCTTTAGTTCGTGTGAAGATAATGCCGTACATACCCGGATTGTAATCTACCAAACGCTTTAAGGCTTCGAACTTGCTGGAGGCATGAAGTTGATAATAAAAATGCTGAATATTAGCTGCCCCAGCATTACGTTCTCCCACCGATATTTCGGCAGGATCGGTCATATAATTGCTGGCAATTTTTTTAACCCCACTGGGCATGGTTGCCGAGAAAAGCCAAGTAGCTTCACGTGCTGTGGTGTTTTGCAGTATATAATCCAAATCGTCGCGGAAACCCATGTTGAGCATTTCATCTGCTTCGTCGAGCACTACATACTTTACTGTATTGAGCTGAATAGCCTTGCGGTCAATCAAATCGATAAGTCGACCCGGGGTTGCCGCCACAATTTGAGGACCTGACTTCAGCGCTTTAATTTGCTGCATGATATTACTACCCCCATATACCGCCGTTACTCCAAATCCTTTGAGCTGCTTGCTAAAGTTTTTTAGGTCCTCGGTAATTTGCAAGCAAAGCTCACGCGTTGGGCTGAGTACCAGAACTTGCACTTCACGCTTATTCAGATCGGCAAGTTGAATAGCAGGTAAGCCAAAGGCAGCTGTTTTGCCTGTACCTGTTTGTGCTAAGCCTACAAAATCTTTGGTTCCGCTAAGTAAGACCGGAATGGCCTGTGTTTGAATGGGTGTAGGGGTTGTAAAACCCATTTGGTGGATGGCTTCCAGAATTTCGGGGCCTAATCCTAAACTTTCGAATGATGACATCTAACTTATAAGCAATTCAATCTGCTTTTAAAATGCAAAGGTAAGCTTTATTTATGGTACAACCGCAATACATGTCTGCTGTTCGATGAACACTTATTCATCGATGCTTTTCTTTAGTTTTGCAGGGTGAAAAAAATCATCATTGCCATTGATGGCTACTCTTCTTGCGGTAAAAGTACCCTGGCCAAAGCCATGGCCGCAGAATTGTCTTACGCTTACGTCGATTCAGGAGCCATGTACCGAGCGGTAACCCTTTACTTTTTGCGGCATAACATCGATTTAAACAATACAGAAGCCGTTGAACAAGCCTTAAAAGATATTCACATCCACTTTGCTTACAATCGGGAAAAGGCCCGCAACGAAACTTTTTTGAACAACGAAATGGTAGAGGATGAAATACGAGCCAAAGCTGTTTCCGACTGGGTAAGCCCGGTTGCTGCCATCAAAGCTGTTCGAACGGCCATGGTGGCTCTGCAGCGAAAAGCAGGTAGTCAAAAAGGCATTGTAATGGATGGTCGCGATATAGGCACCCATGTTTTTCCTGATGCCGAACTTAAATTATTCATGACCGCCAATCCTGAAATACGTGCATTACGCAGATACCGTGAATTGCTCACTAAGGGTGAAAGCTGGACCATGGAAGCAGTTCGGGAGAACCTAAGTGAACGAGATCGCATCGACAGTAATCGGGCCGAAAATCCACTCAGGCAGGCAGCAGACGCCAAAGTGATTGATAATAGTCACATTACCGAAGAAGAGCAGCTTCAGAAAGCCCTTCATCTGGCCCAGTTGGCCATGCACTGAGCTATTTCAAAATATGTTCAAGCCGCTCTGCTTGTGGTGCTTCTTCTAGCAGTTTCCTAAATACGGCCTTTATTTCTCGATGGTTATCCTGTTCATACAGAAAAATCCGTTTTTTACCGTATCGAATCAAAAGCCAATGTTTTTCAGGAACTTTAATTAAGCCTTGTAAACCTTCCGTTTTATCTATCCCTATCCCGGTTATCTCTGAAAACGCAATACGTCGGCTTTGCGGCAACACCATTTTTTTAAGCAAAAGCACTACTTCTTCCGCCTCAATACGCACCTCAACCCGGGTAATGTAAAGCTTTTTGTAAAATAAGCTCAACAGCACCAATAAGCTAAGGAACATGATATTACTAAAAACACCCGTATAAGCAGGGGCAACTTGATGCACCACATAGCTTAAAGCACCGAGCAACAAAGCGGCAATGCCCAATAACCAGTTAGGCACCGACCATTCATTACAGTAGAGGGCTTCATACTGATGCTTTTTTGCAGCCATATTAATTTTTGCGCTTGCGATCGTGTTCTTTCAGGAATATTTTCCGGAGTCGCATCGATTTTGGCGTGATCTCGATGTATTCATCATCCTGAATATATTCCATGGCTTCTTCGAGAGAAAACACCTTCTTAGGGGCAATGCGAGTATTATCATCCTTTCCGGCAGCACGCATATTCGTAAGCTGTTTACCTTTCACGATGTTTACCACCAAGTCTGCAGGACGGTTATTTTCGCCGACTACCTGACCTTCATAAATATCTTCATTCGGATCAACAAAGAAAATACCCCGGTCCTGTAACTTGTCAATACTGTAGGCAGTTGTTGTACCTGTCTCCATCGACACCAATGAGCCATTGATTCGGCCAGGGATTGGCCCTTTAAAAGGTTCGTAACTCATAAAACGGTGCGACATGATGGCTTCTCCCTGCGTAGCGGTAAGCAAGTTGGACCGGAGTCCCATCAAACCGCGTGAAGGAATATTGAATTCAAGGTGAATCATATCCCCTTTAGGCTCCATAATTTGCATTTCACCTTTACGCTGTGTCGCATATTCGATTACCTTGCCCGAAAACTGCTCTGGCACATCCACCACCAGCAATTCAACTGGTTCGTGCTTTACCCCTTCAATTTCCTTGATAATTACAGAGGGCTGTCCCACTTGCATTTCATAGCCTTCGCGACGCATGGTTTCAATCAATACCGATAAATGCAGAATTCCTCTACCAAAAACCGCATAGCTATCTGCCGAATCAGTTTCTTCGACCCGAAGCGCAAGGTTTTTTTCCATTTCCTTGAATAACCTGTCGCGTAAGTGACGTGAAGTCACAAACTTGCCTTCTTTCCCAAAGAATGGGGAGTTATTGATGGTAAACATCATGCTCATGGTTGGCTCATCTACCTTAATTGGTGCAAGGCCCTCTGGATTTTCGAAATCAGCGATGGTATCACCAATTTGAAAATCATCAAGCCCAACCACCGCGCAAATATCACCTGCCTCCACCTTTTGAGCACGTATACGACCTAAACCTTGGAAGGTATAAAGTTCTTTGATTTTAGCCTTGGCTTTCCCTCCATTGTTTTTCACAAGACTGACGTTCATGTTTTCACTAAGTACCCCACGGGCTACTTTACCAATGGCAATTCTACCCACAAAACTGCTGAAATCGAGGGAAGTGATTTGCATTTGTGGAGTGCCTTGGTGCTGTATAGGAGCAGGCACATGTTCTAAAATAGCATCAAGCAATGGCGTGAAATCGCTGCTAGGTTGTTTCCAATCGGAACTCATCCAGCCCATTTTGGAAGAACCATAAATGGTTGGAAAATCAAGCTGCTCTTCCGTTGCATTTAGATTAAAGAAAAGCTCAAAAACAGCGTCGTGAACTTCATCAGGTCTGCAATTTTCTTTATCTACCTTATTGATTACTACAATTGGATGTAAGCCCAGGCTCAAGGCCTTCTGAAGTACAAAGCGCGTTTGTGGCATCGGGCCTTCAAAGGCATCTACCAACAATAGTACACCATCAGCCATTTTGAGCACGCGCTCAACTTCACCACCAAAGTCACTGTGACCCGGGGTATCAATGATGTTAATCTTAACGTCTTTATAACTAACCGATACGTTTTTCGAGAAAATGGTAATCCCACGTTCCCGTTCAAGATCATTGTTGTCGAGAATCAATTCCCCTACTTCTTCATGTTCTTTGAAAAGATTGGTTTGGTGTAAAATCTTGTCAACCAGCGTGGTCTTACCATGGTCAACGTGTGCGATAATCGCAATATTCCTTAAAGCCTGCATTTTATAAAAATCGCTGCAAAAGTAGGCAATTATTATGACTAAAACCGATTTTAAAGAAACTTAGCCCTTGCTTAGCAAAAAAACCACATTGGCTTAGTTCTCGCTGAGCATGCGGTTTTTAAGTTTTTCTATCCTTTTGATCATTTCCGTAAAAAAGATATTTCGTTGTTTTTCCGAAACACGACTGATGAGCATGGAGCGCTTCATCATGTTTTCAAGCCAGCTTTCGGTTTCAGCCGAAAAAGAAGCATCGGTAGTTAGCATGAAATTAAAGGAATGATGGCTCAGGTAGCAAAAACGCGTTGCCCCGGCCTTTATCAGCACACAATTATTGCCAATCATAATATCATTATGGTAAAAATCGAATCGGTTGTGTTGTTTTGTGCCCAATTCACACTGCCTTTTAATGTTAGTGAGTTCAGCAATAAAATCATCACAAACGCCTACGGACGTTGCGGTATCTTCAAACAAGCCAGAATCCCAATAATAGGCTATTTGATCGAGGGTACTGCTGAGCGTGCCATCCGTCCATATTTCTGATGAGGGAATACTGCTGTACACGTTGTAAATATCCAATCCCAAATCCAAAACATCCTCAGGAATGGTCCCGGCTTTAAATCTTGTGCCTTCCAATGATTTCACACTCATAATGGAGCGCATCCAATAATAGACCTTAAAAGCGGCCAGCAAACGGTATGGAAAATGGTGAAATACGGGAATATCTTCCGCAGCATAAATAATTTCAGCATTTTCGAAGCTCTTAATCCGGCGCAAGTCAAGCAGCATGCCATTGAGATACTCTTTAAAACTGCTCAATTCAGGCTTGAGTTGCTTAAACTGAAAAGTTACTGCATTCGGGTTGCTAAGCGATTCAAAGGTAATTCTGAACCTTTCGCAGATAACCAGCACCTCATCGAGGGTTAAGGCGGTTTCTCCTCTGATGCGTCGGTAAGCACTGTCCTTGCTCATCGAAAGCAAATCTGCAAGTACATCGGCCATCTGTTCACCCGGCGGTATAAGCTGCCTTACCTTTTCCATGAATAAAGCCTGATAATCTATTTTTTCACCCATGGGTTGCAAATTTTATTAGCAAGTAAGGCATTGGTTGCAAATTCTGCAACTTTTTCTCGAGGGATTAGTAAATCTCCTTACAAAGCAGTCCTGTTTAAATCTGTCTGCACCAAAACATACGAAAGATGCTGTTGCAGACTTTATGGGCTCGAAATTCAATTTTATGCAGGTATTCAAAGTAGTTAATCTTGCATTGTCCTAAACATTTAAACCATGAAGACAACTTTCATCACCTTTATTACCGCTTGCCTCCTGCATGCAGGAACGGCCTTAGCACAGAACGTACGTCCTTTAGTAGCCGTACTCAACATCGACACTCGTGGGTTGAATTACGACCCTCGGCAAATGGGCAATCTCGTTCGATTTGAATTTGACAGACTCGGCATCTATGAAGTCATGAATCAGCACGACCTTGATTTTCTCTTAGAAAGAAATCAACTTGATATTGAAAAATGCTATGGTGCCATTTGCCTCACCGAAATTGGCACGTCCATCAAAACCGACAAAATGCTCGGTGGCAGTGTAGAGCTTGCCGGCGAAATCATTTTTGTACAATTACGTCTTGTAGATGTGCAAACGGGGCGTACAGAAAAGAGTATTATCAGCCAATACCTCAACAACCCACGTGAAGTTCCTAAAATGGTAAGCATTAGCATGCACGAAATGTTTAACCTGCCTGTGAATGCCGATGTAAAGCGCAAACTCACCGAGCGTTTTGAGTTCGATAATATGCTCAACAACCCCGATGCCACGCGTTTAGCACTTGATGGGCCGAGAATGGGCCTCATTGGTTATTCCGGAGAGCCTGCAAATCGTATTTCTGCACCCCGTTCGGCTGGCGGGTACAATGCCATCCCGGTAATGTTCCAGTTTGGCTATCAGTTTGAAAAGCAATATTTGAATGAAGGTCGCTGGCAGGCACTGTTTGAATTCATCCCTATGATAACCGGTATGGACCAGCAACTCTTTATTCCTAGCGTGAGTATTTTAAATGGCTTCCGCGACAACTTTAACGGTTGGGAAATCGCCTTCGGACCAACCATTAATATTGTACGCGTTCAAACCTGGTACCAAGCCGATGACGGGCGATACTACCAAGCCCTTTCCGATGTGCCATCAAATATGAATTATGAGGCCGTTGAACGCCTCGACCGTCGTGGCCTACCCAGTCTGAACAGCAGCTTCGTGATTGCGGCCGGCCGATCTTTTAAATCCGGCCATATGAACATCCCAGTGAACGTATTTTATGTGCCTGCACGTAATGGTGCAAGGTTCGGCTTATCGGTTGGCTTTAATGCAAAAAACAAAAACCGCACGATGTAATAAGCTCTCAACCCAAATCAAACAAACCCCTTAAGGCCGTCGAAATGACGGCCTTTTTTATGCTACCAGCTTCACACGGCGAGCTATAGGGATGCTTAGCAGGCACAACGCGATTGAAAGCATACCCACATAAGGATAATTAGAAAGTGTTCCATCGGGGTTGCGAACCATGATCAATCCGGCTATAAATGCCGCAGCTGCAGTAGACAGTTGCTGAACGGCAGTATTCAAACTCATAAAACTCCCTCTCATTTCAGGCTTCACCGCCGAAGTAATCATGGCTTGTGCGGGAATCATTCGTCCACCACTCACCACAAAATAGGTTGAAGTGAGCATTAATACCAATGGAATGGGCATCGGCTTTAAGTTGGTAATCATAATGATAGGTACGATAGAAATAAGTACAAATGCGGTAAAAACCTTGGCGGGGCCATATTTATCGGCTAGTTTGCCTATCCAAGGTGAAGAAAAGAGCGTAATAAACCCACCAAACAGGTAGATATAGGTTAGTTGACCTTCTGAAAAGCCCACGTTAGCCACCATGGTCGGGCTGATGAAGGGCGTAATGGTGAAATTCCCGAGCATCATAACCATCATTAAGAAAAGTGTCGTTCTAAGGTTTCGTTGATGAACCACTGCGGAGATAATTTGCATGGGTTTGAGCTGCACCTGGGAATGGCTTGAGTTCACTGCAGGTACAGCCTTGTAAATGCCAAACCATATTACAAGTCCTGCTAAGGATAAAAAGAAAAAAGGTGCGTGCCAATTGGTTTGGGCGGCAATAAACAAGCTAAAGGGAACGCCCATTACCGATGCTGCACTAAAAGCAGCCATAATTTTCCCCATAGCTAGTCCGCGTCGTTCTACCGGAATTACATCGCCTACCACACTTAGCACCAAAGCACCCAGCATGCCGCCAAAAGCGCCCGTGAAAACCCTACTGGCCAACAACCAGGTATAACCAGGCGATAAGGCACATGCAAGTGTACCGAGTATAAATCCTGCGTAAACCATCAGTAGCATTGAGCGCCGCTCAAAACGATCGATAAAAAAAGCTGCAGCAAAACCCACTATTCCAGCACTAAACGTGTAGGCAGAAACCAAAGCGCTAAACTGGGCTGGGCTGATATCGAAAATCCGCATGAGCTGAGGACCCAGCGGCATCATGATCATAAAGTCAAGGATATTGGTAAACTGGATGGCCGCCAGTACGATTAATAATCGCTTTTCGTTCATGATACAATTTTACAGCTAGTGCAACAAGGAAAATAAAATTTGGTTCTTTCTTCCAAATTTCTCCTAATTTGCAATTTAAGTTTTTAAGCCTAACCCAATTTAAGTTATGCTCTACCATGATTAAGCCAGCATTACCAGCCAATGAAAAAGAACGCATTCAAGCACTTAAACGCTTTAGAATATTAGACACCCCAGAGGAAATTGAATTTGATCAGTTGGTAGCTCTGGCCTCACAAATATGCGAATCTGAAATTAGCTTAATTTCGCTGATAGATGAAAGTCGGCAATGGTTCAAAGCAAAAAAGGGGTTAGATGCCAACGAAACCGATCGAGATTTTGCCATTTGTGCACATGCAATTCACGAGAGTGAAATCTTTGAAATTGAAGATACCCTGCAGGATGAAAGGTTTTATGACAATCCCTTAGTTTTAGATGACCCGAGAATACGGTTTTATGCTGGCATGCCGCTTGAAACCGCAGATGGCTTCAAACTGGGAACGCTGTGTGTAATTGACAGTAATCCAAAACGACTCAATGAATTTCAACGCAATGCTTTGCGCATACTTGGCCGACAGGCCATTAAGTTAATGGAATTGCGTATCAAAAACCAAGATTTAGAGCGCAATATTGAAATCAGGAATCGCCTCCTTTCTGTAGTAGCTCACGACCTGAAAGGACCTGTGAAGAGTATAGGCGTTCTAGCGGGCTTTATTGACCCAGATGAAATGGATTCTGAAGAAATCAAGGAAGCCTCCCATGAAATTGAATTAGCCGCCAATAGAGCTGTTGAACTCATTGAAAACCTATTGAATTGGGCGCGAAATATCAGCAGTGACGAATCAATTGAACATACAACCTTTTCAATTTCTAAGATTTTAGCAGAAATTCAAGAGCTTTATGCTCCCATGCTGAATAGCAAAAAGCTTAAGCTCGAATATTCGACCAGCCTCGATGTAGTAAAAGGTGATAATGAGATGATCCGTTTCATTCTCCGAAATCTCGTGGGCAATGCTATCAAGTTTTCAGAGCATGGACACATACAAGTTGATGTTGAGTCCGTAGGTATTACAGCATGGCAATTTAAAGTGACCGACCAAGGCATTGGAATGACTGAATCGCAATTAGCTAAATTATTTGATTGGGAAAAACGTTTTACAACCCCTGGTACTCAAAATGAAAAAGGCACAGGAATTGGGCTGCTTCTGTGCCAAGAGTTCATCGCATTGCATCAGGGTAACCTGAAGATAGAAACTGAACTAGGAAAAGGCACTAGTTTTATTGTTAACTTAATGCAGTCATGAATAAATTTAATTCGGCATCTATCTTTCTAATCATTTACATACTTATTGGGTGCAGCAAATTGCAAGAAGGGATTAGCTTTAGTTTGTATCCAATGACTGAGGTTGTGATACCCTCAAGCAGCTCCATAAACCTGCCAATTAACCTGATTACACCTGACATAACCACTGATTCTGAGAGCGAATTTGCTGCCAATAATACCAGTCCAAATTTGGTAAGAGATATTCGTCTGAAAGAATTACGTTTGATTATTAAAAGTCCAGAACAAACCACCTTTGATTTTCTTCGCAGTGCCAGAATATACCTCAGTGCTGATGGTATGCCGGAAATAGAAATTGCTTTTTCAGAAAACATTCCGGCAACTGGCGCAAGAAACTTGTATATGGATGTAAATCAAGATGTCAATTTCAAAGACTATTTGATTAAAGATAAAGTAAGTATGCGGGTGCAAGCCACTACTCGCCAGCTGCTGACCTCCGACACCAAGCTTGAAGTGAGAACTGAATTTGTGGTACGTGCATCCGTGGTGAAATAATTTAAGCAGCTAAGTTATTTAGACTGAAAAGGTTAAATAAAGCATATAAACATACCATTCATTTTTTTGCGAGCAAGTATTGCGCAAGTGTAAAACCGCCGTATATTTGCACCACATTAACAGAACGGTTCGGTAGTTCAGTTGGTTAGAATACATGCCTGTCACGCATGGGGTCGCGGGTTCGAGTCCCGTCCGGACCGCAAAAACCCTCTCAGAAGCAATTTTGAGAGGGTTTTTCGGTTTTAGGTGACAAAAAGCGTAAGAAGAGGAATCAGGGGGGTCAAGTACAAAAGTTGTGGACTAAGCGTATAATTTGGTTAGTCGGAAGAGGAAGAAGTTGATGTCTCTTACACC
>JBKBSO010000009.1:0-154266 GCA_046291695.1 Bacteroidia bacterium
TTTCGCGGAAACAAGCACCATTAAACGTTTGAAAGTGCGAATCAGGCTACTCGATAAGCAAGAAGCAGAGATAAAGGCGGAAATAGCAAAGCTAGCCAAGTCGGATCAAGAGGTACATCAGGCCATAGCGCTATTGAAAACAATCAAAGGTCTTGGGGATTTGACAGCAGCCATTATCCTGGCCGAGACAGACGGATTTGCGCTGATCAAGTGCCGAAGGCAGCTGGCCAGTTATGCAGGTTTTGACGTCAAAGACAAGCTATCAGGCACTTCGGTGAAGGGTAAGGCGAAGATATCGAAACGAGGTAATAAATACCTGAGGAAAGCCATGTATAGCCCGGCCATGGCGGCAGCTAGGTACGACGAAAAGTTCAAACAGGTATATGCCAGGATTGTGGCCAGAAATGGCTCTAAAATGAAAGCAGCGGTAGCCGTCCAGCGACAACTGCTAGAGATGGCATATATCGTCTTTAAAAACAAAGTGCCATATGACCCAGAATATGCAAGCAGCAAAGAACAGCAACCAGCCTGAAACAAAATAGGCGATCCTGAGGACCGCCTAAACAGGCTGGCATAAAGCCGCCTTAAAAAAACAAAATTGCAGAAAAAAGCTTGCAAGTCAACACAGAATCTCCGCGGTAAAAACCCCGCCGCCGGAGTCCGTCCTATTTAACGTTTTCTACCTTCCTCGGCACGAAACCCGCCGCTTCGCTGCATGTAGCTCAATTAATTTAAATACTTCGCAACAATGGGCACCCTGCGCCCCATACCAAATGCCTTATGGCTTACCCGCAAAATCGGCGGCGTTTGGTGGCGCTTGTATTCATTAATATTCACCAGTCGCATGACTTTATTTACCAATTGCTCATTGTAGCCCATGGCCCTGATGGCTTCGGGCGCCTGCCGTTCTTCGATATAATGGTAAAGCAGCTTGTCGAGCAATTCATAATCGGGTAATGAATCTGAATCTTTCTGGTCAGGACGCAGCTCAGCGCTCGGGGCTTTGGTAATTATGTTATCCGGGATAATCTCCTTATGTCGATTGAGGTATGCGCTCAGTGCATACACTTCCGTTTTATACAAATCGCCAATCACCGACAAGCCTCCACACATATCGCCGTACAAGGTGCCATAACCAACAGCCAACTCGCTTTTATTAGATGTATTCAGCAGGATATAGCCGAATTTATTGGTGTAGGCCATAAGCAACACCCCCCTGATGCGCGATTGCAGATTTTCTTCTGTGATATCGGGCTGCGTACCGGCAAAGGCATTGCTCAAACTTTGCTCAAAGGCCTGGAATGCCCCTTCTATCGGGAGAATATCGTAAGAGACTCCTAATGCCTTTACCATTACCAGGCTGTCGTTGATGCTGTGGTCGCTCGAATAGCGCGAAGGCATCAGGAGGGTGTGCACATTTTCGGGCCCCAAAGCCTCAGCAGCCAAAGCGGTAACCAAAGCCGAATCAATGCCTCCCGACAAGCCAATAATGGCTTTTTTGAAGCCCAACTTCCTAAAATAATCGCGTATCCCCATGCATAGCGCCTGATGAATTTGCTCCAAATCAGGCAAAGCCTCAGGCAAAGTGGCTAAGGCCTGGGCTGCGTACAATTCACCCTTACTAAAATGTACATACTGCAAATCAGCGGCAAAACCGGCCAATTGCACCACCTTTTCGCCTTTCCGGTTAAGGGCATGCGAATGGCCGTCAAAAATAAGCTCCGTTTGTGCCCCTACATGATTCACATACAGCAAAGGCTTTTGGTATTGCTGCACCGTATGCCCAAGCACAAAGGCACGTTCCCGATCGTGACCCACCGAAAAAGGTGAAGCCGCAATGTTTATTATCAAATCAGCGGCACTTGCCCCTAACTCCTCAAGCGGTTGTCGGGCGTAGCGGGCATGGCTGCCTACATTCCATAAATCTTCACAAACACTCAGCGCCAGCTTAATGCCTTTGTATGCAATGAGTGTATTGCCACTTCCAGGTTCAAAATAACGATATTCGTCAAATACATCGTAGGTAGGCAAAAGGGTCTTGGAAACCGTTTGCCTGATCTCACCCGATTCGAGAAAATACGCCGCATTAAATAGGGGTTTGCCTTGTCCTGTGCGGTTACGGGCAGGTGCACCCATCACAATGGCTATTCCCTCAGCTGCAGCCGCCAGTCGGCCAACTACAGCGTCGCTCAGGGCTAAAAAATGCTCAAACTCCAGAAAATCACGGGGCGGATATCCGGTAACCGACAATTCGGCAAACACAATCAAATCAGCTCCTGCCGACTTGGCCTGGGCCACTGCCTCAAGCATTTGGGCCGTATTGGCTTCGAAATTTCCGGTATGGTAGTTTAACTGCGCAAGGGCAATCTTCATCGCTTCAAAATAAAATACCTAACTGCAAACCCACAGAAGGGGTACGCCCACTCAGCTTGTCGCCTCGATAGGCATCTGTAAACGGATTATCCAAGCGTAGGCCAATGAGCATTTGCGTATCGCCACTGAGCAAATATTCAATACCCCCGGCTATTAATACAGAGGCACGGAATAAAGACACACGGTCGTCAACAGTGAGCTCTTCATTGATCCTGTAGTCCTCCACTTTGTTGATAAAAAAGTATTCTTCTGGCTCAAAAACATCGGGCGTATTAATCACCCTGGCTTGTGCACGGGCCAATACACCGAGGTTCATACCAAACTGCCCAAAAATGCGGATGGCCCCCATTTGGTTGGTGCGCATTTTCATACTCAAGGGCACTTCTATATACTGCACACGATATTCGTAAATTGGATTAAAGGCCTTAAAACTCGCACCACTCGGCAAACGAAATACCGATGAATCAATGGAGTTGCTGTATGCCAGCTGCTGAATGCTTAAACCCGACGAAAAAAAGTAGTTTTCGCCAATCCTGCGCTCCATGATGAGCCCATAGCCAAAACCCAACTTGGGAGCTTCGCGATTGAGCAAGCGGGTTTCGGGGGTTACCAGGGTATAATTCGGACTAAAATGCAAGCCAAAACGGTACTTCGAATCGCCAAACTGAGCCAAAAGGGCCGATTGGGCAGAAATAGCGAGCAGGCTAGTGAGTATAATTTTCCGAAATGCAGGACGCAACAAATTCATTAGCATAAGATTGTTTGTACTTTCGTGCTGTAAATAACGTGAAAAATGTCAATTAAGCCTTTGTTGTCGAGACCTATTTTATTAACGCTTCTCGGGTTTTTGCTTTTGCTCCTGTTGTGGTTATGGCTGGGCCGCGAAACCAAGCGCAAAGCCATCGAATTGCCCGATTCGGCCAAAATGGAAGTACGCATTCACCGCTTCGATCAGGAATTATACGCGCTAAAAGACAGCCTCAGCCCCCAGCGCATGAGCCAACTGCGCCAAAAGTACGGTAACTTCTTCAAAATATACATCGAGGAAATCGTGGCCCTTACCGGCATTAACGATCCTGGATTACATGAAGAACTGGGTGCCTTTTTAAGCGATCCTTATATCGACACCCTTTTTCGCGACGTACAAAAGCAATTCCCCGAGCTTTCGGCCATCGAAGCCGAGCTAAGCGAAGCCTACAGTTATTTTTACTACCTCTTTCCTGACCAACCTTTTTACCGGCCAATGGGCATGGTAAGCGCTTTTCAGTTTAAAAATGCCCTTAGCGACAGTGCCCTGATGCTGGGACTCGATTTGCACCTCGGCCGCCATTATGTGTACTACCCTAAAGTAAGCTACATCACCGCCTATATGTTACCTCGTCTCGAGCCCAACCGTATGGTGCCCGACGCCATGCGCATGATGATTGAAGACATGCTACCCCCCATGGGCTCACAACCCAACCTCATCTCCGAAATGGTAAATGCAGGCAAAGCGCTTTATGTGCTGCAGAGCATCATACCCGGAATAGCCGACAGCCTGTTGCTCAACTATACCGCTGAACAAAGCGCCTGGGCAGCAACCAACGAATTATCGATTTGGGAGTATTTACTCAACGAAAACCTACTCTACAGCAACGACCGGCGCATGATTACCCGCCTGATGAACGACGGCCCCTTTACCGCTGGACTGCCGCAAGACTCGCCACCCCGACTGGGCGCTTTTGTCGGCTGGAAAATGGTAAGCCGCTTTATGAACAAAAACAAAGAGGTAAATCTGCCCGAATTGCTACAAACTCCCCCACAAGAAATCGTAAAAGCTTCGCGCTATAAAGGCAAAAGTTGAAGTTTATTTGTTGATTTCAACAAACTTTTCAATATCCGAGCTTTTACCGAGTAAGATAATGTAGTCGGAGCTATACAATACCGTATCGGCCTTAGGTACACCCAGGATATGGTATTCGTATTGCATTTCGCCATCCTCATTGGTTACTTCATAGGCCCTGCGGAGGGTAATGAGGTTGAGGTTGTATTTGTTGCGCAATCCGATTTCGATTACCGTTTTATCGGCTACCCCAATGGGGGTTTTGAGTTCAACAATCTGATAATCGTCGGGCAACTGGAAGAAACTCACCAAATCGGGATTAAGCAAGCGACCTGCCACCGAAATGCCCACTTCGTCTTCGGGCGACAGCAATTCGTGAACACCCAATTTTTCAAGGATCCGGCGTTGTTGATCGGTAGACGCACGGGCAATAATGCGCTTCACCTTCAGCTCCATCAGGGTTACGGTAGTGAGGAGCAGTGATTCGAAATCCTGCCCGATGGCCACAACCACGGCATCCAGCTCGTGTACATTTTGGGCACGAAGCACCTTAATGTCGGTGGCGTCGAGTTGCACGGCATAGGCCACTTCATCGCGCAGGTTATCTACTTTTTCGGCCGAGGAATCGAAGGCCATCACTTCGGCACCACGCTGCGAGAGCGTACGTGCGATGGTGGTACCAAACCGGCCCAACCCTATAACACCGAATCTATTTTCCATTGCACTTTTGCTTTAAGGTGATGTAATAAAACTTCAAGCCCTCGTTCAAAGCTGGTATTGTTGGTAATGATGATATCGCTTTGGGCTTTATACGGTTCGAGGTAGGCTTTGTACGATGGCATTACGTGATTATGCCACTGGTACAACACCGTTTCTTTGGGGTATCCCCTTTCGCTGGCATCTCGTCGAATTCGTCGTTGGAGCTTAATCTCTTCTTCCGCATCCAGAAAAACTTTCAAATCGAGCAATTCCCGGATTTCGTCGTAGTGAAATATGAATAAACCTTCCATGATGATGATGGGTGCAGGTTTATAGCAGATAAGCTCCGGCTTACGCTCAGGATTGTTAAAAGTGTATTCTTTTACAAAAATCTCATGACCGCTGATGAGTCGCATCACATCGTCGTGAAAACGCTGCCGGTCGATGGAAGCCGGTAAATCGAAATTCAACTCCCCTTTCGCATCACGCTGCTGCTGCTCAATGGGCACATAATAATGATCTTGCGAAATTACCGTGATCTGGTAGGTGTCAAAATGCCGTGCCAGCTGCTCAATAAAAGAAGTTTTTCCTGATGCACTGCCCCCGACAATGCCAACCAAATACATCTGTTCGCGACTATTCATATGCTGCGGTCAAATATACCCAGCTGTTGTGGGATTTTAAACAAAATATGGAGATCACTTCAACAGAAGAGCAAAAGCTTTCGGGAATTTATTCGCATTTTTGCATGCAATGGCTAAGAAAAAAAACGAACCCGCATTTGAAGATAAACTGCAGCGCATTAAGGCCATAGCCGATAAGTTGCAACGCGAAGAGCTTTCGCTGGATGACAGCATGGCGCTGTTTAAGGAAGCCGACCAGCTCATTCAGGAAAGTCGTAGCTTCTTGCAGCAGGCAAGCCTGAAGGTGGAAGAACTCATTAACCAAAGTACAGGCGAAACCCGCCCCTTCCACTGAGATGCATCCCGATCTCCAAAACCTGCCCGATAAGCTCAATGCTGAACAAAAGTTGGTGCACGATACCATCCATCAAATCAAAAAAGATTTTGTGAGCAACGGACTCGAATTGCAGCTAGATTGGAAAGCCGGCATGCAATACCAAAACCTGGTAAATGAATTGGCAGCATCACTCGATTGGCTATTCGAAAACGACCGCCCACGACTGATGCAACTGCTTTATCGCATCGATCTCCCCGAATTTAAGCTGGCAGCATTGCTTAGTGACGAAAATGAACATGCATTGAGCATCGCTTTGGCCGACCTCATCGTGCGACGCGAAGCCCAAAAAGTGATCATTCGAAATTTTTACAGTACAAGAACCCATTGAAACCATAAGCAGCTTAGCTTACCGTTATGTCTAAATCATCTTCACACGCCCTTTTTTTGTGGACTGCCCGTCTGGAAGGCAGCTCTTTTCTAATCCTCTTATTTTTAGCCATGCCCCTGAAGTATGGCTTGGATATGCCAGCAGCAGTTCAATACACCGGTTGGGCACATGGCGTATTATTTGTAGCCTATTTTGCAGCGCTAGCCCTTATTTGGAAAGCCGAATCCTGGTCGTTTGGCAAAGCCGCTTTGGCTGGATTTATGAGCCTGGTGCCCTTTGGCACTTTTTGGTTCGAGCGTAAACATCTTTAAACGCGACTAACCCATCAGGTTGTATCGCAAACGGCTGAGTATATCGTTCAGTTGCTCCCGCTCTTCACTTGCCAAACCATCCCACATTTGTAAAAGCACTTCGTTGGCAAGGGGTTCAACCTGTGCTTCAAGCGCCTTACCGGCCTCGGTAAGTAACACCAGCCGCGCGCGTTTGTCGGCAGGATCATCACTTCGAATCAATAATTGTTGCTGCTCAAGTCCTTGCAACATGCGCGTAAGCGACGAACGATCGCGACCTAATTTACGGGCATAAAACTCCTGGTGGGCACCATTCCGCGTCCAAAGCAAATGCATCAAACGATATTGATCGGCTGTAATACCAAGACCTGCTTCACGAAAAACCTGATCGAGCCGCAAGGCATGCATATTCCAAATACGACCGAATAATGCGGTTAATTGTCCCCTATCTAGCATAATTGTTGCAGTTGCAATATAATACATATTTCCAAAAACCCATGATTTTTCATGAATGCAGGAGAATTCGCGCAAACCACATCGGCATTTCGAGAGAATAGCTTAGTTTTGAACATGCGGCTTGGCTTACTCATCGGGTGCTTTGGGTTAATGGTGCATGCGCTTTTTGCGCAGCAGGCTGATTCGTTGTTGAACATGGCGTCAGATAGCAATGCCACCATAGCTGCCCAATTCACAAACATGCGGCTCATGCAAGAGCCTGTGGTGCACGCGCCAGACGACGCCTACACCATTCCTTTCACCATGGCCGGTCGCCTAATTTTAATTGAAGCGCGCATCGATACCTTACATGGCAACTTTATACTCGATACAGGTGCCCCACACCTCGTACTCAACAAAAGCTGGTTTCGTAAATACGGACGCACCGCCTATGTGACCGCTGGAGGCATTACAGGCGGCATCAGTGAAGTCATGACGGCCGTAATCGACGACCTTTTGATGCAAGGAATCCAATACAAATACATAGAAGCGGATGTGATTGAGCTTAGCCATATAGAAAGCAGCCGGGGTGTAGCCATCCTTGGACTACTCGGCCTCAACCTCTTTAGCAACTTTGAGCTGATGATAGATTACGATCAACAGCTTATCCGACTCTACAAGCTCGATCGCAAAGGCAATCGACTTCAACCAACACCTGAGCACTTACAACTAGCCTATGAACTTCCCCTGCAAATTGCAAACAACACCCTATTGATAGACGGCAAACTCAATGGTGTAAACATGCGTTACTGTATTGATACCGGTGCCGAGTTAAATGTATTGCATAACCGATTGCCCAAAAAAGCCATGGAAGATGTGAAAATTACCAGCCGAACCATGCTCAGCGGCACCAGTGCATCCAAAATTGAAGTCCTCCGAGGAACCGCCTCCGGCATGCAATTTGGAAAATACCATTGCATGCCGCAACCCGTACTCATTACTCACCTGGGCCACATGAGCCGGGCATTCGACCTGCGAATTGATGGCATGTTGGGCTATGATTTTTTGTCGATTAGCCCGGTGAGTATCAACTTCAATCGCAAAACCCTGAGTATCTGGGTAAATAAGGAGGGCAACCAATGAAGCAGTATATCATCTGGCTCAGCCTTGTGCTTTTTAACTTGAGCAGCACTGCCATTCTTGCCCAAAAACCACCTGTTTTTAAGGCCGATGTGTATAGTTGTAATGCCGATGAAACCATCGTTAGCCTGCCCCGAAAACTCGACGGACGGGCCCTCGACTCGCTCATTGAGCTATTTGCCCTCGAAGATCTCGAACTCCACTACCTTTACGAATACGGCAAACTGGAACAAAGTGTTGCGGCTGCCGGCTGGCACTTAAGTCGGTTTGATAAGCATCAAATTGAGCTCCGTAAACCCAACATTATCCTGGATGAAGGCACTGAAATCCCCTTTAGCAAGACCGAATCTTGGGAAAATCGCTTGATGCTGGCCGATTATTTTGTGAAAAATAATTTTAATACCGATCAATTTTACCCCACGGCCAGCTATGGCATCAACCGCTTCAAAGACAATTTTAATCCTATCAAACACCAAAACCGCGTTCGATTGGTACTTAAAGGACACGAACAAGCCAGGCAAGTGTATATTTCAGGCTCATTTAACAGCTGGAGTACAGGCAATACCCCCATGCTCCGTGATGCCGATGGCTGGTATTTCGAGAGCGATTTGCCTCCAGGTAAGCACCTATACAAATTCATAGTGGATGGCAAATGGCTCAGCGACCCGCTCAATTTGCAACAAGAACGCGACGGATTCCGAGGACATAATTCTGTACTCTTTGTGTACAACAAGCGTATGGTATTTGATGCCCTGCCCGATGCCCGCAGGGTTTGGCTGGTTGGCAGCTTTAACCAGTGGAACGAAAAAGAATTGCCCATGGTCCGTGCCAAAGGAAAGTGGGAACTCGAACT
Source organism: Bacteroidia bacterium (assembly GCA_046291695.1). Lineage (GTDB taxonomy): Bacteria > Bacteroidota > Bacteroidia > UBA7662 > UBA7662 > PNNG01. The sequence goes on from JBKBSO010000009.1 coordinate 8,961, forward strand.
CTATTTGGCAGAAGGTACACATGCCTACAAGTTTAAGGCCGACAAAAAATGGTACCTCGACCCTGAAAACCCCATCGTACTGGCCGATCGGGATGGTTACGAAAATTCGTACTTAAGCATAGGCGATACCCTCTTTTTTGAACTTAAAGGATTCAGCCTGGCCCACGATGTTTTTGTGGCCGGGAATTTTAACCTCTGGAACCCTATAGAGCTGCGCATGCGTAAAACCGATTCGTCGTGGATCATGCCCTATGTATTAGGTGCCGGCGTGTATGCCTATAAATTCATTGTAGATGGCCAATGGATGGCCGATCCTGAAGCAAGCTTCTTCGCAGGTACCGAACCCTACCGGAATAGCATTTTGATTGTAAAGCCCAATGTAATGATCAAGCTGAACGGCCATGAGTTTGCCCGTGAAGTCATTTGGGCAGGCTCCTTCAATGATTGGGAGCCCGAATCGCTCAGGCTAAGCTTTCAAGGCGATGGCTGGTACCTACCCTACTTCCTCAAACCAGGTAAACATACTTATAAATTTAAAATCGATGGCGAATGGGTACGCGATCCCGACAACCCGCTTTGGGAGCAAAATGAATTCGGCACCGGCAATTCTGTGCTGTGGATTAAGTGAAATGAACACCTTTAACATCGACGAAATCGTCGCCTAATTCAATAAACTAACTGGAATTTAGCACGCCTTAGCCTTACCTTGTCTATCTTTAAATCATGCCCCTTACCATCAAATACTTGTTACTTCCAGCCCTGCTATTTTACGGCAGCCACATGCAACTCAAGGCACAGGCCCTCCGTTTGCCTGAGCCGGGCTTTATGTACAACGACAGCAGTGTGCTACGCATCGACATCAGCATCCATCCCGATAGCCTCGCAGCCCTTATGCTCCCCGCCAATTGGTACAGCGACCATGAATATCCCGTGAATGTGGTCTTTACCAGAGGTACCGAAATCCATAGCCTACAGCAAGTAGGGCTGCGTTTACGAGGAAATACCTCACGTAATGCAGCGAAAAAATCCTTTCGTATTTCCATCAATAGCTTTCAGGCAGGCCGCCGTTTTGATGGCTACAAAAACCTCAACCTCATCGCCTCACACAACGACCCGGGCATCATCCGGGCTAAAATGTATTTTGACCTCAGTCGCGGACTCGAAGCAGTAGGTTCGCGATCGGCGCATGCCGCCTTGTATATCAATGGGCAGTACTACGGCTTATACACCAATGTAGAGCACATTAACGACGACTTTGTACAACACCGCTACGGCAATAAAAACGGCAACCTTTACAAATGCTTATTCCCGGCCGATTTGGCCTACATCTCAAATCATCCCAACGATTACAAATTTATGGCCCAAGGACGGCGGGTGTACGACCTCAAAACCAATGAACAAGCCGACGATTATACCGGACTCGCTAACCTGATCCGCACCATTCACCACACCCCAGCCGCGCAAATCTATTGCCATCTCGATACACTATTGAATATCGAAGACTTTCTACTCATGCAAGCCATTGATGTGGCCACCGGCCATTGGGACGGCTATTACAATAAAAACAACTTTTACCTCTACCAAAACAGTCGCACCGGAAAATTTGAGTTTATCCCTTACGATGTCGACAATACCTTTGGCATCGACTGGTTTAACATAAACTGGATGACCATAAACCCTTATCAGTTCAAACCATCGAATCAGGCACGTCCGCTGTACGAAAAGCTCATGGACAATGCACAGACCCGTGATATTTACAGCTTCTACCTCAGGAAAGTGAGCCAATACCTGCAAAGCGGGCAGTTTCAAAACTGGGTCGATAGCCTTCATAACCGCATCACACCTTATGCCCTGTCTGATTCATTTCGCACACTCGATTACGGTTACAATGCGCAAAGCTTTTTGCAATCAACACAACACACGCAGGCCATAGGGCATGTAAAACAGGGTGTAAAACCTTTCATCAATGGCCGAAATACCTCCACACAATCGCTAATTCCTGCAAATTTTAACATTGCCCCTATTGTGCACCACCCACTCGTAAGCGGGCTCCGAAGCAATGTTCCCACACATATCCTGGTGAAGGTAGAAGATGAAAATACGGCCCAATTGCAAGTGGTAGCCTTAATCAATTACAACGGAACCAACTTCACTGTTCCGCTTTTTGATGACGGCCTGCACAACGACAACCTGGCGGGAGACGGCATTTTCGGTGGATTCTGTCCCAGTTTCAGTCAGCCAGGCAACCTGCAAGTTCGCATCCGGGCCATCGACCAGCAACAGCAAGTAAGCATCAGACCCTGTGCTCCACTGCGCTTTGAAGTGCGCGCAGGAGGCCCCATTTATATCAATGAATTTTTGGCCTCAAACTCAACCGGCATACGCGACGAAGCCAACCAGGCGAGCGATTGGATTGAGCTCTACAACAGCAGTACTGAACCCTATGCCCTGCAAGGCCATAGCTTAAGCGATAATTTCAACAACCCCGGCAAGTGGTTATTTCCAAACGACACCATTGCACCGGGAGCTTTTTACCTGGTTTGGGCAAGCAATGCCATACAAAGAGGTCCGCGCCATGCTGCCTTCGCTTTATCGGCCAATGGTGAGGAAATTGGCTTCTACAAAGTCGAAAACGGATTGTTTAACCTGCTCGACAGCATTAGTTTTGGGCCACAACAAACCGACCATTCTATGGGTCGGTTGCCGGATGGAGGAAACGATTGGGTATATTTTACTACCCCCACGCCATTGGCTTCAAATGGCAATGCCAGTTCGCTTGTGGAAAAGCATACAAATTTAGCCAAGGTATATCCAAACCCATTTCAAACCCACATTCAGGTACAGCACCAATTAAGCGGAACGGCAAAATACGAGCTCTATGATGTACATGGTAAATTGTTGCTTGAGGGAGCCCTCACCGAAAAAACACAAAGCATTCAAGTGCATCAACTACCAACGGGAATTTACTTACTGCGCATTCGCAGCAAAACTGCTGTACAGGATTTTCGGCTGCTACGAGAATAACTTTTGCTTGGGAAACAGAAAATCGGTCGGGCTCAACTGCCTCTAATTCATAACCGCGCCAACCGCATCCGCAGCACATGATCGGCCAGCACCAAAGCCGCCATGGCTTCTACAATGGGAACAGCACGCGGCACCACACAAGGGTCGTGGCGCCCCTGAGCGGCCAGTTCAGCGGTTTCACCCTGCCGGGTAATGGTATCTTGCTTCTGAGCGATGGTGGCCACCGGTTTAAAACCCAATTTAAAAAAAACCGTTTCTCCGTTGCTAATGCCCCCTTGTATGCCTCCTGAATGGTTGGTACGAGTGGCCACACGCCCCTCGCGCATTTCAAAAGCATCATTGTAAACGCTGCCCCGCCCCATGGAAGCAGCAAACCCACTACCCACTTCAAACGCCTTTACGGCATTGATACTCAACATCGCTTTGGCCAAATCGGCTTCCAGCTTATCAAAAACAGGATCGCCCAAACCAGCCGGAACGCCCGTAATTTGGCAGCTGATTTGGCCTCCTACCGAATCGCCGGCTTCTTTAAGCTCAGCAATCAGTTGCTCCATTTGAGCCGATATTTCGGGATGCGGACACCGCACCAGACTCTCGTCAACCCGGTTCAAATCGAGTTCTGCAGCTGGCTGCTCCAACAAAATCGGCCCTACCCCACTCACCCAGGCTTTGATGCTGATGCCCATTTGTTGTAAAAACAACTGTGCCAGGGCCCCTGCGGCTACGCGAGCGGCTGTTTCGCGTGCCGAACTACGCCCACCCCCCCGGTGATCGCGAATGCCGTAACGCGCCTCATAGGTATAATCGGCATGAGAAGGCCGATATAGCTCACGCATGGCCTCGTAATCGCCCGAACGCTGATCTGCATTCCTGATAAGCATAGCAATAGGGGTACCTGTGGTACGGCCTTCAAACACCCCCGACAACAGTTCGGGATAATCGGCCTCGTTACGGTCAGTGGTTAAGTTGCTTTGACCGGGCCGCCTACGTGCCAATTGGGCAGCCACAAATTCAAGGTCGAAAGCTAGCCCAGCCGGACAACCATCAATTACCACCCCAATGGCCGGGCCATGCGACTCGCCAAATGTGGTGATGCAAAACTGTTTACCAAAACTATTCCCTGCCATTTCGATAAGTTAAACTAAAGCCAAAACTCGCTAAATCTTCCCAAAAAGTGGGATATGATTTTGCCACCACTTCGGGTTGGTCGAATACCACCCTTTTACCCACTGCCGCCAGCAAGCTAAACGCCATGGCCATCCGATGATCGTCGAAGCAACGAATGTGAACTACTTCGGTTCCGGTCTTAATACCCGAAATGAGCGTCAATTCGTCGGCTTTCAATTGCAAGATGGCTCCTGCTGCCTCAAGATTAATGCGTAAAGCCTCAAGGCGGTCGCTTTCCTTCAGACGTAAACTTTGCAGGCCGGTGAATCGCGCGGGCTTATTTTTAACTGCCGCCAACACCACGAGGGCAGGAATGAGGTCGGGGCAATTTCGTCCATCAAAAAAATCGGGCATGGGCAGCGTTTCCTGTTGATGCCTGAGGCGTAATCCACCCGGATGCTCACTGATTTTGCAACCAAAAGCTGCCATCCAAACGGCTGCCTGCTTATCGGCTTGTTCTGTATGCAAGGGCAAATCGTCGAGTATTAAATCGGTTTCCGGTAAAAGGGCCGCAAACGCCAACCAATAGGCCGCCGACGACCAATCGGGTTCTACCGCAAATCTTTTGGGTGCCTGATAGGGCTTGGCCGCCACCTGCAAAACATGCTGCTCCCAGCTGATTTCAGCGCCCCAGGCCTTCATCAGTTGCACCGTTTGGCGGACGTAAGGCACCGAAACAGCATTGCCCAACAGCTGTAAACGGAGCGGAACAGGCAGGTAGGGCGCCACCAGCAACAAAGCGCTGATGAATTGCGAGCTCATGCCCGCTTCCATGTTCAGTTGTCCACCCCTCAACAGGCCTTGGCCAATTTTTAGGGGAGGGTAGCCCTCCTTTTCCACATATTCAATGGCGGCTCCCATTTGCTGCAGGGCAAACACCAAGGGAGCAATGGGGCGTTCGTGTGCGCGATCGCTGCCTTCCAACATAAAATCGGCTTGCTGCAGGCATAAGTAAGGAAGTAAAAAACGCATCACTGTTCCGGCAGGCCCGGCATGTATGGTACCCGACTTTACCTCCAAGGCGCGAAGCATCAATTCGGTATCCTGTGCAATCGACAGTCCGGTTAGTTCGGTGGCTGACCCGGCCAGGGCGCGCATCACCAACAGACGGTTGCTGATACTTTTTGAACCTGGTAAGCGCAGCCTGCCTCGGAGCCTAATGGGGAATCTAACGGCTAGTGACAAGGCTGGCATTTCAGTACAATTGTGATTTTAGCGAATGCAAGGCATCGGCCCCAAGCATTTTGTCGTAAATGGCTTCGCCTATGCCGGTAATGAGGCTAAAGCTGATTCGAGCCGCTTGATTTTTTTTGTCTTGCAACATGTATGGCAATAAGGCTTCCAAATCTGGCAGTTCAAAATCGGGCTGATAAGCTTCTAAAACCTGGCTTATCTGTTGTAATTGTTCAGCCGGCAACAGCTTCAGTGCTGCAGAAAGGCGGCTTTCGAGCAACATGCCCATAAAAACGGCCTCACCATGTAGCAGCGGATGGGAACCTTGCTGGCTGTAGCTTTCGATGGCATGGCCAAATGTATGGCCAAAATTCAACAGCTTACGCTCGGCTTGTTCCAGTGGATCGCTGGCCACAATGCTGCATTTGATTTCTACCGCCCGCTTGATGAGGGCCAGTTGAGGCAATTCATCCACACCGAGAGCCTGCAAGGCAGCAAACATGTCGGCATCGGCTATGAGTGCGTGTTTCAGCATTTCGGCCTTGCCCGAGCGCAATTCACGAAGGGGAAGTGTTTCTAAAAATCCGGCATAAAAAAGCACAGCGTTGGCTTCATAAAAATGTCCCAAGGCGTTTTTTACACCACCAAAATTCACACCGGTTTTTCCGCCAACTGCCGCATCTACCTGCGCAAGCAGCGATGTTGGGATGTTGAGATAACGGATGCCTCTTTTGTAGGTTGCGGCCACAAATCCACCCAAATCGGTGATCATACCGCCACCCACATTGAGCAACACGGCTTGACGATCGGCACCAGCCTCCATCAGCAGGCCCCACAGCTTTTGGGCCGATGCCAGTGTTTTGTGCTGCTCACCGGCAGGCAGCACGAATAAGCGGGCCTCCAAAAGGGTGGCAATTGGTTGGGCATGCTGTGCTGTGTGCTCATCGGCCAGAACAAAGACTGCCGATGGTGCCAAATTGGCCAGTAGTTGCTGCAACTCTTCGGCCGGGGAGGGCGTAAAAAGCAGCTGACTAAGCATCAATGGTCTTTTTTAACTTCTTGTTGACGTACCTCTTTGAACATTTTCACCTGGGTATTGATGCTCTCCTGATGGAGTAAGTGCAACAATCGGGTCATAAACTGCTGGTCAATGCCCAACTCCGCCGCATAAGCCAGGCGGGTTTTCAAAATTTCGGCCCAACGACCGGGTTGCAGTATGGTGATGTTGTTGTCGTTTTTTACAGCTCCCAAGGCCGAGATGAGGTCGAGTCGTTGTTGCAGTAGTTTTACCAACTTTATATCGACCTCGTCGATTTCGGCACGGAGTTCCTCGAGCCGGGCATTAAACACCAGGTCGTCGGTTTGCTCACGCCTGAACACCAAGCCTTCCATCAGCTTAATCAGCTCAGCAGGAGTAATTTGCTGGCAGGCATCACTCCAGGCGTTCTCAGGATCGTAATGTGTTTCGATCATCAACCCATCAAAATCCAAATCGAGGGCTACCTGGGCCGTATCGGGCACCAGCAGCCGGTTGCCGCTGATGTGGCTTGGATCGCAGATAATGAGCAATTCGGGGAGCAGGCGCTTCAGCTCAATGGGTATTTCCCAATTGGGATGATTGCGAAAAATACTCTTCTCATAACCCGAAAAACCCCGGTGGATGGCTCCCAATTTCCGAATACCTGCCTTGTTGAGCCGCTCAATGGCTCCTATCCACAACTCCAAATCGGGATTCACCGGGTTTTTGACCAACATGGGCACATCTACCCCACTCACCGCGTCGGCAATTTCCTGCACCAAAAATGGGTTTACCGTGGTGCGCGCGCCAATCCACAACATCTGCACTCCTGCCTTGAGGGCGGCTTCTACATGCTTGCCACTGGCTACTTCCACCATGAGCGGCAAACCCATTTCGGCAGCTATTTCTACCGACCAGTTCAGGGCTTCGCTCCCAACGCCTTCAAAATGATTAGGCCGGGTACGCGGCTTCCAAATGCCTGCCCGTATGGCATCGGGGCGCAGCGGCGACATCTGATTGAGCGTGGCACGGAACTGCGCAGGCGTTTCGGCACTACATGGACCGCTAATAAGCAACGGACGATCATCGGGTTTCCAGGCGGATTTGGGAAGTATATCGAGTTTGGGCGTCATGGTTTGATAACGCAAAGTACGGCAGAAAGGTTGACAATTAGTGCGTAAAGCTGCAGCATGCTAAATACATCCTGAAACGCCCACACGCTGCTTTACCTGTTAAGGCATGCTTCCGAAATTTTGAGTTACCAATACCATAGGCAAACTCTTAAAATGAAAGGGGTTGTCTTCCAAAGCAGTACCGCAACCAAGGTGAGTAAAATTCTTACTCATAATATTTGCTTTGTGATCAGGCGACTTCATCCATATTTTAACGGCAGCACGGGCAAAATCGCCATAGGTAAGCACTTTTAAAGGCTTGCCATTATTCACTTGTAAAAAACTAAAGCTACCATCAGGATTTTTGCTCACGTCATATTCTCCTTTTGGACCGGTTTTAAAAGGCGGCATTTCCAAGATGTTTTCGCCTGCAGCCGTAAACTCCCCGCCTTTATTGCGAATACGCATTTCAAAAGTCCGGTTTTCTTTATCGGTTTTGTTTACATGGTTAAAAAAGCGCTTTTCTACCATTTCATTGCTGTGAAATTCTGCAGCCTTTTCCAGTATTTCGTCGTACACCAACAACGGTAGGTTTCGCTTCTGCCGGGCTTCGTTGGTGGCAAAAAATATGGCTGCGTTCAGCAAGGCAATGTCGGGCTTTTCAATATCGATTAGCGTTTGGGCAGCCTCGGTATTAAAAAAGCTATCAACACTCAGTTCGGTATACCAATTTTCATTGAACCGCTGTGCACTGCTTTCGAAGCCGTACAACAGCAGCAGGGTGGCCAACAGGACGAGGTTTTTCATGCTGCCAATTTAGTTAAATTCTGAGCTACAAAGGTTAAAATCCTATCGGGCCAGGCGCGACATCAGCATCTCATCCCGAAACACAACACTGATTTCCAATTAATTAGCTACCTGTAGATAAAATTGTAGTATATACAAATCAATCTACAAGACGTTTTTTTTGAGCCGGTCTATGTAAATTCAAGCATGCAACAGGCTACTGACTTCAGTTGGCGTCAGCTGCCCTTTTTCAGGCTGCTGTTGTTTCTGTTGGTGGGTTATGCGCTCGGCAGCCGGATGGCCATATCCCCGCTGTTCGCCATGGTACTGGCTTGTAGTTTGTTGCTCAGCAGCTGGCTATTGAGTAAATCGGCCTGGCAAGGGCGCTACCAATACCGGCATCTTCATGCCTTGCTCTTGTACGCTGCCATCACGAGCTGCGGCATGGCTCGGCAAGCGTTGTCGCAGCAGCAAAATGGGTATACATCTTATGCCGATTTGCAGTCATACAACTACATTTTGGTTAAGCTCAGCAACTACCCGGCTTGGCGAGCGAAGCATTTCCGCATCGAAGCCAAGCTTTTGGCAGGTATTGGAGCGGAACCCAAACCACTGCAGGCCGGGCTGATGCTGTATGCCGATAGCACAGCAGTGGATTGGAAAGCCGGCGATTTTTTGTTGATTCCGCGAAACCAAATCATTGAAATTGCTGAAAACAGCAATCCACATGCCTTTTCGTGGAAGCAGCACCAAGCTAAAAAAGGTCTTCATTATCAGGCTTATCTGCGCAACGGCCATGTACAGTGGCAAGCCGCTGAGCCGAAATTCGGTTTACGGACCTTTGCCTTGGGCATCCGGCAGCAAGCCATTGGGCAGCTTTACCGCTTTATGCCCCGCGCGCAAGATGCGGCCTTTGCCGCGGCTTTGCTGCTGGGTGAGCGCTCGGGGCTCGATCAGGAATTGGTACGGGCCTATTCGGCCAGCGGGGTCATCCACATATTGGCCGTATCGGGCCTACATGTGGGTATTCTATTTTTAATTTTCAGCTGGTTTTTTAAAACCGCCTTGCGGCTGCCCTCTACATATGCCCTGCCGCTGATATTGGTTTGTTTGTGGCTGTACGCCCTGGTAACCGCGTTGCCCCCTTCGGTGAGTCGTGCCTGCAGCATGTTTAGCCTGCTAGCCATTGCCCGTGAACTCAAGCGCGATGCATTGGTGTACAATACCATGGCAGCGTCAGCTTTTCTGCTATTGTGGTTTCGTCCTGGCCTTTTGGCTGAAACCGGCTTTCAACTTTCTTTTGGGGCAGTATTGGGCATCATTTACCTGCAACCCAAAATTTACCGCTTGATTTACGTCCGACATCGCTGGCTCGATTGGTGTTGGCAGCTTAGCAGCGTTTCCCTGGCCGCTCAGCTGTTTACCATGCCCCTTGGCATTTACTACTTCCACCAGTTTCCCAACTATTTTTTACCGGCCAACCTGCTGGTGATCCCGCTGACTGCCCCATTATTGATAGGAAGCTTATTGCTCGTGATTACGGCCCCACTCGCCCCGCTGGCATCGCTCATCGCCTGGCTGTTGGCCAAACTGTTTTGGGTGCTTAATGCGGGCGTGCAATTCATCGAGGCCCTGCCTGGTGCCTTGAGCGAAGGCTTACTCTGGCACGAAATGCAAGTGGTGCTCTTTTACCTCATCCTGTTGTCGTTGGTATGGTGGCTACAAGGTCATAGCGCCTGGCGTTCGCGGGCCATCTGGCTGGCCGTGCTTTGGTGTTGTTTTCCATTATGGCGACTCGCCCAAAGGCAAAAAACCGAACATTTGGTGGTGTACGACAACCGGAAACAAGCCACAGCAGCTTTTTTAAGCAAAACCACAGGCTGGGGATGGGGCAGCCATCCTGATGTCGACTTTTCGCCCATGCAGCAACATTTCATTTGGCTGGGCACCAAAGCCTTCGAACAAGTGAATATCAACCCTTTGAGCCTTTGGCAATGGCACGGACTCCGAATTTTGCACCTGAGTGAAAACCCGACCACCGACAGCCTGCCAACAGCCGATCTGCTGCTCATCAGCCATCAAGCCTTACCGAAACGCCAATGGCAGCTGTTACGCAATTACCAAATGATACTTCTCGATTCGTCGAATTCGCCCTATTATTGTAAGCAAATTGCCGAACAGGCCAAACAGTCAGGCAGCAGTTGCCGGGCCGTACCGCTCGAAGGCGCCATTTCGCTTACACCATGGACTATCAATACCTACAAAGCAGCCTCGACCAAAGGATTGGCCGCATCGTTTTAAACCGACCCGATAAACGCAATGCCTTCAATGCCGAATTGGTGGAAGAACTCAAACATGCTTTTCAGCAGCATTATGCCGATCCGGCATGCAAAATAATTGTGCTCAGCGCAAAAGGTGCTGTTTTTAGTGCCGGAGCCGATTTGGGCTACCTCAAGCAACTGCAACAGAACACCTACGAAGAAAACCGTACCGATTCGCGCAAATTGATGGCCTTATACGAGATGATTTACAACGGACCCAAAGTAGTCATCAGCCAAATTGAAGGCCATGCCATAGCCGGAGGTTGCGGTTTGGCTACGGTAAGCGACTTTTCCTTTGCCGTACCCGCTGCCAATTTTGGCTATACCGAAGTCAGAATTGGCTTTATCCCGGCCATTGTGTCGGTTTTTTTAACCCGAAAAATTGGAGAAGGCAAAGCCCGTGAACTTTTGCTAACCGGCGACCTCATCAGCGCCGAAGAAGCCCTACGGTACGGCTTGATTAATTTTGTGATAGCTGCCGATGAAATAGAACAAAGGGTGACTGGCTTTGCACATCGTTTGGCTGAAAATTGCGCATCCAGTTCTCTTAAAATGACCAAAGAACTGCTGGCCGAAGTTCAGGACCTGCCCTATCAAGCAGCACTCGAACTGGCCGCCGACCGCAATGCCCAAGCCCGGGCTACCGACGATTGCCAACAAGGTATAGCTGCTTTTTTAAACAAGGAGAAATTGAAATGGTAAAACACTTATGGACAACTTTGGCTGCCCTGCTGCTCTTGGCCGCTTGCAACCAAAGCAAAAAAAACAATCAAAGCAGCGCGTCTGCTGAACCTGAGGTATCCACCGAAAATCCCGAGCCCAAAAGCCTCGAAGCACGCATACACGAAAGTTCGGCAGCCATTGCCTCCGAAACTTTTGCTGCAATGAGCGCGGTGCTGATGCACAAAATTCAAACTGAGGGTGCCGACCAAGCCGTTGTTTTTTGCAGTGAGCGCGCTTGGCCCATCACCGATTCCCTGGCACAAAAGCATGGGGTGCAAATCAGCCGCAAAGCCGTGCGTTACCGGAATCCTGCTAATAAAGCCACGACCGAAGAAGCAGCCCTGCTGAGCATTTGGGAACCTATGGTGAAGGAACATCGTAAGCCTGAAGGTAAAATTGTGCAACGCGCCGATGGCATCGACTGGTATGGAGCTATTGTGATTCCCCACCCACGCTGCCTCGATTGTCATGGCCTGCTCGATAAAGACGATATTTTCCCGGAAACTCTGGCCGAAATCAACAAACGCTATCCGAATGACAAAGCTGTTAATTTTGAATTGGGCGATTTACGCGGCATGTGGAAAATCAGCTATCCTGCCCACTATTTCGATGAAAAAACAAACTAGTGCTTAACCCCTGAATACCATTTGCAGCATCGGTATGGCACCATTGGCCACAAACTGAATGCCAATAGCAAGTACTATAAAGCCCATCATGCGCGATAAAGCACTGATACCCGATTCACCCAAAAAGCTCACCAATCGCGGTGATACGCGCAAAATTAGGTAGGTAGTAAGGGCCATGGTGAGTACCGCGGCAATAACCAGCAAAAAATCCCATACCACACTGAGCTCTAAACCTAAGCTGATGAGCAGCGAAATGGAGCCCGGACCCGATAACATGGGCATGGCCAAGGGCGAAAAACTGATGTCGTTTTTGAGCATGGCCTCTTGCTTTACCTTTTTGTTGATGGCACGGCCTTTGGAATATTCCGATTTAGAGCGTAACAAATCCAGTCCCGACTTGCTGATGATGAGTCCGCCGGCAATGCGTAGCCCTTCGATGCTGATTCCAAAAAAATCGAGAATATAGCTGCCAATCAGAAAAAAGGCGACCAGAATGCACGCCAAGTAAATGGCGGCTTTGCGAATTTGTATTTCGCGCCAGGCTGGACTGTCGTTGGCCGTAAGCGCTAAAAACACCGGCATGGCACCCAATGGATTGACAACCGAAAACAAGGCGCTGAAAGTGGCTACGAATAATCCCATTGGCCGCAAAATTAGGAAAATAAGCGATTCGTTGGGATTGAGGGAGAACGTAGCGTTTAAGGTCCTGAGGCAACCCAATGGATATGACTTCGATGGCACGGCATGCGAATTCAAAATTCATCGCCCGGATTGCGCCCGGCTTTTCGGGATTGGGTATTCGGAGTACTACACAAGCTGGGGTTGGCCAAGGGATGCTTACCAACGAAGTAGCCCAAGTTTACCTTGCCGTATAAACCTCCAAAATTCGACCATCAATTTTAGAAATCTCTACTTGAATTGTACCACCCATAATTCCTAGCCTCTTAAAAGGCAAATTACCCCAAACAATCCAAATGTCGTTCTCTTTCAATTTGGCCTTATAAGGCCGTTCACTTTTCATCCTTCTTTTACCATAAATAGGAATAATGACCGCCTCAGCAATTGCAATTGCCGTTTCCTCATCAGGCACATACCCGTTTGCCGGATAAGCAACTGCTCCTACATGAACAGAAATATCTTTGCTATTGGTGCGAATATATTTGCTTTGAATTTCTAACAATTCATTGTTGCTCGAACTAAGTTTCATCATCCCGAGTCCAAATACAAGTCCTGCCGTAAAGATTAATCCTTTATTCATCATCTTTCTTTTCAATAAATGTATGATAATTTATGCCACTTTTAGCACAGGTTCTTTGTAATACCCCTATCAATTAAACCAATTAAACAGCCTTACAAAGCAGCTGGCCTCCCCCCATCCAACACATGGCCAGTTCAAAACGCTGAAGCTTTAGACAGCGCACCTTTGCATACAACAAGGTAATCAACACCATTTCGTTTTCAAAACAGCGGAGCTTTTAGAGGCAGGATAGCGCTTTTAAGCTGTGCCTGCCAAAGGGCATAGGCTGCAGCCAAACGCAAAAAGCCGCTACCTGTTACAGCAGCGGCTTTTTGGAATCGGTGAGCTGAGTGTTTTACTTCTTCAGCTTCTTCTTTTCTACAAATTTGGCGGTATCGAGGACCACGGCTGAACCGATGAAAATCGACGAGTAGGTACCTACAAACATACCCAACAACAAGGCAAAGGTAAAGCCTTTGATTACCTCGCCACCAAAAAGGAAGAGCACAAACACTACCAAGATGGTGGTTACGGCCGTAATGATGGTACGACTGAAAGTGCTGTTTACCGCGCTATTGATGACTTGTTCATTGTCATTGCCATGATGTAAATTAAGGTACTCGCGCAAACGGTCGTACACCACCACGGTATCGTTGATGGAATAACCTACAATGGTAAGGATGGCTGCAATAAAGGCCTGGTCAATTTCCATGCTGAAGGGCATAAACTTCCAGGTAAGGCTGAATATACCCAGCACAAACAATACGTCGTGCAACAAGGCAATGGTAGCACCCAAGGCGTAGTTCCACTTGCGGAAACGTATGAGGATGTACACCGAAATCACCACCAGTGAAAAAATGATCGACATGATGGCCGAAGCTTTGATGTCGTCGGCAATGGTAGGCCCTACCTTTTGCGAGCTCAGAATGCGCGTTCCACGGAAGGTCTCAAAATCAACCGGATTGGTCATGATGCTGCTCAATCCCTCATGTAATTTACGCTCCACCGTTTCATCCACATCCTCTCCTTGCTCGTTAATGCGGTACGAAGTGGTGATTTTAAACTTGGTGTCGCTGCCAAAGGTTTTTACCTCAGGTGCGCCTTCGAATGCACCGGTGAGCACCGAACGTAACTCGGTAGCCGTTTTGCCATCCTTAAATTCAACCACATACGAACGTCCACCTTTGAAGTCAACCCCCAAGTTGAATCCTTGGGTAAACATGCTCATGAGACCGGCTACAATCACTACACCCGATACACCGTACCACAACTTACGACGGCTCAGGAAGTCGATGTTCAAATTGCTGAACACCTTCAAGCTCCAGGCCGAACCAAAGCTCATTGGCTTTTCTTTTTCTACGTACCAGTCGATGATCATGCGTGTAATAAAAATGGCGCAGAACAAGGAGGTGAGGATACCCACGATGAGTGTTGTTGCAAAACCGCGGATAGGACCCGTACCAAACGAATACAGGATAATACCCGTAAGCAAGGTGGTTACGTTGGCATCGATGATGGACGAATAGGCGTTTTTGAAGCCGTCGGCAATGCCGATACGCAGGCTCTTGCCTTTTTCAAGCTCTTCGCGAATACGTTCAAAAATAAGTACGTTGGCATCTACCGCCATACCGATGGTAAGCACAATACCTGCAATACCCGGCAAGGTTAATACCGCTTGCAAGGAAGCCAATACCCCAAAGATGAAAAAGATATTGGCCAGCAAAGCAATATTGGCCACAATACCAGCCTTGGCGTAGTAAATAATCATAAACACCAATACCAACAACATACCGCTGATAATCGAAATCAAACCCGCCTGAATGGCTTCGGCACCGAGGCTAGGTCCCACAATGGCTTCTTCTACGATGCGCGCAGGTGCAGGCAATTTACCGGCCTTAAGGATGTTGGCCAGGTCTTTCGCCTCTTCGGGTGTAAAGTTTCCGCTGATTGACGACATACCGCCGCTGATCTCCGACTTTACGTTGGGATACGAATACACATAATCGTCGAGCACAATGGCAATACTGCGCTCAATATTGTCGGCCGTTAAACGACGCCAGATTTTGGCCCCTTCGGCATTCATGGTCATGCTCACCTCTACTTGACTGTAGTTGTCGAGCGACTGGCGGGCATCGGTAATCACGTCACCTTCGAGCGGTGCACGCTCATCGTTGCTCCGAGTTTTGATGGCAATCAGATCGAGAAATTTATTGCCTTCGCCCCGACCTTTTACGGTCCACAACAACTTGAGGTTACGCGGCAACATGGCGCGAACTTCGTCTTGCGCAAAGAGGGCATTAATTTTGGCCGTGTCGCGTACACTGGCGGTACCTACTACGGGGCCCTTCATGGCGCGGGTAGTACCATCGGGATCCTGGAAAACAGCGGGCATCAACAACATGAAAAGCGGGTTTTCGCGTTGTGCCTGGTCCATGCTCAATTCGCCATCGGCACCACTGCTTGCGGTATCGGCAGCTGCCAATTGCTTCAGCAGGTCGTCTTCAGCTGCTTCCGGGGCCTCGGCCGTTTCGCTGGTTTCAGCATCGGCAGCATCGGCTGCAGCATCGCCTGAAGTATCAGCACCAGACGCAAGCTTAGCCCGATCAGCCAACATTTTATTGACTTCGAAAATACGCTCGAGCACTTCACCACTTTCGTAAGTTTCCCAGAACTCCAGCTTGGCTGTACCCTGTAGCAGCTTACGTACCCGATCAGGGTTATCTACACCCGGTAGTTCAATGATAATGCGTCCGGTACCCTGCTGACGCTGAATGTTAGGAGAAGTCACCCCAAACTTATCAATACGCGTACGCAAGATGTTGAACGAGCGATCAATGGCCCCTTCGGTTTCTTCGCGGAGCACTTCCATCACCTGGGCATTGCTGCTGTTGTAATCGATTTTTCCCTGATTTTCGCGCGTGGCAAAAATGGCCGCCAATTGGCCATTCGGCTCAACATCTTTGTAGGCTTGCTCAAACAAGGTAACGTAATCGAGCTGGCTGCTGCGCTGACGTTCGGTGGCCAGCTCAATGGCCTTTACGAAAGAAGCGTCTTTGCTGTAGTTACTCAAGGCTTTGATTACATCGGCAACCGACACTTCCATCACCACGTTCATACCCCCTTGAAGGTCGAGACCAAGGTTCAGTTGTTGTTCTTTTACCTGTTGGTAGGTAAATGAACGGAGGATGATGTTGTACACTTTCACATCAGCCATTGAATCGAGATAGGCCTTTTCAACGGCCGGATCGCCATTGGCGAAATTGCGCGCCTTTTTTTCTACCCGGTTCGATACCAGGGTAAAGCTCAATTGGTATAAACATACCAAGACAAAGGCTACGACTAAGGAACGAACTAGTCCTTTACTTTTCATTTTGTAATTATTTGGTTTTGATTAGGAAAATTAATGTGGGTTGGGCAAAAGAAAAGGCCATGCCCAGGCCTAAAATGCGCACTTTGTTCACGGAGCAAGTGCCTGCATGGTGCAGGTAAGCAAAACTTTTTGACGGTGAATGAGTGCTTCCGGACGTTTTTCGTGAGCCCGATCGATGACGGCATTCGTTACAAAAACCTGATGTGCAGGAGCTGATTGCGGCATTTCGGCACGCAATTGAAAGCCGCTAATGTGTATGGGCAGCGACTGCAGTGGCTCAATAAAATGCTGAGGAACTTCTTCTTCAGCTGCCTCGTCACTCAAGCCATAGCCCGCAAGCATATGTTCACCATCCAATGGCAGCAACCATTCGGAGGCCGTAGCAGCCGATGACAGGCTGAAGACCAAAACAACTATGAGCAGCTTGCGCAACATAAGGGGCGAATATAGAACATTGTTTTGGAAATTGCGATTTGAAATTTGCGATTCAATGTCGTTTAGTTAACGAATCATTGTGTTACTTCAAAAATTACTGGGTTGCAACTCTTATTTCTTTGGAGTAAAGCGCTTTACGAAGCAAATGCGGTTAGCAATACAAAAAATGTTGTGCATGGCACAGCAATAGTCGATTTTCTGCCCTGTTTGTTTGCTGCACAGGCTATCTGAGATTTCCGTGTAATCTGTATTGAAAACCTCGGCCATCCTAGGTAAAGCACGTAGACTTACCCTGTTTCGTACCCATGCATGCGTACCTAAACGATATTGATTTGCGATTTGAAATTCGGAACGCGGATTAAGCCATTGGAGACCCCGCTGAACAAGGAGATTTGGGATTCGTCGCTAAAAAGTGTAGGATTTGTTGCTCCGGCTGCGCCGAATTATTCGGGATCCGGAGAGTGGTGAACCCCTGGACACGCCTTCGATTGTTGGTATTCAAAATGCATTACTCGCATTTCAGATAATTTGCAATTCGTTGCGATCGTGTTACGGTTTTTCCTTTGGCTTTCAAACTTCAACTTCTCCTTCAACCTCACGCTTCATCGTTCACGCTTCTGCCTTTCCTTGATTATGGTAAAAAAATAACCGACCTTTGCACCAAATTTCAGCGCCCCATGATTTCAGTTTCTAACCTGTCGTTGCGTTTTGGTAAACGCGTTTTATTTGAAGAAGTTAACCTCAAATTTACCCATGGCAACTGCTATGGCATTATTGGCGCCAATGGGGCGGGCAAATCAACTTTCCTCAAAATCCTATCAGGCGAAATCGATCCCACCACCGGGCAGGTGAGCATTACACCTGGAGAGCGCATGGCGGTACTCAAACAGAACCACTACGAGTTCGACGAATTTCCGGTGCTTGAAACGGTACTAATGGGCTATAAGGAACTCTATAGCGTAATGAAAGAGAAAGATGCCATTTATGCTAAAGCCGATTTTACCGATGCGGATGGGCTCCGGGCTGGTGAACTCGAAAGCAGATTCGCAGAAATGAACGGCTGGGATGCCGAAAGTGATGCCGCCATATTGCTCAGCAACCTAAGCATTGGCGAGGATTTGCACCACAAACTGCTCAAGGAACTCGACGGTAAACAGAAAGTACGTGTGCTATTGGCCCAAGCCCTTTTTGGCAACCCCGATATCCTGCTGCTCGACGAGCCCACCAACGACCTCGACCTGGCCACCATCAGCTGGCTCGAAAACTTTCTGGCCGAATACCAAAATACTGCTATTGTGGTGTCGCACGACCGACACTTCCTCGATGCTGTTTGTACCCATGTGGTAGATGTGGATTTCAGCAAGATGAAAATTTACACCGGCAACTACAGCTTCTGGTACGAATCGAGCCAACTGGCCCTAAAACAACGCGCCGATCAGAACAAAAAAATGGAAGACAAGGTGAAGGAGCTTCAGGAATTTATCAGTCGCTTTTCAGCCAATGCCTCCAAATCGAAACAAGCCACCAGCCGTAAAAAAGCCCTCGACAAAATCAATCTTGACGACATTCAGCCTTCAAATCGAAAATACCCGGCCATCCTGTTTAACAATATGAGCCGCGAAGCAGGCGACCAAATCCTGGAGGTTCAAAACTTAAGCGTAGAACAACATGGCGAAATCTTGTTTAGCAAACTGAATTTCAATGTAAACCGGGGCGATAAAATTTGCTTTTTGTCGAAAAACAGCCTGGCCACTACCGCCCTCTATGAAGCACTGATGGGTGCAATCACACCCAAAACAGGTGTCATCAAATGGGGGGTCACCATCAATAAGGCCTACCTGCCGGCCGACAATACCGAATACTTCGAAGGCAAAAAACTCAACCTCGTCGACTGGCTACGTGAATACTCAAGCGGCGAAAAAGACGAGCAGTTTATCAGGGGCTTCCTCGGAAAAATGCTGTTTTCCGGCGAAGAAGTCCTCAAAATGTGTAATGTGCTGAGCGGTGGCGAAAAAATGCGTTGCATGTTTAGCCGTATGATGCTGCAACAAGGAAATGTGCTGCTGATGGACGAACCCACCAACCACCTCGACCTGGAGTCGATTACCGCCCTGAACAACGGCTTACAAGACTTTAAAGGAACAGTATTGTTCACTACTTCCGACCACACCCTGGCACAAACGGTAGCTACACGCATCATCGAAATAATGCCCGGGGGCTACCTCGACAAACTCATGGAATTTGACGAATACATCAATTCGGCTCAAATTGCTGAACAGCGGGCAGTATTGATGACTCCCTAGGGTCGCTGAGCCTTGGCAAAGTGCCAACCAGTTGCTGTGGCAAGACTGATTTGGACCGTTGAAATGCAAATAAATCCATGGCCATTGCGAAGGCACTTCAGATCTAAAGTTGATTTACATCCATAAAAAATCCCGTTTACACGCATGTAAACGGGATTTTTTATGAAAGACAGCGCCTGATTAGTGCGAAGCCAGGTATTGAGCAACGCCCTCGTGGGTATCTTTCAATCCGTCTTTTCCGGCTTCCCAGTTCGCTGGACAAACCTCGCCTTTTTCTTCGTGGAACAACAAGGCATCTACCATGCGTAGGGCCTCATTTACCGAACGACCCAAAGGAAAATTGTTGACTACCTGGTGCTGAACCACACCATTTTTGTCGATGAGGAACAAACCACGATAAGCAATCATCGGGCCGTTAGCGGTCATGTCGCCTTCTTCGGTATAGTCGTACTGACCAGCCAGCACACCATAATTCATGCTGATGGTTTTGGTGGTATCAGCTACGATTGGGTAAGTGATACCCTGAATACCGCCAGCAGCCTTCGACATTTGCAACCAACCCCAATGCGACTCTTCGGTATCGGTAGAAGCCGCTACTACGGCCACGCCACGACGCTCAAATTCGCCCAGTTTTTCCTGGAAAGCATGCAATTCGGTTGGACAAACAAAGGTGAAATCTTTTGGATAGAAGAAGAAAATAACGTGCTTCTTACCGATGTACTGCTCCAGTGAAAAGTCTTCGATGATTTCTTCACCATTCACTACTGCGGGAGCGCTAAAATGAGGGGCCTTACGACCTACTAATACTGACATACTGAATTGAATTTTTAAAATTAACTACCTGCTAAAAACCATAGGCACCTAAAAGGTTCCAAGGCGGTGCAAAGTTAATCAAAAGCCATCTAAAATGCAGGGAAAGCCTGCTGGTAAAGGCGATAAAAAATCGTTGAGATTTGGGCATTTTTGTATTTTGTGGCATGGCCTTTACCGTTTACAGAGCTGCTGCTGGCTCAGGAAAAACCTATACCCTTGTACGCGAGTATCTGCGTTTAGCCCTTGGCGCATCGCAAGCCGACGGCTTTAAGCATATTTTGGCCATCACCTTTACCAATAAGGCCGCTGCGGAAATGAAAAACCGTGTTTTGCAAGCCTTGGCCGAAATTTCGGGCAAACAAAGCGGTGATCGGTTTGCTGCCATGGCGGCTGAACTTTCGGAACAGCTTGCCCTACCGGCCCCTGCCCTGGCCGAACGCGCCGATCAAGTACTCCACAGCATGCTTCACAGCTACCAACTCCTTAGCATAGGCACCATCGACAGTTTTGTGGCGCGCCTGGCCCGGCAGTTTGCCCGAGAGTTGTTGCTCGATCAACAATTTGAAATTGTGCTCGACCAGGAAAGCATCCTCAGTCATACCACCGACCGCCTATTGGCTCGAATTGGAGAAGACCAAACCGTGACCACCTTATTGCTGGGCTTGGCACAAGAGCTCAGTCGCGACGACCGCAGCTGGCAATTGCGTAAGCCGCTGATGGGCTATGCCAAGCTTTTGCTACGCGACGAGATGCGGGAGCTGCTGCCTCGACTTCAGGCCCTTGACACCGATAATTTTATGGCCGAGCGCGAACATCTGAAAAAGCTGCAGCAAGATCTAAAAGCGCAAATCACCGGCCCTGCACTGGGGTTGCTTCAACAAATAAAAGCGGCCGGACTATCCGCAGAAGACTTCAGCAATAAAATGGGAGGTGCCTACGGCAATATAGTTAAATGGAGCAAAGCCGATTTTGAAATCGGCAAGCGTATTGGTGATGCCATCGAAAAAAACGTTTGGTATCCGAAGTCCTTGCCTCCGGCCCGCAAAGCGATGATGGATGAGCTCAGTGGGTTGCTGAACAGCGAATGCCGTAAGCTATTGGAACTCATCGAAAAAAATGCGCCCAGCATCCGCTTGCTCGAGGCCATTTTGTCGAAACAATTTGCCATGGCTAGTTTGGCTCTTCTGCAGCAAGAATATGAAGCATGGATGACCGAAAACCTGAGTGCCCCACTCAACAGCCTATACTTCCGCATAGCCGACCTGCTCGATGATACCGGTACGCCATTCATTTACGAACGGCTCGGCAATCGATACCGGCATTTTCTGATCGACGAATTTCAGGATACCAGCATACTGCAATGGAAAAATATGTTGCCCTTGGTAGAGAACGGCTTGGCCGGAGGCTACGACAGCTTACTGGTGGGTGATGCCAAGCAAGCCATTTACCGGTGGCGAAGTGGCGATGCCAATCAATTTGTGGCCCTACCCGCTGTAGACGGCCGCCAATCGCTCCTGCTCCAAGAAAGCTATACAGCAAAAAGCCTGAAACGTAACTTCCGTTCATACCGGCAGGTCATCGATTTTAACAACCACTTTTTTCATTGGTTAAGTCACAAAAGCGATGACCAACGCAAGCGCTTTTATGAAGGACTCGAACAAGAAGGGGGTAAAAAGGGAGGACTGGTACAGGTTGAATTGCTACCTAAAGCTGGTGAAGACGAAGAGCGAAACGACAATCGATTCAAGCGCATACGCCAAATCGTGGAAGAAGCCCGTGCCCATGAGGTGCCTTTTGGAGAAATGGCCGTGCTGGTTCGATCGAACAAGCTGGGTAGTCAAATAGCCGTTGACTTGCTCAGAGCTGGTTTCCCGGTAGTTTCCGGCGAAAGTTTGCTCCTTTGCCAGCAAGATCATATCCGGTTGTGTGTAGCTTGCATGCATTGGCTACTCGACCCTGCCGACAAACTCAACAACTACCTTTGCCTACACCTGGCCGCCCAGCTTAAACGAACAGCAGTGGCTGGCTCAGAGCAGCTTCAAACCTTTTTAGAAATACATTTTGGGCCCTTACCGCTATACAAGTGGCGAGCCCTTCCACTGTCGGAATTGGGCGAACATATTCTGGCCTATTTCGAGCTTTTGCACCATGCCGATCCTTTCGTGCTTCGCTTTGTAGATTTGATGGCCGAAAAAAGCCAGCAATTCCGAACCCTTGCTGAGCTCCTGAGCTGGTGGTACGACAAAGGGTTGGTGGCTTCACTCCAAATGCCTGAACAGGGCGATGCCATTAGGGTAATGACCTACCACAAAGCTAAAGGTCTTGAATTCGGCTTGGTGATTGTGGCTGATCCCGACAACCGAAATACACAACTTTCGGAATCGGAGGTTTGGATCGAAACTTCGCTCCTTTCGGTAGGCACAGCCCTTGTTCCCATCAGCAAATTGAAAGATGCCGGCCCCGAATTGCAGAAAGTATACGAACACGAGCAATTACAAAGCAGCATAGATTATACCAATAATTTGTACGTGGCCTTTACCCGTGCGGTTGGGGCACTCTTCATACTGGGCTCTGAGGATACCCGAAATACAAGCAACGATTCCTTTAGCAAAATATGGAAAGACTTCAACTACAGTTGGGACCAAAGCCAGCCCATGCTTTTTAAAAGTGGAAAGCTGCCCGAATTTGAAAAGCCAGCAAATATCGCTGCCGAAAGTTTGCATCAACACTATTGGAGCGATTGGCGTCAAAGAATTGGTTTGCAAAGTCGGTTTTCACCTGATGAAACCAACGGCAGTGCCCTAAGTCTGGGTCGTGCTGCCCATGAACTGCTGGCCCAGTTACCCGAAGCCAATCAACTGGATGAAGTAGCCCAGCATATGCTGCGAAGAGGAGAAATTAGCATCGAGCAAATCGATCTGCTGTTACCCGCCCTTCGAAAACTTTTGGCCCGACCCGGCATAGCACCCTGGTTTGTACCCGGACTTGAGCTTCGGAACGAAATAAGCATGCTCAGTCCCGATGGCCAACAGCACCGACCCGACAGGCTCATCATTAAGGGAAAGCAAGCCTATGTGTTAGAATTTAAAACAGGTGAAGCATTAGCCAGGCACCAGGACCAATTAAGCCGTTACCTGAATATACTTGAGCTAATGGGGTTTGAGGCCAACGGGGAATTGGTGTACTTTGATTTGCATGGATAAAACCGGGCAAAGAAGCAGGTGTACCAGCAGGCATGGTGTACTGCATGTTTCAAAAATTACGTTAAAACGACAATATATCGTTAACAAGCACGTATTTTTACATCATGTGTTTTCGACTTGTCCTCTTTAGCCTTTTGTTCGCCTTTCATTTACCTGTGCTCGCCCAGCAACAATTGTTTGTTCAGGTTACCAACATCAAAGATCATTCAGGTAAAAACATCAATTGTGGCCTTTTCAGGGCGGGTGATCAGTTCCCGGCACGTGAAAGTGTGTGGAAATATCAAATCAAGGCCGCCCATGGCGATACCCTGATTTTACGCTTCGATATTCCATTTGGCGCTTATGCCATTGGTGTTTCACATGATTTGAACGGCAATGGCCAACTCGACCGGAATATCTTCGGCTATCCTTCGGAACCCTTTGGCTTTTCTCGGAATTTTAAACCCCGCTTTAGTGCGCCAACTTTTGAAGACTGCTCCTTTCGATTCGAAAAAAACAATCAGCTTATCAGAATCAGGTTGATTGATTAATGATGCTGTTCATTCGTTTTCCAAGCCTTCCGCTTGCCGCTCACAAACCGCTCACATGAAGTTGCAATGAAACCCTCCCATTTCCTGGTTTTGTGGCTTCGGCTAAGTTTTGGACGTAAGTTGCAAGCTTACGGATAAGCAAATTAATGATTCACTGAACCCGTTGCAGCTGTTTGGGTTTGCTCATTTTCCCATACATCAC
The DNA here is from genome assembly GCA_046291695.1 of Bacteroidia bacterium. GTDB lineage: Bacteria > Bacteroidota > Bacteroidia > UBA7662 > UBA7662 > PNNG01. Next base: position 33,004 of record JBKBSO010000009.1, read on the forward strand.
ATAAACGGTTAATTCTTTGTCGTTTTGCTGAACCAAATCGGCCATATAAGAAAATCCCTTTTCCAAATCGAGCCATTCGCCCTGCACCCAGCGGGTACCTACTGGTTTCATACCACCCAGCACCACCATACCTATCAGAGGTTGTTTATAACGATTGTCTTTGGGCGAGCAGGTGTTGCAGCGGGGATCAGCAGCAAAAGCCGAATGTTTTGGGATTTGGGTAATCACCGCCTGCATGCCTGTTTCGGTTTGTTCGAATTGAACATACACCAAGGCCTTGCCTGTTTTGCTGTCTTTAATTTGCCAGATCCCTTCGGGCACCTTATGCTGAGCCAAGGCCGGGCAAGAAAGCAGCCATAGGAAAAATAGTAGTTTGTTCACTTTTTGGTTTCATTTTTAGCTGCCAATAATTCGCCGAGGGAAAAACTGGCAGGCCCGATTTGATAAGCTGGATCCGGTAGGTTTAGCAGTGGGTAAACGCGTTCAAAAAGCGAGGCTGTAGCACGGGCATCGCCTATGGCGCGGTGGCGGTCTTCGACCGGAATTTCGAGGTCATTACAAATTTTCCCCAGAGAATAGGAAGCATGCCCCGGCAAAAACTGGCGACTACTTTTAAGCGTACAGAGTTTTGGCAAATCGAGTACAAAACCTGCCTCTTTAAGTTCGTGTCGCAAAAAATTGTAATCGAAATTAACGTCGTGGGCCACAAAAACACAATCTTCCAATTGCAGCATTACTTCGGCAGCGAGCTCCGCAAAGCGGGGCGCATTGGCAACCATGGCTTCCTGAATACCTGTAAGTTCCACCACAAAAGGAGGAATTGGGACACTGGGCTTAAACAGACTGTGCCATTCAGAAATCACCGCTCTGCCATTATGTCGTATGATAGCCAGGTCGATGATATTATTTCCCGGGTATTTACTTCCGGTAGTTTCTATGTCTACAACTGCGTACAAAAACATTCTTTTGCCAAAAATAAGGCGAAAGCTTCGGCTTTGAATTAATCTACAGTTAATTTGTGGTGTATAATTTTATTTTTTGATGCCTTAAACCGTGAGTCAGAACAAAAAACTTCTTCTACCCCTGTGCATGTTCTTCTTATGGGCCTGTTCTACGGATGGAGTCAGGCGGGTAGAGAATTACATCCGAATAGATGGCTCAAGTACCGTTTACCCTATTACTGAAGCGGTAACTGAGCTTTTTTACGAGCAACATAAAAACTACAAAGTAGTGGTTGGAGTTTCGGGTACCGGGGGTGGTTTGCGTAAACTTATTCGTTCCGAAATCGACATTTGTAATGCCTCGCGCCCCATGAATGAAGATGAGCGAAGGCTTATTGCTGAAGCGGGCATCGAAGTGCTTGAGCTTCCTGTGGCCCTCGATGGCATTGTGATTGCCGTTAATAAAGCCAATGATTGGGCTCAGGACATCAAAATCAGCGAGCTTCAGCGGTTGTGGCAAACCGAAAGTCAGGGCAAAACCATACGTTGGAGCGACTTACGCCCCGAGTGGCCGGCCATTCCTGTAATACTCTTTGGCGCGGGCCCTAGTTCGGGTACTTACGATTTTTTTACAGCTGCCGTAAATAAAAAAGCACGTTCGGGAAGAGGCGATTATGCGGCAAGCGAAAACGACAATATATTGGTGAAAGGCATTAGCGGCGAGCAGGCAGCACTGGGCTATTTTGGCTACACCTATTACCTCGAAAGCAAAGATGCACTCAAGGTACTTGCCGTAATTAACGATCGGGAGGTCGGAGCCCAAGCAGTTTACCCCGATAGCAGCAGCATCCGGAATTTCAGTTACCGGCCCTTTACCCGACAACAGTACCTCTACATTCGGATAGATGCCCTTCAGCGCTCAGCCGTGGCCGAATATCTGGTGTTTTACCTTGAGCATGTGGGGAGTTTGCACAGTAGCTTGGCCTTTATACCCCTGCCCGATGCTGAGTATCGCTATTGGCAAGCCGAATTGGCCAAATACCTTCCAAAGCCATGAGAATAGGTGAAAAAATCATCGAAGGACTATTGCGGTTAAGCAGTTGGTTTACGGTATTCATAACCTTGGCCGTAGTGGTTGTACTGGTGCGAAATGCCTGGGACTTTTTTTCGGAAGTACCCATCAGTGAATTTTTAAGCGCTACCCGTTGGACGCCCCTTTTCGAACAAAAGCAATTTGGTATGTGGCCGCTATTAAGTGGCACCCTACTTACGGCCACCATCGCCATGTTGATAGCCTTGCCCCTGGGCCTGCTTATAAGCATTTATCTGAGTGAATATGCCCAGCCGGCCTGGCGTAAAATTGCCCGGCCGGCTCTCGACTTGCTTTCGGCCATACCCACCGTAGTGTATGGCTTTTTAGCATTGGTGTTCATTACTCCTTTACTGCAATGGTTTTTTCCCGGTATCGAAACCTACAATGCCCTTTCTCCTGGCTTGGTTATGGGCTTCATGATTTTGCCCATCATCACCAGCATCAGTGAAGATGCCATGAGAACGGTCCCCGCCAATTTACGCGAAGCAGCCCTGGCTGTAGGCGCTTCACGCTGGCAGGTGGCTTGGCGGGTAGTGCTGCCAACCGCTTTTAATGGGGTAACTGCCGCTGTTATCCTCGCCTTTTCACGTGCCCTGGGCGAAACCATGATTGTAAGCATAGCGGCTGGTCAACAAGCTCATTTTACCTTTAACCCCACCGTGGCCATACAAACGGCCAGCAGCTACATCATTCAAATCAGTTTGGGTGATGTATCGCAAGCCTCACTCGAATACAACACCATCTTTGCCGTTGGGCTTAGCCTATTTATCCTCACCTTCAGCCTCAACAACCTCAGTTTCTGGCTGAGACGACGCTTCAAAAACCGTCAACTGAATACGCCATGAAAACTTCGTTCGGCAATTTATTTCTGCTTTTTGAACGCATTGAAAACTGGTACGATAACCGGAGAAAATCCGGCTTTGCGGTTTATGGTCTGCTTTTTACCATTTTGGTGGTGGCCATTGTGCTAGGCTTGTTTGTGTATGTGAGCATTTCGGGCTACCCCCGCCTTGGCAAATTATTTTTTACCACCTATGCTTCTCGAATTCCTGAACAGGCTGGTATTTTTCCGGCATTTATAGGCACCATTTGGGTACTGGTACTGGTATTTATCCTGAGCTTTCCGATAGGTTTGTTTGCCGGTATTCATCTTGAACATTATGTCAAAGGCGGTCGGTTTTCGCGTTTGCTCGAAATTAACATCACGAACCTGGCCGGCATTCCCTCGGTCATTTACGGCTTGCTGGGCTTACAGTTTTTTGTTCGCGGCATGTCGCTGGGCGAAAGCATTTTGGCTGCCTCACTTACCCTGAGCCTCATGGCCTTGCCTTTGGTAATTGTAGCCACGCGCGAAGCCCTACGCATGGTACCGGCCAGTGTGCTCGAGGCCTCCTATGCCTTGGGCGCTACCAAATGGCAAAGCATCTGGTACCACGCCTTGCCCATTGCCTTCCCAGGTATCGTTTCAGGCGTGTTGCTGGCCATTACCCGCGCTATCGGCGAAGCAGCTCCCCTCCTGGTAATAGGCGCCGTGGCCTTTGTTCCCTTTGCGCCTGAATCGGTATTCGACTATTTTACCGTACTCCCGGTGCAAATTTTCTTCTGGGCTACCAAACCCCAAAGCAGCTTCCTCATCAATGCCTCGGCAGCCATTTTGGTGTTGCTTTGCCTCACCCTGCTTTTAAACCTGTTGGCCGTACGCATCCGCGAACGCTGGCATAAACGCATCGAAAGCTAATGTTTAAAATTGAAACCCGCGAAGTCGACTTCTGGTATGGCCATACTCAAGTGCTCAACCGCATCTCTATCGGCATCCTACCCAATACCGTTACCGCCCTCATCGGCCCTTCGGGCTGCGGGAAGTCAACCTTCCTTAGGCTTCTTAACCGCATGAACGAACTCATCCCACAATCGCGACATCATGGCGAAGTTTTTATCGACGGTCGCGACATCTACAGCCCCGACATCGACCTGTACGAATTACGCAAACGCGTGGGCATGGTTTTCCAAAAACCTAACCCATTCCCAAAAAGTATCTACGAAAATGTGGCTTTCGGCCTTCGAATTAAAGGCGTTAACCATCGGGGATTTATCGACGAACGCGTTGAACGCACCTTGCGTCAGGTATTCTTGTGGGAAGAAGTAAAAGACAAACTACAACAACCGGCCCTCAACCTGAGTGGCGGGCAACAACAACGACTCTGCATTGCACGCGCCTTGGCCGTAGAACCTAGCATCTTGCTCATGGACGAACCAGCTTCCTCCCTCGACCCCATCAGTACCTCAAAACTCGAAGAACTGGTGTACGAACTTAAACAAACCTACACCATCGTGATGGTTACCCACAATATGCAACAAGCCAGCCGTACCAGCGACCGTACCGCTTTCCTCTACAAAGGTAACCTCATCGAATATAGCGATACCGCTACCTTTTTTACTAACCCAAGCAGCGAAAGCACCCAAAACTACATTACCGGCCGATTCAATGCCGATTGAAACCAAGCTAGGGAATAATCACCACGCGACCGTGCCAGTAATGCAGAGCATCTACAATACGATAACTGTATAAACCCGCCTGCAAGGACTGAAGCTGTACGTCTGTTTGCCGCTGGCCGGCTTCCAAAGCTTGCCGCATTACCAAACGGCCGCTTAAATCGTACAATTCCCAAACCGCCTCCTTACCCCAAACTTCTTCTGTTTGAATGCGTACATGCGTGTTGGCCGGATTGGGATAAACCAATGCTTCACCCCTTTGCAAACTTGCTACACCAGTAGGAAAGCGATACTCACATCGGATGTCATTGGCCGGATTTACATCCAATGTAATGTACTTCGGATAGGCACAAAACTCTAAACTTCCGGGCTCAACCCAGGTCCACGACTGCGGAAAGGTAAAATGTAGCGTATCGCCGGGCGCCAAGCTGCGGTTTACAGTAGCTATGGCCAATTCGGCCCCATTCACCCGATAAGCAAGCACAAAGGTATCCAACGCTAAACTTCCAAAATTCTGTACCGCAACTTCTACTGCATAAAACACGCCGGGTACCACCTCCGACAAAATCGGCTGTATGATGCGGGTAAGGCCGGCATCAAAAGTACCTGTACTGGTAATAACCAAGCTGTCGGTAAAACTACAATTCCCCTTATCCAGTTCGAGGCGTATGCTTCCCGAACCCATAATCAAACTTGGCAAAATCGGCTGCGTGCCGATAAGTTGTCCATTTACCCCATACCAACGTACGGCATCGGCCGGATTCCGAACAAAAATTTCAGCTGCCGGCCAAGCCTGCCCCGTAGGCGTGGCCCCAAAATCGCTGAGCATTTGGCCGGCTTCAAGATTTAAAACCGCATGCTGGAACACCGAACTAGACGGGTTCCGTTGTGCCAAAATAAATGTCCCCGGCTTACTCGTTTTGATATACAAATAAGCCCGCTGCCCAGGCACCAATAACAGCGGTCGCTGAAAGCTAAGTTGCCCCAAACCGGGCTGCAGCATTACCAAAGCACCGGAAGCAACCGGACTACTATGCAAGGCCGAAGGCGAAGTAATTCCGGGATATTCAGATTGCCAATACACTTGAACACCTGTAAATTCGGTCACATTTAGCCTTAAGGCCCATACTTCAGTAAACCGATTGGCCTCAAGGCTCAGCCAAACCCCAGATGCACTGTCATTAAAGCTGGTAGCCGGACTCAAGCTGGTGCTGGCTGCCAGGCCGGCATCGAGGGTAATGGGAAGCCGTTCCGGGCCGCTGATGTCGGCCAACTGGGTTTGAAGTGGTTGACGGCTAATAAAACGTGCAGGCCCTATACGCAGGCTATCGCTTTGCACAAAAACACGTACACTCAACTGCTCGGGCTGTACCGCTGCCGGCAAACTGGCCTGGTATAATCCCAAGCCCGAACCACTGCTAATTAAACTCATGGGTACCGACTGCTCCTGTCCCTGGCTGTTATGCCACCGCAAGCTTACCGATTGTACCTGCGACGGATTACTCACCAAACTGGTGATGGCCAGGGGAGCATTGGCTACGCAACTTATTTGATCGGCCGATGCCGTGGGTGCCAAACTGGTGTCGCCCAATAGGGCACGGCTTCCACCCAGGTCACTGATGCTAAATTGGTCGATGGCTATCCCTTCGAGCGCCAGGGGAGCACTGCTGGTATCGAAATCATGGTAAAACATGATCCTAAAACGGATGCTACTTGCTGCCGTTAGCTCAGGCATAAGGAATACAGCTTGCGACCAGCTGGTTCTACCTTCACCCGTCCAAGCCGGTCCATTCACCGAAGCATGTAAAGGAGCCGGAGCATCGTACCATCCTTGACTGCCAAATGCAAATAAATCACCCAACAACTCCCAGCCTTGACCCCGATTGAACTGCATTTGCGCCAACATGCGACTCGATAGCTGATGGCGAATAGCAAACCGCATTACCGGAATACCCAAGCCGCTGAAATCAAAACATGGACTTTCGAGCCAACTTCGCTCTCCCCGGTTGGGCAAACCCGAAGGGTTGGTAATCCAACACCATTCCCCATCGGCAGCGGCATTCATCAAAGGCCCTGTTGGTTTGGCGCGCTCCCAACTGCTGTTGAAGCCCCCAGTTTGCCAGCCTTGTGCGGTTTCGAAATTGGCAAGATACGGATAGGCCGTAACCTGGGCCACACGCACATGCGGCAAGCGAATGGTATCGTAGCCGCGGTAGGTATCGCCCAAGTTGGCTGTAAAAAAAGAAAGCTGGCCAGTGGCTGAATTTTGTGCCGCGAGGCTAAGCTGAACCGTATCTACATCGCCAGGGAACAACAAGCGATTCACATCGCGATATTGCACCGCATGGGAATTTATTTGTCCACCTACCCGAATTTGATTTAATATTGCTAACCCTGTATTACGCACAAACAAGGTGGCCTGAACAGGCTGTTGGGCGTCGCACGGGTCGTATTGAAATTGAACGCTATCGAGCACCAGATTTTCGATAGAATATCCATCCAATTCGAGCGCATCGAGGGCTATATAAGCCAATGAATCGGCCGTGGCAACCAATATCCAGCGTAGCGCATCGGTTTGTGTATTCAGCAAAAGATTGCGCATTTGCCAGCGAGCATCTGCCGCCTGCGACTGCGGTTGGGTGATCGAGTCTATGGTATGCCAACCACCACCCCAACGGGCCTGAACCCACATCTGCATTTGCCCCCGGCTGTGTAACCGGTATCGTAACGCATACAGTTCAAGCGGATCGAAAGCCAGACACTCCCACTGATAAACGGCAGAATCTCCGGCCTGCGCATACCGGGCATCGGCCAGCAGGTAATGTCCGGTTGCATCCTCCGAAGCATCACGTAACGGACCACGCCCACCTGAAATGGCTGTGGCTGCTTGCCGCCGAAGCCCAAAGCCTGCTCCACCTGCTGTCAACTGCTGATCAGCCATTTCAAAATCGCGAACTTGTGGGAACTGATTTAGCAAAGTATTCCGCACACTTCCAAATAGGCTGTCATTTTCGGGTCGGCCATCATACTGGCTATCTGGATAAATTTCTACCCAATAATCACCGGGCGCTGTAAAATTGAGCTGGGTACTAAAGCTTATCCACTGCTCCGAAGCCGGAGCAAGCTGGCCACTGAATTGTTCAACCGCCAACAACTGGCCATTCAGCAATAAGCGCAGGCGCGGGGCAGGAAGGCTATCCAATCCCAAATTGCGGATGAGCAGCTGCGGAAAAACCGGTGAAGGATTACAGCCCGAAGCTGGTAGGTTAAGCCCTACCAACGCCAATTCTCGGGCAGGTGGTTCAAATTCATATGCCCCCACATCAGGGATCAACCCACGAATAGCTCCACTAAAATCCAACTGTAGCCCTGGCAAGGAAATCCCCTTGTTGTCGATAGCAGTAGCACTGGGTTGCATGCGCCGTGGGCCTAAAAAAGCCGCTGAGGCAAGCACTGAGTTTAGATCGCGCTGTGTGGCACTGCGCCAAGCCGCTAAAGTAGCAAAGTCTTGTAGGGGCGGTCCGTATAAGCGAAAATAAGACGTGCCCCCGCCCCCCCCCAACCAAAAGGCGTTGTGATCGGTATATCCGGCCAAATTCCATGGTCGAACCAGTGCCCTGAAGTTAGCCGGAAAACTGCCTCCGGCCATTGGTGCTGCTTCAAATATATTGTTGAAACAGGCGAGGGAGTCGCCCGGGTGTCGGCTACCACTCATGAATAAAATGGCCTGTAGGCTATCGGCCGATTGGTTCTGAAGCTGCACCCCCAGGCTGTTGTGCGCAAACAACAAAGCAGTAGCACCTGCCGCACTATCGGTTTGTAAATGAATCAAGCGAATGGCTTGGGAGAGCGGCCAGCTACGGCCATCAACTTGCCCTTCAAAAACATTGTTGTACACCCGATTGAAGCCCGCCATACCATCGGCCAAAGCGGCCCGGAGGTGTAAAAGCTTCCCAGGCAAGGATCCCTGGATTTGATTGTTGTAAAAATCGAGTCGATAAAGCCTTTCGAGCCCAATGACACATGCCATGCTGTCGGCATGGCGTACGCTACCAAAGTAGTTATGATGAAGCTGGGCATCGTGCGCTCCAGCCAGTTGCAAGGCGAAATTGCGATAATTCGACACATGATTGTGCGCAAATACCAGGTGAAAAGCTGAATCGGCATGTACGATTTGTACACCACCATAAAAACCGCTGATGTGGTTATGGCCAAGCGTGAACGTTCCGGCTGTAGCTTCAATGGCGATTGCAAGATTAGTCGCCCTGGCATCGGCACTCAGATCCTCAAGCCGTGAATCCAGCAGCCGAAATGTATCGGCCATTACCACTGAAATCAACGGGCCACCATTTACGCCGAGCTGAGTCCTAAGCAATTGTAAGCCATTTAACTCCCAACGACCTCCCGTAACCACACTAAAAATTGACGGACTCAACGCAAGCGGATCAGCTTCAAATACCACTGAAGCATTGCCCTGAATACGTACCAAGTGATGGGTAGCCGGAAGCTGATGGTGACTGCGCCAGATGCCGGTTTGCAATTGTAAAATTACCGGACCGCTTACATTGCCACAGGCAATTTGAGCCAGGGCTTGCTCAAGCGTCGAAAAATCTGCCGTACTGCTGCCAACCGTGTAGGTGCCGCCGGCAAGCGGATTACATTGCGCCCAAAGCGACTGGCTTGCGCCAAAAAAGAGCGTAATGCCAAGGGTGAATAGTAAAAGTTTTTTGCACATAAATCAATGGGTGAAGATACGGCCTTACAGGAGCACTCAGACTAAAATACGATTAAAAATCGTTGTAAACCATCGCATGTCATTCAGGGCCGTTACGGCATCGGCTTCTGGCATTCGGAATCTAAGGTCATTGAGCTACGTCTTTACCTACAAGCCGTTGATGATGCAAGGTCTGCTAGTGCTCCTTACTGGTTCAAAAGGGTGCAGAGCAAATCCCCAAGCCCGCAAGCGCAAAAATATGGGGCTTCTGCCTTTCGTGTTAATACCCCTTAGGACCTGATTGGTTTGACCTGTACAACCCCAAACAACCGACTACGACCAAAAGCAGCCCTAAGGCATTTCAATAAGCTATCGGTTAATGACTGCCTTAAACCGGAACTTTTGTGCTATTATTGGGTTTGCAATTTTATGGACACACCACTCAATGCTATATTTCCTCAACTCGAAAAAACCGTAATCGAAAAACTAACTGCAAACGGCCAGCGAAAGATTTTTAAACGCGACGATATTTTGATGGACAGCGGACAGTACATCAAAAACAGTGTCATCATACTCCATGGTCGGGTCAAGGTTTATCGTCAGGATGATGAAGGGCAAGAGTTTTTTCTATATTTCCTCGAAGCAGGACAAGCCTGTGCCATAAGCATGATCTGTGCCATCCGCCAAGAAACCAGCGGACTCACCGCGGTAGCCGACGAAGAAACTGAAGTGCTTATCTTACCTATAGCGCTTATGGAAGAGCTGATGCAACAACACCGAAGCTGGTATCAGTATGTGTTGCAAACCTATCGTCAGCGTTTCGAAGAAGTATTGGCCAGCCTCGAGCAAGTAGCCTTCCGCAGCATGGATGAGCGTTTGGTATTCTACCTGAAAAAGCAGCAGGAAAGTTTACACACCCAACTCATACCACGCACGCATGAACAGATTGCCCATGATCTAGGGAGTTCGCGTGTGGTGATTTCCCGACTGCTCAAAGCCATGGAGCACAAGGGATATGTAAAACTCCACCGCAACCAGCTCGAAATTTTGCGCTTACCACAAGTATAGCAAAGCGTATATGGGCTCCTGCTTGTAGCTGACCATTTATCATTCAAGCCCGCAATATTTTTTTGAAGCACATTTAACATGCTCCTAAACTTCATTGATTAATTTGCGTCATGAAACAGTTAGCCCTTCTCTTCCTTTGTCTTCTATCCACTTCCGTGCTCGCCCAATTGCGCTCGGGCCCCATGCTGGGCTATGTTGAAATGCGCGAAGCCGCCATTTGGATACAAGCCGAAAAATCGGCTGTGATCAACCTCGAATACCGGGCTAAAGGCGCTGCCAAATGGAAAAATGTCGGATCAACTGTTACCAAAGCCGACCAAGCCCACATTGCCCGCTTCATCATTGGCAATCTCGAACCCGGCCAAGCCTACGAATATCGATTTTACCTGAATGCCAAATTGTACGGCAAGGAAAATCCCTATCGCTTCAATACCCAGAAATTATGGCAATGGCGCGAAGATCCACCCAATTTCAAAATTGCCATGGGAAGTTGTGCTTATGTATCGGAGCAGGCTTTCGACCGACCAGGCGAACCCTATGGTGGCGATTATCACATATTTGGCCATATTGCCCAACAACAACCCGACATGATGCTTTGGCTGGGCGACAATGTGTATTTACGTGAAGCCGACTGGAACAGCTATTCCGGCATGCTGCATCGCTACAACCACAGCCGGCAATTACCCGAACTTCAGCCCTTGCTGGAGGCCTGTCCGAATTACGCCATATGGGACGACCACGATTTTGGCCCAAACGATGCCAATGGCAGCTGGGTGCACAAGCAGCGGAGCCTGGAGCTCTTCAAGCTTTTCTGGGCCAACAATAGCTATGGCATGCCCGAGTTTGATGGCATCAGCAGCAGTTTTAGCTTCAATGATGTCGACTTTTTTATGCTCGATAACCGCTTCCACCGAAGTTCAGAAAAATTGGCCGACAGTTGCGAACGCCAAATGCTGGGCGATGCCCAAATCAACTGGCTGATCAATGCCCTCAAATCAAGTCTCGCCAGTTTCAAAATTGTGGCGGTAGGCAGCCAGGTATTAAATACTGAAGCGCTGTACGAAAACTACGCACAATTTCCCTGTGAGCGCGAAAAACTCCTGAACGCCATTGCTCGGGAAGGCATCAAAAATGTAATTTTCGCTACCGGTGACCGCCACCACAGTGAATTGAGCCGCTTCGAAAAAGAAGGCATCGTGATGTACGACATTACGGCATCGCCACTTACGAGCAAAGCGGGACACAGTCGCGATAACGAGCACAACAAAAACCGGGTAGAAGGTAGCTTGATTGTGCAGCGTAACTTTACCACTTTGGAAATAAGCGGCCCACGCAAGCAGCGCGAACTATTAGTCCGGAATTTCGACAGCCATGGGCAGGAATTGTACAGCACCCGCATTGCACAACAACACTAAGGCCTTGAGCATTCACGACCAATACGCATCTTTACAAGATGAAAGCGGCATTTCGTTTTATCGGCAAACTTATCCTCTGGTGCTTTGGGCTGAGCATTGGAATAACGGTTTTATATCGTTTTGTGCCTGTGCCCTTGAGTCCACTTATGCTCATCCGGCTTACAGAAGCCCCACAGCAGCAGCAAAAACACCGGCTCAAAAAGCAATGGGTATCATACGATAAAATTTCGCCCGAATTGGTAAAGGCTGTGGTAGCCAGTGAAGACCAAAAGTTCATGCAGCACAGTGGTTTCGATTTTGAAGCTATCGAAAAAGCTAAAAAGCGAAACAAAAGCGGCAAAAAACGTAAGCTTGGCGGCAGCACCATCAGCATGCAAACGGCTAAAAACGTTTTTTTATGGCCCGCAAGAAATTGGTTTCGAAAAGGCCTCGAAGCCTATTTTACCGTGCTCATTGAGCTGCTTTGGCCCAAGCAGCGCATCATGGAGGTGTACTTGAATGTTATTGAAATGGGGCCCGGCATTTATGGTGCTGAGGCGGCGTCGCAGCATTGGTTTGGCAAGCCTGCAGCTAAACTCAGCAGCCGCGAAGCCGCACTCCTGGCTGCCTGTTTACCCGACCCGCGCAGGCGAAATCCGGCACGGCCATCAGCTTACATCAGCGGGCGCGCTACTGCCATTCAGGCACAAATGTACCGCTTGCCAAAAAGCAGCTGGCCCCAGCCTACTGCAAAATGAATTTAGCCAAATAGGTTGTTTGGCCCTGACTGGCGTAAAGCAAGTAAATGCCCGGGCTGAGCGCATGCAGTTCGAGGCTATCGCCAGGCTGGTAGTTTCCCTGCAGCAATACCCGTCCTTGCATATCGGCTATGCGGTAATCGGCAGGCAAATCTTGTGGTAAATCGAGGTACAGTAGCCCATTACTCGGATTGGGATACATTTTGAGTTGTTGCAATGCTAAGTCGTTGGTGGCTACCGTCCGGCCAAACAGCCATTGATAAGCCGGGCCAAATTCGCGACGCCAAAACCATTCGCTATGCTGCCCATCGGCCTTTACCACCAACTTAACTTCGGAGGGTGAAAAGCCGAAGCTGAGCATTTGGTTGCGGAGTTGCGCTGTTTGCAAGACCATGGTACTGCTTTCGAGCTCGCCAGCCAGCAGGTAAAAGCGCATGGGGTGCAAGCGACCTGTTTGGCCGACCTGGTTAAAGATTTCACTGCTAAACCAGAGGGAAGGCGAAAAAACGCCAGCCTTCGAAAACACCTGTTGGTACTTCATAGCGGCATACTGGCTGATAAATCCACCCATACTGCTGCCCATGATGGCGGTAGCATCGCGACTGCTATCGGTTCTAAAATGTTGGTCGATATAAGGTTTTAAGCTATGCACGATAAAATCGACATAATCATCACCCTGTCCGCCTCCATAGCTGGGATTAACCCAGGGGCTGTATTCATTAATTCGCTGTGCACCAGCATTGTCGATGCCGACTACAATAATACCCGGATCGCCCAGATTATGTAAAAAATCGAGGGTTTCGTCTACCTCCCATTCGCCGGCGAACGAACGTTGAGCATCGAATAGGTTTTGGCCATCGTGCATATATATGACCGGGAAGCGCAAACTGGTGTCTTGCTGATAATTAGGTGGTAAATAGAGGGTTATGCGGCGGTGACGATTGAGTTGCGGTATAAAAAAACTATCGGTGAGCAGTTGCACTTGGGCAGTAGCTGTGCTGCCCCCTCCTCCACCATGCAAATCTTCCCAACTCAGGATATGGATAAAAACCGTATCGAAAGCAGGTCCAAAAGTGTAGGTGCGATTTGGTCGTTGGCCACCATTGGCATTCCCTTCTACTGAAGCCCAGCTGCCGCGGGTGAACTTAAAAGCAATTTGACCGGTACCGGCCGGTAAGCTGATGTATTTGTCGCCATTCCACAAGTCGCTAAGGGTATACTGCTGGTTTCCGGGATTCCATCCATTAAATGTACCTGCGATAAAAATGGGATCATTAGGTGGGGTATTGGCCGGTAAATTTCTGACGACAAAGGTTACTTGTGCATGGGCTAAACTGCTCAGGAACGCAAGCAAAAACAGCAACTTAAACTTCTGACTCATATTGGCAGCAATTTTGCGTATTGGGGCGTGCAAAGAATTATCTTTGCCGAGAATGAAGATACTTGATTGGTACATCATAAAAAAATTCATCGGGAGCTACCTCTTTGCCCTGGGTATTTTCATTGCCATTGCGGTAGTATTCGATCTCACCGAAAAGATCGATAATTTACTCAAAGAGGGTGCAAGCATGGAGGCCATACTCCTCAAGTATTACCTCAACTTTATCCCCTATTATGCCAATTTATTCAGCCCATTTTTCACCTTCATTTCGGTTATATTTTTCACCTCTAAATTAGCCAGTAAGAGTGAGGTGGTAGCGATACTGAGCAGTGGTGTGAATTTCAGACGCTTTATGCTGCCCTATTTGATGGCTGCAGCCCTGATTGCTGTGGCTAATTGGTATTTGGCTAGCTGGTTATTACCCCCTGCCAACAAAGTTCGTATCGATTTTGAAAACCAGTACATTCGAGGCACTTACCACTACAATAAGCGTAACATCCACTTTCAGCTTGAACCGGGCAAACTGGCTTACCTCGAAACCTATTCGTCGCCCGACAGCGCCGGCTTTCGGTTTACACTCGAAAACATCGAAGGAGGCGAGTTACGCTCCAAATTAATGTGCGAGCGTATACGTTGGAAATCCGATTTACAAAAGTGGCATCTCGAAAGTTGCGTGTTGCGCGAACTGCCCAGCGAGCATGAGGAAAATATCCGTTTTTTTCCGGGCATCGATACCAGTTTAGGCTTTACCCCTAAGGATTTTAGCCGCCCCCTTGTGGAAGATGCTGCCCTGCTCAACAATCGTGAACTAGACGAATTTATTAAACGAGAACTTCTGAAAGGGAATGCCAGCGTTGCCCCTTATGTGCTCGAAAAACATAACCGAATCTCCATCGCTTTCGCCACCTTTATCCTCACCATCATGGGGGTAAGCTTGTCGTCGCGCAAAGTTCGAGGGGGCATTGGCTTGCAGATAGCCCTAGGTCTGGGCCTCTGCTTTTTGTATATCATGATGATTAGATTTACGCTTACCTTTGCTACCAAAGGCAATATGCCGCCCTTGCTGGCTTCGTGGACGCCGAATATTATTTTTGGTTTTTTAGCTTATTACCTCTACCGTGTTGCTCCAAAATAAACAAGCCGCGCTCGTTGAGTTACATTTTGTGGTCTTTATCTGGGGGTTCACGGCCATATTAGGTAAACTCATTTCGCTTGAAGCCCTGCAATTGGTATGGTATCGCATGATATTGGCCCTCCTGGGAGTTTATGCGTTCGCCAAATACAGCAAAGTTGGGCTAAAACTTCCACTACGCGAACAATTGGCCCTGGCTGGCACCGGGCTCATCATTGCTGCACATTGGCTTACCTTTTACCATGCCATCAAAATCTCGAATGTATCGGTAACCCTGGCCTGCTTTTCATCAGGTGCTTTCTTCGCTTCTATCTTCGAACCCCTGCTCTACAAACGTAAAATTATTTGGTACGAAATGCTGCTAGGAGTGGTAGCCATCCTGGGGCTGTACCTCATTTTTAGCTTCGAATCAAACTACTTGGCGGGCATGCTCACCGCCATTTTTTCAGCATCTCTGTCGGCTCTTTTCGCGGTAATTAACGGTAGATATGCCCAGCGCTACAATGCCGCTGTGGTATCGGTGTACGAAATGGCCGGCGGAATACTGGGATTAAGCCTGCTCATGCTCGCAGGCACTTCTTACGCAAGCGGCAGCTACCAACTGAATGACTCCGATTTAGGCTATTTGCTGATTTTGGCGGTGGCCTGCACCGCCTACCCCTTTATTGCCAGCATCAGGCTGATGCGGCAAATTACACCCTATACCTTTGTTTTATCGGTAAATATGGAACCGATTTATGGTATCGTATTGGCCTACTTTATTTTTGGAGATAGCGAAAAAATGACAGGACAGTTTTACCTGGGCACCACCGTTATTCTGGGCACCTTATTCGCCAATGCCATCTTAAAGCATTATTACCGCAAAAAAGCCGAAAAAATTGGAACCTTCGCTGCGCAAACTTGAAGTTAAACGAACGGCCAATGTGTACCTTTTAGGGGAAGCAAATGGCAACATTACCCGGCTTTGGCTGGTTTTGCATGGCTACGCGCAGCACCCGGCTTATTGGATAAAAAAATTTGGCCCGCTTGCCCAAACCAATCAACTGGTAGTAGCTCCCGAAGGCTTATCGAAGTTTTATATGCAAGGCAATAACGGTAAGGTGGGTGCCAGTTGGATGACCAAAGACGAACGTGCCGATGAAATTAAAGATTATTTGAACTATCTAAACCAACTCATCACCCAGCTCAAAGAGGAATTCCCGCAAGCTAAAATCGTGCTACTAGGCTTTTCACAAGGAGGCGCTACAGCTGCACGTTTGTTAAGCGAAAATCCAGTGGTCCATGCCCTGATCATTTGGTCAGCTGTTTTTCCGGAGGATTTGTTAAAACCAATACCCATGCACCAAATCCCTACTTGGCTGGTATATGGCATGAAAGACCCTTACCTCCAAGCTCAACAACGCGAAGAACTGCTGGCGCACTACCGCCAACACCTGCCTGCGCTTAAGCTGCTGGCATTTGAGGGCGGACATGATATTGACCCTACTACCTTGTTGCAATTACAAACACAAATCCTTGAATACTGTTGAATTGCAGCTTATATTCGTGGTATGAAGCAGTCTTTTGGCCTGATTGTACTTTTTTGGCTTTCGATAAATTGCCTCTACGGCCAATCGCAAGAGCAGCAAACCTCCGATAATCAGATCGCATTCAGCATAGATGCCAACTTTAGCCCCGAAGCACTGGATGAGTTGATTCTACGACTCAAAAACGCAGGGATTCAACTGGAACTAAGCCAAACCGGTTATTGTAATGGCTATTTACGGATCCTTAGAGGTGAAATTAAAGGCACCGACGGCCGCAGTATGGGCTTTGAAACCAATGCCTTACGACGCCTTACTGTGATTTTGGAAATGCAAAAAAAAGAACTGGGGGTACAAAGTATACGGCTTAAAAACCGTTGGCGTAAATGTCACCAAACCGACGATACCCCGGAAACTGATGAAGCGCCCGAACGCCAACCTGTTATACACATTCATCTGAAGCAAGGAGGCAATTGCCAAAAACCCGACGCTTAATATAACTTTCCGCGCTTGAGCAGATAGGGCATGAGCACTTGCTCAAATCCCTTACTGATGTCGGCCTCTATGTATTCAATTTTATACTGACCACAGCGTAAAAGCAATTCCTGCTTAAACGCCCCCGCCTTTTCACGATACACTTTTTGCACCGCTGTAGGATTCAACCGCAACTCCTCCCCGCTCTCCATATCTACAAATACATGCGGCCGATTGGCATAATTAAGTTCCAACTCATGGGCCTTGTCGAGCACATGAAAGAGCAATACCTCGTGCTTGTTGTAGCGCAGGTGCTGTAAGGCGGCAAAAAGGGCTTCGGTATGGGTACCTGGCTCAAACATATCGCTAAAAATCACGATAAGCGATCGCGGATGTGCCGTTTCGGCAATTTCATGCAAAGCAGCCACAGCACGCGTCGACGAGCTGGAAGCCCGCTCCGATTGCAACAAACGCTCAAGCTCACCCAACAAAACCTTATGATGTGTGGGGTTCGAACGTGCCTTTAAACTTATGCGCATCTGACTGTCGAACACCGACAAGCCCACAGCATCGCGCTGCCGCTTAAATAAATTCAAAAGCACCGCAGCAGCATACACCGAAAAATGCAATTTATTCGGTCGGCCCTCAGGAAAAAACATAGAGCCCGAGGCGTCAATCACCAGCTGGCAGCGCAAATTGGTTTCTTCCTCAAATCGTTTTACGAAAAGCTTTTCGGTGCGGGCGTACAACTTCCAGTCGATGTTGCGCGTGCTTTCACCCGTATTGTACAATCGATGCTCGCTGAACTCCACCGAAAAGCCGTGGTACGGACTTTTGTGCAATCCCGTTATAAATCCTTCGACCACCTGTCGGGCCAAAAACTCCAGGTTATCAAAAGCAGCTAATTGTTCGAGCGAGAGTTGTTGCGACATGTAGATGATTTAATCCTTTACTTAATTTTTGGCACGTACCAGCCCCGTCAAAGGACAAACAAATATATCAGTTTCCTGTGCTTTATTTCGCAATTTCCGCCACCCGATGCCGAATCATCCGATCAATTAATTCAATAGGCAATTCTTTTTGATGGGGAAATTGCACCGAACCCTTGCCTTGTTTATAGGCTTTCAACTCATCTGCAAAACTGGCATGGGTGTTGGGTAAGGCATACAGTCCCAGGTGGTGGTGGTAGGCATCGAAATACAGCAGCACTTTGCCATGCAGGCGGTAGGCAGGCATGCGGTAGGCCAGGCGTTCTTCAACTTCGGGTGCGATGCTAGCCACCAAAGCGCGAATTTGTTGCATGCGCGCTTGGATGTCGGCGCTGAAAGCAGCAATGTGTGCGTCTACTTCCGGGTGCTGCTTCATGAAGCTTTTTCACACATTTGATGCAGTTTTTGAAGGGCAGGCGGCCAAAATTCTTGCATCCAGCTTTCGAATTGCGGTGCCACTTCGGCCATCACTCGCAAACGTGTGCCACCCTCCATGGGCTCGAAATAGTAATTCTCTTCGGCTCCGGCCCATTGGGCTACCGATTGATCGAAGCGCACTTCCTGGCCTTTTTGGATATCGCCTTCGTGCACAATACACACCTGCTTACCGGCTTCAAACAAGCGGATTTTACTCAGCATCCCGCCTACGGTGCCATCGCCATCCACCCCTAAAAACCGCATGCTGGCCCCGGTTTCCCAAACGCCTTCGAAATGCGAATTGGCGTTAAAGGGCTTGGTCCATTCCCGATAGCCTTTATCCGAAAACATCATATTGCAGAGCTCTTCAGGAGCAATGGGATAGTCGTGCTCGAAATGCATCTCCACCAAAGGCTCGAGACTTGCGGTATAAAGCGCAAATTGATCGAGAATGGCCTGCCAGCCTTGGCGCTGCTGCTCGGCATCGTGATCGGTGGCGGCTTCAAAATTGTGCCACACCCTGATCCCGCTATCGGTGGGTTCAATCCTGAATTCCACCTTACGGCTGTCGTTTAAATGGTAAGCAATGCGCTGGCGGTGTTCAATTTGTTCGAACTGGCCCTCGAAATCAAATGACCCACTGCCATCGCGGGCAGCCATGTGGTATTTGAAATGGCCACCTGCTTGCAAATTATTTTCGGCTGTTGGACAATGCCAGCTTTCGTGGGCAAAATTCCAATTGATGATGTGTGCCGGCTGGGTAAAACTACGCCAGGCCTGTGCTGCAGGCAGCTGCAAATCGACAAATAGCTGTATCATTTCAAAAAAGTTTTTCGAGTTGGCCCTTGCGTTTAATCAGGTTTTTATAATCCCACTGTATGCGGGCCGCTTCCTCGAGCCAGGCTGGCAATGGAATTTGCTGCGGCTCGTCGGGATGGCGAAAGCGATATTCGGCAGCTTTGAATGTTCCTTCGGGCGATAAACCGGGGGTGGTAAACGACTGTCCGCTCCAAAACAACAAACGTATGCCCAACTTCAGCAAGCTGTAGCCCACAATCGGATTATCGTTGATGAACCAAACCGGATGCGCATGCCAAATTTTAGCCTCGGCCTGGGGCAGATGGCGTTCAATCATTTCGGCAAGCTGTTCGCAAATGAGCCGATGATCGGGAGCAAAGTTAGCGGCGTAAGCAGTGATGGATGGGTGTAAAGGCATAAGCACTGCAATGTATTAAATTTTCCCCTATACATCACACCCCAAGCCGAAAGCCTACGACAACAGCAAGAGAAAAGCAAAAAAAATCCCGACCATTATAAACGCGGCCGAGACTTTTGCTTAGCGGCTAATCAACAACCGCTCAGTTCGTATCTGCGATTCACTTCGAAACTGCAGCAGGTACATGCCGGCTTGGAACCCTTGCAAACCCAGACTTTGGCTGCCGGGCTGCAGCTGTCCTGCAAGCAGCAAACGTCCTTGCACATCGTGCAGTTCGTAGGTCACTTCCTGTTGATTGTTGTTTTCGAGCCGCAACTCGCTTTGTGCCGGGTTGGGGAAAAAGCGCACTTGCTGCAATAACCGATTTTCGGCTACGCTGCTGGCGGTCAAAAAATCGCAAGCCACCTGCATCAAATTCACCGACAAGGCAGCATCTTCATAACACCGAAGTCCGCCATCCCATTCGGGAATAATGGTCAACGGCTGTGGTGTGAGCAAAAATGTACTGCCTATTTTTTCGAGGTAAGGCCCATGGAAGCCGTATGGGGTAAAATTAAAATTGTTATCGACCAAGGAGGTGGTGTAAAAACTGCGTACTGTATCTCCTGCTATGACCAATGGTACAATGGAGTCGGCCACCGCTTGCCAATGCGTTTGCGCCGGATCGAAAGCCGGGAATTCAGCAGGCACATCAAAAGTAAGGGTATCGCCTACCTGGACATTCAACATATACAAGGGCGAAAAGCGCTGCAAAGTGGTATGGTAGTAAAAAACCGTATCATTGGCTTCGTACACGTACACATCGGCCAGGTTTTGCATCCCACTCACCGCATGCCTGCTTTGCTTGATTAGGCGGCAACTTTGACCATTTATCAAGGTATCTTTGGTAACCTCATACAATCGATAGGCACCAAAACGAGGCGTGGCACCTCCCAAAGAAGAATCGTAATACCATTTGGCACCCACAGGCGCAAAATTTTGGGCCAGGGTTGCTGTGCTACACAGCATCAGACAAAAGAAGAGGTGTTTCATGGTTGCAGGTTTTAGGGTTGATAACATAAATCTACATCTAACATTTTACATTAGCAAAGATGTTTGTCATGATTTTGTCAGTTTAAAATTTAATGTAGTTGACTTAAGCATTGAATAGCTGAAGTAACCGACTAGTAACCAGCGGAGTTTCTTTTTTATCGCATCCTTGGAGCCCAACCGCAACGTCGAGGGAGGCTTCGCTGCAGGTGCCGTTAGGAGGCCTAACTGTCCTGAACATGAAGCATTGGTGCAGAAAATGGCTTTTGTACAGGTGTCAGCTAGCGCTGCGCACTGAAATTCTCGGTGACGCAGTTATGGGCAATTGAGTAGTTAGTACATCAAGTACAAATGCATATTTCCTTAACTAAACAACATTGGTTTAAGTTTGGTAATGCTCAATCCCCCCTTCGTGGCTAGTGACAAATGGTTCGATTGTGTGTTCAATGCACCACCCGATTGAAAACAAAGCTTTGGGCTTTACCCTTTATTTCAACAACCACTTGAAGTTGAGCCATGTTTTGAATCTCATCGGCAAGTGCACACCAAGTGGCAGGATTCAGTTGGTCGACCTCCTGGTTATTGATTTTCAAAATACGTTCACCTACCTTCAACGATTGAGTAAGTTCGGTTTGCCAGACAAATTTGACCACTAACTCCCCTGATTTATTCAGACCAAATTTAAGAGGAAACAGTTGAGGGCTTGTAAAAGTGCTATCGCTAATAGGTTGGAGAAACAGCTGGCCTGCTTGCGTGAAGACGGTTCCATTTCCTGTGTTAAAAGTCACAACGTACCTTTTCAACAACGAAGCTCCAAGCATGGGCTTGTGCGATGACCATACGGCTGGAACCTGAAGCAGCGACTGATCAGCCAAGAAGAGCGTATCCAGCACAGTACGGCTGATTTTACCAGCAGAACCTGCATTAAACCCGATGCTGTGTTCTCCGACACCGCGCCAAACCATTTGATCTTTATGCTTTTTAGAAGATACTACATCCTCATTGAGTTCCACAAAACCGTGAAATCCGAAGTCCATCAGGGCATAAAAAGATTTGCCATATACTGCCGTCTGTAAAATCGGCAAGCCACTTCCTGTATAAAATACAGGTAGTTGGATTCCCGTAGGTACAAGCTCAAATGGCTTTTTGCTTAAACACAATTGACCTTTTACCGGATCGATTTGCCAATTGCACAAATTGATGAGATTAGCCCCTAAAATGCCATCGATTTTGACACAAGCCACATCTGAAAGCCAATTCGTTTCATTTACCACGCAAAGAACATCCTTAAATGCCATGTCACCCAAATTCATGGAAGCCAACACCAAATCTTTCTTCATTTTTTTTCCTGTTACATCCTCTATGGGTGTCGTGGCCACTACGTTCATACCTGCTGCAATTTCTTTCGATAACATGCTCACCGATGCCCCTGTATCGAATAAAAAGAGAAAGGGCTTTCCATCTATGATCACTTCTACAAAAGGCAAATCAGTGCGTTGGTAGGTAATGGGCAAACATGCCAAGCTAGCGGAGTCGTTAGTCAAGTTGCCAAGCTGGAGGAGGCGTTTCAAATCATAAGCTTGATTTTGCGCTTTGGCGTAGACAAAAAACAAGCATACCATCACCACTATCGACAGCCCTTTTTTAAAAACATATTGCAGCTGCTTTTGAGTTGAATTATTATTGCTAGGTATGATAGGGGTTAGTGGGTTTTGGTTGAACTGCATGAGGGTTGCTTTATCCAAAGATAATCATTCCTAAAACATGGAGTACCGGAGGAGTCAAGTCACAATTTTCAGCGCTTGCTGATTTTGTTGAAGCTAATAGGGCGTTGCAAGTTGCATTTAAAACGGTCCATGCCCGCCGGCTGCTTTTTGAAATGTTTGTGCGATACCTTTTTGGCCCGCTCGCCCAACAGCTTAAAACATCCAATTTTGAACTACTTGTGATCTAAAGATTGGGGAGTAATACATATCTTGAATCGCCAAAAAAACTGTACCAGTTCATTGTATGTTATTTTTTTTTTACATTTGCAGCCATAGGTTGTTATATGGCCATATACATCTAAAAAAATGTATCAATGTAATTTAAAACTTAAAAACAATGAAAAAAATCATCTTTTCAATCCTTTTGTTTTCATTTGCATTTATAGCATGTACCAAGGAAAACACATCTCTTCCTTCTTCAATTGAGATTTCTGAGTTTCATACCTCTTCCGTGGATGAAAGTGAATTTATGACTGAAGATCAATATGAGTTTGTTGGCCTTAAACATAATGAATATCTTTCCTTAATGCTTACGACCTTGGACTTAACAAATTCAACTCTAACAAGTGCACTTTCGCTCTACGATGTCATGAATAATTACGATGAGCCGTACTTTGAAAATTATCATTATGACTCTAATTCATTTTTACGAAGTGACAGTACTGCCCTAGGAATCCTTGACACTTCACTTTCAGATTTAGGCAAAGCATATCTTCAAAGTGCATTGAATGCAATCGAGAATTTTACAGATGTAAATGATTTCAAGAGCAATATGAATCAAATCATAACCGAAAGTAGATTAAACTGCACACCAAATGATTTTAAAATTTTGGCAGTTATCTGCACCGTCTTCAAATATTCCTCTGAATTTTGGGCTCCAACCGAACTAGGCGGAGTAGGTTCTGGATATGCATCTTTATTGCTTAGACATGGAAATGCGAGAATTGCCAAACCTTTCAATTGGAAAAACGCACTCATATCTGATGGTATAAGCGGTGGAGTAGGTTGTATAGCAGTTGCAGTTGGAGCAGCAATCGCAACTGGTCCTGTAGGCTGGGGCGTATTAGCAATCTGTGCTGGTGAGTCGGCAATAAACTCTGGTATAGCTGGCTGGTTATGAAAATACTCTCAAAAAGCAAAGTAATGATCATCATTGTGTCATTTTGGATACTGTTTTCAGCTTTAATTTGCTACAGTATTTTTCTAAGTCTAGAAGTGCACAATGGAGCTGACATTGACTTTCAACTGCTTATCACCAGGTCCCTCCTGTTCGGCTTGGTGCAATCAGGTTTGCCAATCTATTTTGTAAATAAATTTTACAAAAACAGCAAATCGGCTTAATGTTAGAAATGAGGCCAGGAGCCCCAACACTAAACTTTACCAAGTCGAGTTTTGGGGCTCAAATTTATCAACAGCAATTGCAACTGGTTTGATCTAATGAACGGTTGTCACCAATGCTTTTAATCTGCCAACATCTGTAGGTTGACAAGCATTTTTAATTAAGGACCTTTAAGCTTACTCTTAATCTACCGCTTGCTGATTTTGTTGAAGCTAATAGGGCGTTGCAAGTTGCATTTAAAACGATCCATGCCCGCTGGCCGCTTTTTGGCGTGTTTGTGCGATACCTTTTTGGCCCGTTCGCGCCACAGCTTAAAACTCGAAGCTTTTAATTCGCGCCGCATGAGTGCAATGACCTCCTGCTCGCGCAAGCCAAATTGCGCAAAAATGGCATCAAAAGGCGTGCGGTCTTCCCAGGCCATTTCAATGATGCGGTCGGTTTGGGCGGGGCTCAACTCAGACTTCATGTGCATTAAACAGCTGTTTCAGCTGAAAGTTTGAGATCACCGCGCCGGCATCCGCTTCCAAATCACCAGAGCCGAAAACAGGGTGAGCAGTCCGATGGTCCAAACGGCTGCGTTCAGGCCCAGCCAGTCGGCCACCACGCCCGAAAGCACCGCCCCGAAGGCATAACCCAAATCGCGCCAAAGCCGGAAAACACCAATGCTTTCGGCCCGTTGTTGGGGCGAGGTAGCAGCGGCAATGGCGGTTAAAAAGGTGGGGTATACCAGGGCCGTTCCCAATCCCAGCAAGACCATCAAAGTGCCGATTTGCCAGGCATTACCGGCCGCAGGCAACAGCAGAATGGCCATGGCCTGCGACAACATGCCCCAGAAAAGCATTTTTTTGCGCGAATAATGATCGGCCATTTTGCCCGTAACCACCTGTCCGATACCCCAAACCGCCGGATAAATGGCCACCAACATGCCCGTTTCGGCCTGATTAAAGTGGGCCAAGCTCAGCATCACCGGTAAAAGTCCCCAAATCATGCCGTCGTTCAGGTTATTCACCAAACCGGCCTGGGTAACTGTGCCCAGGGTTTTGTCCTTCCAACTGCTTTCCCACAAAACATGCTGTAAAGGCGCTATATCGCGCTGCCCGCTTTCGGCTTGCACATGGGCGCGGGTATCGTTTACCCAAAGCAGGGTGAGCAACAAACCACTTACCGACAAAACCACACCCACATAAAAAGGATAAGGTGTGAGTCCATAGCGATTGGCCAGCCAACCGGTCAACAAGGCCGTAAGCCCCACAGCCAAATAGCCGGCAAATTCGTTTAGCCCCATGGCCAAACCCCGGTCTTTTTCACCCACCAGGTCTATTTTCATAACCACCGTGCTGCTCCAGGCAAAACCCTGACTGATGCCCAAAAGCACATTGGCTGCCACTACCCACTCCCAATGGCTGGCGCTCATGAGCAGCCAGGGGACGGGCAAGGCCAGCAACCAGCCCGCCAGCAACAGCTTTTTTCGTCCGTAATAATTGGCCAGCCTGCCGGTATAATAATTGGCCAGGGCCTTGCTCAAGCCAAAAGCAACAATAAACGATAAAACCGCAGCATGCGAGACCATGCCAAATTTTTCGCTCGCTAATGCAGGTAAGATGCTGCGCTCCATCCCCACCATGCCTCCTACCAGGGCGTTAATGAGGACCAGCAAAGCAAATTGGGCACGATTGGCCCCCAAACCCAAGCGAACCGTAGCGTTTTGTGCTTGCATAGGCAACAAAACTCCGGCAAAGCAGGCGGCATTCCTTTATCAAATGATAAAAAGCACTAGCCTTTGCTGATCGAGGCACGAATGCGGCTCAACGATACTTGGGTGATGCCCAAATAAGAAGCAATGTGCCGCAATGGTACCCGTTGCAAGAGGTTGGGCTGCTTTAGCAAGTCGAGATAACGCTCGGTGGCCGACTTAAACTGCAGGCTTTCGATGCGACCGATGGCATGCACAAAGGCTTTTTCAAGCATTTTGCGGTAGAGCCGTTCCAGCTCGGGATGCTTGTTGAACAAAGCAAACAAGCGCGCTGCATCGATGGCCAGCAGCCGGCTGTCTTCGAGTGCTTCAATGGCCTTGCGGGTGGGCGCACCAGTCAACAAACTTTCGGCTCGAATGATAAGCTCTCCTGCGAAGGCAAAATGCTCGGTGACTTCGGTCTCGGCTTGGTAATAAAAAATACGTGCCGCCCCCTCGAGCACCAGGTACAAGGTACGGCAGTGCGTGCCGGCTTCCTGTATAATGGCGTATTTGCGAAATTGCAAGATGTTTGTAATCGCGCTAATGGCTCGAGTCGACTCTTGGCTTACTTCATGGAACTGCAAAAGCATATCCAAATCATGTTCTTGCAATTCCTGTTTCATCGTTTTTTTCAATGCGTTGCTCCTGCATAACTAATAAAATCAACCCCCATCGTGATAGTGAGAAGCGTTCAACAAACTGTGCAAAGGATCTGAGCGCGAGCTTTATAGCTGTCTAAAAAAAAATTCCAGACAAAGCGTCAATAATTATTTGATGATCTGCCTCATCCTGAAGTCCCGAAACAGTTATTGTCGCAATCATTCCTGCATTTTTCACAAATATTGGTATTGAACCCCCTTTCGCAAGAAAATCCTTTTCGTCAAGGGCAAAGGTTTGATCCAATGTCATATTGCCCGCTTTCAAATCATTTTTTACACGTAAAGAGCTTTCTTCAAATTGTTTTGCAACATTAGCCTTTCTTCTAAGCCAATTGTGTTTGTCAACTGGAAGCTTGTCATCAACGTATAAAAATATCGTGTGATTTAGCCTGCATATTTCTACAGCAATATGTTGATTGCGATTTTTTGCCATGTCAATAATTGCCAAACCCATTTCGAGGGCAATTTTGTTAGAGAAACTATCTAACTCTATTTTTTTGACAACTTCATTGTTTGCTTCAAGCTGTGCCATTATCGAATTGCTTTTTAATAAGCCGTTAGTAAAAGTAGTTATTTGCTCATCATTTTATTTGTAATTTCTGCCAGCTGTGTCTAGGCTTAAAACTGCTGCCAACTTGTGTAAAACTTCCACCAGTTGGCTTTCACTTCATTCATTCGATTGGTAGATTTATCAGGCTTCTTGCTTGCAATCACCCCACCATTCCAGCCTCCTAAAGATAACAGCCCCCGCTGAAATGCCTGTGTTTTGGCACCAGAAATCGCCTACCTTTGCAGCATGTTCCAGCAAATTGTCCTCAAAAGCGGCCGCGACCGCTCGCTTCGCAATAGGCACCCCTGGGTTTTCAGCGGTGCGGTAAAACAGTGGCCCGATGCCGAAAATGGCGAAATCGTAGCCGTTAGCGACAACCAAGGACAATTGCTGGGCTACGGCTTTTTTTCGCCAAAAAGTCAGATTGTGTGCAGGCTATTCCATTTTGGTGCTGCTCCTGAACATGGCTTCGACCAGGCCTATTGGACTGCTAAAATCGAACGGGCTGTACTCCTGCGCAAGCAGTTGATAGACCCTGCGGGCACTTCGTGTTATCGCTTACTGCATGCCGAAGGTGATTTTTTACCCGGAATCATCGTCGATGTGTATGGGTCGGTGGTGGTAGTTCAGGTGCTCATCAAAGGTGTTGAACGGATTTTTGAGCAGCTCGAAAAGGCATTGCATGACCTCGGCTTTGCCCATATTTACCTCAAGCAAAAAGAAAACTCCGGCTTCCTTGAGGCGGTACAATTGCCCAAAGGCTGGCGCGGCACCCCCTGCCCCATGCCGGTGCGGGTGTTGGAGCATGGTTTGCAGTTTGATATAGATGTTGAAAGCGGACAAAAGACCGGCTTTTTCATCGACCAACGCGAAAACCGTCTGCTCACCCAACAATTTAGTGCCGGCAAAAAAGTCCTCAATGCTTTCAGCTATACCGGCGGATTCAGTCTGTACGCCCTGGCTGGTGGTGCCCGCGAAGTACATTCAGTCGACATTTCGAAAGACGCCATTGCCCGCGCCAACGAATTGGTGGCCTTGAATTTTCCGGGTGCCAAACATTTAGGTGTTGCCGCCGATTGTTTCGATTACCTCAAACAAACCGAAGATGTGTACGACCTCATCGTGCTCGATCCTCCCGCCTTTGCCAAAAGCGCCAAGGCCGTGAACAATGCGGCCCGTGGTTACAAAGAACTCAACCTGGTGGCTCTGAAAAAAATTGCACCAGGTGGCTTGTTGTTTACCTACAGCTGCTCGCAAAACATCACGCCCGATTTGTTTCGCAAAATTGTATTCGGTTCCGCCGCCGATGCTGGTCGCGAAGTGCGCATCCTCCGCCTGCTCTCTCAGGCCGACGACCATCCCATTAATATTTACCACCCCGAAGGGGAGTATTTGAAGGGATTGATGTTGTATGTGGAGTGATTTTGGAGTTCAGGCAAGCCCTTGCCATTTCAGATTCACCATTGGTTTTCGATTAGTATGGGGTGGAGTGGTATTTTTTGGACTCAATGAAACTAAAAGCTAGTTGCGACCTACAGGGCAATGAGGCAAGACATCATTGAGTCATTTCCAAAAAAAATCCGCGATGCTATCAAATCCTCTAACGCCCAAATCACTGCTAGTTCTGTAGGGCTCCACGATGTGTAACGCAAAGTACCATGTTCATTCGCAGCTTGTAGAGGCACAAGTTGGGGCATCTAATTTCTGTGGAAGAACAAATATGAATTAGAACTCGCAAGGCGCTGAGGTCATCATGTATCGAAGCGCACTCATTCGCAGGCTTCGGTAAACAGCACCCGATGCCCCCGTCCTCTTTACCGAAATTCAGCTCAGCCACCGGTTAAAGCATTGCTCCACAAAACCTTCCCCTGCGCATTTGAGCCAGTTTGAATTCCTCTTTATTAGCCAGGAAGCTTGATTTACTTAACCCGTATTCAAAATCTGAACAACAACAGCAGGCTATTTACCTTTATCATAAAAGAAGATAACCATATCCAAATCCCTGATTTACAAAGGAATTATCTCGACACATTAAACCTTTTTTCAACTATCTTTGTTGCCTAATTCAGATTCAGTCTAATTACGTACAATCAGAATGAGCAATAACGAACAAGAACTACTCGACCAGGTTACAGGAGAAGAATATAAATACGGCTTTGTCAGCAATATTGAACAAGACATCATTCCTAAAGGCCTGGATGAAGATGTAATTCGCTTCATATCAGCCAAAAAGGAAGAGCCGGAGTGGCTGCTTGAATGGCGCTTAAAAGCCTACAAGCATTGGCTGACTTTAGAAGAGCCTGGCTGGCAAAACGTGCATTATCCACCCATCGACTACCAGGACATCAGCTACTATGCCTCACCCAAGGCCGAATCGAAGCTCAACAGCCTCGATGAACTGGACCCTGAAATCAAAGCCACTTACGACAAATTGGGCATTCCGCTCGAAGAGCAGCTGGTGCTGGCCGGTGTGGCCGTAGATGCCGTATTGGATTCAGTATCGGTGATCACCACCTTCAAAGAAAAACTCGCCGAAAAAGGGGTGATTTTCTGTGCCATCAGCGAAGCCGTGCACACCCATCCCGAACTGGTTAAAAGATACCTCGGCAGCGTAGTACCTTATACCGACAATTATTTTGCTGCCCTGAACAGCGCTGTATTCAGCGACGGTTCATTTGTATACATTCCCAAAGGCGTGCGCTGCCCCATGGAATTAAGCACCTATTTCCGTATCAACGCCCAGGGAACAGGGCAGTTTGAGCGCACCCTCATTGTAGCCGAAGACGAAAGTTATGTAAGTTACCTCGAAGGCTGCACAGCGCCCAAGCGCGACGAAAATCAGCTGCATGCCGCCGTGGTAGAGCTCGTGGCCATGGAAAAGGCCGAAATCAAATATAGCACGGTACAAAACTGGTACCCAGGCGACAAAAATGGTAAAGGCGGTATCTATAACTTTGTAACCAAGCGTGGCGTTTGCATGGGCAACTACAGCAAAATCAGCTGGACGCAGGTAGAAACCGGCTCGGCCATCACCTGGAAATATCCCAGCGTGGTGCTTAAAGGCGACCACAGCATTGGCGAGTTTTACAGCGTGGCTGTTACCAACAATATGCAACAGGCCGATACAGGCACCAAAATGATCCACATCGGCAAAAACACCAAAAGCCGCATTGTGAGCAAGGGTATTAGTGCAGGCAAAAGCCAAAACTCGTACCGAGGTCTGGTAAAAGTGCGCAAATCCGCTGAAAAAGCCCGGAACTTCAGTCAGTGCGACTCACTGCTCATGGGCGACAAGTGCGGCGCACACACTTTCCCCTACTTCGAAATCAACAACAACGGCGCTACGGTAGAACACGAAGCCACCACCTCTAAAATTGGTGAAGACATCCTATTCTATTGCAACCAGCGCGGCATTAGCGAAGAAGATGCTGTAGCCCTCATTGTAAACGGCTACGCCAAAGAAGTCCTCGACATGCTGCCGATGGAGTTTGCTGTAGAAGCCAAAAAACTGTTGGCCATTTCGTTAGAAGGATCGGTCGGCTAGCGCCGTCCGAAGGTTCAAGGTTCAAAGTTCAACCAGGCATGAAAAGTATAAAATGGGGTATTTAGCTTTTGAAGATACCAAGGTATGGCAAGAAGGAAAATCGCTTGTAAAAGAGGTTTATTTGGCCATTGAAGCAAATGATTCATTTGCTCTAGACTATGCCTTGGTGAATCAAATACGCAAGTCGGCTATTTCAATCCCATCGAATATTGCCGAAGGTTTTGAAAGAGCAAGCAATAAAGAACTCATTCAGTTTCTGTTTATAGCTAAAGGGTCTTCCGGAGAACTAAGAACCCAAATTCAACTTGCACTAGAACTTGAGTATTTATCATCTGACATTGCAAACAAACTTATCGATGAAGCTAAAACTATTAGCAGAATGCTTCAATCCTTAATTAACTATCTAAGGAATAGCGAATTGAAAGGAGTCAAATACAGTACAGTGGTCAAAGAGCCAGAAGCCAAATATTTGGCAGAACCTGTAGATGCCCAGCTGTTTATAGATGCCCAAAACGACAATTAATATTGAATATCAAACATTTTACCTCAAATATTGAGTTAGGAATCCAAGTTCTTCGAACCTACACGTCCGAGGGCGTAGACCGAGCTTTTTTGAACTTTGAACCTTGAACTTTGAACCTCGAACTTTGAACCTTGAACTTTGAACTTTGAACTAACATGCTACACATAAAGAACCTCCGCGCGTCGATCGACGACAAACAAATTCTCAAAGGCATTAACCTGGAAGTAAAACCCGGTGAAGTACATGCCATCATGGGCCCCAACGGTTCGGGCAAGAGTACGCTCTCGAGTGTCATAGCTGGTCGTGAAGGCTACGAATTGAGTGGCGAAGTGCTGTTCAATGGCAACAACCTGCTAGAGATGGCCCCAGAAGTACGTGCTTGGGAAGGTATTTTTCTGGCTTTTCAGTATCCTGTTGAAATTCCTGGCGTGAGCAATACCAACTTCATGCGTACCTGCATCAACGAGCAACGCAAATACAAAGGACTTCCTGATATGGATGCTAGCACCTTTTTACGCACGATGCGCGAAAAGGCCGAATTGGTGGAGCTCGATCCCAATCTGATGAAGCGCTCGGTAAACCAAGGCTTCTCGGGCGGCGAAAAAAAGCGTAACGAAATCTTCCAACTCGCCATGTTGGAACCGAAATTGGCCATTCTCGACGAAACCGATTCAGGCCTCGACATCGACGCCTTGCGTATTGTATCGAAAGGAGTGAATAAGCTACGTAACAAAGACAATGCCTTTGTGGTAATTACCCACTACCAGCGACTACTCGATTACATAGTACCCGATTTTGTACACGTACTCATGAACGGTCAAATTGTGAAGTCGGGCACCAAAGAACTGGCCCTTGAGCTCGAAGAAAAAGGCTACGATTGGCTGAAGGAAGAACTAAAAGCAACGGTATGAGCAGCATAGCCACCAGCAGTTCCCTTACCGACCGGCTTACCATTTATGCCAATCAGCTGGCCGGAGATCCGCTCGAACTGGTTCGAAGAGAAGCAGCCGGCCATTTCGCGCGACTTGGGCTGCCAAGCACCGAGCACGAAGATTGGAAATATACCAACTTCAAAGGCCTGCATCAGCTCGATGCGCTGGCACCATTGCCCATCCTCGACGAATCGACCATCGATTTGAGTAATTACCGCATTCCGGGCATCGATGCTTTCGAGCTGGTGTTTGTGAATGGCCGCTTTGCAGCTAGTTTGAGCAGCCGTTTCGAAAGCGAAAAAACATTCATCAGCACCTTGGCCATGGCACGAAACCTACGCCCGGGCCTGTTGCATGAACATTTGGGTAAATATGCACAAGCCCATAACGAAGGACTTACTGCCCTCAACACCACCTTGGCCCAAGAAGGTTTTGTGGTGCACCTGACTAAAAACGAAGTAGTCGATCGTCCCGTAGTGGTGTATCACATCAGCACCGGAACCCGCGAACGCGGCTGGAATAATATGCGCAATTTGGTGGTTGCCGAGCAAGGAAGCCAGCTCACCATTATCGAAAAATACATCAGCGAAAGTCCGATTTTCGACAATGTGGTTACCGAAGTATTGGTGGGCGAAAATGCCGAAGTTTCGCATTATAAGCTGCAAACCCGCTATGGGGATGCCTGGCATGTAGGTACCAGCCGGGTGGAGCAAGCCCGCGACAGCCGCTACTACAACGCTACCATCAGCTGGAGCGGCGGTTTGGTACGCAACAACCTGCAAACACGCCACAACGGCAGTCAGTGCGAAACCCATTATTACGGGCTTTATTTACTCGACCACGACAACCTCATCGACAACCACACCCTGGTTGACCACGCCATGCCACACTGCAACAGCCACGAACTGTACAAAGGAATTGTGGGCCCGGCCGGTAAAGCAGTATTTAACGGCAAGGTATTGGTGCAACCCGATGCACAAAAAACCGATGCTTACCAAAGCAATGCCAACATTTTACTGGCCGATACCGGCACCGTGAATGCCAAACCCGAACTCGAAATTTTTGCCGACGATGTGAAGTGTTCGCATGGCGCCACTGTAGGGCAACTCGACCAAAATGAACTTTTTTACCTCAAAACACGTGGTATAGGAGAAGATAAGGCACGTACCATTTTGCTCACAGCTTTTGCAGGTGAAGTGGTAGAAGCTATTCGCATCGAAGCCCTTCGAGAAGACCTGCTGGCGCAACTCATGGAAGAGTTACACCGCATGCAAATCACCTTTTAATGCAGCAAGTAGCACAACATATCGACTGGACAGCAGTTCGCCACGATTTTCCGATACTGCGGGAGCAAGTAAACGGCAAGCCCTTGGTGTATTTCGACAATGCAGCGACCTCGCAAAAGCCGCAATGCGTCATCGACTCGCTGGTTGATTACTACAGTAGCTACAACAGCAACGTACACCGCGGGGTGCACAGCCTCAGCCAAAAGGCCACCAATGCCTTTGAGGCGGTGCGCAAGCAAGTACAGCAGTTTATTGGCGCCGCCCATGAGGCCGAAATCATATATACGCGTGGCACCACCGAGGCCATCAACCTGGTGGCACAAAGTTGGGGAGCCTTGGAAGTTGAGGCCGGCGACGAAATCCTCATTACCGGCCTGGAACACCACGCCAACATTGTACCCTGGCAAATGTTGTGTGATCGAACTGGCGCCAATCTGGTGGTGGTACCCATCAACGAAGCCGGCGAAATATCGTTGAGTGAATTTGAAGTACGACTCAGTAAACGTACCCGCATAGTAGCTTTCAGTTGGATCAGCAATGCGCTGGGCACGGTAAATCCGGTGCACGAAATGATTGCCCTGGCGCAGCAAATGGGCGCACGTACGCTGGTTGATGCCGCGCAAGCAGCTCCCCACAGCACTATCAATGTACAGGAGCTCGGCTGCGACTTCCTGGTATTTTCGGCACACAAAATGCTGGGGCCAACCGGCGTGGGCATTTTGTACGGTCGTTTGGAACTGCTCGAAAAAATGCCCCCGGTGCAGGGTGGTGGTGATATGATTAAAGAGGTTCGTTTCGAAAAAACCACCTATAACGAATTGCCCTTGCGCCTCGAAGCTGGTACACCCAACATTGCCGATGTGATTGCCTTTGGGGCCGCCATCAACTACTTGCAACAGCTAGGCATGGAAGCCATTGAAGCACGCGAACAGGAACTGCTGGCCTATGCTACGGAAAAAATTAGCGCACTGCCTGGCATCCGACTGGTTGGCACTGCCTCCGACAAACGCAGCGTTCTCAGCTTTTTGGTGAACGGAGCCCATCCTTACGATGTGGGCGTACTGCTCGATCAAATGGGCATTGCCATCCGCACAGGGCACCATTGCGCACAACCCATTATGGACCGCTATAACATACCCGGAACTTGTCGCGCTTCCTTTGCCTTTTATAACAGTTTCGAAGAAATTGATCGTTTCATCCTGGCTTTACAAAAAACCCAAAAAATGCTTTCGTAATGAGCAAGATGCAGGAAATACAACAGCAGCTGGTCGAAGATTTCGGCTTTCTTGAAGATTGGGAAGACAAATACGCCTACCTCATAGACCTGGGTAAAAGCCTTACGCCCCTAAATGAACAATACAAAAACGAGCATTACCTCATCAAAGGCTGCCAAAGCAAGGTATGGCTGCATGCCGAACTCCAAGGCAATATCATTCGCTATTTCGCCGATTCCGATGCCTTTATCTCCAAAGGCATTGTTGCACTGCTGGTAAAGGTATTCGATGGCCAAAAACCCGAAGAAGTGTTGCATGGCGATTTCTTCGTGATCGATCGCATAGGACTGGCCAATCATTTATCGCCCAACAGGGCCAATGGACTGGGTAGCATGCTCAAACAAATGCGGGTTTATGCCATGGCTTTTCAAACCAAAATTCAAAACGCTTAACATGAGTGAAGTAATGGACCGCAGCTTCGTAGAAATACAAAACGACGTTATCAGCATTCTCAAAACAATTTTCGACCCCGAAATCCCGGTGGACATTTATGAACTGGGTCTGATTTACGAAATCAAGGTGAGTCCTGGTGGCAAAGTAGATGTGTTGATGACGCTTACATCGCCCGCTTGTCCGGTTGCCGGCACCCTACCCGGTGAGGTAGAAGGCAAAATCAAAGGCGTGCAAGGCGTAAGCGATGTGAAAGTTGAATTGACTTTTGACCCGCCCTGGAACCAAGACCTGATGAGTGAGGAAGCCAAACTGGAGCTTGGTTTTTTATAAGTGAAGCAAGCTCTCAAGCCATTTGGCTGAAGCTATTCGCCAGACGATACGTATGGCCAAATACGCATGCATATTGGAAGTACTTTGCCTATAAACGGCGTTTGACCGCAGATCGAAGATGCCAACCGAAGCGTTGGTAACCTAGCTGGTTTTTGCAGGATTTAAGTTTATGGCATGTGAACTACATGAACGCCATACAATTTTTGAACAGCTTTACTGCTTTTCAAGTGCACCCAGATGCAAGCCGCACTACACAGCCGCGGTCTGCCGACTGCGGTCAAACACCGCGCTAAAGCAGTTCAAGGGTAAGCAGTAGCCATGCTCCACTGCCCGGCTTCGCCCCCATTTATCAGCTTTTTGTAAGCAAACCTACCTGGCACGACACAAGCTTTTCGGCAAACGACAATGCGCTTCATCCCCTGTGCAAAAGGTATGATATTGGCTTAATTGCATCCAAATTAATCACCTTGTCATGAAAAAAACACTTCTATTCACCACCTTGATGATCGCCACTATGAGCGGTATGGCACAACAAAATAAATTCAGCAACCCGCTGGGTGGACGAAAAATGCTGGAAACAGCAAAAACCCAATGTCGTTCAGAAGCAACTGCCAGCCTTGCCTCGCGTGCGGCATTTAACAATCAGTTCCAACCCGATTCGGCTTTCTACTTTCTGTGGGATGCATTTAGCCAGATGTACAGTCCCGATGGAACCGCAAAATTCCATTACAACAGCAACCAGCAACTCACCGGTATGCAGCGCTTCAACAGCTTTGGTTTTGCTGAACTCGTCGACACCTTGCTATACGACAACAACGGCCGTCTGATTGAGCAGCTGACCACGTATATGGGTGTGCCTGAGATGCGTATTGTGGTTGATTACAATGCCGCAGGCCAAATTATTAGCCGAAAACTGCTACAAGCCATCAGCCCATCTGATTGGGAAATTTTTATTGCCGACTCCCTGGCCTTAACCGACTACCAACAAGGACGGCCCACTTCCTACACCCTCTATATGCATATTCCCTTTTCAGGCTCAGGCTGGGAACCTCTGTTTAGAGCAAGCATGATCAATTATAACACCCAAGGCATGCCTACCAGCCAAGTGCTCCAGGAATTCGACGGGCTCATGTGGGGCGACTCCCTCTTCAAAACCGATATGCATTGGGGCTTCGGATTCACCAACTGGTCAGATGCACTTGGCTTGATAAATCCCATTGAAGCCATGCATGAGCTACTGCCAAAAATGGACTTCCACCTGATGATACCAACGGCTTATACCCTGTATTATCGCGGGATAAGTGGTCAGCTCGAAGCCCTTGAGCGCGTAGTTCCCGACCTCCATGGACCATCAGTTAATCAGATCGAGATGGAAAGTTTTTTCAGCAACCAATGGCATAAAGAAAATCGCGTTCGCTTCATTCGCGACACCATGCAAAGCCAACACATTGGCAGCATCATCACCGACACTTGGGGCGGAATGATATACGAGCCCATGCACCGCACCCATTTCACCTACAACCCTACTTTTGCACCCTTTATTTTGGGTGAAAGCAGTGATTATTGGGATTCCGATAGCAGCATTTGGGTAAGCTTTGAAGCTACAGCCTACGACTACAGTCCACGATTTGGCAGACCGGATTCCTTTGCGGTAGCCACTTTTGATCCTATGACTGGCCAATTTGAGGCGGAAAGCCTTATCCTATACAGCTACACCACGGCGGCATCGCTAGGACAGGTCAAAATCAATGAGCTCAAAGTTTGGCCTAATCCGGCTCAAAATCAGCTTATGGTTAGTCTATCGGATCAAAGCGACCATTCATCGGCGCGAATTAAAGTATTTGATATGCATGGCAGATTAATGCTCGAAGATCAAGCAATTGCACCTCAGCATCAGCTTCAGATCGACCTACTCAGCCAGGGCATTTATTTGCTCCAGGTTGAACAGGCCGGAAGACTATCAGGCACCCGGTTTATCAAGCAATAAAGCACCCCCAAAAAAACAGGCCTTACCGCTTTGCAATCTGCAGGGCAGTAAGGCCATTTTTATGATAAAAAACTAACCGTAACAACTAAAAATGCCCACCTAACCGAAAAGGCGCAGCAGCTCGATTAGCTATTCAAATCGGCACGTAATTGCGCCATGGCCTCTTCTAAATAGGCCAGCAATTGGCTTACATTGCCGGGGAGCTCATCGAGCTCGGACTCTGACTTGGCATTTTTCTCAACTTTTAAGACCAATTCTTTCATTACATCCGTGCACATCATGCCAATTGGCGCTTTGGCTTTATGGGCTAAGCCTCCTAAAACAGGCCAATCTTTAGCTTCTATTGCTGCCCTAAACTTTACCATTTCATTAGCCATTTCTTCTAAGAAAGTGCCCACGATTTCGCGTTGAAAATCTTTATCTCCTCCTGAAATTTCATCGAGATAGCTGTATGTAATCAGTTTTGTCACTGTATTTCAATTGTTGGTTGATAAGCCAAATATACCTGCCAGCGTTGGTTTTGCCAACCATCTTTTGAAATCGACCCGTATTCTTTAAAAATTGTATATTGGCAGACAAATGTAATGCAAATGTTGAAGAGCGCTATCATAAGTGGAGTGGGCCATTATGTACCCGAAAATGTAGTGACCAATGCCGATCTATCGGCACGAATGGAAACCAGTAACGAATGGATTATTGAACGCACTGGTATTCAAGAACGGCGACATGTAATTGCTGGTGGCGAAGATACTACAGCCAGTATGGGTACCAAAGCCGCACGAATGGCTATTGCCCAGGCCGGATTGGAAGTAGATGATATTGAATTTATTATTTTTGCCACCCTTAGTCCTGATTATTATTTCCCTGGCCCAGGTGTTCAGGTGCAAGAACAGCTAGGATTTAAGAAAGAAATTGGTGCGCTGGACGTCCGAAACCAATGTTCAGGCTTTGTTTACAGTCTTGCGGTTGCCGATCAGTTCATCAAAACCGGCATGTATAAACACATTTTAGTCATCGGCTCTGAATTGCATAGCGGTGGGTTAGATTTCACAACTAGAGGCCGAAATGTGAGTGTAATCTTTGGAGACGGGGCGGGTGCGGTGGTTTTATCTGGTACAGATGAAAAAAACCGAGGCATTTTATCTACCCACCTGTTCAGCGAAGGCCGACACGCCAAAGAGTTGGCCCTAACGGCACCCAGTACCCGCGATTGGATACCCAACATTCTTAAGCGTAATAATCCAGAGGAAATAGACTATTATCCTTACATGAACGGCAATTTTGTATTCAAACATGCCGTGGTTCGATTTTCAGAGGCCATTCAGGCGGCATTGCAAACCAATGGGGTAAAACCAGAAGACATTAAACTTTTAATTCCACATCAGGCCAATTTGCGTATCAGCCAGTTTATTCAGCAGTCAATGAAATTGCGCGACGACCAGGTGTATAACAACATCATGCGGTATGGCAATACTACTGCTGCTTCTATCCCAATTGCATTGAGCGAAGCCTTCGCCGAAGGACGCATTCAACAAGGCGATTTGGTATTGTTTGCTGCCTTTGGAAGCGGCTTTACTTGGGCCTCGGCTTTGGTAAGGTGGTAATATTTATACCTGCAAAACCCCCATATTAAACTCCCGATCGATGGGAGCTTGATTGGCGGCTTCTATCCCCATGCTGATTACTTTGCGTGTTTCAAGTGGGTCGATGATTCCATCTACCCACAACCGGGCCGCTGCATATTCCGGAAACGTTTGATGTGTATAACGGTCGGTAATTTCTTTAAGTAACTCGGCTTCCTTTTCAGGCGTAATTACTTCGCCTTTGGCCTTGGCCGAACTCACCTGGATTTGCAATAACACTTTAGCCGCTTGTTCACCACCCATTACTGCCATACGGGCAGTGGGCCAGGCATAAATCAAGCGGGGATCATAAGCCTTACCACACATGGCATAATTACCAGCGCCGTAACTATTTCCGGTAACGATCGTAAACTTAGGCACTATGGAGTTCGACACGGCATTTACCATTTTTGCACCATCTTTGATAATGCCTCCGTGCTCAGAGCGTGAGCCTACCATAAAACCGGTTACATCCTGTAAAAACACCAGTGGAATTTTCTTTTGATTGCAGTTGGCAATAAACCGGGTGGCTTTATCTGCCGAGTCGCTGTAAATTACTCCACCAAACTGCATTTCGCCTTTTTTAGTTTTTACTACTTTACGCTGGTTGGCTACAATGCCAACGGCCCAGCCATCAATGCGTCCGTAACCACACACAATACTTTGACCATAACCTTCTTTGTATTGGGTAAAATCAGAATCATCTACCAAACGCTCGATGATATCCACCACATTGTACTGTCCTGCGTTGCCGGCAGGAAAAAGTCCATAGATTTCGTTCATGTCCTTTTTAGGCAGGGCCGGCTTCACCCGATCGAAACCTGCCTGTTCAGGCTTTCCAATTTTGTCTACCAGCTTGCGGATCGTCTCCAAGCAAGTCTTGTCATCCGGCATCTTGTAGTCGGTAACCCCTGAAATTTCACAATGGGTGGTCGCCCCGCCTAGGGTCTCGTTATCAATATCTTCACCAATGGCCGCTTTAACCAGGTATGAGCCGGCTAAAAAGATGCTGCCGGTTTTGTCGACAATGAGGGCCTCATCGCTCATGATCGGCAAATAGGCACCGCCAGCAACGCAACTGCCCATCACTGCCGCAATCTGTACGATTCCCATGCTGCTCATCATGGCGTTGTTTCTAAAAATGCGCCCGAAGTGCTCCTTGTCGGGAAAAATCTCATCCTGCATCGGCAAAAACACCCCGGCTGAATCCACCAGATAAATGATAGGAATACGATTTTCCATCGCAATTTCCTGCGCCCTCAAGTTCTTTTTTCCAGTAATGGGAAACCAAGCCCCCGCTTTCACTGTGGCATCATTGGCCACAATTACGCACAATCGCTTACTTACGTAAGCCAGTACCACTACCACTCCAGCCGAAGGACAACCGCCATGCTCCGCATACATGCCATCCCCAGCCAAGGCCCCTACTTCAACCATAGGACTGCCTGGATCTGCCAATGCAGCTACACGCTCCCGGGCGGTAAGTTTCCCCTTAGCTTTATGCTTGGCAATGGCTTTTTCACCACCCCCCAGCTTCGCAGCCTCGTGCTTGAGCTTGTATTTGTACAGCAGTTGTTTGTATTCGTCTTCGTTGCGATTAAATTCGAGGTTCATGCAGTAAGGCCTTTTTTGCAGCCAGCCAAAAATACCACCTCGAAGGCGTAATCAAAAGTAAAAGCTGTAGGAAGATCGCAATTCAATTTGGGTGTCCCCACCTTCACATTTTTAAACTATAGCCTACAACTCCACCCTTTGACGGCCACTCACATAATCAATATGGCACTTATCGGCAGAAATAACGAATAATTCATCAACCACCAAGCTGTCGCGGATAAAGCCACGAAAACGAAAATTTTCAACCCTTCCTTCTAGCATCTGCTGATAACTATCGTCTAAAACCGGGTAGATGCTGTCGCCAAATACACTTTCTTGCCCCAGCAAAATGATATCGCCCGTACTCAGGCGTTGGGTGTGGAAACTATCGAGACTAGCCCCGACAATCGTAATGCTTACATAACGGAATTCCATGGTGCAGGCAACCTCATTATCCTTGCACCCTGAAAAAAACAAGACCACCAATAAAAAAATGCCCAGGTATTTCATTCGATTACATTTCACGTGGCATATGACGTAAGTTTTAACTGTTTATTGTAGTCTTTTCAAAAAATCCAATCAATACGATTTAAGCCGGCCAAAAACATTCAGATTAAACACCAATCCGGCTCCTATGTGAATGGGATAATAGCGAAATTGCCCCCTATCCGTGGCATACATCGTGCCAGCTTGAAGACTGAACTTTAGATGATCCCAACCAGCTTTAACTTGAACAAAAGGCTCGGCAAGCAAATCAGCATATGGCGTGACCTGCATTTCATAACCTATTCTTTGAATGCGCACCCCAAGCATCACCTCCAAATTGTGATCTTGAATACCAAGGGCCGGCTGCACAAGCACGGTCTGATAAACCCGACTGATGTTCCTGTTGAAATCAAAAGCCGAACCCGTTAAATCGCCTGTTCGTTTTACCCGTATGAGCTCATCGTACACCCCAAATCCAGCTTGTAATTCATAACGAAATTTGCCTCTATTTCCATAATACACCCCTGCAAGTTGTAACCCATTCCTTTGGCGATTATATATTGCACTGCCAATATTTACTCCGTTACTATCGCGGTGCTCATAAGCTTGTCCTTTTTCAAACTGCTCGCCATACAAGCCGGCAACCACGCCAATATGGTCGGTAATGGCATATCCCGCCGAAAGACCTGGAAGTTGATTCACCCCAAAGGAAGCATATACATCCCCTTTTGTTTCAAACACATTGGCCTGAATCATGGGAGCCCGATACACATAATTCTGTCGTGAACAGGATGCAAACAGCAAAATCGTGAGTAAACCGTAGCAATAAATAGGGCGCTTTTTCAATATTGGTTACGCGTTGATCGGATTTTCAACCAAAACAAGCGATTAAACATACAAAAAAATCACATATACAATGTGCGTGCCAAGGCCGCACCATACTAACACAGCTATAAACGACTCTTAAAGCACCAAAATAATGAAGTGATTATTCGCTCAATGCTTTACAAACCTCATGCTTCTATATGCATGCGCTTGCGCTAAACCCAGCAGGTATAAACCGGCTGGAAGATCGGCTATGTCAATTTTCGTTTGTAGCTCCATGAGGCTGATGGTCCG
The DNA here is from genome assembly GCA_046291695.1 of Bacteroidia bacterium. GTDB lineage: Bacteria > Bacteroidota > Bacteroidia > UBA7662 > UBA7662 > PNNG01. The sequence goes on from JBKBSO010000009.1 coordinate 74,764, forward strand.
CAATAATCGTCCACTACTGTCGAAAATCTTCGCTATCCCATCAAAAGGCATCTCGTCGAGCTGTAAGGTCAATACATCTTGGGCCGGGTTTGGGTAAAGCTTGAAAGGAGCTGCTTCATAGTTGGGTAATACCGCACTTGCTAAGGAGCTTTGATAGAAGGTGTATCGCCAACTGGATGTCGTCATATTACCCGCCATGAGCTTTGCTATCGGCCCCCATTGTCCATTCGCCACCCAGATGTAGCTTATGGATGTAAACAACGGCTCTATGCTATTAAGCGTCCACCCAGCTCCCGGACTGTGCGACCAACTGGTATCATAACTGGTCTCCGTAACCTTAATACGCAAACTATTGTAGGAGGTCCCACCAATTGGACTTATCAAGGTTCCCCAGCCATCAGCCTCCATTTTCCTTGTGCGATATTGTTTGGCAAATAAGGAGTCATTGCCGTTTTGGGGTGGATTACTAACCGTAAGTTGCTGCCCCATAAAACTGATGGAATCAAGCGATCCAAAGCTGAAAGGAAAACTGTACTCCTTGGCCGCAGGAATGTACTTCACCGACATCCTCAAGACTGCCGGCAAGGGGAGATTCATGTCAATGGTAGCTCCTTCGTGGTACAGACCATTTGGTTCCATTCTGAAATAGGAGCAAATCTCCGCACCATTGTTGTTTTGGCATGGTGTAGAGTTAGCAGCAGGATAATCTGAATTTGGGACGTTAACTCCATAATCAACGGTCTGCGTACGGGTATTACCAGTATTGTACGACGAAAAATCCCAAACCTGATTGGCACCGCCGGCCCCGGGCGAAATTCCCATCTGTCCATCTGAAGTGTCGGTTAGTAGCGTAACGCTAATCGCTGAACTGGGAAAATCGGCCAAGGTGAGGGTGATTTGGGCTGCGCCTTCAGAAAGTAGTGCTAGAAAAAAAACTGCACACAGGCTGGATGGTAGATATTTCATAGATTTAGTTTGGTTTGAGCATCTACTACCTGAATGAATAATTGCCTGACTCAACTTTAACTTATTCGTGCTAGTAGCGCTTGTACAAAGCTAGCGCAACAGCCAAACTCAACCAATCACCCAAAATGCGTATTTATTAAGAAAGTCATTCATACAATTTCCTTCAGTTACAGATAGTAGCTAGCACTTGAAACTGCATTAACACTAGACCATACTGATCGTAACATACACATATACAGTTAGAAGTTCTATATTTATCGCTCAATACCTCCTAATTATGACCACCCTCGTCCTTGGTGCTAGCGGAGCAACAGGCAAATTACTGGTTGCACAGCTTTTGGAACAGCAGCAAAAAGTAAAAGCCATCGTTCGTTCAGTCGAAAAAGTCCCAGCAGCCTGGAAAGCTCTCGCAAACCTTCAGCTGATTGAAGGCAGCATAAGCAGCATGCAGCTGGCGGATGTTGCCATACATCTTCAGGGTTGCGATGCTGTGGCTTGCTGTTTAGGCCACAACCTATCACTCAAAGGCATCTATGGCAAGCCTCAAAAACTAGTACGCAATGCCATTCGGCTGGTTTGTGATGCCGTCGTCCTCAATGCTGCTGCTCATCCGACCAAAATAGTGCTGATGAACACGGCGGGAAACCGAAATCGTGCCTTGGCGGAACCCATCAGCTTGTCGGAACGACTGCTGATTAGCTTGCTGCGACTCCTGCTACCCCCGCATCCCGACAATGAAAAAGCAGCTGATCATTTGAGGGTACTTGTGGGTCAATCTAACCCGGAAATTGCGTGGGTGGTGGTGCGTCCCGACACCTTGATTGATCAGGCAGCGATCAGCCCCTACGATGTACATACCTCCCCCACGCGCAGTGCGTTGTTCAATCCGGGCAAAACGAGTCGCATCAACGTGGCTCACTTTATGGCCCGTTTGCTGCTCGAAGCAGAGCTTTGGGTGCAGTGGCGTGGTAAAATGCCCGTGATCTATAATCGCGAGGCCTAATTCCAGCATCAAAGCCATTGATTCACTCCCAGTCCCCTGTTTCCAATTCAAAAATATCCTTTAGCTCCACTTCTAGCACGTACGCCAACTTCAATGAGAGCAAGGTGCTCGGGACGTAACGACCGCTTTCAATAGACACAATGGTTTGTCGTGATACCTGCACCCGCTCCGCCAAATCCTGCTGGGTGAGGTTAGCGAGCTGGCGCAAAGGACGCAGTTGATTTTTCATGCCTCAGCCTCCCTGTTATACTGCCAAAGCAAATAACTGAAGCGCAACCTAAATAAGATAAGAACCGTAAACATATTGTAAACTAAGGCATGGTAAAAGGCAACGCTATGGACCAATAGAATGGCCAAAATTAAAACTAAAAAGTGACACCAAACGGCCCAACTCAGTGCCTTCAACCGCAAAGCCGATGTAAACTCATCTTCAAGCTTCTCGGCCGAAAACGACAGGAGCAGCAAACCAGTGATAACACCAATGGCAGCCACTTCATCGGTAAAATTCATATTGCCCGAAAAAATGCCATCGTCGTACCAACGCGCCAATGTGGTGTTTTCGAAGTTCAAGAGCGCCCAGTCAAAATCCCAATACATATTAGCAAAGCCCAACGTCAATGCAGGAAGCAGTACCAACCACCCCCAGTATTTGGCAGCTGCAGGAAAAAGGAAAGTTTTCATGTTGATTAGATTTGATGCAACGAATGTAAAACAAACTTTACACAAAGACAAGTAAACTTTACAATTTGTATGGTTTATTTTACATTTTTTCAAAAAAGTCGTTTTACTCGGTGCCATTAAGCTTTTTGAATCCACTCAGTTGCATCAATAGAAATTAGCCTTACCTTTGCGCCGAGGGTAAGTCTTGTACGACCAGCTCCTGTTGAATCCCCCAGGGTAGGAATACAGCAAGGGTAGATGGTTGTAGCGGTGCGATGCAAGTAGCTTACCCTTTTTTTATTGTCTAAAATCACCAAAATCATAGCTCATGAAGTTCTTCATCGACACAGCCAATCTCGACCAAATCCGTGAAGCACATGCCTTAGGCGTACTCGACGGCGTAACCACCAACCCCAGCCTCATGGCCAAGGAAGGCATTTCGGGCGAGCAAAACATCCTGAACCATTACAAAGCCATTTGTGATATTGTTGACGACAACGTAAGTGCCGAGGTCATCAGCACCGATTTTGAAGGCATGATTCGCGAAGGCGAACGTTTGGCCGCCATCGATGATAAAATTGTGGTAAAGGTGCCCATGATTAAGGACGGCATTAAAGCCATTCGTTACTTCACCGACAAGGGCATCCGCACCAATTGCACGCTGATTTTCAGTGCGGGACAAGCCCTTTTGGCAGCCAAAGCTGGAGCCACATTCGTATCGCCATTCATCGGCCGTTTAGACGATATCAGCTTTGATGGCATCGACTTAATCGATCAAATTGTAAACATTTACGAAGTCCAGGGCTTTGCTACGGAAGTATTGGCTGCCTCGGTTCGCAACAACCTGCATATTGTAAAATGTGCCGAAGCAGGCGCCCATGTGGTAACCTGTCCGCTCAGCGCCATTACCGGTTTGCTGAACCACCCGCTTACCGACAAAGGCTTGGCCCAGTTCCTGGCCGACCACGCAAAAGCGAACGGCTAGGTTCAATTTCGCAAAAACGGCAAGTAATCTTTTTGATAAGGATTACTTGCCGATACAAAATTTCGAAAAAATATTTCCCAGCAAATCGTCGGTGGTGACTTCACCAGTGATTTCTCCCAAAAAATGCAGGCTGCGGCGGATATCTTGTGCCACCAACTCACTGCTGATGCCCAGTGCCAAGCCTTCTTGAACCGATTGAAGACTTTGCGCCGCCTTGCCCAAGGCTTGTTCATGCCGGGCATTAGCCACCAGTTTTTCTTGCTGAAGATTACCAGCATGTACCACATCCAATAAGCGCGATTCCAGTATTTCGCGACCTTCGCCGTTTTGAGCGGCCATAAAAATCATACTGTCATCAAGCTCACGTAAAGCCTGTAACAGCCCTAATGCTTTCACACCATCTAATTTATTTCCCACCAAAATGAGTGGGGTATCGCCCAACTGCAGCGCCTTGAGCTCTGCTTTGAGCACTTCGGGCTGTACCGTTGTCAAATCAAACAAATACACCACCACGGCTGCTTGCTTCAGCTTTTCACGAGTCCTTTCTACACCTATTTGCTCAATGACGTCACCTGCCTCTCTCAATCCAGCCGTATCGATAAGACGAAACTTTACACCACCAAGCATAAAAACATCTTCAATTACATCGCGTGTAGTTCCCGCAATGGGCGATACAATGGCTTTTTCTTCGTTTAGTAACAAATTCAATAAAGTCGATTTACCTGCATTTGGTTTGCCTGCAATTACCGTAGCCACACCATGCTTGATCACATTCCCGCGTAAAAAGCTTTCACGGAGTCGCTGTACCACTTTTTGAATACGATTGAGCAGTTGCAACAACTGGCTGCGATCAGCAAATTCAACATCTTCTTCACTAAAATCGAGCTCCAGCTCCAACATCGAGGCAAAATGAATCAATTCATTCCGTAATTCCCTGATTTCTTGCGCAAACCCTCCCCGCATCTGATTCATCGCTACCCGATGTGCATGCTCATTATCGGCAGCAATAAGGTCGGCTACGGCTTCAGCCTGACTCAAATCAAACCTACCGTTTAAAAATGCCCTGAAGGTGAACTCCCCCGCCTCTGCCAGACGCGCACCTAGCTTTAGCGACAATCGCATTATTTGATCTAGAATATAGGGCGAACCATGTAGGCTTATCTCTACCACATCTTCCATCGTAAAGCTCTTGGGAGCCCTGAATAAGGTGATCAAAGCCTCATCAATGAGCCGGTCTTCCTCATAAATCTTTACTAATTTTACAAGATGCGAGGCTAAACCAGCTACACCGGCTTTGGGGCACATACGCTCGGCAATGGCTATGGCATCGGTTCCGGAAATCCTGATAACGCCTAATGCCCCAGTACCCGCAGGAGTAGCCAAGGCTACGATGGTATCTTTGCGATTCAAATGCTGCATAATCTATAGTAAATACCCTGCATCAAACGAAAACTTTTTAGGGCCTTTCGTACAATTGCTTAATTTTTAAACGCCAATTTCACACAAATGTATTTATTTTGGCACGCAATAGTGTCATGAATAAACTTGAAGCCATTCGCTCCTGGGCGGAAGACAAAGAAAGTCCGATTATTTGTTTTGTAAACGGACTTGACCCCGAAGTCATTAAAATTGCCAAAGCAATCATAAGCGAACAAATTGCAGATGTATTGCTTTTTGGCGACGAATTAGAAGTGTACGACTTATGCCGTATGTATCGCCTCAATGAAACCATGTTGTATGGTGTTGTTAACCCAGCGGATCATCCCGAAATAGAATACTATACCGAGATGTATATGGATGAATTTGGTGAAGAAGACCAGAAAAAAGCTGTTAAAGCCATCAAAAATCCAGAAGTATTAGCCGAATTGATGTACAGAGATGAAGCTGTGGACCTTGTCATTTCCGATCTAAACAGCTGGCAAGGCTGAATATCGGAAGACAACTAAAATCAGGCATCATCATCACCTCCCGCTTCATTCTTCACGCTTCATTCTGCTATCTTGTTCCTTTGTTCTTATCACTAGGCTTTCCCGCATACACATCTAAAATGTCACGCACCATCGCATTCTGATGTAAGATTTGTAATAGCTTGCCTTTTTCATCAAAGACATAAGCCGAAGGAATAAACATCTCACCGAAATAACCATAAAAAGCCGCATCCATATCCAGGCCGAAATAAAAATGCTTTTCGCCCCAAATGTTACACTTTTTGGCATATCGAATCGCATCTGCCTCTTCCATGCGGGTCACAAACACAAAGTCAATGTCACGAAGCATAGTGAGGTTCATGCCAATGTCTGCGCCTAAAGCCTGACAATGCTCACAATCAGGACTAAAATATACCACTACCGTTTTACCTGATCGTAAATCCGCGCGTGAAACAAATCCAGCCTCTGCTATTTTTGGAAATTTAAATCGCGGCAAACGCTCCAACCTACCGGCTTCATTAATTGCCTTTTCATTGCCCATGCGACTATAAACCATGTAAACACCTATAAATAAGGCAATCAGCAAAATGCCTGCTTTTAATATCTTTTCGAGGGTCATGGTACAAAAATAAGATTCCAAGCCCATATTTCGCTGCGTCATGCCATTTGACCCAATTGTTTAAGCGACTTGTACCTCAAATACGCTTTTGCTCGCGACACTTCTTGAGCAGCAAAACTTTTAAAATGTTATAAATCCTAAAATTATTTGCCCGAAAGTCGTCATGACGAACCCTTCTGCTAAATTCATGTTTAAAACAATATGAAGATCATAATTACCGGAACCACTTCAGGCATTGGCGAGGCCACAGCCCATGCACTGGCTAGTCAAGGACATCAGCTTTGGTTGCTAAACCGAAACGCGGCAAAGAGCGCCCTGCAATTACAAGAACTTCAAGCCAAATTCCCGGCATCTGAAGTGCATGCCATACAATGCGATTTAAGCATAATGGCCTCCGTTAATCATGCCCTTACCTTGCTACGTAAAATCGGGCCTATCGATCTGCTCATCAACAATGCTGGCGGGATGACCCCAAGCAAACAAATAAGTGAAGACGGCATTGAAATGCAGTTCCACATGAATCATTTAGGTCATTTTCAATTGACTATGGGCCTATTGCCACAACTCTTAGAAGCCAAAGCCAAAATTATTAACATTAGCTCCGAAGCCCATAGAGCGGCAAAATTAAATTTAAACAACCTTCAACTCGAAAAGGGCTGGAGCTCATTTGGCGCTTATGCCAACGCCAAGCTTTGCAACATTTTATTTACCCGTGCTTTGCATCAGCGGTACCACAAATCGGGCTTAAAAGCGTACGCCCTGCACCCAGGTGTAGTAAATACCGGGTTTGGCAATGGACTGGGGGTCTTTAAATGGGTATGGAGCTTGATGAGCCCATTCCTAATTAGCCCCGAAAAAGGAGCAGCCACCACACTTTTTCTTGCTGAAGTCCATAAATCACTGCCTTCAGGCAATTATTTCAAAAATTGCAAGCAAAACGAAGCATCTCGCTTAAGCTACAGCCAAGAGCTGATTGATGGGTTGTGGTTGGTTAGCGAAAAACTTCTGGAACAAAGGGCCTAAATGCGAAACCTTAGCCCGATGCGCAACCATCGACCAGGCATAGGAACAGTACCAATTTCGCGATAAGGAGTATTAAAAAAATTAGTAGCCTGCAGGTAAATGCTTCCTTTTTTATGCAAATCATGCTCAGCTTGCAGATCGGCTATAGCAAAGGTCTCGGCGCGATTTACGCGCTCAAAAGCCCGAAGACCCAACGTTAACCGGTTTTTATCACCGAAAGCCATCACCACATTAGATTGGAACTGGTGTCGTAAATTTTCAAGTACATAACGCGATTCAAATCCCGGCATCACACTGAATCCCGATTCAATATAGGTGTATCCAAGCCTTATTTGTCTGAACACACCTTTTTGCGAACGCCACTGCCATTCGGTTTCTATACCTTTACTTACTACTTCAATAAAGTTGTTGGCCTGCCAAGGGCTAACCATATCAGCTCGCACCCATTCAATTAAGCGGTTGGCATCACGCACAAAAAAGGCTGAACTCCACATCCATGATTTATAAAAATAGCGACTTCCCAGCTCATAAGTCCAGGCCTGTTCGGGTAATAATTCAGGGTTGCCCAAGTTAGCAGGGCCCACATAATACAAATCCGTATAAGTGGGCAAACGAAAACTTTGTCCGGCATTGGCATAAAAATTCAACCCCTTAACCGGAAAAAAAGCCAAATCGATGCCCGGATACGCCCTCCAGCCCAGTTCGCTGATGGCATTGAGGTAAATACCCGGCGTCAATTGCCACTTTTTACCAGAAAATCGATGATCTGCAAACAAGCCGAACCATGACCGCTGATGATTTCCCAAATTACTGCTGATGATTTGCTCCTGACGCAATTCTGCCCCCCATCCGCTTATTCCGTAAGTATGTGTTTTGCTCGCCTGCCATTCCATGCCGCTGCTGTTGCTGATGTGATGATTATGAAAAAAATCGGGCTGATGTCGAAGGAAAAAATAATCGTCTTCATGCCTGCGGTGATACACCCGCACATCTGACTTAAAACTATCTACAGCATATTGCCAACTGATGGCCGTAACCAGGGTGTTGGTTTCTTCATACTGATCACTAAAATTTTCATTGGCATAAAAGCCATTGGCACCAAATGCACGTTGGTTATAACCAGCCATCAGTTGCAGTTTATGTGCTCCCCAATGTAATCCGCCCTGGTAAAAAAGATTCCCCATGCTAAAATCTGTATTAAAACGGTAACCCTCCGATCCGCTGAGTCCACCTGATAGTGTTTGTTTCCATTTGCCCACCGGCATATGCACTGCCAAATGGGTATGGTAAAGGCCATGTTGCCCTCCGCTGAGATTGGCACTCAATCCTTTTTTGTCTGGAGATTTGGTGATAATATTGATGGCTCCTGCAAAAGCATTAGGTCCGTAAATTCGAGTTCCTGGTCCTTTCAGAACTTCAATCCGTTCAATGAGTTCGGGCTGCACCACCAGATTCATTACATGATGTCCGGTTTGTGGATCACTCATTCGCACACCATTGATAAGTATAAGGGTTTGGTCAAAAGCCCCCCCCCGAATGCCAACATCCGCTTGCACCCCCTGCGGACCTCGCTGCCGAATATCTACACCAGGCACGTAAGTTAATACTTCGGCCACATTTTGTACCGGAAGTTGAGCGATTTCCTGTGCACTTATCATACTTATACTTCGTGCAGATTGCGAAAAGGAAGTTTCGATACGCTCTGCAGCAATTTCAACATGTTGTAGCTGCTGAATACTATCAATTTTCTGCTGGGCTGAAAGCTCAGTACAAAAACACAAAAAAGCCGTAAGGGCAAGTGGGTATTTCATATGAGCGGCAAAGATAAGTACTCAGTATTTTGGGGCAAGCCCGAACTTCAAATGTCGCCTCATGTATATACGTAAAAAGCCCCACCAAGGCAGGGCTTTCAACTAAACCTATTTCTGAAGACTACCTGACCTCCCGGGTGTAGTACTAAACAATGACACAAATTTAAAGCCAAAATCAACAGCCAAAATTAAAGCCAGGTTATAAGCCAATTAAAATCTCCTTAAAACCGCAAAGGAATCCCAAAGGCCTATGAACTTTTACGCTTCCAATTTCCTTATCTTTGTGTTTCTATCATTATCGGGGCTGACCGGAATCGACAGCTTGCAATGATACTATGGTAAGCATGCCGAGCCTTGTGTGGGAGCTCGTTAATCTGAACACCCGAGCCATAACTGGCGAAAACAATTACGCACTCGCAGCCTAATCCAAGGGATTACGCTTGAGTTGTCTCCGTAACGATGGGTTTCTTAGTTGTTACTTATGGAGGCATCAAATCATAAGAAAATAGCTGGAGGTGCGTCGCGAGCCAAAGGTGAAATTTCAGCGAATACGGTTAAGTTCGGCAAGCCGCCGGCCTGGTTTAACCCGACAATCAACGGCAGGCTAAGCATGTAGAAAGCTATGGATCAGCTTGTCTGGACCAGGGTTCGACTCCCTGCAGCTCCACAAAAAAACCTCCTTCAAGGGAGGTTTTTTCATTTAAATCAAAAATTTATCAGATCGGCCTTTTTTGATACGCTGATGAATTTGTTTTGCGCTAAGTTTTTCGTTTAATGCAGCATCTAAAAGTGGCAAAAGTTCATCATCGGCTGCTAAGCGTAAGGCTGCGATTTGCTGAATATTCAATTGCTTTTCGAGCGGACGAAAGCTTTTTCCAGAAAGTTCAAGGTAACGCAAGCGCATTTCTAGCATCATAATTCGACGCTGATTTTGAAAAGGTAATCGGCGACTTTGTAAGCCAATGAGTAAAATAAGTACGCTCAACAAAGCAAAATAAAGCACTTCGATGCCCGCACCTTCGTAGCTATAGGCGGCTAACATGTACACACAAACGCCAAAAAATAACAGCGCTAGTGGAAATACCAACAAATGATACAAAGGTTGAAAGCGAAAATAACGACGATAAAAGGGCTTCATATTTTTGAATTTGAGTACAAACTTATCTATTTATTTCTGCTAATTAGCCTATCCGAAGCCAGATAAAAAAAGGTCTGTACCCATGTACAGACCTTGTTTAACATTTTGATGATCGATTAGAAAATATCAATCAAGCGTGGATGCTTGGCCTGAGCCTCTTCACGTTTGGGCAAGCTGATTTGCAATACACCATCCTGATAGCTCGCGCTGATTTTTGATTCATCAATTTGCTCAGGCAAACTGAAACTCCGCTCAAAACGCTCAAAACCGAACTCACGGCGGGTGTACTTCCCTTGCTGGTCTTTTTCCTCGTGCTGCTGCTTTCGTTCACTGCTAATGCTTAAGGTTTGTTCATGCACTTCAACCTTAAAATCTTCACGCTTCCGACCAGGTGCAGCCAATGCAATTTCATAGCTGTTGTCGGTCTCACGAATGTTTACGGCCGGCATGCTCATAGGTTCGTTGCCAAACATTTGCTCGGCTAAATGAAAGGGATCACCATTAAAGAAGCGATCAACAAAGCTTGGAAAGCTGTTACGATTCTGAAATTTTACAAGTGTCATATTTTGTTCCTCCTTAATTTTTTAAGTTCAACCTCACCACTACAACTCCTGTTCCAACTCCTTTTTTACCCTTTCCGTAAGCCAGTTTATCAGAAAACCACACAAAAAAGCGACATTTTGTCTTAAAATTAGCGTTTTTAATGCCATAATGGCCGAATCTTATCCGGTAATTACCGACTAAGGCCAGTTCATGCTCCTAAATTTGACACATGATGTACCGTTTACTCATTGGCATACTACTGCTGTGCGAGTTAGCGAATGCACAATTCCCTCAGGCGGCAGCTTCTTTTCAGGCCTTGGGCACTGACGTGCCTTTTGGCAGCAGTTTTTCGGGGCGAAACTTTCCGCAAATCGGCCCCGAAGATGCACAATTCAGTTTAGGAGTGAGCATGCTGTACTACCCTGAACTTCCCGCCTTCGGGAGGAGATTTTTGGCTGCTAACTATCTACAAGGAATGTTTCACTTGACCGGGCATCTCGAAAGTAGCGGTGATGAATTGTATAGCCACCAAACAATGCGTATACATACCGGCATGCGCATCAATAGCTGGCGTATGGGGGTTGGCGTATGGCGGCGGCAAATAAAATTGGAGCAATACGGCAGTCATCAATGGTTAACCGTAGCAGGCGTTTCAACTCAGATTCAACAAAAATGGAGTTTACACTGCAGCCTACAGGCCTTTGCCTTCCGGCAAAAATCAAATGTATTGGCCGATCCTCCGATGCTTCAATCGCACCTCATGCTGGTACATCATCACCATAAAACCCACATAATCTTCAACTTCAGCTACTACAGCATGTTGGGAAATGATGTAGGACTAGGTATAGGTTACCAGTTTCATAAAGACTTTGAATTTGATTGGGCAGGGTCTCTTGTTTTAAAACGCATGAGTTTCGGTTTAAGATACCGTTATCAAGATTTTAACCTGCGTATATCGGTCATGCAGCAGCAGCTACCCGGTTTGTGGTGGCAATCGGCAGCGGATTGGCATTTTAGACAGCTCTAGACGATGCGTTACTGGGCAACCATATGCGCGATATGGCTGATGCAGCTCAACAGCCTGGCTCAAGAACCAGCCATTTGGTGGGAAGAATGGCTTGAAGAACAAAGTACGGAAGACGACCAACAGGACGAAACCCAAATAGAAGAGATTCTACTTTTAAGGTCCCAATTAATGAGCAGGCCGCTTGATTTGAATAAAGTGGGATCGGCTGAATTACAATTATCTGGCTTACTAAATACCAACGAAATACAAGCCCTTTTGCAACACAAGGCAAAGTTCGGCCCCTTGATTGCCTGGTATGAACTACAAGCCATTCCCGGCTTCAGCCCAGAACGAATAGCAGAACTACGGCCCTACTGTATTGTAAACGAAGGGCATGTACAGGAAGGGCTACGTCAGAGTTTCAAACAAGCACAGCAACGGATACTTATTAGAAGCCGGCGTATTTTACAAGAACAGGCTGGCTATGATCCTTCACGACGGGATGCAGGTCTATCGCACTATGCAGGACATCCACAAGCACTCCTCATCCAGTACCGACATCAAGGCCATCGTCACAGCATGGCGTTAAATCTTAGTCGCGACCCGGGTGAAGTCGGCATTGACCGTATAGGTGGCCATGTGTTGTTGAAGCCTGGGGGTGCCCTCAAAGAGCTAGTCGTGGGTGATTTTCATTTGCAACTCGGGCAGGGCCTCATTGCAAACACCTCATTTATGCCAGGAAGAAGCGCGGGAATTACAGCGAGCTACCATCCCGGGAGCAGGTTCACAGGGGCTAGTGGCAACCAAACTTGGGGCACCTATAGGGGTATGGCTGCCAGAGTGCGTATCCATCAAAATATCGACTTGGTTCCTTGGCTTTTTCATATGCAATGGTCGGCCAGAATCGAAGCGCAATTCACCGACTCAGCACAAAGCCCAGTGGTACTCAGCATCCAACAATCGGGCAGATTTCGTACACCTACCGAGCTTGAGCGGCGGAATAACCTGAGCGTACAGGGGGCTGGATTACAATTGGCAGGCAAACAATCGCAACTCGAATGGCAGATACAAGGCCAATACCTGCAAAGCAGCTTGCCATTTGTACGTCAACCAGAATGGTATCGCGCGTTTGACCCAATAGGGGCGCAGTTTATGCATGTGAGTTTTTCACAAAAATGGCAAGGAAAAAGATGGCAACAATTTGGTGAAATTGCGCTTTTTAATGGGGCTACAGCCGCCGCCATACAGCACCTGCTCCTGAGTATGAGCTCCACCATGCACCTTCAACTTAGCTATCGAAACTACCCGGCTGCTTACTATAGTTTTTTCGCGAATAGTTTACGTGCCAGCAGTCAGGTTCGAAACGAACGGGGCTGGCTCATGATGTTGCATTATCAGCCAAAACACCGACATCAAATCGATTACTATGTAGACATGTATCAACACCCATGGCTTCGGTATCGAATAAATGCTGCCGCGTTGGGCTTCGATCAACGCATTCAATGGCAATACCAACCCGATAAAAAGTCGCGATTACAAATACGATTACGCCAAACTGAACGTCACCGAAATGCCGACGACACCTACTTCAGGCAGCTCAGCAGCTATGCTCAAACGCGGGCGAGTTTCATTTGGCAACAAGAAGTAACAGCACAATGGCAGGGCATGATACGGGTTGATCGAAACCATTTTCATGAGCAACAAAAAGTCCAGGCTGCTTTTGCCTTGAGTTATCGATTGCGGTATCAGATTGGCCCTTTACGTCTCGCCTGGCAACAGTCGATTTTTGATGCACAAGATTTCGATAACCGCTTTTACATAGGCGAGCCAGATGTGTTGTATGGCCAGGGCATTGGCATGCTATCGGGACAAGGTATTGGCAATTTGTTACTGCTGCAAATGCGCGCTAAGCATGGGTTAGACTTCTGGTTCTGCCTGGCCAGCACGCATTTCTCTGATCGCGATGTTGTAGGTTCTGGTTTGGAGCAAATTAAAGGGCCTGTGCGGACCGAAGTCAGGCTACAAGTCCAGTATCGTTTCCGCTAAATGGATCAATGCACTGAAAACCTATCATTACCCTGAAATCTACGTATTACTGTTTGATAATGTTTATCAAGCAACTCTGCAACAATACCCTCTTTAAGACCCAATCCCGAGATGGTTATTTTGTTTACGGCCGCAGCTTTTAAAGCAGCCAAATAAATATCACATGAAGGTAAAATCACATCGGCACGATCGGGATTAAGCCCCAAGTTCTTGATTCGCTGTTCAAGTGGAAAACTTTTGATATAATCGTAAGTAGTTGCCAATTGCTTTTGGGTAGCAAACTTCCCTTGCTTGAGGTTCATCAAATCAAACATTTTATTGATATTCCCACCGGTACCTAGGGCATAATCGGGCTCAAGTGGTTTAATAACATTCTTTAGCCAACTTTTCATTTCTTTCCAGCTTTCATCATCATCTCTCCCATCTAAGATCCGAACCCCTCCCAAGTCAAAAGAGCGAGAAGCCAGTTGATTTTCGCCATGCAGGAGTGAAATTTCGGTGGAACCACCGCCTACATCAACAAAAAGCACTTTTTTGCCTTCTTCAAGGGCGCCTTGGTGTGCCTTGTAAATCAGTTCAGCTTCCTGCTGTCCGCTGATAACTTCAATTTGAATGCCAGTTTGATTAAATAAGCGGGCGGTTACATCTGCGCCATTAACTGCCTCACGCATCGCAGAAGTGGCACAGGCACGATAATCCTCAACCCCAAAAAGCTCCATCAACATTTTGAATGACTGTAGCATTTTTTGAAGATGCTGTTCTTTTTCTGCACTAATTGACCCTTCCTGAAAAACCGTATCTCCCAATCGTACAGGAACCCTTACAAATTCCAGGATTTTTATGCGTGCCCTGTCTTCACCATCATTAAAAAAACTACAAATGTACAAGCGGGCGGCATTGGAGCCGATATCAATGGCAGCTACGTTCAATTCAAATTGCTTTTTCGTTCAATAACTTATTGTTGGCCTCAACCAACTCACGAAAGTACGCATAAGTAGCGTATTGTGAACGAATCTGAATGTCTCCCTCAAATTTAGGACTGCGCATTTGGTTGGCTAGGGGAGCTGCCATATTCCTGGCTTTTACATTGTCGCATAGCTGTAAATCGATCATATCTCGTATTTCGCGCCGAATATCTGCATTCAATATGGGGAAAGCTACTTCAATGCGATGGCTAAGATTGCGGGTCATCCAATCGGCCGACGACAAATACATTTTTTCATTACCCTTATTGCCAAAAATATAAACGCGCGAATGTTCCAAAAAGCGATCAACAATACTGATTACTTCAACATTTTCACTCAGCTCTTTTACTCCCGGCACAAGACAACAAATGCCCCTCACAATCAGGCGTATTTTCACGCCGGCGCAACTGGCTTCGTAAAGCTTTTGAATCATATCCGGATCAACCAGACTATTCATTTTCAGCACGATATAAGCCGTTTCTCCTTGCTGGGCATGCGCTATTTCTTTATCAATAAGTTGTTCGAAGCGTGTACGCATGTAATAAGGAGCAACCAGCAAGTGGCGAAAAGCGAATTGTTTGTTCCCTTTTTCAAGACTTTTAAAAACCCGGTTAATTTCATTGGTTATTCGTCTGTCGGCCGTAAACAATCCGTCATCGCAATAAATTCTGGCCGTAAAACCATTATAGTTACCAGTACTCAAATGGGCATATTCCCTGATTTTTCCTTTTTCACGACGGCTAACCAGACACATCTTGCTATGAACCTTCATGCCTTCTACGCCATAAATCACGCGAGCGCCTACCTCTTCGAGCTTACCTGCCCAATAGATATTGGTTTCTTCATCAAAACGCGCTTGGATTTCTACCAGGGCGGTAACCTCTTTGCCATTCATCACGGCGGTAATGAGCGAATTCACCACACTTGAAATTTTGGCAACGCGATACAGCGTGATTTTTATGCTGCTTACATCAGGATCTATTGCCGCCTCTCGCAAAAAACGAATGACGTAATCAAACGATTGATAAGGGTGATGCACCATCACATCTCTTTTACGAATGGCATCGAAAATGCGTAGATGCTTATCGAAGTAAGGAACTGGAAGTGGTGGTAAGGGAGGATATTTCAAATAGGTTCTCCCCAAGTCGGGAAAGTCCATGAAATCACTAAAATTGTGGTACCTCCCCCCTGGTATGAGGTTCGATTTATCTAAATCTAATCTGCGAATGAGAAACTGTAGCAAGTCGAGCGGCATCGAGGTGTCATAGATAAAACGTACAGGATCTCCCTTTTTTCGATCTTTTAAGGACCGGTTTATTTTATCCACTAAATTCTCCCCGATATCACTTTCTAAATCAAGCTCATGATCCCGGGTAATTTTAATGGTATAGGCGTCGTGTCGATCGTATTCAAAGAGCGAAAATACCCGTTTCAAATTATAGCGAACCACATCATCGAGCAGCATCACGCGCCGGTGATCATCCGTGGCTGGCATTACATAAAAACGAGGACAAACCTTAGTAGGAAGCTCTATCAAAGCGTATTTAAACTCATTAATATCGTCACTCTTATACATTTTAACTGCCAAATAAATATAAGCATCCTTTACATGGGGCGCCTTATCGCTAGCGCTTATCATGATGGGCGTGAGGTATGGAAAAATCTGTGTTTTAAACAGCTCCCTCAAATGCATGTCTTCCTGCTCGGTAACATCCCTTTCGTTGATGATTTGAATACCCTCCTTCGAAAGACCTTCACTGATCTCCTCATGAAAAATGTGCTCGAACCGGGTTTGTTGCTTAATTACAGTTTGCTGTATTTGATTTAGTACACTATCGGGATGAAATCGTAACTTCTGCAATTGGCTTGGCCTCAAGCCCAATAAGCGTCGCTGTGATGCTACACGTACCCTGAAAAACTCATCCAAATTAGAGGAAAAAATGGCCAAAAACTTGATACGCTCTAGCAAAGGCACATCGGGGTTTTCGGCCTCCTGCAAAACTCTGGCATTGAAGGCTAACCAACTGATTTCACGATTGAGCAGCTGAAACTTTAGCCCATTAATGTTTTTACGAAAAAGTATAGCAGGATTCTTAAGACTCATTTGTTTATAAAATTGAATAATCGGTTTTGGGAAAATCAAACCACGACACTTCTCCACTTTGGGCTTCAATATCGGCCCAGTGCGTTAAATTGAAATGAATCACAACAAGACCACAAGTAGGCAAATGATCGAGTCGAAAATCGCGTGACAACAGGTTCGAAAGCTGGGTCATCGCCGGATTGTGGCCAATCAGCATCACCGCATCGTAATAATGAGGCACTTGATGAATTATACCAAGTACGGTTTGCTCCCCAGCCTGATAAATGGCTGGAACAACCTCCGTTCGTTCTTCACCATTGCCTGCTGCTTCTAACAAAAGCTCAAGGGTTTGACGCGTACGCAAGGCAGGTGAACAATAAAATCGATCAATCTCAGCATTTCGACCCTTTAACTTATATCCGAGCTTAATGGCATCCTGCTTGCCCGTATGGGTAAGCACCCTGTCGGCATCGGCCATGCCTGTAAGGTCGAAACCTGCTTTTGCATGCCGCAATAAATACAATACTTTCATGTTGCGGGTTTATAGCACCTTTGGTTGTTTATACTACACCAACAATACAATTTTAATGTGTTAATTTCGCAACACAAAATTAGCCGGATTAAGAGTTTGTTATGCCGATACGTATTTATTATATCAGCCTGTTTTTCAGCACTTTGTTTTTTATCACTTTTGATGCCTTTGCACAGAAGAACCGCCTTCACCTGGCCCACTACAATGTTGAAAACCTTTTCGACACCATCAACGACCCGCAAGTTCAGGATGAAGATTTTCTACCAGACGGAAATTTACAATGGACAACTGAAAGATATCTGAAAAAACAAAGTGATCTTGCCAAGGTCATCAAAACCATGAACAAAGGCAATGGCCCTGATTTGTTAGGTTTGTGTGAAATCGAAAATCGGTTGGTACTCAATGAGCTTAACAAGAACCTCAGTTCGAAAAATAAAAAATACCATATCGCGCATTTTGAGTCGCCCGATAAGCGGGGAATTGATGTGGCGCTACTCTATAACCCTAAAGTTTTTAAATCAACCAAAGCACTTGCGTTGCCAGTAATTTTTGAAGGCGATGACCCCTATCCTACCCGAGATATATTGCTGGTTAGTGGCGTGCTTTCGAATAAAACAAGGCTGCATGTTTTTGTAAACCACTGGCCCTCGCGACGAGGAGGACAAGAAGCCTCGGAAAAAAATCGAATTGCAGCTGCAGGTGTTGTACGCAAAGCCATTGACAGCTTGCTGCAGCTAGACCCTAAAGCTCATGTAGTGGTCATGGGCGATTTTAACGATGGTCCGCTTGACCATGCACCGCGCATGGTGATGGGCGCCGATAGCTTGAGAACCCCTGACGGCTTTTTATACAATCCATTTATTGCATTAAGTGCCGACAGTAGCATGGGCTCCTACCGATTCAGAGGGAATTGGCAATTCATAGATCATATTAGCTTTTCTACGAACGTTTTTTTGCCACATAGCAAGTTACGCTATGTGGAAGGTAGTGCAGGGCCGGTTTTTTTCGATTTTTTACTAGAACAGGAAGGCAGATTTCAAGGAAACCCCTGGCGGACCTATGCGGGTAACAGGTATTTGGGCGGGTTCAGCGACCACCTTCCGGTACAAATTGAATTTGAACTTGTAAAATGACGCAAGAAAGAGCCCGAGCTCAGGAATGGTATACGTCCTGGTTCGATACCCCCTACTACCACTTGCTATACCGTCATCGGAATGACAATGAAGCCGCTGCCTTCATCCGTCGATTGTGCGAATACCTCAACCTGCCTCCCAAAAGTAAGGCACTGGATTTGGCTTGTGGACGCGGACGACATGCACGGGTAATGGCTGAATTGGGCCTGGATGTGATTGGCTTAGATTTATCCAAAGAAAATATCCGCGAAGCACGAAAATCTGAACATAAGTACCTGCACTTTTTTGAACATGACATGCGGGAAGTATGGAAAAACCGTCAGTTCGATGTGATATTTAATCTTTTTACCAGTTTCGGCTATTTTGACGACCCCGCAGAAGATGCCCGTGTAATCAGTTCCGTTGCCAGCATGCTCAAAGATTCGGGGTATTTTGTGTTCGACTACCTGCATGCCCCATACGTTCAGGAGACTTTTATTCCTCGAGACGAAAAAGTGGAAGATGACATTCATTTTTTCATATCACGACACATTACTGAGGACTGGATTATCAAGCAAATTAGCTTTAAAGACCAAGAGCAGGAATACCGTTTTTTTGAAAAAGTGCGACACTATCAGCCGGAACAGCTTTCCTCCCTTTTATTGAAAAACGGATTTGAAATTTTACGTACTTTCGGCGATTATGAGCTAAATGCGCTCGAAAATGATAGTCCAAGGTGCATATTTGTAGCCCGTAAAGTATGAACGAGTTAATTCAGTGGGATCAACAAGCTTTTTTGGCCATAAACAATGGTTGGGCGAGTCCCGTGCTCGATTTGCTCCTACCTCCTGCCCGAAATATGTACGTTTGGGCACCGCTGTATATTTTTTTTGTGGCTTGGTTTAGTCTTAATTTTGGAAAAAAAGGTTGGCAAGTAATTGGGCTGATTATCCTCACCTTTGCGCTCACTGACATACTAAGCAGCCATTTGATCAAACCATGGATTGGCCGGCTTCGGCCTTGTAACGATGCCGGCATGCAGCAGTACGTACGTTTATTGGTAGGCTGTGGAGGGGGAAATAGCTTCACTTCAAGCCATGCTGCTAATCATTTTGGGTTTGCCTTATTCGTTGGTTTGGTAACCCGTCCCTATTTCCGTGGAATTTTGACAATCCTATTGACCTGGGCGGGAACCATTGCCCTGGCGCAAGTGTATGTAGGGGTACATTATCCACTCGACATTGTAGGAGGCAGCATGCTGGGTTGCATTTCAGCATCGGTCGTGTATATGTTGTATAAATCAAAATTTAAACTCCCCCAATGAGCTGGCTAAGCTTAAGTCTTCTTCTATTAAGTCCCTTGCTGGGCGGCCTGTTGGTACTGTTGGTTACCGACCGTTACAGTCGCCAACTCAAGTTATTGCTTACTTTTTGCGGTGGATTTTTGTTCGCTACCGCTGTGTTGCACTTGTTGCCAGAGGTTTTTGAAACGAATCACCATTATGAAGGTTTGCTCATATTAGTAGGTTTCTTTTTGCAAATGCTGCTCGAAAAATTCTCAGAAGGTATAGAACACGGCCACCTTCACCTCGATGGCCATCATGGCCACGATCACGGCCAACACGACCATTCACATTACCACCGCCATGGGCTTTCTTACGGTTTGCTTATCAGCTTGTCGATTCATTCACTGGTTGAAGGAATACCCTTAAATGGCACTTTCAGCATCGATCAGGCCTTTTGGCAAAACCCTTTACTCCTCGGCGTAATTATACACAAGTTCCCTTCCGCCTTTGCCCTCATGACTGTCCTTCGACAATCGGTTCTTCAAAAAAGCAAGCAGCTTTGGATGTTAGGTCTATTCATTGTAATGACTCCGTTGGGTGTTTTTTTAGGCCACATCATCCTCCAATCGAACACTGCCCATATGGATGAAGTCTTTCATGTGATGCTCGCGCTGGCTACAGGTTCGTTTCTCCAAATTGCCACCACTATTTTGTTCGAAAGCACCGCTAATCATCAGTTTTCAGCTAAACACATCCTTTTAGCCTTTGCAGGAGCGGTATTGGCCTTTTTGATTTAAAAAACATTACTCATTGACAGACAGATTTTTGTAGATTGCCAAAAATCTGTGATATGACTAAGCGCTTTTTGCTAGTGGCCTGTATATATTCCACAGCCCTCTTCGCTCAACCACAAAACGCACTCGATTTCGATGGTTTCGACGATTATGTTGAAACCCCTGCAGCCAGCGGCCTACTTACCGGAAACAACGGCTTCAGCATGTCATGTTGGGTAAATCCCATCAATACAAATCCAGCATTCCCGAATTTTGACGGGATTATTGGCTTCAGAAACGACCTTAACGCCGACTTTTACATCATTCAACTTAGTTCTACCCAGTTTGAAGCGCGTTTAAGAAATGAGAATAACCAAGTTTTCACCATCACCTCTCCCACCGTCCAGCTCAATACCTGGCAGCACCTAGCCTTGGTGTACAATGGTACTCAACTTCGCTTTTATCATAACGGCCAGCTTAACCAATCGATAAGCGCTTCAGGGAGCATTAGTAACAGTACCGTAGCTTTTAGAATAGGGCGAATTTCGTTTCAGATTTACGACTTTAATTTTAACGGACAAATCGATGAAGTGGGGCTTTGGTCGCGTGCACTTAGCGATACCGAGGTAAATTGTATCTATCGGCAAAAAATCAATAACCCAATGCCAGGTTTAACTCATTATTACAGCATGGACCAAGGGCTTGCAGGGGGCATCAATAATTCAATAACTTCGCTTACAGATCAAGCCGGTACCCTCAACGGATGGCTTTATGGGTTCTCTTTAAATGGAACAACTTCTAATTTTGTAACAGGCACCGCTCAAGTGACCATGGTTTCTGACACAATTTGTCCAGGAGAAATCTATTCTTTGGGCGGACAAAACTTCAATCAGGCTGGAAATTACACAGTGCTTTTACCAGCAACCCAAGGTTGTGATTCTACCATTTATCTCCAGCTAGCCGAACAAATTATTAATACCAGCGTACAACAAAATCGCGATACGCTGGTAGCTACCAACTTGTTGGCTACGGCTTGGCGTTGGCTCGACTGCAATAACAACTTTAGCCCCATTAATGGGGCAAATGCCGCAGAATTTATAGCCCAAGCCAATGGCAGCTATGCCGTAGAAATCACTCAAATAAACTGTAAAGACACCTCAAACTGTGTACAGGTAAGTACAGTTGGTTTGAGTGAAACCAGCGGCATACCCGAACTTAGGCTTTATCCTAATCCGGCAAATAAATGGTTGCACCTATATTTAAGCACGGAAATATCAGGAAATATTCACATTCACGATGTACAAGGACGTCTGATAAAACGAATGATACTCCTTAATCAAGTCCCGATACTCGACATTTCAGACTTAACCCCGGGAGTTTATATACTTAGCATCGAAGGCAATAACCAAATCAGTCAGCAACGCTTTATAAAAAGATAATTCATCGAAAAATATAAGGCATTTAACGTAAATTATAAGATCGGGTCAAGCTAGAAGTTTAGTTTTCGAGCAAATGGAGAGCTTGGAGAACAATACCACCCATGAACAGCTGGAAAAGTTGCCTTTTGGGTTGGCCTTTTATAAAGTAGAGGGCCGGGAGCAACTAAGACTTAGCTGTGAATTTGCCAATGCTTTTTTTCGCAAACATATACCGCAGCTAGCGCCAACAGGAAGTGATGGAGTTTGGCATCAAATGCACGAAAATTGGGCAGAATGGCTTCAAAATTGGCATGAAGACGAGCAAAAAGAGGTGCTCGTTAAAAGTAAATTCAATGCCGAATGGTGTAGGCTTATCGGACAACGTAAAGCCGATGACCAAATAGCCTTTCAGCTATATGCCCTTGGAGGGTGTGTTCCGCCGGTAAAACATGATCAAAATGGCACGAACGCACTTCTAAAACAACTAACAAGGCTCAAAAGCTTCCTGGATAGTAGTACCGACTCCATTCAAGTAAGCGACATCGATGGTCGAATGGTTTACATTAATCAGGAAGGCGCGAATCGATTAGGCATAGACCCCGAAGACATCCAATTATTATTGGTTTCAGATTTCGAACCAATGTTTAGAGATTCGGGGCTCTGGCAAGCCCATATTAAGGAACTCAGAAAAAATAGCCTAAAAATCCAAAGTCTAAATTACCACCATCAACTGAACAAGAAAATTCCTGTTGAGGTAAACGTAAGCTTGCGAGCATTATCCGGCGAGGAATTTGTAATAGCCATTTCACGTGACATTACCGACAGATCTATTGCCGCTAGTAATATCCAAAAGCATACGGCCATGTTGGAAATTTTAATTCACATTGCCAATAATTATATCAATGTAGACTTGGATAAGGCACCAAGCATTATTCAAAACTCCCTTCGTGAACTGGCAGAGTTTGTGGAAGCTGATCGGGCCTATATTTTTGACTATGATTTCGAAAAAAACATCACCAATAATACCTACGAATGGTGTGCCACGGGAGTGAGTCCCGAAATAGATAATTTGCAAGGAATCCCACTCGATTACATCCCGCAATGGGTAGAAAAACACAAAAATGGTGATGCTTTTTTTGTAGATGATGTTGCAAGCTTAACTGGTGATTTGGAAGGCCTAAAAGATATACTTGATCCCCAAGGCATCATCAGCCTCATTACAGTACCCATGGTAAGCCCGCAAGGGCTCTTAGGATTTGTAGGCTTTGATTCGGTTAAGAAACGACATATTTATACCCATAAGGAAAAGCAACTACTTGATGTATTTGCGAGCATGTTGGTAAACATTCGACTTCGCGTAAGTGCGGTAGTCAACATGCAAACCGCAATACAAGATGCCGAAGCAGCAAGTAAAGCCAAATCGGAGTTTCTTACTAATATGAGCCATGAACTTAGAACTCCGCTAAACGGCGTAATTGGTTTCACGGATTTGCTCAAATCCACTCCACTTAATGAAAATCAACTTGAATTCGTAGAAAACGCCAGTAATTCGGCGCTTTCTTTAATGGATTTGATTAACGACATACTGGATCTTTCTAAAATTGAGGCAGGCAAGTTGGAGTTGGAATTTTCTGAGGTGGAGCTTTTTAAAATTCTCGAACAATCTATCGACATTGTAAAATACGAGGCTTGGCGGAAAGGGCTGGAACTTGTGCTTGATATACACGACGGAGTCCCCACGCATATTCTGGCAGATGGTATTAGACTAAAACAAGTACTTATCAATCTTCTCGGTAATGCCGTAAAATTCACTGAATCTGGTGAGGTATGCCTAAATGTTAAATCTATCTTTAGAAAAAATAAGCACTTTATTCATTTTGAAGTAACAGATACAGGAATAGGGATCGATCAAGAGCAACAAACACGCTTATTTCAAGCATTTGCGCAAGCCGATAGCAGTACTACCCGGAAATTTGGTGGTACAGGTTTGGGTTTAACGATTGCGAAATATTTAATACGCAAAATGGGTGGCAATATCCAGCTTGAAAGTTCGCCTGGTAAAGGTTCTAGATTTTATTTCAACCTCAGTTTTTCAGTGGTTGACAAAGAAAAGTCAAGCACCAAGACCGAAAATATGCTTGAAAACAAAGAAATATGGATAATTGACGACCATACTGAAAGCCGTAAAGCAATTCGACGTAGTATTAGCGGATACAATATAAACGTAAAGGATTTTGCTACCGTTGAAGCCGTTATGCCAATCGGTAAACCGATTAATCCTCCAGACCTCATTATCATGGATTATCATATGATAGGTTTAAATGGACATGAGTCATTATCACTACTCAAGTCAAGGGGAGGCGAAGCTTGGTCTGATGTTCGCGTGATTATGCTACATCGAATCACTGAGCGCCTGAGCCTCAGCCAAACGGATCTAAGTTTGGGAATACATTTCAAACTTGCCAAGCCGAGTCGACGCGATGACCTGAAGTATGCTATCATCAGTGCACTCAGCGATTCCAAAACGAAACGCAAAACACCTGAACTAGCCCCTCAAAAATCTTTGATAGCGATTTTGGAAGAGGGTGCCTCACTCATTGAGATCCTCCTTGTTGATGATGTACAGCTAAATTTAAGTCTTGCACGACGCATGATTCAACAAATGATTCCCGGAGTATTGATTAGAGAAGCTCGCAACGGACTCGAAGCAGTGGCCTGTATTGAAAAAGGTTTAAGGCCACAACTTATATTTATGGATGTTCAAATGCCTGAGCTTGATGGAATAGAAGCGACCAGGCAAATAAGGCTTTTTGAACAAGATGATAACATTCACATCCCCATCATAGCCCTAACTGCCGGAGCGGTAAAAGAAGAAAAAGAAAAATGTATCGACGCAGGGATGGACGACTTCCTTACCAAGCCCATACACACCAATGAATTACAGTCCATCATTAAACAATACCTTTTGCGACCTAGGCAGTCGCAAAGCGCTGACTAATCGATACGATTTGTATGATAGCAAATGTTTAGCTACCTTTCGGCATGCTAGTCAAGTTGGCCAAATACGCAGCCTTATTGATGACAGGAATCACACTCATACTCCTAAACTCGAGTGTTTTATTTGGCCAAATCAATTATGCTCCTAACCCCCACTGGGCTCCGATAGACTTCATCAATGACCAAGGCAAACATGATGGGCTCATTGCGGAATATGTCAAACTTTTACAAACAGACCTAAAACAAGATACCTTTCAGTATCGACTTTTAAATTCCTGGACCGACATGCTTCTTGCCATAAAAAGCGGGGATGTAGACATGATAGGTGCCATACATAAAACTCCAGAAAGGGAAAATTACCTCCTTTTTTCAGAAACCTTATTTAAACTCCCCGTTTACCTGATTAGCCATCGAAAAACCAACATACAAGATTGTAATCCTGCTCAACTGCGCTTGGCTGTGGTTCATGGTTATGCTAGTGCCGATTACATCAGCCAAAACTTTCCTGAAGCAAATATTGCCTTTTTCCATTCTGATTTAGAGGCCCTACTTCAAACTTCTTTAGGGAAAACAGACGCTACCATCATGGATTTGGTATCGGCGAACTATTACATTAAACAGTATGAGCTTCATAACTTAAAAGCCCATTGCAAACTCAACTTCGATTGGGAAATTTGCATTGGTGTAACTAAATCAAAGCCAGCGCTTTTCGAAACAGTACAACTGGCCTTATCAAATATTCCTTTTGAAACCCGCGACAGCTTATTTTACGCTTACTTGGCCGAGCATACAATTCCTGAAAAAAGCCTTTTACAAGAATACAAGCGTCCTATTATCTTAACCTTGATTTTCCTTGGAAGTTTACTTGTTAGTAGTTTGCTGCTTGTGTATATCCTTAAGCGTCGTGTAGCGCAGAAAGGACAAGAGTTAAAAAATAAAACCGAGTTGTTTGAACTTGCCAGCCAAGCTGCAAGCGATGCCATCTTTGAACTTCTTCCTAACGAAAAGCTCCTACACTTTAAAGAAGGTTTTCTTACCCTTTTTGGATACCACCAGAATGACCCTGTACACAATTTTAAAAATTGGTTTCACTACATCCATCCAGAGGATCAAAATCGTTTTTACAGTAGCTGTATGATTGCTGTCAAATCCGATGATACGTTTTTTCAGGAAGAATTCAGGTTTAAAATGGCAAATGACGAGTACTGCTGGGTTCAGTTGCGCTGTTTTTTAGTTAGACGCAAAGACGGTTGGGTAAATCGGGTAGTGGGGGCTTTACAGGACTTAAGCTCACGCCGTCAATATCTCGACGCAGTGACACAGCATAACAGCCGACTTCAAGACATTGCCTGGTTGCAATCGCATGTCATCCGGGCCCCATTGGCCCGATTGATGTCATTGGTTCACATATTCGAGCTCGACACGCACCTCAGCCAGAACGAGCAAAAGAAGTATTTAGGTTTAATTCAAGCGTCAGCCAATGAACTTGATCAAGTAATTCATGAAATTGCACAAAAAACAAATGCAGTACAACGCTCTGATGACTACAAACAGCAGATTTCAACTTAAGCGCATATTCCAAACACCACCAAATCGAACCATCATATTGATTCGACTCATGGTTGGGCTGGTGTTTTTATCTGAAGGCATTCAAAAATTCCTTTTCCCTTCGTTTAGAGGCGCGGGTAGATTCGAAAAAATCGGATTTGCACATCCCGAATTTCTTGGACCGTTTGTAGGCGGTTTCGAGATGATATGCGGCTTAGGCATTCTGCTTGGTTTTTGCACTCGCCTGGCAGCCATACCCACGCTGGCAATTATGTTCGTGGCCATATACACCACTAAAGGTACAGTATTGGCAGAAGAAGGCTTCTGGGTCATGATGCACGGTAGTAGAACCGACTGGGCCATGCTGCTAGGCAGTGTGTATTTGATCATCAATGGCGGAGGCCGCTGGTCGATTGACCGGCGAATAAGTGTAATGCTACCGTAATCTGGATAACCGGTTCAGTTAGAAAAAGTGCATCCATCACATCATGGAAGGATGAACCCTGTCAAGGAGAAAATTCAGGCCAAATTCAAGGCACAACTGGCCATTGAAGTGCTTAATGAGTGCGAAAGTTGGCGGAATTGGCAAGCGTTTTGAGTAATAACTACCCCGATCAGCAACTGGAAGAAAGCCTTCTTGAAGCGTGTTCACTAGGCCTTTTTGGGGCCGTCGGCTGTTTTAGGTCACACGAAACTAAGAAAGAGCGCGATCAACTGCACCGTACAATTGGGGGAATTTGAACTGGCGCTTGACTTTAAAAAAAACTTGTTGAAAGCCGGTCAATGAATGACCGTAAGGCCATGCCAAAACGATTTTTTTCACAGCAGGTTCATGCACAATTGGATCAAGAACAGCATTTTGCTGCTCACATGCTCAATAAGACGAGAATCTGCCGTTTCATCCTTCCACCATGCTATCCTCTGAACAAGAGGCTCATGCTTTCAGATTAGCCCCATGTTCCCAACCAAATACAGCCGATTGCAAAAAGCCAGCAAAAGATATCAGTTTAAGCCGGCAGCTCAATGACCATAAGAGGGTGGTTGAACATCTTCTGTCCGGGAATCCAAAACATACGCTCTTATACGTTAATGTCTCCTTTTCTTCGCAATCAAAAGAATGGCATTCGGCTTATTTTCGGTTCCCTTTAAGCATGCCAAAAAAAGCGCGCAGTTGTTCGCGGGGGAACATGTTTGCAAAAAGATTAAACTGACCAGCTTGCAGCCGTTCACCCCCATCAATGGTTACGCACTCGCCCGTAATGTAAGCACTCATATCGCTCATCAAAAATGTAGCTAACCAGCCTAACTCTTCATGTTTTCCATAACGACCTGCGGGAATGCCTTTCAAATATTTTTCTTCGATGCTTTTATCGGGCAACAAGCGACTCCAGGCGCCCTCGGTAGGGAATGGACCCGGAGCAATAGCATTCAATCGAATACCATAAGTGGCCCATTCCATAGCCAGTGAATTGGTGAGGGCATACACACCCGCCTTGGCACAGGCGGAGGGCAATACAAAAGCCGAACCTGTTTCTGTATAGGTGGTTACGATATTCAATACCACAGCATCGGGTCGCTTGTTGGCAATCACCAACTTTCCAAAATGCTGCGTACAGTTGAAAGTCCCCTTCAGTACAATATCCACTACCGTATTAAAGGCATTGGGCGACAAATCTTCGGATGCCGACAGAAAATTACCAGCCGCATTATTCACCAATCCGTTTACCCCTCCCATCCTTGCATCCAAATCAGCAATCATTGCACCTACTGCCTCGTGATCACGGACATCACACACGGCATAGAGCGCCCCGCTACCTATTTCCTGTACAGCTGCTTGAAGTTTGGCTTCATTGCGACCACAAATGGCCACACTAGCACCCAAACTTGAAAACATTTTGGCCATAGCCAATCCAAGCCCACTACCTCCTCCGGTAACAAGGATATTCTTGCCTGATAAAGTATCTGTTGTAAACATGTTTTTCCTTTTCAGCGAATATAGCACCCAAGTGTTGGCAGGCAAAAGTAAATGCCATTTTTCCAAGATAAAGTTGCGGGAAGCATAGAAGTGTTTGGAGCATCTACTTAAATGGCTATTTTTGCAATTCAAATCTACCGCTTATGCATTTCAAACTGAGTGTACTGTTTACGCTGATTACCTTGGCCTATTTTGGAAATATATTTTTCACAGGAATTACCAATCCAGATGCTTTAGGGTATACCCAAATGATGATTCTTTGTATACTTCTGGCGTTGGTTAGCTACTTTGTGACTATGGGCGCCTTCGAAGACATTGATAACGAGCGAAAAGGAGCCTGATATTGAGTGCCCGGGCACGTGACTTGTTAAAAAAGTTTGGGCTTCGTACGACCGATGCCCGCATCGACGTGCTCGATTTTATCCTCGATCATCAACGCGCCATCTCACAACCGGAGCTTGAGCACAAACTTGTGCACAAGTTCGATCGGGTTACCCTTTACCGAACCCTCAATACATTTAATGAGCAGGGGCTGTTACACACCGTAGCCGACCAAAGCGGCACCATGAAGTTTGCCCTTTGCTCCGATGCCTGCTCCGATCATGAACACCATCATGAACACCTGCATTTTCACTGCATCAAATGCCTAGAAACAGTCTGTTTTGATGAGGTAAACGTTGCCCGTCCGAGCCTTCCTTCTGGATATGAGGCCAAAGACTACAATTTTGTAGTCAATGGTATTTGCCGTCAGTGTCAAGAAGCCTAACGGGCATTGCTAAGGTTTTGAATATTACGAACTTCGTTTTTCTAAATTTAAAAGCTCAGGAAAAGCCATAGATTTGTGCTTCAGCTTTTATTCGTATGACTTACCAAACAAGCGCTGATTTTGCAGCACAGGCCGATGCTAATGACCAGCTATCACATTTTCGCAAACAATTTCACTTCCCCCAACACCAAGGCAAAGACGTAAATTACTTCACAGGCAATTCGTTAGGGCTCATGCCAAGGGCGGTGCGTTTGTACATCGAAACAGAATTAAAAAGCTGGGAAACCTATGGGGTTGAGGGGCATTTCGAAGGGCCACACCCTTGGATGCATTATCACAAATTATTTAGCGACAAACTGGCACGACTTGTTGGTGCCTTGCCAGAAGAAGTGGTTTGTATGAACACCCTCACTACTAACCTGCACCTGTTGATGGTCAGCTTTTACCGACCAACGAACCAGCGCTTCAAAATCATCATGGAAGCAGGTGCCTTCCCCTCTGACCAATACGCCATGGAAAGCCAGGTAAAATTTCATGGCTACACAGCTGAACAAGCTATTATTGAATTAGCACCCCGGCCCGGTGAAGACAATTTGCGCCTTGAAGACATCTTGGCAGTAATCGAACGGGAGGGGCCACAAACCGCACTTGTGATGATGGGGGGGGTAAATTACTATACCGGACAGTTGTTTAACATGGCCAAGATCACTGCTGCCGGACACGCCCAAGGCACTGTGGTGGGCTTCGACCTGGCCCATGCTGCAGGTAATGTACCATTAAAGCTACACGACTGGCAAGTTGATTTTGCGTGCTGGTGCTCTTATAAGTACTTAAATAGTGGCCCTGGTGGTCCTGCCGGAATTTTTATTCACCAAAAACACGGGAACAAACCTGAATTACCTCGATTCGCCGGCTGGTGGGGGCACAATGAGTCCGAACGCTTTCAAATGAAAAAAGGATTCATTCCCATGCAGGGTGCAGCAGGTTGGCAGCTAAGCAACGCCCAAGTGCTGGCCATGGCACCTCACCTGGCATCGCTCGATATTTTCGATCAGGTAGGCATGGATGCTTTAAGAGCCAAATCTGAAAAACTTACGGGCTACCTCGCTTATCTGCTCCAAGAACTAATTAGCGAATTCCCTGATGCCGGACTTAAAACAATCACCCCCAATCATCCTGCTGAAAGAGGATGTCAGCAATCCATCCTCTTGCCGGTTATTGGCAGAAAAGTATTTGACTACCTGCAACAACATGGCGTAATTGCCGATTGGCGCGAACCCGATGTAATAAGGGTAGCGCCTGTGCCGTTGTACAACAGTTTTGATGATGTTTATCAGTTCTACCTTAAGCTGCGCAATGCTTTATTGATGCACAAATAATAAACCCTACTTCCTTAACCTAACCTGTTACTCCTTGAAACCTAAAAACCTACTTTTTGCCATACTTCTCTTGGCAGTTGGAAATGTATTCGGACAAAACAAAAAAGTAACCCTATCGGGCTACATCAAAGAGGCTGGCAGCGGAGAAACCCTCATCGGCGCCAATGTGTACCTGCCTGACTTGAAAACAGGAACTACCACCAACGCCTATGGCTTTTACTCCCTTACCATACCCGCAGGAGAATATGTTTTTCGATTCTCCTACGTAGGATATCAAGCCCAAGAAATTAAAATCAACCTGCTCAAAAATCAGGTATTCGATGTCAATCTCATACCGGCTACCAACCTCGAAGAAATTGTGGTAACCGACGACCGGCTCATCCGCCAGTCGGAAAATCCACAAATGAGTGTAGTAGAGCTCAGCCCGCAACAAATCAGGGATGTTCCTACCCTATTTGGCGAAAAGGACGTGATGAAAACCTTGCAACTCATGCCAGGCGTACAATCGGGCAACGAAGGACAATCAGGCATATATGTACGGGGAGGTGGTCCCGACCAAAACCTTATCTTGCTTGACGAAGCCGTGGTATATAATGCCTCTCACCTTTTTGGCTTCTTTTCGGTTTTTAATGGCGATGCCGTTAAAAACATCACCCTTACTAAAGGTGGATTTCCGGCTCGTTACGGCGGACGCTTATCGAGTGTTGTAGATATCAGTATGAAAGACGGCAGTAAGTCTGACTTCGGCGGTGAAGCAGGTATTGGCATCATTAGCTCTAAATTGATGCTAGAGGGTCCTATTGTAAAAGACAAAGCCTCCTTCGTCATTTCAGGAAGGCGTACTTATGTTGATGCTTTAGTTGCTCCCATTGTTTCAATCACAGAACCAGGAGCATCGGCTGGCTACTACTTTTACGACTTCAATGTAAAATTGAATTACGATATCGACCGTAAAAACAGACTCTTCCTCAGCGGATACTTTGGCAAAGATGCCTTTCATGCAGGCTATAAAGAGCCTGGATTTAACTATAAGGCAGGCCTCAATTGGGGAAACAAAACAGGCACACTTCGCTGGAATCATCAGGTAAACGACAAGTTGTTTTTAAACACATCTCTCATTTTAAGCGATTATGAGTTTGAAACCTTTTCACGCGACGAGGGCGATTTTGGAGATTTTAGTCTCAGATACAGTTCCAGCATCCGCGATTACGGTGTGAAATTTGATGCCGACTATGTGCCCTCACCCAATCATAAAATCAAAGCAGGCTTACAACTTACCCGTCACATTTTTATCCCAACCGCTTTTGTTATTCGCGATTCTGAGTTCCCACAATTCGACATCAATCGGGTGGCAAGAGAACTTTCACTCGAAACCGGCATCTATGTCGAAGATCAGTGGAAAATCACCAATCGACTTGAAGCCAATCTGGGAACCCGTTTAAGTCAATTTTATGCCGGTAACCAAAACTACTGGCGGCTCGAGCCCCGATTAAGTGCCCGTTATATGACGAGCGACCAGGGCTCTGTAAAAGCAGCCTTCAGCATGATGAACCAATACATGCACCTGCTGAGCAATACCGGTATTGGTTTGCCTACCGACCTCTGGGTACCCGCTAACGACATCATTGGACCTCAAAAATCCATTCAGTATGCGCTAGGGTATGCACATGACCTGCGTAATAAAAAAGTCACCCTTAGCGCCGAAACCTATTACAAACACTCTAGCAACATCATCACCTATAAACCAGGAGCGAGCTTCCTGTTGGTAGATTTTGAGGATATTTTTGAGGGAGAAGTCCTGGATATCAAATGGGAAAATCAGGTAACCACGGGTGAAGCCGTTTCCTACGGACTTGAGCTCCTTGCCCAAAAACATTATGGGCGCTTTAACGGCTGGATAGGGTATACTCTGAGTAAAACCGATTGGCAATTCCCAGAAATAAACAGCGGATTACCCTTCCCCGCACGATACGACCGGAGACACGATCTGAGTATCGTTACCTTCTTTGAAGCACGCCAAACCACCGATTATCAAAACGGAATCAAAATATCCGCAGTATTTGTATATGGCACTGGGAACGCTGTTACTTTACCGCAAGCTAATTTTGTGGCTCCCTATAGCGCTCCTGGAAACCCACTACTGAATAATGGGCAAGGTTTCTGGTGGAATACCGCCGTAGACTATGGCAGTATGAATTCTTACCGCATGGCCCCCTATCACCGCATGGACGTTTCGGTTCAGCTTATCAAACCAAAAAGCTGGGGTGAAAGAATAATTGAATTTAGCGTTTACAACCTTTACAATAGGGCAAACCCCTGGTTCCTTGAACCTTCTTACCGCAATGGACAATCAGTGCTGGTACAATACAGCTTGTTTGGCATTGTACCTTCCATCAACTACATAGCCCGCTTTTGATATGAAAAAACTCATCTATTTTTTGCTGCTCTTGTTTACCCTCAGTGCCTGTCGCGAAACAATAATCAGCACTACCGACCTCAACTTGCAGGAAAAATTGGTATTGGGTTGTTTCATCAGTCCTGATGATATCGAAATTCAAGCCACTTTAACCCGTTCAAAGCCGCTTTATCGGCGCGACAACAGTCCTTGGGATTTTCCGGCTGTCAGCAATGCTACTATTACCATTACCGACGGTGAAAGCACGGGGCAATTATTGTTCGATAGTAACCGCCAGGGCTATGTGCTGGCTACCAGCAGCTTCCCTATCGTTGCGGGTAAAACCTATACCATGCAAATAAATACTCCCGATGGCAAATCAGTTCGGGCAAGTTGTACCGTACCCAGCCCTTTTAATCCCGACCTGAAGCTTGATGTGATTGCCTTGGCTTCTGGCCCAAGTCAAGTTGAAGACAGACTTCGAATCAATGCTAGTTGGATTAACCCTCCTGGTGCTGCTCGCTATTTCCGGTTTAACTATGCCCAGATTTTTGACTTTCAGGGCACGCCCGATACGAGTTGGGCTAATACCTATATTTATTCCGAACAATTCATCGACCAAAGCTTTGTTATCAACAATCGTTTTGTATTCTCAGATTTGGCCTACAGTTATAATTGGCGAAGCGGCAGGAGGATTATGGGACAACTCCAGGAAATGGATGTACACAGTTACCGCTATTTCAGCTCGTTGAGAGGACAAGCACTCACCGGGGGTGACGGTTTCAGTGAACCTACCGTTATTTATTCGAATGTGGAAGATGGCATTGGTTGCTTTGGAGCGCATTACACTTATAACCCAATTACTGTAGATTATTAAGGCAGGCGATGTATCTTTGAGAAATCGCTTATAATATGTCAAAGTCGAATCTTACAGTACTTGGAGCCGGTTTGGTTGGTTCACTCCTGTCTATATATCTCAAGCGGCGTGGTTTTGAAGTAGATGTGTATGAACGCAGGTCAGATATGCGCAGTGGTGGCAATTATGGTGGACGTTCAATTAACCTGGCCCTCAGCGACAGGGGATTTGCAGCCCTTGAAAAAGTAGGCATCGACAATGAAATCCGAAAAGTAGGCATCCCCATGCATGGTCGAATGATTCATAATCTCGATGGCTCCCTTAGTTTTCAGCCATATGGCAAGGAAGGCCAAAGTATTTATTCGGTTTCACGTTCGGGCCTTAACTACAAATTAATGGATTTGGCTGAAGCAGAAGGAGTACGCATACATTTTAACCTACGCTGCAATGATGTTGACTTGCAGGAAAAAACCCTGCACTTCGAGCACAACGAAACCCGTCAGAAATTATCCCTACAATACGAGCAACTCTTTGGCACCGATGGCGCTTTTTCAGCATTACGAAGCAGTATGATGAAAACAGATCGATTTGAGTACAGCCAAGACTACCTCCCACATGGTTACAAGGAACTTACCATTCCGCCAACCGAGGATGGAAGCTTTGCTATGGAAAAAAATGCGCTGCATATCTGGCCAAGGGGTCATTTTATGATGATCGCCCTGCCCAACCCGGATGGCAGCTTCACCTGCACACTCTTTTTTCCTTACGAGGGCGAGCCCTCTTTTGAAAAAATTAAAACCGAGGCCGATTTAATGGCCTTTTTCACGACTTATTTTAACGATGCCATTCCATTAATGCCCACCTTGGTGGAAGACTATTTCGCCAATCCTACGCCTTCGCTGGTTACCACCCGCTGCTTTCCCTGGAAATACGCCGATAATGCCGTGTTGCTGGGCGACGCAGCACACGCTATTGTTCCTTTTTATGGTCAGGGCATGAATGCAGGGTTTGAAGATGTGCGCGTATTTGATGAACTCTTCGAACAAATTGGTGACAACTGGGAAAGCCTGTTTGATGCCTTCCAGCATACAAGGAAACCCGATGGCGATGCTATTGCAACCTTGGCAAAAAACAATTTCGTTGAAATGCGCGACAAAGTCGCCGATCCACAATTTATCCTGCAGAAAAAAATAGAAGCCCGTATCCATGCGCGATATCCCGACAAATGGATTCCGCTATACAGCATGGTTACCTTTAGCCCGAAAATGCGGTATTCTGAAGCCTTGCAAAAAGGCCAATTCCAAGATCAACTCATGGCACGTCTTATGGCGAATACCGATTACAGCCATCGACTCGAAAGTGCCGAATTAGATGCCGCCATCGACGAACTCATTCGCGAATACCAGCAATAATGACAAAAACCAGCATACATAACCTTAGCCAGGTATTTCTATTTCGCGGTCTCGCTTTTGGCATCGTTGGACTCGGCAGTCTGGCCTTGTTTTCTGACTACGACGATAGTGTACGGATTGCCCTGTTTTTACTGTCGTTAGTGGTCATGGTAAGCCTTTGGATGATTGTACAACCCGGCTATATGGCCTTCGAAACAGCGCAGGGGCATTTGCTTATCTCTACCGATAAAGAAGATAAAAATGACTTCTACCTTAAGTTTTCAATCAACGAATTGGCGGGCTACGAAATAGAAAAAAGCTATGCGGGACTTCGGAAGGTGTTGTATTTATACCGCAAAACACCCAAAGGTTTCCTGCGCAGTAAACCAATTCCCATGAGCTTATACAGCCCGGCTCAAACCCGAAAAATGTGCGAACAGCTCGATCAAATTGTCAGCCAAAATGGCTTTGGACATTTGAAGCTCTAAATTAAAGGGTATAAAACCGGCTTAGAAGGGCTGGCATCCGACTCAAAAGGCGCTATCATCAAGTTAAGCGCATAATCACCGTCTGGTACACGATTGTCTACAAATATCAGCTCCGTTATGGTGGCTGCCATGCGCGGATTTTCTGGAAAATGCCAAAAACTGTGGTGTGCGGCCAACAAACCACCATCATCTTCTTTGTCTACCGAAGGTAAATCGGTGAGCAAATGCATTACCCCCTGCTCGCGTAACCAGCCAAGGGCAGACGGTTCAAAATACGCCGGGTTTGTACCTGCATAACGTTGTTGCAGCTTTTCTGTCGTATTTGGCAAAGTGCGTACAATCACGGCTTCTGTATGGGTTAGATCTCCCAAAGCAGTCAATAGTTGCAGCTTACTTATAACAGCATCCTCCTCACGACTTTCGGGCAACAAGCTAATGAGCCGCGCCCTAAACCAAAAACGTTTCAAACAGTGATTGATGGTGAAGCGCTCTGCACTGATATGGCCTACACATTCGGTATGGGTCCCATTGCCGTGCGGACTAAAGCTAATGTCTTCAACATTACATGGGCCACCAGCACTCACCTTGCCGATGAAACCAGCCACCTGAAAAGCTTTCATTTCAGGATCTGCAATGCCAAAAGCATTGGGGTTATGATGCCCTGCTTGCAAGGGAATCGACAAATCAATGGGGTTGCTTAAATCAGCTTGTAGGCTCTTCATCGTCTGCTAAGATAAATAGTTCAGAGGCAATTCTGTCGGCATAGTGCTTACCACTTTTACTTAACCGCAGGCTGTTGGCACTTAGCTCATACCAACCTGCCGAAATATCAGCCAACTGCTTTTCTATGGCCTGGAGGTATTTTGAGCCAAAACGGCTTACAACCTGATGTAAACTGATTCCCTCAGAAGTCCTTAGCCGCGTTAGCAAATATTCATTAAACTGATCGGCTTTGGTTAGCAGCTCGAATTCTGCTGCTATTTTCCCTTGCTCGAGGGCCTTCACATACAAGGCATTATTCGATATATTCCATTGCCGGCCAGCTTTACCATCGAACGAATGCGCCGATGGCCCAATGCCCAAATACGCACTCCCCAGCCAATAGCTGCTGTTGTGTACAGCCCGTTTACCCGGTCTTGCAAAATTTGATATCTCATAATGCTCATAGCCTTTGGATGCCGCTATGTCCAAAAGCAAATCAAAATGACGCATTTGCTGCTCATCGCTGGCTGGTAATACCTTTCCTTGCTGCACAAATTTATGTAAGGCAGTACGATGCTCAACGGTTAAGGCATAGGCCGAAAAATGTGGTAGATCGTAGGCCAAAAGCTCATCTAAATTGGCCACCCAATCGGCATCCGACATGGCCGGCATGCCATAAATCAAATCGGCCGTGAGGTCCTTATGCCAAACATCCCTGATCAAATTTAGACATTTACGGGCCTCTTCCGCTGAATGTGCCCGATTCATCAACAACAAATCATCGTCTCTAAAGCTTTGAACCCCAATGCTCAGCCGATTTATTGGACTTTCAGCTAACATATTAAGTTGATAGAGGCTTAAATCATCAGGATTAGCTTCAAGGGTTATTTCAGCATCTGGAAGGAGTATAAATAGCTTTTCAATGGCATCAAACAAGCGTGTTAGCTCCAGTTCGCTCAATACCGAAGGCGTTCCACCACCAAAGTAAATGCTCTGCAAGCTGTTGTCTGGCAAATAGTTTGCCCGCATTTCCAATTCCAGCAACATGGCATTCAATACCGCCTCACGTTGCTTCATGGAGGTGCTAAAATGAAAATCGCAATAATGACAAGCTTGCTTGCAAAAGGGTATATGGAGGTAAAGACCCGACATCAGGCGAATTTACAACTCAACGCATCCTTTTTCGTCGGTTTTGCTGATAATCGTGAAAAACAAATTCTCCCAATCCCTTTAAACCGCTGTAAAAAGCCTTTCCTTGATTCGCTTCGGTGAATTGTGCCACAAATTGTTGCAAGTAGGGGTCTTGTGCTATCATAAAAGTGGTAATCGTAATTTTAGACTTTCGAGCTTGGCGAGCCAGCATCAAACATCGATTCACGATTTTTCGATCCAAGCCAAAGCTGTTCTTGTAGTAATCCCCTCCCTCTTTTAAGCAACTAGGCTTACCATCGGTAATCATGAAAATCTGCTTATTAGGGTGTTTTCGTCTTCGCAGCATCTCCATAGCCAGCTCCAACCCGGCAACAGTGTTGGTATGAAAAGGTCCGACT
Organism: Bacteroidia bacterium; assembly: GCA_046291695.1. Taxonomy (GTDB): domain Bacteria; phylum Bacteroidota; class Bacteroidia; order UBA7662; family UBA7662; genus PNNG01. The sequence continues at coordinate 112,707 of JBKBSO010000009.1, forward strand.
TGCAAATATGGTAAGTCTTTTACTGCAATCGGGAAGGCATCGTCACCAAAAGCCAAAATATCCAAGCTATCCTTAGGATATTTCTGCATAATAAGCTCGCTTAAGGCCATAGCAACCTTTTTTGCTGGAGTTATGCGATCCTCACCGTACAGAATCATAGAATGGGAAACGTCAATCATGAGTACGGTACTGCACTGCGCCTCGTGTTGTTGTGCGCGTACTTCCAAATCTTCCGATTCAAGCTTAAAGTCATCAATACCATGATTAACATAAGCATTTTGTAGGGAAGCCGTAAAATCTACTTGCTCATGTGTATCTCCAAACTGGTAGGGCCGCGTGTCACTGGTTAACTCCGTACCTCTACCGCTGTGCGGACTCCGGTGTTCCCCTCTACCAGACCGCTTCAGTTTTCCAAATATCTGCTCCAAGCTACGCGACCGTATGCCTTGTTCCGCTTTAGCAGTTAGTAAGGGCTCACCCGCCCCTTCCTCCTTCAGAAAACCTTTTTTCATTAAATCCGATAGAAAGTCCCCCATACCGTAATCGGCAGTCGTTAATGAATACTCCTTGTCCAATTCATTCATCCAAGCAAGGGCCTCCGCTGCGTCACCAGCGGTATAGGTAACCAGTTCAAGAAAGATGTCGAGCAACCGATCAAAAATCGGTTTGCCATTATCAGGATCTGGTACAAAGGCAGAAAAACGAAATCCAAGCATGTTAATTAAACAGCAAACTCACCTAAAAGTTACATCATAAAAAAACCCCGGCATAACCGGGGTTCTGAATAATTTTTGAGCTTAGTATTCCCAAAGGGCTTGCTCAAAGTCAACAATCTCGTATTTGATACGATCGGCTTCCAACAGAATGTCGCGTCCGGCCGCATAATCTTCAATACGCAAATCTCGTACATTCGATTCTTTGTAGATGTAACTGCTGAACATACGACGTATGAATACATCGTCGAACGACATTTTCTGACCATCATTACGCCAGTTGAACACTTCTGAGTTCGCCAAAATGTTACGAATCGCCGGATAGTATACCCAGAACATGGCCGTTTGACCTACAATTTGTCCTTCCGACTTCAGGTTAATTACCGGTGCAACGGCAATAATCCGAACAACCATGGTTGAAATCTGCTTGTCGAATACCCATTCTTCCTTGATACGAATGGCCACCACATCATTGGGGTTAAACTCATTCTTTTCAATTTTTTGCTCAGGCAAAAGCGTAATTGGATTGGTTACCAATAAGGTATCATAACTTTCGAGCGTATTTAAAATCTCATCGGAAGTAATTGCATTCTCGGGAAACAACTCTTCTGTTTTAAACAAATAGCCCTCGAGCTCACCGCTTTTTAATGCTGCAACCAGTACGTTGATGAACATACTCTTGGGGTAAGTAAAAATCAGATTAGGCTTCTGATTCAAATCAATTACCCTTAGGATGTTCCAACTATACATCACATCCGCTTCACGGATAGGGGCCAGAGGAATAGGCGGACGCTTTTTATACTTCTCACGTTTGTAAGCACCGTCTACAATTTCCATTTGCTGTCCCTGGGCGTATAAATCCCCGGCTAACAACAGCACACAAATGGCGATTAACAGCTTTTTCATATTGTTTTAATTTAAACCATAAGTTGCCGCCGGCAGCTTACGTGTTACCTTATCAGGGCCCATGGCCTTAATTTCATCAAAGATAAAACGATCACCAGGCTTGGCATTTCTTATGATGGTTTGTGCCTGTCCGGTAAAGATAGGACCGCTTACCGTAACCACCTCTGGGTCGCGACGGGGAGCAATATAAATCATCCGGAAACTTTGTATATCGAATCGCAAATCGAAATCAAAATCTTTAAGTAAGGCAATCATACCTCCTTGGGCTTTGAACTGAGCTGTCCCAACTTGTCCCGGATCTAAACCACCTACAGTGGCCAATGGATCTGGAACATATTTCACCCTGAATTCAGAAGCACCTAACAACTGTGCAGGCTTACCTTCTTCACCCTGGCCACGAACATCCACCATCACTTTTCCCGGTTGAGTCACCTTCACCACATACTTGCCATCTTTACCAGTAATGCTCCCTCCTCCGGAAATACTCGGCCTCAAATTAGAAGGTGTAACACCTGGTGCTGAAATCGAAACTGGATTTTCTACACCAATGTAAAATACATTCATTTTATCCGGAGAAACTACAGCAGCCGGTTTAGCCACAGTATAGGATGTTTCAAAGCGCATTTGATCAACACCACCACCAGGCTTATTTACATTAATAAAGCCTGCTAGGGTTTTTGAACCCTCAGAAGTCACCTTCATCTTATATCTACCCAAACCGCCTTCTACAGGCACTTTAGTACCATCCTCGAGGCGGATATCCAAATCCTGGCGGCTATCAAAAGCAACCAACATGATGTCGGCTTCGTATTCCTGACCTACCAAAACATAATTCGATTTGGGTATTACCTTAGCAATAACTTGGTCGAACTTAAGCGAGGATGCATCAATGGCCCCTAGTAAATAGGATATTACCTCCGTTTCGGTGTTGCGAATATCACTTTCGTACTTACTGAAAAGCGTAATTACACCTGAAAGAGGCATATCACCAAAATTCGACTGCAGCCAATTCTTTCTCACGCCAGTACCTGCTGCCGGTTCTGGATCTTTAGCTTCTTCAACATAAATCTTCACCTTAGCACGATCTTCAGCAGGAATTTGAGCTATGACATTGTTGCGATAGGTGTTAATCATATTCATCAATTCTAAACCCCGCTCACTCTTTCCATCAGGATTAACCAATACATGTGAACTGATATCAATATTACCATCCTCAATTACCGATCGAACACCTTGTTGTTCTTTAAAATCTCCTTCATCTACTTCACCGTTTTTGTTACCGCCTAAGTCTATTAAATGGTTTTTCAAATCAGTAATGTAATTCAGTAGGGTTTCAGATTCCTTCTTTACCTGCTGCGCCTTTTTAAAACTCGCCTCTGTTTTACCTGGCTCTTCACGCATCTTAGCGTCAAAAGCCGCATATAAGGCCGCATTTTTCTGCGCAATAGATACGTTTGTATCTTCTAAGCTCTGATTAATCATCGCAAAGGCCTTCAGAATTTCAGCGGATACATTTAGCGCTAACATGGCTGTTAGTACCAAATACATCATATTGATCATCTTCTGCCTGGGCGACTGCTGTCCGCTTGCCATGTCCTATTACTCTCCGTTTTAAAAATTAAACGCGAGGTGCGGTCATTGCATTCAACATATTGCCATAAACAGCATTCAAAGAACTTAAGTTCTTGGCCAATTTGGCTATTTCATCTTGATACTTCTGGGCATCAGCTTGAGCTGCTTCCATTGATCCAAGTGCACCAGAAATATTGCCATAAAACTTATTCAAAGTTTGAAGGTGATTGTTCGTCTCCTTCAACTCCATTTCATACATGGCGTTCACACTGCTCAGGTTCGAAACCAATTGTTGCAATTGTGTTGCATACCCTTTGGCTTCTTCATTTACTGCACTAACCTCGCTGATTACAGCAGTAGCTTCGGTAGCCGTTCGGGCAAAACCAGAAACAGATGAAGCTGCATCCCGTACACTCTTGGAGTACTCATCGGTAGCCACCGTAGCTTCGGAAATATCGGCCATCTTGCCAACATTACTACTCAATGACTTAAAACTATCTCCAAGATTCTCCAAAACTTCTTTGCCTATATTGGCCTCCTCAAGCATTGCTCCCAAATCACCAGCACCAGCCTTTTGTGTACGAGGCTCACCACCGGAGAGTTCAGGATATACCAAGGCCCAATCAAGTTCTTCATGGGGCTTTTCAAAAGCCGAAATAAAGAAGATGAGGGCTTCTGTGCCCAGACCTAAGGTGAGTGCAAAGTCGGCTCCAGGTAAGTGACGAATCTTAAACAAGGCACCGATGATCACGATTGCTGCGCCCCAACCATATGCGTAGTTGAGTAACGACTTTCCTTTCTTTGATTGCAAAAAGCTTGACATGCTTGACGAATTAAAATTTAAAAATTATTGGTTTTAGGTTAAAAATCTCTCAAATCCCTACCCAGGAAGTCCATCACACAACGGAATCCCACATAGGATTTGGTTGAATCCTGGTATTCAAATGTGCGTGTTCCTGTTTGGATAAGGTACCCCACATCTTTCCAACTTCCTCCGCGTACCACCTTACGCTTCATTACCTTATCATCTTCCTCAGTTGCATCATACTTATAATCGGGGTTCAAATCATGTACCGTACTAAACACCGACTCATCATAAGCCGTACTGGTCCATTCCGATACATTACCCGCCATATTATACAAACCAAAATCATTGGCATTGTAGGTGTAGGTTTTTACAGTGTAAAAACCACCATCATCTGTATAATTACCACGACCAGGCTTGAAGTTGGCAATCAAACAGCCCTTATCGTTTTTAATATACGGACCACCCCATGGATACGGTGAACTCATATGACTTCCACGGGCAGCATATTCCCATTCAAACTCGGTGGGTAAGCGAAAATCCCCTTGTTTAGATAAGCCCTTGGAAATCCGATAGCTATTAAACAACTGCGTACGCCAATGACAAAACGCTGATGCCTGTTCCCAACTTACCCCAACTACAGGATAATCGTCATAGGCCGGATGCGAGAAATAGTTCTGTGCTTGTGGCTCGTTGTAAGAAAATGTGAAATCACGAGCCCATACCAATGTATCTGGATAAACATTCACCGTATTGGTAATCAAGAACTCAGCGCGGGGACGATCGGCATCACGGTTCAAGGCCGCCGCTTTCAAGTCAAAATACTTGTAGGTAAAGTTCAACTTGCGAACATCAATCTCAAAACGACCGAAAATTTGTTCATTCTCTGGGAAAAACAACTCTTCTACCTCCTCCAGCAAAGCCGGATCTTGCCAGTTGAGCTTCACCTTCCAATCAATGTATTCCTTACCGAAATCGTCTTCGGTGAGGTTTCCTAGAATGGTGTGCGCCAATGAGTCACGTACCCACTGTACAAACTGCCGATATTCATTGTTCGAAATTTCTGCGTCATCCATATAGAATGCTTTTACAGAAACGGTTTTGGTTTGCTGGTTGGCATTAAAGAAGACATCCTGGTCTCCCTGACCCGCCTGAAACGAACCACTCGGAATAAAAACGGTACCATAAGGCTCCGCCTGCGTCCACTTCGGACGGTTCTGAGCACCTACCAGTTCACCACTGTCGCCACGTCCACAGCTGGCCATAAGAGCGGCTGTACCAATAATTGCGGCGTAAGTTGAGATCCTTTTCATGTTAGCCTTTTTAGATTAAAAGCGCTTAAAATTAAATATTCCAAACAACTACAAATAACTTTCTTTTCGAAATTTATGCATTTTGCACCATTTGGGGAAGGTAAAGATACTTGTATTTGTGATAAGTAAAAGGAATGAATTAAAAAAATATTGCATTTCTGTTACAAAAATCTCGGAGACCTGATGATTACCTGAGGCTTTTCAGGGAATACAATATTAAAATCGTAACCGATAAATATCTCATGAGATCCCGCATGCAGGGGAGATAATGCCCCCAAACTATAGTCATACGAATAACCCACGCGTACTTTTTTTCCTACATTAGCACCCACCATAAAAATGGCAGCATCCCCGGTAGAATACCCTCCACCAAACCAAAATTTATCACGGAAGGTAGCCAATACGTTAAAGTCTGCCTGAAAAACAGAGGCATTTGTTTTGAGTAAGGTTGAAGGCGTGATTTTGAAAGACTCACCTACCGGAATGTGGTACCCCCCTGAAATAAAGAAGTTTCGCTCAACCGTAATCTCCGCGCCCGTATTGTTGTATTGTACTACCGGATTATTCAAACGATTCGATGACAAATTGATATACATATCTTCACTGGTATAGTGAATTCCCGCCCCCCAGTCAAAGGCCAATGCATTGGTACGAGCAGTTACTAGTAAGGGGTCATTCGGGTCGATGGGCTTAAACTTGGTGCCATCGAGTACGCTTTGAAAACCTCCGCCGTATAAACCTATCCCCAAATTGCCATTAAATAAATCCATCCGGTAGGCATAAGCCAATCGAAAACTGGTTGTTTGGTTGAAGAACTCATCGTCGCGAGTTGCCTGAAAGCCTAAACCACCGCCCAAAAATTTTACAGGCAAATGAACACTCGCATGCGTGGTCCGCGGACTGGCATCTTCAGGAATATTCACCCACTGATAGCGATGAATTAAAAAAGTACTTATTGCCCCCCTCGATCCAGCCACGGCAGGATTATAGAAAAAGTCGTTGAACATATAATGGTTCCACTTTGGCTCTTGTTGCGCAAACAACTGATGGGCCGACAGTAGGAACAAAAAGGCAAGTAGAAGCTTTCTCATCCAGTAATTTCCGTTTCAGCTAGCATTTGAAGCTTCTAAATAACGGAAAGTTCACTGTATATACAAGCTTACTTATTTACTTTTTTGATATAGGCCTCAATAGCCATGGTCATCGAAGGGGCTTCGGGAGTAGGTGCAGGCACATCAACACGGAGGTTTCGCTCGGCCATAGCAGCATGGGTTTGTGCACCAAATCCTGCTATTCGCGTGTTACCTTGTTCAAAATCAGGGAAGTTCTCAAAAAGCGACTTGATACCACTCGGGCTGAAAAAGGCCAACATATCGTATTTGATATCCGCTAAATCACTTAAATCACTCGAAACAGTACGATACATCACCGCCTGCTTAATCTCAATATTTATTTTGGAAGCTTCACCAATAAATCCTCCCGACATCACATCTGAACATGGCATTAGGAATTTCTCTTGTTTGTGCTTGAGCATGTATGGCAACAAATCTTCCATCTTACCATCCCCAAAAAATACCTTCCGCTTGCGCATCTGTATATACTTCTGAACATACACACCTATATTCTCAGATATGCAGAAGTAACGGGTATCTATCGGCATCTCAATGCGCATCTCTTCACACATTCTGAAAAAATGGTCAATAGCATTGCGACTGTTAAATAAAATAGCGGTGTAGTCGGAGATATTGATTTTATCTTTCCTAAAATCTTTGGCAGATACCCCTTCTACCTTAATAAATGGACGGAAATCAATCTTAATATTATACTTCCTCGCCAATTCAAAATATGGAGACTTTTCGCTCTCAGGTCGAGGTTGCGAAACAAGGATAGTTTTTACTTTCGGGTAGTTGCTCTCAGCGTTAGACATTCAGCAGAAATTTGACAATTACAGCTGTCGGGATTATTTCAACGGCGCAAAAATACAAAATAAAGTGGAAGACGTATGCAGACAACGCCTGCGTAATGTGACGAATGGCAAAAAAATATCGCCAAACTAAACCGAATGCCAGCAAAAATAGCAATACGCCACCTACTGAACTGGCCAAAATATCAGGAGAAAAAAATACAAAAGGCAAAAACAACACCAGTAGCACGCCTAAAACCCGATTGATTAAAAATACTTGACTCAAGTAATAAGCCACCATATCCCTTAATCTAAATAATCGCCCAAAAAAACGGTACAAAATAAATTTCCCAAAATAAAGCAGACACAGGCAAATGAATAAAACAACTATAACCATCTCCTTTTGCTTAGCAGCCAAAAAAAAGTGATTTTCAGGAATAAACTCAAAAATCATCATCGCCAACATCACGTTAAAAACGCTTATATACAAGAGCGATAAAGGCGTACGATGATTCGATTGTTCACGCGAAAATTGTATCGATAAGCGATAATTGGTTACCGATTGCACCATAAGCTTTAAATAATGCGGCTCTCGTGCAATCAAAAAAACCAGTAAGGCAAATACGAAAAGCAATAGTATAAAATCAAAATTACGGCTATCCGTTTCTATGGGCAAGATTGCCGGCCGGGTATCCACCAAAAGGTCTTGCCCTTCTTGAGTAACCATGCTAAGGCGGTCAAGACTAAAAGCATATGTGTCGGGCTCTTCCGCTTTCGAAAAAAAGTCAACCGTTGGAGTATGGGCCCCAACCCAAAAACTGAAGCACAACAGCAGCATTAACAAGCTCGATCGCATCCCGCAAATTTACAGAATCAACTACAGTAAATAACGATAACCTAAATGCACTTTGGTGTTTCGTGTAGTTAGGGGCTGATTACGCTCATTTCCAAGCGCATAGGCCACAGAAAACACACCACTTCCTGCCTGAAATGTAATTCCACCTCCAAAACCATATGGAAAATCGCTATACCCCTGCCCTACAGCATCGTTACGCAACCAGCCTCCGTTCCAAAATAAATACAACCACGAATCGCGATCAAGCAAAAAACGCTGCTCCAAATTCGCTACCAAGTAAGAACTGGCAAAAATTGATTCTTCATCAAAACCCTTCAACGTTTTAAACCCACCAAAACGAAACAGCTCGTTAAAATATAAATTCCGGCTAAGTAAAGCCCTGCCATGCCAATCAAGTACGGTTTGCCAACGCACCAACCAAGGCACCAACACCTGCCCTTCCGTGTGAAATTGATACTGATCATAATTTCGAGCACCTGAAAAATCACCATCACTCAATTGCTCATTGGCTGTACGCCTTCCAGCAGCAGCTCCCAATACCATGCGCCATCCTCTATAAGGATTAAATGCCCGGTCAAGACGCTGTAAGCTATATTCCAAGCCATACAGACTGCCATCTACCCTTGCCTGGCTCAATCCGGTTGCTAAAGGACTCCCCAACAAACGATAGCTACGCTGCTGATAAAAACCTTTGGCATAATTACCAGGGCTAAAAGTATATTCTAATCCTGCCATAGTCTGGACCTCCAGAAAACTTGAGTCACGTCTAAAAAGGCGAAAATCTGCATCAATACCAATGGGGCTGCCGAACAAAAATGGCCAACGAAGTCGTGTTTTTAAATCTTGTGTTCCTTGTTGCAAGCTTCGCCAATTAAAACTAATGAGTTCACCTCTGCTAAAGGCACTCCAAAGCAATAGATTTAAATCTCCGGTAATTAGTAGCGACTCGTCAACTCCAGCCCCAGGGAAAACGCCAAGCATGCCATCAAAGCTGTTCACCCTTCGATTGTCAGCTAAAATCGCAATACTAGCCTTATCGTTGTAAAAAAATATTTGTGGGCTTTCGCTCACTGAAGCATAAGGTAATGCATTTATACGTCGATTAATACGCTGTATATCAAGCTCACGATAATACTGGCCTTCCCTAAGCTGTAAATATCGGGCCAAAACACGTGGATGCAACTTTAAATCACCACCCAATCGTAGGCTATCATATACTACCAATTTCCCCTTTTCAAGTCGCGCATAGGCCAATACAGAGGCATCTGTCACCATCAAACTATCGAAGAAAAATTGAGCAAATGGGAATCCCTCGTTTTCGGCTTGACGAAGCAATGCAGCAATGAGTTGGTCTAATTCCGTGATATTTAAAGGCTGATTTTCAAAATCACGATACCGAAAACCCGTATTAGCCAGATAGTCTGCAGGGATTCCACTGGTGTTCAATTGTGTCCATCGGTATTGCTGCCCATAGTGCACACACACTTCTAAGCCATTTTCTAAATAACGAAGGGTATCAAATGCGGCAGTAAGGTAGCCACGCGATTGTAAATCGGTGCGCATCCGATCCAATGCACGCGTAGCCGATAAACTGTCAGCATACGGCCGAACAACACGATATTCTACTTCACCGCAATCGCGTACATAAAGACTAAAAGTTTGAGCAACCGTTTCTAAAGAGCATCCCAGCACCACAAGCATAAAGGCTACAAAACTTCGCATGCACAAATAAACGCGATTTTCGGATACAGATTTCAGTCCGCTCCCAATCTACTTTTCGTCATCGAAGCGAAACATGCTCCCCAACAAATCGCGAAAGTTTACTCGCCCCTCAAATTGCTGTTTGCTGAATAAAGAATATTCGGCAAGCCCATGTAAAACCAATTCTCGCAAAAGATAGTCGTGCTCTTGTACCAAACCTGGTTGATAGCGATTCACCAATTCCTCGAGCCCGGGCACTAATGCCAATTGGGAGGAATATTCCCCATCAGAGGCTTCATTCCACAGGTCAAGGCTGTTTCCTTCTGCAAACCAATCAAGCATAGGTTGGTACACTTGCTCTGATCCTTGCTTTTTCAGCTCCTCTGGATCAGGAAAAAGCAATGGGTAAAATGACCGGATCGCTTTTTTTATCAGATTACGTGCCACAAGAGCAGGTCCCTCCTGCTCGCCTTCGTATACTAATTCAATTTTACCCGTGATGGCCGGAATTACAGCAAACAAATCAGCAATACGGACCTTGGTCATTTCAGTGCCATTACGCAAAGCCCTTCGCTCCGCCGCACTTACCAATTGCTCGTAAGCTGAAATACTCAGCCGTGCCGATACCCCACTTTTTTGATCCACAAATTCACTGCCTCTTGCCTCAAAACCAATCTGCTCTACCAAATCAGCCATTAAATCGGCCATTTGCACCCGTTCCCACTGATCGGAGCGCAACTGCGATTCTTGCTTGGTAATTCTTCCAGCGGTTTGTATATCTTTGGGGTAATGCGTAAGTATCTGGCTTTCAATCCGGTCTTTAAGCGGAGTAACAATGCTCCCACGATTCGTATAATCTTCGGGATTGGCCGTAAATACAAACTGTAAATCGAGCGGAAGACGCAGTTTAAAGCCCCTTATCTGAATGTCACCTTCCTGCAGTATATTAAATAGTGAAACCTGAATTCGAGCTTGTAAATCAGGTAATTCGTTGATCACAAAAATACCCCGGTGAGCCCTAGGGATTAAACCGTAATGAATGACCCGTTCATCGGCATAATGCAGGCGCATATTCGCAGCCTTAATTGGATCTATATCGCCAATCAAATCAGCAACACTTACATCCGGGGTCGCCAATTTTTCCGTATATCGCTCTGTACGGTGCACCCAACTTACCGGGGTCCTATCCCCTTCTTCATCTACCCGGTCAATTCCATAGCGGGTAATGGGATTCATTGGATCATCATACAATTCCGCCCCGTCAATTACGGGAATATATTCGTCAAGAAGCTCCACCATCAACCGGGCTAGTCGCGTTTTGGCCTGCCCACGTAATCCCAGAAGCAGGATGTTGTGCCTGGCCAAAATAGCACGCTCCATCTCAGGAATTACCGTGTCCTCGTAGCCATAAATACCTGCAAATGGCGACTCCCTATTCCGCAGCGCCTTGATCAAATTGGCACGTAATTCATCTTTTATGCCTTTCGGCTTATACCCTTGCCCTCTTAATTGACCTAGCGTTTTGATCTTCTCAATATTCATAAAACGAATTTAGACAATAACAGCCGCAAGCAGAGGCTTGTTTCAGGTTTTGAAGAAAGAAAAGCGGAGCGATGAATGAAGTATAAAGAAGAAAACGTCGAAAAGCTATGCCAGAAGACGGCAAAGGATGTATAAAATTGACAAAAGCTTTCGTAGCAACCCATGTCCCGTTCATTGGTATGCGCCCATTGGCTAAAACCACCTGCTTTTTTGAAAAGCCGCCATGCAGAATTTTGCTACCCTTAACTAAGGCTTATAAAACGAGTAGGAAGGTAGGGGCTATTTCCCTACCTGTCCTCTCACACTACCGTGGGAATACCTAGCTGGCGTTTTGCCCGTTGTCTTTGGGTATCACGTCCCTGCGAACGGGATAGGACGGTAACTACCCCGGAATATGGATGCTGTGAGTTAGGACTTCAGCTTGTTAAGCAGCCTCATCCCATTGGATATTCCTGATAAGGTTCCTGTTCCTCGGGGCAAGGTTTTGCCACCGGCTTTCTTCAGATACTATCTCACGCTTGACACCCTTGCCTTAAGCTAGTGCTTGGCAATTACCTACCCCCACAGTGGACTTGCACCACCTGGTTGATTGGCCTGCGCGGCACACAACAAAAAGCCCCCTACTTGGCAGTAGAGGGCTCTGTAATCAGCAGTGAAAGGGCTTATGCCTCTTCACCATCTTCATCTTTCGACTTTTTAGTGGACTTCTTGGCTTTAGCATCCATCTTTTTGATGGCCTCTGCCTGAGCTTTCTTCTCTGTTTCGAGTATTTGCTCTTTCAAACCTGCCAGTACATCTAAATCACCAAGGGTATCACGATCCTCTTCGCTCTTGGCTTTTTTGCTCTTCTTGAAGTTCGCAATTTCTGCTTGTTCAGCAGCTTTTTCGCTTTCCTTCTGCTCTTGCCAGGTACGTGTATGTGAAACCACAATACGACGGTTCTCTTTGCTGAATTCAATTACCTTGAACTCAGCTTCCATATCCGCCATGAGATGCTTACCGTCTTCTTTCTGAAGTTGTTTCTTCGGAGCAAATCCTTCAACGCCATACGGCAATTGAACTACTGCACCTTTCTCCTCCATGCTGGTAATGGTACCCTTATGGCTCGAACCTTCTAAGAAGATGGTCTCGAAAGTATCCCAAGGATTCTCTTCCAACTGCTTGTGCCCAAGGCTCAAACGACGGTTGTCTATATCAATATCGAGTACGATTACGTCAATTTCCTCGTCGCGCTTAATGAATTCAGCAGGGTGGTTGATTTTTTTGGTCCAGCTTAGGTCACTAACGTGCACCAAACCATCTACACCTTCGCCAAGTTCTACAAACAAACCAAAATTGGTAAGGTTACGTACAATACCCTTATGCTTGCTACCAACAGGGAACTTTTCTGTGATATTTGTCCAAGGATCAGCCGATAGTTGCTTGATGCCTAGCGACATCTTGCGCTCTTCGCGGTCGATGCTCAAAACTACAGCTTCAACTTCGTCGCCCTGCTTCATGAAATCTTGTGGATTACGTAAGTGCTGACTCCAGCTCATTTCTGAAACGTGAATCAAACCTTCAACACCGTTAACGATTTCGAGGAATGCACCGTAATCGGCTACCGTTACTACGCGGCCTTTAACCACTGTACCGGCAACGATTTCTTCTCCAAGTGCCTCCCAAGGGTGTGAAGTAAGCTGCTTCATGCCCAAACTAATGCGCTTTTTCTCATCGTCGAAGTCGATTACCACAACCTGAATCTTCTGATCGAGGCTCAGCACTTCTGAAGGATGATTGATACGTCCCCAACTGATGTCGGTGATATGCAATAAACCGTCAACACCACCCAAGTCAACAAACACACCGAAATCGGTCATGTTCTTCACCGTGCCTTCGAGCACCTGACCTTTTTCCATCTTGCTCATGATCTCAACTTTTTGCGCCTCGAGATCGTCTTCGATTAGCACCTTATGAGATACTACTGCATTGCGGAGGATAGGGTTGATTTTAACAACCTTGAATTCCATGGATTTGCCTACGTATTGATCGTAATCACGTACAGGCTTCACATCAATTTGTGAACCAGGCAAGAAGGTCTCGATGCCTTGAACATCTACTACCAATCCACCTTTGGTGCGCGACTTAACGCGACCTTCAATCACCAAATCTTCGTCGTGTGACTTTACAATGGTCTCCCAGGCATTCATAATTCGGGCAGCCTTGCGCGAAAGCACCAACTGGCCATCTTTGTCTTCCTGATTAACAATAAGAACTTCCACCGTGTCCCCTACTTTGAGGTCCGGAAGATCGCGGAATTCTGAAAGCGGCACCAAGCCGTCTGATTTGAACCCGATGTTTAAAACCACATCGCGATCGGTCATACCGGCAACCGTTGCCTGAACAATCTCGTTTGCCTGAATTTGGTTGAGTGTACCACTGTACATCTCTTCCATGCGCTTGCGCTCATCTTTCGAATAGCCACCGAACTTCTTTCCGGTGCCTTCCCAGTCAAAATCGCCGGGAGTAGGGATCTTCTCAACAGCAGGTGCAGCTTGCTCAGCTGTCTCTTCAACCTGCAGGTTTTGCTCAACTGTGTTTTCCAGTTCTTTTTCTGACATTAATATAGGTATCCTTTCTTGCCTCAATTAAAGGCGGATGCAAAGGTAGCCATTATGTTTAAATATCAAAACCTAAAGCCCGCTAATTTTCAGCCAATTAAAATTTAACTTGCAGTTAATCGGCAATCAGCAACCGATACGGAAACTGCCTCCCTCCCTCTTCAACAGTAAGCAGATAAATGCCCTGAGGATAAGCCAGTTCTAATTCATAAAGTGCATCGCTCGTCTGTACCTGCTGTAACAATCGACCTTGCAAATCGTACAGCTTTAACACGGCATTGGTTTGCAACCCGGCCACAAAAAGCCGATCGCGCGCGGGAATAGGATAAACTCCATGTCTTTTTATATGCACTTCCGACACCGAAAGCCCAATTCCACTAATGGTATCGCAAAGCTGGTTGTTGGCGCTATTGCTGTCGCCTGGCACGCTTACCGTAAAACATACCAACCTGCCGTTCAATATCTGCTCCGCAGCAATGGTTTGGGGATGTACAAAAAGACTGTCTTGACCGGGCAGCAAGCTTATCGGAAAAATAGCATTATGAGGCCCAATGGTAGGGTTCGTATTGATTTCATAACTGATTTCAGGATTGGCAATGGGTTGATTACCATTGTTTTTTACCCGAACCGAAAATACCAATTGACGACCGGAACTGCTCATCAGGGTATCATAATGCAGACTCACCAGGGCCGCGTCGATGGTATCTTGTTGCGTGGCCACTTGAAATACTTCCCACTCGTCAAAACCGGGATTATGTGCACTAATAATATTAAAGTTATGAATTCGCAATTGCGTTGTGCTTACGGTTGAAAAATCAACCAATAACTGCGCGCCATAGCCTGAGAGTCCGCTGATTTGCTGAATGAGCTGCCATGCATTACCATCCCAATACTCCAAATTGGCCGTACCCTCAAAAACCACCCCATTACCCGAAGGTGGTGCAAAGTTGGTTCCCACGTTATGAAGGATAATCCGATTAAAGGATTGCGGCTGTGTCCAAGTCAACTGCATCCACGATGGCTGAGTAAAACTACTCGCTGTACCCACCCAGCCAAAAGTTGCTCCATTGATGATGCCATCGGTCCAATTGGCCGGACCATATGCCCCACCCGAACTGGCAGAAGCAGATGCAGTGGCATTTAACGCTAAATTAGATTGACCGGAGGCCAAAAAACTGCCTAAAAGGACAAACACTACCGAGTAAAGTATTTTCATAGAAACTGATTTTAATGGTCAAAATAATAACATAGTACTGAATTGCCAAATTAAAATTAACATTTAACCACATCATAATGCTGCCGTTTTGGCCTGATTGATAGCAAAAACACGCCATTTTGGCAAAAATAATCATTTCGGATACTGATTTGAGGAGCATAAATCAGAAAAAAAAACTCATGAATCTCGATAAATTCACCTTCAAAGCACAAGAGGCCATACAGCAATCGGTACAGCTCGCGATGGAACACGGTCAACAGGCCATAGAAAACGCGCATTTGCTGCAAGCTGTTCTTGAAACCGACGAACAACTCACCGGCTACCTACTCGGCAAACTAGGTGCGCAACCTCAGCGCATACGCGAAGCAAATTTGCAACAAATTAAAAGCATGGCGAAGGTATCAGGCGGGCAACCCTACCTTTCAACAGAAGCCCAGCGAACCCTCGCCCAGGCCAAGACTAAATTATTGGCTTTTGGAGATGAATACGTAGCCCTAGAACACCTGCTGCTTGCCCTGAGCGCAGGTAGCGACCAAACGGCCCGTTTTCTAAAAGATGCAGGCATAGACGAGAAAGCCTTGGCAGAAGCCATAAAAGCTTTGCGTAAGGGAGGAAAAGTAACGGACCAACATGCAGAAAACAGCTATAATGCACTGGGTAAATACGCCAAAAACCTCAATGACTTAGCGTCTGCAGGAAAACTCGATCCGGTTATTGGACGCGATGACGAAATTCGTCGTGTCATTCAAATCCTGAGTCGCCGCACCAAAAACAACCCCATACTCATTGGCGAACCAGGTGTAGGTAAAACCGCCATTGCCGAAGGTATAGCTCATCGAATAATCAAAGGCGATATACCTGAAAACCTCAAATCAAAAATAGTGTTTTCATTGGATATGGGCGCGCTTATCGCTGGTGCCAAATACAAAGGCGAATTTGAAGAGCGTTTGAAGGCTGTGGTTAAGGAGGTTACCGATAGCGACGGCGCGCTCATTCTCTTCATCGACGAAATTCACACCTTGGTGGGAGCTGGAGGAGGTGGCGAAAGTGCTATGGACGCCGCAAACATACTCAAACCGGCGCTTGCCCGCGGTGAATTACGGGCTATCGGCGCTACCACCTTAAACGAATACCAAAAATATTTCGAAAAAGACAAGGCGCTTGAACGCCGGTTCCAAAAAGTACTTGTTGAAGAACCAGATGCAGCCGATGCCATTAGCATTTTACGCGGTTTAAAAGAACGCTATGAAACCCACCACAAAGTTCAAATTCGTGATGAAGCGATTATTGCAGCAGTGGAACTCAGTCAACGCTACATCACCGACCGCTTTTTACCCGACAAAGCCATTGATCTGATCGATGAATCGGCCTCAAGACTACGGATCGAAATTGACTCCGTTCCCGAAGAACTTGATGAACTTCAGCGGCGTATCATGCAGCTAGAAATAGAACGCGAAGCCATGTTACGTGAAAAAGACAATGAAAAAGTCAAGATCATTGATCTTGAATTGGCTAACCTTCGCGAAGAAGCAGACGCCTTGCGTGCCCGATGGCGGTCCGAAAAAGATGCTGTAGAACACATTCAGCAAATAAAAGAACGCATAGAGCAGCTCAAACTTGAAGCAGAACAAGCCGAACGGGCTGCCGACTTTGGAAAGGTAGCAGAAATCCGCTATGGCCGTCTCAAAGAAAGCGAGCGAGAACTGCTTCAAATGCAAGAAAAGCTTAACCAAACCCAAAGTCAAAATAAACTACTAAAAGAAGAAGTAACTGCCGAAGATGTGGCCGAAGTGGTGGCCAAATGGACAGGAATACCTGTAAACCGCATGCTCGAAAGCGAACGTCAAAAGCTGCTTCGGCTCGAAGACGAATTACACAAGCGCGTCGTGGGACAAGATGAGGCCATTGAGGCCGTTTCTGATGCCGTGCGTCGTTCAAGGGCTGGTTTACAGGATGAAAAACGCCCAATTGGCTCATTCATTTTTATGGGCACAACAGGAGTAGGCAAAACCGAATTGGCCAAAGCGCTTGCCAGCTTCCTCTTTAACGATGATAATGCCATGGTGCGAATAGATATGAGTGAATATCAGGAACGCCATAGTGTATCGCGCTTGGTGGGTGCACCTCCCGGATATGTTGGTTACGATGAAGGAGGTCAGCTTACCGAAGCCGTCCGACGTCATCCTTATTCCGTAGTGCTTCTCGACGAAATCGAAAAAGCACATCCTGATGTATTTAACATCTTGTTGCAAGTGCTCGACGAAGGGCGCTTAACGGATAACAAGGGCCGTACGGTAAATTTCCGGAATACCATCATCATCATGACTTCTAACCTGGGATCACAAATTATTCAATCGAATTTTGAAGATATTACAGAGCAAAACCGCGACGAAAAACTACATCGCACCAAAGCCGAACTCTTTGAGCTGCTCAAAAGTAGTATGCGTCCCGAATTCCTTAACCGAATCGATGAAATTGTGATGTTTAATCCCCTTTCAAAAAATGACATCCGTGGCATTGTAAAACTTCAACTCGAAAGTTTGCGTAAGCTCCTCGAAAGTAAAAACATCATGATTGCCGCTACGGATGCCGCCACCGACCATTTGGCAGCTGCAGGATTTGACCCGCAATTTGGTGCCCGCCCGCTGAAACGTACCATGCAAAAAGAAATCCTGAATAAAATGTCGAAAGCCATTTTGGCCGGCGAAATCAAAGCCGAGCAGGCTATCCTCATCGACTATTTTGAGGAAGCAGGATTGGTGTTCAGGAACGAAGCAGCAGAGATTTAAGATTGAGGATTAGACGTCAATGTCATTTATTTACTTAAGGCTTTAATGTGTCAAAGAACCGATTTTTCACTTCAAAGTGGGCGCCTCTCGAAAATCAACACTTGAATTCGATGCATTGGCATCATGACGAGTGTTGATTTAGCTAATCGCTTTTGCTTCGCAATGCCCTAGTGAACGTAGAGAGGTCCGTTTCGCTCTATATTTCTTAATTAACGTCTTTTATGCGTTAACCCAACGCCATTGGATTAGGATTCGGGATTGGAATTCAATGTCGCTCAATGAGTAAAAACATCAGGCGCAAGCCGGGGTTTTGTTTTAAACCAAAACGCTTTATACTGCGCATTCTGGCGAAGCTGTGCCAGGCAAGCCGCCGGAGCCAAAGCCTCCAATACCTGATGGCCAGCATGCAGCTGCTGCACCAACAACAGCACTTCTGTGCTATCCAGGTCGGCACCCATCGCACTAAGCTAGACAACGGACAGAATGGCCTCTACGGCTTCTTGGTAAAAAACCTGAGCTTGTCGCCGAAGGAATGCCATAACTCAGCTACATTCATGCTGGGATTAGAGGAAGCTGGCTGAATTGGGTGGAGAGGCAGTAAATGCCCGTAGGTAGCCTTGAATACCTCCTTAACCCCATCCGCTAGAGGTATTCAACCTCCATCCTAGGGCTTGGCACGATCGGCTATTTGTTTAATCTTGATGCGAAAAATCTATCTTAGAGCCCCATTCGCTTCTTTAACCTCAACGCAGCTGAACAAGGGTTATCCCATCACCACCTTGGTCGGGATGTGCACTTTCGAAATCTGCTACAAATTGCTGTTTCTTTAGATGCTCACGAATACGCTTCCGCAATATCCCATCACCCTTTCCATGCAAAATTTGAAGCTGAGGATAACCCGACAATAGTGCTTTATCGAGCCGGCGGTCGATTTCAATGATTGCTTCATCGGCCCTAAAACCCCGTACATCTATATGGGGCGAAAAATCGCTGGTGTAGGCACTAAAGGCTGCCTGGGTCGAAGATTTCCTTTGCTGCCTTCGGGCTTCCGCACCACTAACCACTTCCAGTCTGTTGGCTTTTACTTGCATGCGAATCCCCCCAACAGCCAGACTTACCTCTTGCTTATTTATTTCAAGTATTTCACCTACCGTTTCGCTGCCTTTCAAACGCACCTGTACCCCCGGCTTCATCACCAAAGATGACTTGTCTGCTTTTTTAAGGGGAAGCGCTTCTGTTTGTGTTTTATTTTCAATTTCTGCGCGAAGTGCTTCCATCCCCTCCCTCAATTGTTTGGTGACTGCTTTATCGGCCCCTTGCTCCCTTATCTGTCGAATGGTGTTTTCAATTTCTCGATTGGCCTTTTTCAGGAGTGCTTCCGCTTCTTCTTTCGCTTGTTCCAGCAGTTGCTTTTTACGTCGTTTAAGTTCCAGTTCGCGTTCTTCGGTACGTGCAACCAATTCAGAGAGAAGATTATCCTTTGCCTCAATGAGCTGTTTTAACCTGGTCATTTCTTGCTTTTCTTGTTCAAGCTGCACCAAAAGCTGTTCCACGTCCTGCTGTTTGAGGCCTATTTTCTCACGGGCCAAGGCTATAATCTCTCGATCGAGACCTATTTTTTCAGCAATTTCAAAGGCAAAAGAAGACCCTGGTTTACCCATTTCAAGTGTAAAACGCGCCTCCAATGTATTCGTATCAAAACCCATTGAGCCATTGATAAGTCCGGATAAACGACTTGCCAACAGCTTCAGATTGCTGTAGTGCGTATTTACCACACCGTATGCTCCCCGCTTACACAGGCGCTCTAGTATGGCCTCAGCAATCGGCCCACCCAAGTGCGGATCGGTACCTGTACCAAACTCATCAATTAGAAACAAGCTATGCTCATCTGCCTGCTCTGTAAAGCATCGCATATTGGTAAGATGACTGCTGTATGTGCTCAAATCATTTTCGATGCTTTGTTCGTCCCCCAAATCAACCAACAACTTCCGGTAAACCCGCATGCAGCTACCTTCCTTTAGTGGCACTAGCAATCCGCTTTGAAACATGAGCTGTAACAAGCCTATGGTTTTAAGGGTCACCGATTTTCCTCCGGCATTCGGACCGCTGATTACTAATATACGGCTATTCGGTAGGAGTTGGAGGTTCAAGGGAACTACTTGTTTTCGCTGCGCCTTGTGGTGTAAATACAATAACGGGTGAATGGCTTCACGCATCGTTGTAATTTCGATATCAATTTCAGGCCTTACGGCATATGGAAAACGAAGGGCCAGCAATGCTTTAGCCCTCAATAAGTCAAAACGAGCGGCGAGCTGGTGTGCGGCTCCAATTTCGGCCAGGTAGGGTCTGATTTGTTCCGTTAACTGAAGTAGAATACGCCTTATTTCCCGCTTCTGAGCGAGCTCAGTATTTCGAATGTCGTTATTTAGTTCAAGTACTTCGGCTGGCTCAATATAAACAGTTTGACCGGTATTGGATTCATCATGCACAAAGCCTTTTATTTTTCGCTTGTGCTCCGCCAGTACAGGAATTACAAGACGCCCGTCGCGAATGGTTATGCCCGTATCGGCTACCCAACCAGCTCCTTTCGCTTGCCGGTAAATGCTATCCAGGCGTCTACGGGTATCAGCTTGAAGTCGATTGAGTTGGATGCTTAAGTCTGCAAGGCTTTTGCTGGCATTTGACCGCATTCGGCCTTCTGGTCCAATGACCTGATCTAGTGCCAAAATCGCAGCTTTAGGCAGCTCGTAAGCCGTACAATAGCTATGTAATAAGGGGTAAAGTGCTTTCCGGCTATCAAAAAAACCGATAAGTCGTTTAACATAGCCGAGCAATCGCAGCAGTTCAAAGCATTGCTCCTCATCTAAATAAGCGCCTTCAATAAAAGCCGTTCTTAAGAACGCACTGATATGCGGAATAGGCGCATCGGGCATACCCCCGTCAAAAGCCTGCAATTGATAGGCTTCGGCCGAAGCTTGTAGGGCTTCCTTCAGCACATCAGTATGCGCTGTAGGCATGAGTTGCAAAGCATGGCCTCTGGCCAGCTCACTCACACAGTGCTCGGCTAGAAGCTGTCGTAGCTGATCAAACTCCAGCTTTAGTCCTATTTGATCGGGATAAAGATACACCTTGACTATTGGTAGCTTTCTGACAACAATTCGTTTAGCCTTCGGTTTACACCTTCGTATAGACTATCGAGTACCACCGGATGCTGTTTTTTGTAGTAGGCATAAGAATCGAGAAAACGCTCAATTGAAATCCCATATTTGTCCAAACTTTCTTCATATAAAGCCTTCACCCGACTAACAGACAAAGTATCTTTACCGCTGATTTGATAGCCCCTGTTCCGATAACTTTCAATGATATGCACCTCGGCCAATAAAACCTCCATGCTATCAAGGGGGACAATGCCCTTATGGTAATTTTTGAGTGCTTGTGGATCCTGACAAGCCGTAAAGCATAACAGGCATATCAGGCAAAAGCGTATTTTTGTGTGTAACAACATCAGGCTTCAAAATTAACATAATGTCGATTAAAAGTGCACTCCAAAGTATTGATAAAGAATTGAAGCCTTTTGGGGCCCAATTGGTTGCTGTATCTAAAACACATTCGACTTCGGCCATTAAAGAGGCTTATGCCTGTGGTCAACGTATATTCGGCGAAAGCACAGCGCAAGAGTTGGTAACCAAGCAAGAATCGCTACCCAACGACATTAGTTGGCATTTTATTGGCCACCTACAAAGTAATAAGGTTAAATATATTGCGCCTTTTGTGCAGTGTATTCATGCCGTAGACACTGAAAAATTGTTGCAGGTAATCGACAAAGAGGCGGGTAAAAACGGTAGAAAAATCGATTGTCTATTGCAGCTACACATTGCCCAGGAAGAAAGTAAATATGGTTTCAGTCCGGCCGAATTACGCGACTTTTTAGCTTCTGGCCAATGGCAATCATTCAAACATGTACGCATCATTGGCTTGATGTGTATCGCCAGCAATACCGAAAATGAAAACCGGTTAAAGGAAGAATTTGAATTGATGGCTTCGTTGCTGAAAGAATTTAAAGCGGCCTATTTTGCTCATGCTCCCTACTTTAAAGAATTGAGTATGGGCATGTCAGGCGATTATCTCTTGGCTATGCACTATGGGGCAAGCCTGATCAGAATTGGCAGTGCCATCTTTGGCAGCAGGTGAACGTGCACTCGGCCCGCTGAGCTAAAATGCGTTTACTTCTGTAAGACGATGTATAAATCCTCGTCATCACGCTTCATTTTGTACTTTTCGCGCGCAAATTTCTCGAGCTTTTCAAGGTTGGTGAATAATTCTTCTTTATCCTTTTTAACCTGTTCAATCTGCTCGAGGTAGAAATTTTTATTCTCCTCGAGCTGATTGAGTTGTCGTTTGTACTTGTATTGCGAAATAAGGTCATGACTGTCGAAAAACAGCATCCAAATTAGAAAACCCAGGCCTACCAACACATAACGGTTTTTGAGGTAGGGAAAAAGGGCTTTCAGAAAACTCATTTTACGAACTTAAATGCTTTTCCAAGAAACTGTGCAGCTTCGCCCAATTCCTCTTCAATACGTAAGAGCTGGTTGTATTTTGCAATCCTATCGGAACGTGAAGCAGAGCCGGTTTTAATTTGTCCGGTGCGCAAAGCCACCGCCAAGTCGGCAATGGTAGTGTCTTCGGTTTCGCCTGATCGATGACTCATCACGGTAGTATACGAAGCATTTTGAGCCGTTTGCACTGCATCTATGGTTTCACTTAAAGAGCCTATTTGGTTAACTTTTACTAAAACCGAGTTAGCCACTTTTGATTCGATACCACGCTTTAGACGCTTTACATTAGTCACAAACAAGTCATCACCTACCAATTGTACACGATCACCAATGCTTGCGGTATGAGCTGCCCAGCCATCCCAGTCGTCTTCAGCGAAACCATCTTCGATGCTGATGATTGGGTATTTATTCACCCATGCTTCCCAATAGGCAACCATTTCGGCTGAATTCAATTGCTTCCCATTCGACTTTTTGAAGGTATACAAACCTGTTTTTTCGTCATATAGCTCTGTACAAGCTGCATCCATCGCGATGTAGATGTCTTCACCTGGTTTGTAACCAGCTGCCTCAATGGCCATAATAACAGTTTCTATGGCCTCTTCATTAGAACCAATATTGGGTGCAAAACCACCCTCATCGCCTACATTTGTGCTTAAGCCCTTCTTCTTCAATACGGCCTTAAGATGATGAAACACCTCCGTGCCCATTCTCAGAGCTTCGCTGAAACTGGCAGCACCTACAGGCATCACCATAAATTCCTGAAAATCTATACTGTTGTCGGCATGTTCACCTCCATTCAGGATGTTCATCATAGGAATAGGCAGCAAATTCGCGTTTAAACCGCCAATATACCGGTAAAGTGGCATGTTGCAGGAAGCAGCGGCAGCGCGCGCAGCAGCCAGCGAAACCCCTAAAATAGCATTGGCGCCTAACTTAGATTTGTTAGCTGTACCATCGAGTTCAAACATGATGTTATCTATCAAATCCTGATCATAAACATCTATGCCAATAAGTTCAGTAGCAATAATTTCATTTACGTGGTCAATGGCCTTGGTGACGCCTTTGCCCATATATACCGCCTGATCGCCATCTCGTAATTCAACGGCCTCGTGAATGCCGGTACTCGCTCCCGAAGGAACAGCAGCGCGCCCGGTAAAACCATCGCTGGTAATTACATCTACTTCTACCGTGGGATTACCTCGTGAATCGAGAATCTGACGGGCATAAACATCTTCAATAACTGGCATATATTAGGATTTAGTTTGCATGCGTTGAATAAAATCGTCGAACAAATAGCGTGAGTCATGCGGGCCTGGACAAGCCTCCGGGTGGTATTGCACGCTAAAAGCGTTATGATTTTTAAGGCGGATGCCTTCGATGGTGTTGTCGTTTAAGTTGATGTGTGTCACCTCAACTTCAGGATTGGCGCGCAGGCTTTCAGGATCAACCCCAAAACCATGATTTTGACTAGTGATTTCCGATTTGCCGGTCATCAGGTTTTTTACCGGGTGGTTGATGCCACGATGGCCATGGTGCATTTTAAAAGTCTTTACTCCTACAGCGCTGGCCAAGAGCTGGTGACCGAGACATATACCAAATACTGGCTTACCTGAGTTGAGCAGCTTTTGTACCTGGGCAATTTCGAAAGACATAACGCCAGGGTCTCCGGGCCCATTACTTAACATTAGTCCGTCTGGATTGAAGGACAAAACTTCTTCAGCAGAAGTGTGATGTGGAAACACACGCAAATAACAACCCCGTTCTGCCAAGGAACGTAGAATGTTACGTTTAGCGCCGTAATCCATTACAGCTACACGGTATGGAGCATCTGTCTCGCCCATTTCATAGGCATTTTCAGTACTCACCTTTGATGCCAACTCGAGCCCTTCCATCGAAGGAACTGTAGTTAACTTCTGCATAAGCAATTCCAAATCAGTACTTTCAGACGAGATTACGGCATTCATTGCTCCTTTACTGCGGATGTGCCGAACTATGGCACGCGTATCCACATCTGTGATTGCAACCAAGCCATGACGAATCAGGTAGTCCTGCAAATCACTATCGGCCAAATGCCTCGAATACTGGTTGGTAAAATTCCGGGTTATAAGCCCTGCAATTTGAACACGGTTCGACTCACTTTCAGCTTCTTGAATGCCATAGTTGCCTATATGCACATTGGTGGTTACCATAATTTGACCGAAGTAAGATGGATCGGTAAATATTTCCTGATAGCCCGTCATCCCGGTGTTAAAGCATATCTCCCCGAAGGTAGTGCCAATTTTTCCGGCTGCGTAGCCATAAAAAAAAGTTCCGTCTTCAAGTAAAACTACGGCCGGAACTTTCTCTAGTTGCTTCATATTAAAGGTTTCACAAATTTACGCAGAATTCGCCTTTTTACAAGCTTATGGTCGGCGAGAAATCCACAAGAAAAGCACAGGGCAAAAAAAATCCCGACACGATGGTCGGGATTTTGATACTGATGACTGAAATTATTCAGCTGATTCTTCAGTAGCTTCTTCAGTAGCTTCTTCAGCCTCTTCAACTACTTCTTCAACCATTTCTTCAGTTTCTTCTACCATTTCTTCCATGGTAGTAGTTTCTTCAGCTTCTTGTGAAGCATTGCCGCAAGCAACCGCAAACAGGGTACCGCTTACCAACAGGAGAGCAAATAATTTTTTCATGAGATAGTGTTTTTTAACGATGCAAAGGTAGTTAGCATTTTGATAAGCACAAAAATTATTTTCTAGTTGCAAAAACGGGGTTTAAACTCATTATTAAGCCATTATACATTATATAAATACACCCCATATAAGAGAGCCCACCTATTTTTCGCGGAAAAACATATTTACAGGTACACCGTTAAAATTGAAATGCTCACGTAGCTTGTTCTCGAGATAACGTTTATACGATTCACGAATGTACTGAGGCAAGTTACAGAAAAAGACAAACGTGGGCGGGACTTGCTTTAATTGGGTGACGTACTTGATCCGTATATATTTACCCTTCCAGGCCGGGGGAGGATAGTTTTCGATGATTTGCAGCATCACCTCATTAAGTTTATTGGTTTTTATATGCTGCTGGCGATTTTGGTACACATCCATGGCAACTTCTACCGCCTTGAGGATTCGTTGTTTTTCGAGCGCTGAAATAAATACGATGGGCACATCTGTGAAGGGTGCAATTCGCTCCTTGATGGCGGTTTCAAATTTCTTAGTAGATGTATGGTCCTTTTCTACGGTATCCCACTTATTTACCAGAATGACCACACCCTTCTTGTTTTTTTCAGCCAAATGGAATATGCTCAAATCTTGGGCTTGAATGCCTTCATTGGCATCAATCATAAGCATCACCACCTCAGAATCTTCTATGGTTCTAACGGTACGTAGTACCGAGTAGAACTCAATATCTTCGTGAACCTTTGCTTTGCGACGAAGTCCTGCTGTATCAATAAGCGTAAAATGATGACCGAAACCTTTATACTCCGTATGTATGGTATCACGGGTAGTACCTGCTACAGGAGTAACAATCGTGCGCTCATAGCCTAGCAAGGCGTTCAAGAGGGTTGACTTTCCAACATTAGGCCTGCCTACCAAGGTAACCCTCGGTAACTGATCGGGAACGTCGGATGCCTCTTCAGGCAACACTTTGACCAATTCATCAAGCAATTCTCCAGTGCCTGCTCCGCTTTGAGAAGATATCGAATATACCTCTCCCAATCCAAAGCTATAAAACTCGGCAGACATGGGTTCACGCTCCCCATGGTCTACCTTGTTCGAAATAACAAAAACCGGCTTTTTGGTTCTACGCAATACATCAGCCAACGCCATGTCAAGATCTGTTATTCCAGTAGTTACGTCTACCATAAACAATAGCACATCAGCTTCTTCTACAGCAATATGCACTTGATTCCGTATGGCTTCTTCAAACATGTCTTCAGAACCCGACACATAGCCACCAGTATCTATAATGGTAAAAGTCTCCCCTATCCACTCAGCTTTCCCGTAATGCCGGTCGCGGGTAACTCCAGAGAAATCATCCACAATGGCCTTACGACTTTCTGTAAGGCGGTTAAATAAAGTAGATTTGCCTACATTAGGCCTGCCTACTATGGCAACAATACGGCTCATGATCCTTGTTTATATCCAAAATATTTGAGAAGACGATCGTCGTTCCTCCAGTTTTCTTTCACTTTTACGAAAAGCCCCAAGTATACTTTCTTATCCCAAAACTTCTCCATATCTAAACGGGCCGAAGTACCTACTTTTTTGAGCTCTTTGCCTTGATGCCCAATGAGAATGCCTTTTTGCGTAGGGCGCTCTACAAATATAGTAGCTTCGATGCGCAACAATTTGTCTTCGTCTTTAAAAGAGTCAACTACCACTTCGGAAGCATACGGAATTTCTTGTTTGTAATTCAAAAAGACCTTTTCGCGAATGATTTCCGCAGCTAAAAACCGCTCACTTTTATCGGTCATTTCGTCAGTACCGTAATACGGAGGGCTTTCTGGCAACATTGACACAATCCGCGACATGAGCAAATCCGTATTCAACCCTTCTTCTGCCGAAATAGCGATCACTTCAGCCTTAGGGGCAAGTGTTTGCCAATCCGATATCAAGCCGGGCAACACAGGTTCCTTTAGTTGATCTACCTTGTTTAAAAGAACAATGAGCTTACTATCTGCTTGTAAAATCTCTTGACGATAAGACTCTACATCAGAAGGGTCGGTTACGTCCACCAAGTAGAGAATGACATCAGCATCTTCGATGGCCGTTTCCACAAAGCGCATCATGGCCTTATGTAAACCATATTTAGCTTCAAGATAGCCAGGCGTATCACTAAATACGATCTGATATTCTGGCTCGCTCACTATACCCAGGATGCGATGTCTGGTAGTTTGTGCCTTGGGGGTAACGATAGACAACTTTTCGCCTACAAGACGATTCATCAAGGTTGATTTGCCAGCATTTGGCTTTCCTAAGATATTTACAAATCCGGCTTTATGTGTCATATCTATGCTTTCTTTCCGCAAAATACACAAAAACACGCCGCAATTCGAGCTTAGTTTGCGGTTCGCTTTTGTATAAAGGCCTTTTATTTACACCTGTCGGGCTAAATATCCGGACAAATTTAACAGGGCTATCCAAAAGGCCAGGTTTCCCCCATATAACCACTTCGTCTTTGTCTGGTCTTTCCCAGCATTTCATAGGTGGTAGCATCTAAGCAAGCAATACACTCGCTCTTACACTTCCACAACTATTGAAAATGGATTTTTACCAAAAGACCAACAAGCAGCACTTGCGTTTTTTCGGTAAAAAAAATCCCTTTCGGCTATCCGAAAGGGATTTCTTGGTAGCGGGGGCAGGACTCGAACCTGCGACCTTTGGGTTATGAGCCCAACGAGCTACCACTGCTCTACCCCGCACTGTTGAATTGGACTGCAAAGATAGAAAAAGCTAATTAGTAAACAAGCACAGTTCTTAAAAAAAAGAGACTGACAAAAATTTTCATAGGTAGAGATATCCCTGAACGCTTATCTTTGCAGCACGGTCTCGTAGTACAACGGATAGTATGTGGGTTTCCGGAGCCTAAGATGCAGGTTCGATTCCTGCCGAGACCACGGTTTATTTATTTCAAAGCCTCAAGGAGCATGTTATGCCCCTTGGGGCTTTGCTTTTTTAGGGCTAAAAGCAAGATTTATGAATCAACGTTTCACGATTGTTTCACAAAAAGAATCTAGAATAGGCAAGCTGCTATGTGGTGCTATCGGGGGAGAAAGTTGAAAAAAAAAAACGCCAAACAATTGTGTTGCCAATAAGCTTTGCAGTTAACCCTAAACAAGCATTCGTCCTGCTATTCAACGCATTCATCGAAAGAAACCACGTATTCATCTGAAAAAAACTAGAAGGCTCAGAAACCAAATGCATCTTTGTATCGTAATTCAAT
Organism: Bacteroidia bacterium; assembly: GCA_046291695.1. Lineage (GTDB taxonomy): Bacteria > Bacteroidota > Bacteroidia > UBA7662 > UBA7662 > PNNG01. Next base: position 141,125 of record JBKBSO010000009.1, read on the forward strand.
AGAACGGCTTTTAATCCAAATTGGATTTTTCATAGCAATTAGGTTTAGGTTTGCAGCGCTTCGGGAGAAGCGCTGCTTTTTTTTTGTCGTAGCCATCTGACACCAAGCAGCATCCCCTACTTAAGCACTCTAACGCTTTTTACCAAGAAAGCCAGCGAAATACAGCCTTAATTCAACCTATCGCGATGCGTCTTTCGATGCCACCAAAAATTGAATTCGCCTGCAAATTTCAACCGACGTACAGCCAGCATCGCCTTCGTTAAAGCCGTACTAATCCTACACTAAAAACAAGGGTGCCTTTACAATACCTTGATAGCCGGCATATGGCAAGTAACAAGATTGGATTTGCCATAAATCCAATACACAGCATGCTTCGTAATTATATCCAAAGCAACTAAACAAAGATCATGTCACAAAACCGGGACCAAACACAAACAAAGAATGAAGGCAGTCCTTCAGCCATTAGCGGACTACATATTCCCGTTTTTGGAAAAAATTTCTCGCATGCAGAAAACCCGAAGAAGAAAAATCGCTACTTAAAGCCATTATAAACCCATTTTTAAAACAATCACTTTAAATTTTTATTCAAACCAAGACTCTAAAAGTTTAATTAAATATCTAAAGATCAAGAATTTAAACAATAATCATTTCGTTGTTTTCTAAAATCGAGAAAATATGCATTCAAAAATATCATGCCAAGATTTGAATTTTTTAAAACACGTTGATAATTTAGCACTTCACAATGGTTTGGTTATGAAAAAGTATAATGTAATCGTCATCCTTGCATTGCTAGGTTTGTTTCTAGCAACTTCATGCACAAAAGCTCCAGAAGCCTGCATCTCGATACGCGAAGGCCGTGACCGCATCACTGCAGGCGAAGAGCTTCACTTTATTGCTAATTGCAGTCAAAATGCCGAGCAAATCACTTGGATATTTGAAGAGACTAATCGCACCCAAGTCATTAGCCGTCAAAGCGTCAAATACCGCTTCAATAGCCCTGGAGCACACACCGTTAGGCTAATTACAAGCAACAATCGCAGTTCTGCGGAAGCAGCCCACACCATCATTGTATATCCTAATTAAGGTTAAGGCTCAAATATAGTCGCCCATAATCAAACGATTCCTTGCGGTTAACTGTTATTTTTGCCGTTCTTAGAAGCGAGAAAAATAGAATATGACCGTTATCATCATGATAGCCCAAATGTTATTGGGCTTATCCCTTTTAGTACTTCTGCACGAATGGGGGCACTTTGCAGCTGCCCGAGCCTTTAAAATAAAGGTTGAAAAGTTTTATGTGTTTTTCGATGCCTGGGGCAAAAAACTATTTTCAATCAAAAGAGGCGATACCGAATACGGCATAGGCTGGTTGCCCCTGGGTGGCTATGTGAAAATAAGCGGTATGGTAGATGAGTCTCTCGATACCGCGCAACTTAAAAGTGCACCGCAAGACCACGAATTTCGTTCAAAACCAGCATGGCAACGCCTTGTTGTCATGTTAGGAGGGGTAACCGTAAATGCCCTACTCGGAGTAGTCATTTTTTCTGGTATGCTTATATACTGGGGCGAAAAATATATACCCAATACCGCACTTGAAGATGGGATTGCAGCCTCAGAATTGGCGCAAGAACTGGGTTTTGAAACCGGGGATAAACTCATCAGCATCAATGGAGTAGAAATTGTTCGTTTCGATGAAATTGTCAGCAGTAAAGTACTCTTGGGAGAAAACACACGAATTGGCATTCAACGAGGTACCGAAGCGATGGAAATCATTCTTCCTCAAAATTTTACCAGACGAATTCTCGATAGCGATGACAAATCCGTATTCGTAAGCCCTCGCTTACGCTTTAGTGTTGGAGAAGTGATAAAAGGCATGCCGGCCGAAGAGGCCGGCTTTATGGCCGGTGATCGTATTATCGATATCAATGGCATACCTATTTCCTATTTTGATGAATTGCAATCTCAATTGAAAACGGTCAGTGGCCAAACGGCAGATATAGCCGTGTTGCGCGACGAAGAAACAATAATGCTGTCTGTGGCCGTAAGCGAGCAGGGTACAATTGGGTTTTATCCTGTTACAGAACCTTTAGCGATTGGCTTCAAAAAATACAGCTTCTTAGCTGCCATTCCTGCTGGCGCAAATATGGCATGGAGGGTCGTTGCCGACAATGTAAAAGGCTTTGGGAAAGTTTTCTCAGGAGATATACCGGTGGAAAAATCTATAGGTGGGCCTATTGCAATCGCTAAAAAAATGTATGGAGGAGAATGGCAATGGTATCGTTTTTGGATGACTACAGGCTTGCTTTCCATGATTCTAGCCTTTATGAATCTACTTCCAATACCAGCGCTCGATGGGGGCCATGTGATGTTCCTGCTTATCGAAATGGTGATTCGTCGTCCGCTGGGTGAAAAAGTAATGCTCGCAGCCCAATATGTAGGTATGGTGATCGTAATCGCCCTGATGATCTTTGCCTTTGGTAACGACATTTGGCAACATATCCTAAAATAATGAAGTAAAAATCGTACTATAAAATATCAGGCGCTTTCGAGCGCCTGTTTTATTTTACTGTAAAAATCATCCTGATCGAGTGGCTTGGTAACAAAACCATTCATTCCATGCTCAATAACTTTAATTTTGGTTTCTTGAAAAGCATCAGCCGTCATGGCTACAATGGGTATCCATTTATTCTCTAAGCCCGCCCCTCCGTTTCGGATTAATGCCGTAGCCTCGTATCCACCCATAATCGGCATTTGTAAATCCATTAATACCAAATCAATAGGATGCTGCTGAATTAATTCAACAGCAATTTTTCCATTTTCAGCTGTAATGACCTCGGCCTTCCAACGTTTTAAAATCTGCTGAGCAACAAACTGGTTCATTTTATTGTCTTCTACCAGTAAAATAACCTTTCCACTTAAATCCTTGGCAACACGAGTTATTGAACTTTGCTCCGCGTCCATACTTTGTTGCAAACTTATTTCATATGGTATTTCAATCCTAAATGTAGACCCTTTGCCTACTTCAGACTGAACACGAATATCTCCCACTTGTAAACGAGCCAAATTACGGCTGATGGCTAATCCCAAGCCAGTTCCGCCAAACAATCTTGTGGTATCTGTATAAGCCTGCGTAAAACTCTCAAAAATAGCATCCAGTTTTTCATCGGGAATACCAATTCCTGTATCTATTACCTCTATATTCAATTTGCAATTCGAAGCTTCACGCTCAACTACCCGAATACGGATGGTTACCTCTCCTTCTCTGGTAAACTTTAACGCATTTCCGGATAAATTCAACAAAATTTGATTTAACCGAAATGGATCTCCAATTAGAACAGCCGGGACATCGGCAGAAATATCCGATATTAGCTTCAGTCCTTTTTCTTCCGCTTTATAACTCAAGGTTTTGATAAGCTGGTCAACCGTATTGCGAATGCTAAAATTAATTCGCTCCAAATGAATCTTACCAGACTCAATCTTTGAAAAATCGAGTATATCATTAATAATCACCAATAAGTTATCTGCTGAATACTTAATGGACTCTAAATATTTCCGATTCATTTCTGGCTCAGTTCCCTGAAGTAACAACTCTGTGAGTCCAATTACCGCATTCATTGGTGTTCGAATTTCATGACTCATATTCGAAAGGAATTCTGCTTTGGCATGGGCTGCTAATTCTGCAGCTTGTTTCGCTTCTAGCAAGTCAGCCTCAGCCTTTTTCTTCTCCGTGATATCATTAATCACAGAAACAACAAAACGATTACCTTGATCGTCATTATATAAGGAGTTGCTTACCGAAAGATGTATTTTTTGGCCATCTCTACGTTTTAATACCCATTCTTCCGGAGGAAGTATTTTACCACCTAAAAACGACCGATGGATCTTTAATGCCTCAGCCCTAAATTCATCCCGAAACAATTTCGAAAAAGAAAAGCCTATTAATTCATCAAGTTTCCAACCAAGAATGTCACAAAAAGCCTTGTTTAATCGAACAAAATCACCCTTTTCATTGGTGAGTGAAATGCCAACTGTAGTAGCGTTAAATACAATGTCGAGCAGGCGTTCATTTTCGCGTAAGGCCGTTTCGGCCTGCAAACGCTGTTTTTCCACCTGTCCAAGCAAGGTTACTTGTCGTAAAAGCGTCCCTACTTTGTCGGGACTCACTTCTGATTTTGGAAAATAATCGAATGCGCCCGCCTTCATCATTTCCACAGCTATTTTTTCATCGCCTTGGGAGGTAAGCACCACTACGGAAGTTTGAATTCCAGACTCACGTAATTGTTTAAGCAGGCTTATTCCGTCGGCACCCGGCATTAAATAATCAATAAACATACAATCGTATGCCTTCTCCTGTGCTAAGCGTAATCCATCCATAGCATTTTCAGCCATGTCCAATTCAACGAACAAATCTGTTTTCCGTAAAGTCCTTTCAAACGCCATACGATCAACCTCATCGTCGTCAACGAGCAAAATACGGATATGAAAATTGTCGGAGGTCACGTTGTTTTAGGAAATTCAATCAACTGCCAATAATTGTTTAAAGTAGCCACAGCACTCACAAACTGATCTACACTTAAGGGCTTAAGAATATAACCCGCTACATTCAACTGATACGCCTCAACCTTGTCTTTATCTTCATTCGATGTGGTCATGATAAACACCGAAATCCCTCGAAGCCGTTCATCGGCACGAAGGGCTTTAAGAAATTCAATGCCTCCCATTTTTGGCATGTTCAAATCGAGTAAAATAATCCGAGGCAATGGATTAATTGCAGCTTCACCCTCTGCTCTGAGCATTTCTAAGGCTTCAACACCATTTGAGGCTCGAAAAAGCGGATTCGTGATGTTGTTTTTTTTAAAGGCGCGCTTGACATTCATCACATCAATGTCGTCGTCTTCAACAAGTAAAATATTAATCAACTGATGCATTTTTAATAGATTTTATTTCGGGCCAAGTAAACCATAGCGTTGTTCCTTTGCCTTGTTCCGATTCCAACCAAACACGTCCGCCTCGCTCGCTTATGATTTTACGTACCAAAGCCAACCCGATTCCTGTGCCACCTCCTTTATCTTTGGTTTGTAGGGTTTGAAACATCTGAAATACTTTTTCATGATACGCCAAATCTATGCCTGGTCCGTTATCACTTACACAAAATACATGTTTTTCTCGAACTCCATGATAACTTACTACCACTTCCTTCAATTCGGCAGGATTGTGTCGAATGGCGTTGACTATCAATTCATCCATTACCTGCTCAAGGAGTGGCACTTCTGTGGTGAGTTGAGGAAATTTCCCTTCTAGCTTGATATGGACTCCCGGCCCGCTGTGCTTATCTCGTAGGAGTTCAACAATCCGGGCTGTGCTAATTGGCGAGGGTTTAATATGAACCTTACTAACGTTCGCGTATTCAAGCACAGCATTAATCAAATTTTCCATCCGACGAATTCGTTCTCTGATTTTTGCCAGATTATTTTTCCCATCGGCGCTTAACTGGGCTTCTTCTTCTTCCAGCCAAGAGGTTAGGCTCGAAACTGCCCGTAATGGTGTTTTAAGATCGTGCGAAGCAATGTATGCAAACTGATCAAGTTCTTCATTCCTAAGTTTAAGCAAATGGTTTGAAGCACGTACCTCTGCCAAAATAGCTTCGAGATGCGTCTGCTTGGTCAGCAGTATTTTATTTTGCGCTTCCAACTCCTCCGAAAAATGCGTTAAACCTTCCATGGCCATTTGCAACCTTAACAGTGCAGGTCTGAATACGAAAATACCTTGTAATAAAAGTAGAAGGATGGTCCCTGCCGTTAACCAGCTACCCAAATGAGCTGCCGCTTTATGCTTAGCATTTGCCTCAAGGGTATATTGTTTTACAATGGCCTCGGCTATGGGCAAAAATGACTTTTCGGCCTGATGTAAAGCGGGTAAAATTCTCCGTGCTGCCATTAAATAATCAGCATTATCATCCTTTGCGATAAGTAGAAGTTCAGCAACTTGTTTTTCAAAAGCTAAATAGTGCTGCTCAATTTCTGTGAATAAGCCGATAATCTCAGCACTACTTTCATCATCTAACTCCCAAGCAACATCACCTGCTTGTAATCCCTTATGAGCCCTTCTAAAATTGTGAAAATCCCTTTCAATCTCATCAACATACTGTCTACCTTCTTCAGCACTCACCGTCAAACTTAACAAAATCACATTTTTAGTTATACGTTGCGACAGCATTCGTTGACGGCCAGAGAAGTTTATTTCCGCTGCATCGTATTTCTGATCTAAAAATACACTTTGCTGTAAAAATTCAGCGCCAATCACTGCTATGGCGATAGCCATCAAGGCAGCTATATACCTAATTTTTATGTCCTTAATGCTTATCATTTTACCATACCCAATCTACTATAAAACAGGCGCCATTCCCAGGCGTAGATTCAACCCATACCTTACCTCCCCGTTCCTCAACAATTTTCTTCACTATGGCCAGGCCTATGCCTGTACTATTATCCTCAGGTTTTTTGAGCATGGTAAAAATATTAAAAATCTGATCCTGGTAAGCGGCAGGGATACCGGGGCCATTATCAGCAACAAATATACGACTGCAAGTCTCCGATTGGCTTTCACTCCAAATACGAATCCACGGCTTTTCAGAAGTGCCATACTTCCGGGCATTGCTGATCAAATTACTCAAAACCTGCTGTAACTTAAGCTTTTCAGTGTGTAAAAATGGCAATTCGCCCAATTCTACCTGCACGCCATTGTCACCAATCCCCAAGAGTTGTAATACCTCTTTAACAAGCGAGCCCAGTTCAAATCCTACTAATTCGGATTGACTCCGGCCTGCTCTCGAATATTCTAGTATGCCATCGATAAGCAGCCCCATCCGCTCGGTTCTCGATCGTAACAAAGTAAAATGGCTTTCTACTTCTTTACTTAGGCTATCCCCAAGATCTTCTGCAATCCAATTTACAAGATTGTTAATGGCACGTAAGGGTGCTTTTAAGTCGTGAGAAACGATATAAGCAAACTGGTCGAGCTCCATAACAACGGATTCAAGATCGGCATTCTTTTTGGCAATTTCGCGGCTCGCCTCATCAAACCGCGTAATGTCTTGTATCGTGCCTAATACCCGAGAACGATCGCTCGATGCGTACTTTACTATATCTCCTTTTGCATGAAGTACTCGCCGATCACCTGATGGCAAATGAATTTTATAAGTTAGGTCGTATGGTTCTTGCTTTTCGAGGAGCGCACGCCATGCCATTTTCCTCCTTGTGGCATCTTCTGGTAGTAACAAACACTCCAAATTCTCACGATTTAAATCATCATTTCGAGCTAATCCATAAATATGATGTGAACCAGGCGACCACTTAAACTGATCGCTTTCAATTTCATATTCAAAGCTTGCCAAGCCTGCAATCTTGTGCGCCGATTCAAGCTGCTGATTTAAAGTCGACAACTCATCCTCATGGTAAGCACTATCTTTGGCATGCGCGATAGCAATCCCGAAATTGAGCATAATCTGAATATTCGCAGGCAACCAAGGCCGCTCATCATTTGTATCGTGAAGCAGTAAAAAACCCCAGTGAAGATTCCCTGTTTCAATGGGAACTACTAAAAAAGAGCCTTTTTTTCCTCCTTGCAATAAACCTTCTATCCGATTCTCATCTAAGTCAACCGGCCCACTCAAGTAATTGGTTTGCTTTAGGCCATCAACACGAACTGCATCCGGAATAGGTTTACAGAAATTGGCCTGACTTTCAGGTGTCCAAGGTAAAGAACTAAAACCATCCGCCTCATTCCAAAAATAACGAACTAAGGCCTTATTGGATTCAACATATTTGTACAAACTAATGTGCGTTGCCCGTGAGGCCTCACCAATAATTTGCAAAGCGCTACCTATTCGTTTCTCCACATTTACCTTATGCACTAGCAACTGGGTACTGGCCTTGTACAAAGCGTCCAATAACTTTTCATGGGCAGCCTGTAACTGATGTTGATGTTTTTGTGCGCTTATATCTACATGCGTTCCAATAAGCCGTTGTTGGTCGGAATTCTTGCTATGAATAACCGTTGCTCGACTAAATACCCATTTATAACCTCCATCGGAACAAAGTATCCGATACTCCAGACTTAGCCTTTCAAGCTCTCCTTTTTTAATTTTTTCAAAAATCGAACGTACATGTGCCACATCATCATGATGAATAAGTCTGTAAAACGTCTGCAAATCCAATAGAAAAGCACCGTTTTGATAACCCAACATTTCGTACCACTTTGAGTTAACATAAAAAATCTCCGACTGTAGGTTGATATCAAATAAGCCATCGTCAATAATATCAAGGGTAAGTTCTAGCCGGTCCCGAATCTCGTCTGCCTGTTGTGCATGTCGCCCATGCCGGCTTAAATCGCGTGCCCAAATCATGGCTCTTGGCCCACTTTTTTCAATAATCGGCAAACTGCAAAAATGCAACTCGAAACGCAGCACCTTTCCCTGAAAATCATAAACCCTTTCCTCAACGAACGTGTTTCCTTCCAAACACCGATCGTACCAAGTTTTCCATTCGTCTTTTAAATATTCGGGCAGTATTCCCAGCATATCCAGCTGATGCCTGAGCTCAATATCATCGAAGTCCTGAAAATACCTGAAAGCCACACTATTAAATGCCAATAACCTGTATTTGCGGTCAATCACATAACACGTATCAGGGAGGTACTCAAATGCCGTTTGTTCATGTATATGCATTACAAATCGATATTCTATATGTTGCAAAATGGCATTAAATGGTGATAAAACAAAAAATCCCGACCTTTTATAAAGATCGGGATGCGTGCCCAGGACCGGAGTCGAACCGGTACGAGTGTAACCTCACAGGTGTTTGAGACCAGCGCGTCTACCAATTCCGCCACCTGGGCAATATTTTATTGTCGATCGACAATATGGTTGAGGTCGGAAGCGGATTCGAACCGCTGTAGGAGCTTTTGCAGAGCTCTGCCTAGCCACTCGGCCATCCGACCCTATTTCCGAAAGCCTTCGGTTTTTCTACCGTTGCTTCTCAACGGAGTGCAAATATAGAGAGAAAATCATTCAAACAAACTATTCGTAACGCAAAGCTTCGATAGGATCGAGCGATGCCGCTTTTGCTGCCGGGTAATATCCTGATAATAAACCAACAAGCATGCACAAAATTACACCTCCCATAATCCATAACCAGGGAATAATAAAACCAACCCCTACGAGCAAGGCCACCAAATTGCCCACGACAACACCAAAAAAGATACCTGCCAAACCGCCAATTTGTCCAATGGCCAAGGCTTCAAACAAAAATTGCTGACGAATGGCCTGCTGAGTTGCTCCCAATGCCTTGCGCGTACCGATTTCACGGGTGCGTTCAGATACCGACACCAGCATGATGTTCATCAACCCTATTGCAGCACCAAATAAGGTAATCAGCCCAATGGCTGTTGCGGCCAAGCTGATGAAAGAGAGGTTGTTGATTAGCTCACTGGCAAAACTATCCGCCTTTACCAAATCAAAATTATCTTCTTGATCGGCCCTTAAACGCCGTACAATACGAAACAACCCACTTGCTTCTTCTGTAGCAGCCTGCAAGCGTGTTGGATCGGTTATAAGCACCGAAATCACATGCGAACGATTTGGATCAGGGTAAAAACTTCTGGCATTGGTTAGCGGAATTACAACAGAACGATCACCACTTTGTCCAAAACTCGACCCCTTGGATGCCATCACCCCAATGACCCGATATTTACCATTTCCAATTTTAACTAACTCGCCCACAGCTTCATCTTGCCCAAATAAAAACCGGGCAACCTCCGCCCCCAGCAGCACCACATTGCTACCGGCACGTGTTTCGGCAGGACTAAAATTTCTACCCTTCTCCAAATCAATCGCTGAAACCACAACATAGTTTTCGTCGCTTCCAAAAACAGTAATATTTGGATTTGTTTTTTTTCGATTGAATTTTAACGTGGCGGCTCCAGAAACCAGGCAGGAAATCGAAATTTGAGCGGGAAACTCAAAGCGTTGTAGAAACTGCTCCGCATCGCGATAGCTGATGGCCTTGCGCTCAACTTTGCGCCTCGGCCCGCCAAAATTTACACTCAAGCCTTTTGTTCGCAGGCTAAAAGTATTCGCTCCCATACTGGTAAATGTTTCTGTGAGCGACTTCTCAAGGGCATCAATAGAAGTAAGGATGCCAACCAAAGCAGTTATTCCGATGGCAATGATCAGTGCCGTTAATCCCGTGCGCAATTTGTTCGCACTGATGGCGCGGATGGCTATCCTTAAATTATCAATAGCTTGGAGTTGCATGGCACGAATTTACAAGCCTGCGGTGCATTTCCGTTCAAACGTCATGCATTTGACGAAATTTAAGAATAACAAACACGCTGGCTGTGCAATTTTATGCATGCCGGCATAACTCATTTTTGAGATTAACCTGTAAATACGCTTCTTTTTCCGTAAATTCGCGTGCAATTTACAAAACAACAACCTGCATTAAATCAACAACATTATGGCATTTGATATCGATATGATCAAACAGGTTTACGATCGCTACCCAGCGCGCATAGCCGCGGCTCGTAAAGCTGTAAATCGACCGCTCAGTCTCACCGAAAAAATCCTTTATGCACATTTGTGGCAAGGCGAGGCCAATCAGGAATATACCCGTGCGAAATCTTATGTAGATTTTGCTCCTGACCGAGTAGCCATGCAGGATGCTACTGCACAAATGGCCTTGTTGCAGTTTATGCAAGCAGGCCGAAACCAGGTTGCTGTACCTTCAACTGTGCATTGCGACCACCTGATTCAGGCCAAAGTAGGTGCTGTAGAAGATTTACAAACCGCAGTAGATAAGAACAAAGAGGTATACGATTTTCTGGCCTCGGTTTCTAACAAATATGGAATAGGTTTTTGGAAAGCTGGTGCAGGCATTATTCATCAGGTAGTTCTCGAAAATTATGCTTTTCCAGGAGGCATGATGATCGGTACCGACTCACATACCCCTAATGCTGGCGGCTTAGGCATGATTGCCATTGGTGTTGGTGGTGCTGATGCCTGCGACGTTATGGCAGGTCTTGCCTGGGAATTGAAGTTCCCCAAGCTTATTGGTGTGAAACTTACCGGCAAACTCAGCGGTTGGACCTCAGCCAAAGATGTAATACTCAAAGTTGCTGGCATTTTAACAGTAAAAGGTGGCACTGATCACATCGTTGAGTATTTTGGCGAAGGTGCACGATCATTATCAGCTACTGGAAAAGGCACAATTTGTAATATGGGTGCCGAAATAGGCGCAACGACCTCCATTTTCGGATACGATGAAAAAAGCGCACAATATCTGCGCGGTACAGCGCGGGCCGAGGTTGCGGATTTGGCCGACAGTATTGCAGAACACCTCACGGGAGATGCCGAAGTATACACCAATCCTGAAAAGTATTTCGACCAAGTCATAGAAATAAACCTAAGTGAGCTTGAACCACACATTAACGGACCATTTACCCCCGACCTCGCATGGCCGCTTAGTAAGTTTGCCCAAGCGGTAAAGGAAAATGGATGGCCAGCAAAACTTGATGTTGGCTTGATTGGCTCCTGCACAAACTCTTCATACGAAGACATCAGCCGGGCCGCATCCCTGGCCAAGCAGGCTGTTGATAAACAGTTGCAAGCAAAAGCAGAATATACGATCACTCCGGGCTCAGAAATGGTCCGCTATACGGTGGAGCGCGATGGATACCTTGACACCTTTGCACAGATGGGAGGTATTGTATTGGCAAACGCATGTGGTCCGTGCATTGGTCAGTGGGCACGACATGGTGCCGAGAAGCAGGAGAAAAACTCGATCATCACCAGTTTTAACCGCAACTTTGCAAAACGCGCCGATGGCAATCCCAACACCCATGCCTTTGTAGCCTCTCCTGAAATAGTCACTGCCTTTGCTATTGCAGGCGACCTTACATTCAATCCTGCAACCGACACCCTAACGAACAAAAATGGCGAACAGGTGAAATTAGACGAGCCTAAAGGCATTGAGTTTCCAGTAAAAGGCTTTGCCGTAGAAGATGCCGGATACCAAGCACCGGCTGTTGATGGCAGCAAGGTGCAGGTAGCTGTTTCACCTACTTCCGAGCGTTTACAATTACTTGACCCATTCAAAGCCTGGGAAGGTACCGACTTGCATGGCCTCAAATTACTCATCAAAGCCAAGGGCAAGTGTACTACCGACCATATTTCTATGGCTGGACCCTGGTTGCGTTTCCGTGGACATCTCGACAATATTTCGAACAACCTGTTGATTGGTGCCATCAATTTTGTGAACGACACCGCCAATAAGGTAAAAAATCAATTGACTGGTGAATATGGAGAAGTACCTGCCGTGCAACGTGCTTACAAAGCAGCAGGCTTGGGTTCCATCGTTGTTGGCGACGAAAACTACGGCGAAGGCTCATCGCGAGAACATGCTGCTATGGAGCCTCGTCACCTAGGAGTACGTGCGATCTTGGTAAAATCTTTCGCGCGTATCCACGAAACCAACCTGAAGAAACAGGGCATGTTGGCTTTAACCTTTGCCAATAAGGGAGATTACGACAAAGTACAAGAAGATGACAGCATCGATATCCTTGGGCTAACCAGCTTCACAGAAGGTAAATCCTTAACCATTGTACTCAACCATGCCGATGGCAGTAAGGACGAGATTTTGGTGAATCACACTTACAATGCACAGCAAATTGAGTGGTTTAAAGCTGGTGCTGCCTTGAACATCATCAGGGCTCAGCAGGCTGATTAAATTGCTTAACTAAAAAGCGGGTCATAATGACCCGCTTTTTTTTTACAAGTGCGTATGGAATTGAAATGGCGAAACCCTTGTCCCTGTTTTTGAAGCCAAACGGCGGGAGTAAACCATCTCAAAGCCCTCTCATCGGTAGCCTATGTACTACATGATCAATATTTACCCTCCACAAGAACGGCGTAAAATTACGATTATGAACACAAAACAAACAAACACGAATCATTTTTTAGACAAGGCGAAAGTCGATGTCTAATTAATAAGATTACCCAACAAGATTTCCTTATCTGCTCATCCGCAAGATTGCAAGTTAGAGCTTGAAAGTGCTATTGCAAGCCTCTGGAAGAGATTTTCGCCAAAATA